>DATNAG010000001.1:0-4856 GCA_035572835.1 Solirubrobacterales bacterium
GGCGGAGGTGATCAGCTCGCGCAGGTTCGGCGGCTGTCCCATCAGCTTCCCGACCAGCGGCCCGATCGGCGTCAGCGCCTTCATCACGCCGGTCGGCAGGGCGTGCTTGGGCGCCTTCTTGCCGGTCTCCGCGGCGACCACGCCGATCGCCTCGCGCACCGTGGTCACCGGCCCGCTGATGATGTAGGTCTCACCCGCGACGCCTTTGTCGAGCGCCAGGATGATGCCGCCGGCGATGTCCTCGACGTGGGTCAGGCACATGCCCAGCTCGGGGAAGGGGATCAGCGGCATCTTCCCGTCCAGGAACTGGTTCAGCATCACCCCGATCGAGGAGGTGTCCCCGGGCCCGTAGACGCCGCCCGGCTGGACGATCACGCAGGGCAGACCCTCGCCGATCAGCCGCTTGGCGACCTGGTGGGCTTCCCACTTCGTCTTCTCGTACTCGGAGAGGAACTCGCCCTGGTGTTCGTAGCTCTCGTCGACGATCTGGCCGTTGGTGTTGCCGAAGATGCCGACGGTGGAGACGTAGACGACCTTGGCGATCTGCGCCTCGAGTGCCGCGCCCAGTACCCGTTCGGTGCCGCCGACGTTCGCTTCGCGCATCGACTGGCGCTCCGACGCCGGGATCCCGACCTCGTATACGGCCGCCGCGTGGATCACCGCGTCGCAGCCCTCCATCCCGGCGCGGATCGCCCGTTCGTCGTTCAGGTCGCCGCTGACCAGGGTGCAGCCGAGCTGCTCCAGCTGGGCCGCTTTTGCGGGCGTGCGGACGAGGGCCACGACATCGTCACCGCGGGCGCGCAACTGCCGCACCACGGCACCGCCGATGAAACCCGTCCCTCCCGTGACGAAGACCTTCACGAGACCAACCCTAACCGGCCGGGGCGGCGCCGTACAATCGGGAGAGTGAGTGAATCGAGAACCGGCCGCGTGACCGAGACGCGGTACGCGGCACAGAACGGGAACGGAGCGGGGGTCGTCAACAGGCGTGCGCGGCAGCGGGCGCTGGCGATCGGGATCGTCGACGGCCGCAAAGAGGGCGCGGGGGAGCTCGCGGAGCTGAAGGAGCTGCTGCGCACCGCCGGTGTCGCCACCGCGGGCGTCGCCACCCAGCAGCGCCCGAAGCCGGACCCCGACCGCTACTTCGGCCGCGGTCGGCTGGAGGAGCTGAAAGCTCAGATCGCCGCCGACGGCGCCAATCTGGTCGCCTGCGACGACGAACTGCTGCCCCGCCAGGAGCGCAACCTGGAGAAAGCCCTCGGCGTGCCGGTGATCGACCGCACCGCCGTGATCCTCGACATCTTCGCCGACCACGCCCACTCGGCCGAGGGCAAGCTGCAGGTCGAGCTGGCCCAGCTCGAATACAACATGGCCCGCATGCGCGGGCTCTGGACCCACCTCGAGCGCCTCGGCGCCGGCCGGATCGACGGCGGCATCGGCACCAGGGGCCCGGGCGAGAGCCAGATCGAGACCGACCGCCGGCTCGCCCGCGACCGGATCGCGGCGCTGCGCCGGCGCCTCCGACAGACCGAACGGAACCGCGACGTGATGCGCGCCGAGCGTGAACGCTCCTCGGTCCCGCGGGTCGCCCTCGCCGGCTACACCAACGCCGGCAAGTCGACCCTGCTCAACGTCCTGACCGGGGCCGAGGTCGGCGTCGCCAACCGCCTCTTCGAGACGCTCGACCCGACCACGCGGAACTTCGAGCTCTCCGGCCGCGACTACCTGCTGACCGACACCGTCGGGTTCATCGAGAAGCTGCCCCACCAGCTGGTCGAGGCGTTCAAGGCGACGCTCGAGGAGACGACCCTGGCCGACCTGATCGTCCATGTCGTCGACGCCTCCGAGACCGAAGAGCGCCGGATCGTCGACATGCACGCCGTCGACGAGGTCCTGGAGGAGATCGGGGCGGGGGAGAAGCCGCGCCTCCTCGTCCTCAACAAGGCCGACCTCCTGAGCGAGGACGAGCGCCACGAGGTCGAGCTGGCCCATCCGGACGCCGTGCTGGTGTCGGCGCTCGCGGGCGAGGGGCTCGAAGAGCTGCGCGAGCGGATCGAGGCCGCCTTCGCCGAGACGTTGACCGAGATCGAGCTGCTGTTCCCCTACAACCAGGGCGGCCGGCTGCACGAGCTGCATGAAGTGGCGGGGGAGCTGGAGCGGACCGACCGCCCCGACGGCGTGCTGGTCCACGCCCGCGTGCCGTCGGCGGAGCTGCACCGCTTCACAGACCTCGCCATCGCCTGAGCCCCGCTCGCCGTCCGGTTGTCTAGGCTGCGCGCGATGGAGCTGCCAATCCTGAAATTGAAGGACAACGCGGTGATCCCGACCCGGGGGCACCCCGGCGACGCCGGGCTCGACCTCTACTCGATCGAGCCGGCCCACCTCGGGCCCGGCGAGCGCTGGAGCGTCGGGACCGGGATCGCGGTCGAGATCCCCGCGGGCCACGCCGGGCTGGTCCTGCCGCGCTCGGGCCTCGCCCGCGAGCATGGGATCGCCCTGGTCAACAGCCCCGGGCTGATCGACGCCGGATACCGCGGGGAAGTGCGCGTACTGCTGCTCAACACCGATCCGGCGGAGACCGTGCGAATCGAGGCGGGCGCCCGGATCGGCCAGTTGGTCATCACCCCGGTGGCCACCCCCGAGCCGGTCGAGGCGACCGCGCTCAGCGACTCGGCGCGCGGCGACGGCGGCTTCGGCTCTACCGGCCGCTAGACGTCGGCGTCGGCCAGGCGGGCGAGGATCGCGACCGCGCGCCGGATCGTCTCGCGGTCTTCCTCGGCGAGCTCGTCCAGGGCCTTCACCAGCCAGCCCTCGCGCACGGCGCGGTCCTCTTCGATCCGCGCCCGCCCGGCGGGGGTGAGGCTGACCAGGGCACGGCGGCGATCGTCCGGGTCGGGGCTGCGCCGGACCATGCCCTCGGCCTCGAGGTCGCCGATCGTCTGCGCCATCGACTGCGGTCGCACGCGCAGCGCCTGGGCCAGCTCGGAGACGCTCGCCGCGCCCTCGCGATCCAGCCGCCCGAGCACCCAGGTCTGGGTCAGCGGGAAGAGGTTCTCGGAGCGCAGCCGCCGGATCAGCTGGCCCACCGCGACCCGTAGATCGGCGGCAAGCGGCGCGGTGTCGGTCGGCGCGGGCACGGGCCAAGGGTAGCGCAATTAGGCAGGTGAACTGTACAGGCTACCTGTGTATTATGTGAACATGGCCTCGGCGGCGACCGTCAACGGCGTGGGAGCGTCCCACGACGACAAGTACAAGTGGGTCGCCCTCTCGAACACGACCCTGGCGATCCTGCTGGCGACCTTGGATGCCTCGATCACGCTGATCGCGATGCCGGACATCTTCCGCGGCATCCACCTCGACCCGCTGCTGCCCTCGAACAGCTTCTACCTGCTGTGGATGATCCTCGGCTATCTGGTGGTGACCAGCGTCCTGATCGTCAGCCTCGGCCGACTGGGCGACATGTACGGGCGGGTGAGGATCTACAACCTCGGCTTCGTCATCTACACCTTCGCCTCGCTGATGCTGGCGATCGACTGGATGACCGGCACCGACGGCGCGCTCTTCCTGGTCGGCTTTCGGCTCGTCCAAGGGGTGGGCGGAGCCTGTCTCCTCGCCAACTCGGCGGCGATCCTGACCGACGCCTTCCCCGCCAACCAGCGCGGCATGGCGCTGGGCATCAACAACATCGTCGGCGTCAGCGGGATGTTCGTCGGCCTCATCCTCGGGGGCCTCCTGGCGCCGATCGACTGGCGGCTGGTCTTCCTGATCTCGGTCCCGGTCGGCCTCTTCGGGACCGTCTGGGCCTACGTGAAGCTGAAAGAGCTCTCGACCCCTCGCCGCGGCTCGATCGATTGGCTCGGCAACGTCACCTTCGCCCTCGGCCTGATCCTGGCGATGGTCGCGGTCACCTACGGCATCCGCCCCTACGGCGGCTCGCCGACCGGGTGGGGGAGCCCCCGCTGCCTGCTGCTGCTGGCCGGCGCCGCCATCTCGCTGATCGCCTTCGTGATCGTCGAGAGGCGGGCCAAGGATCCGATGTTCCGGCTGCCTCTCTTCCGCATCCGCGCCTTCACCTTCGGCACGCTCTCGACCTTCCTCGCCGCCGTCGCCCGCGGCGGGCTGATGTTCATGCTGATCATCTGGCTGCAGGGGATCTGGCTGCCGCTGCACGGCTACGACTACACCGAAGCGCCGCTGCTGGCCGGGATCTACATGCTGCCGCTGACGATCGGGATGCTGATCGCGGGACCCACCTCCGGATACCTCTCCGACCGCTTCGGGGCGCGCGGATTCGCCACCGGCGGAATGGTCGCCGCGGCGGCCAGCTTCGCCGCCCTCACCTTCCTGCCGGTCGACTTCTCCTATCCGGTCTTCGCCGCGATCCTCGCCTTCAACGGGATCGCGATGGGGATGTTCGCCTCGCCCAACCGGGCGGCGGTGATGAACAGCCTGCCGGCGGGCGACCGCGGCGCCGGCGGCGGGATGAACCAGACCTTCCAGAACTCGGCCCAGGTGATCTCGCTAGGGATCTTCTTCACGCTCCTGATCGTCGGCCTCTCGTCGAGCCTGCCGCACACGCTGGCGAGCGGCCTCGAAGCGCACGGCGTCTCCGCCGCGAAAGCCCACGAAGTAGGGCAGACGCCGCCGATCTCGGTCCTCTTCGCCGCCTTCCTCGGCGAAAACCCGATCGAACACCTGCTGGGCGCGGGGACCCTGCACGAACTGCCGCAGCACGCCCAGGCGGTGCTGACCGGGCACAGCTTCTTCCCGAGCCTGATCTCGGGCCCGTTCAGCAACGGCCTCGACACCGCCTTCGGCTTCGCGATCGTCGCCTGTCTGATCGCCGCCGCCGCGTC
>DATNAG010000002.1:0-31146 GCA_035572835.1 Solirubrobacterales bacterium
GCCGGTGACGACGACATCGGCAACGTGATCGCCGACGCGATCGAGAAAGTCGGCAAAGACGGCGTGGTGAACGTCGAGGAGGGCCAGACCTTCGGGATGGAGCTCGAGTTCACCGAGGGGATGCAGTTCGACAAAGGCTATATCTCGCCTTACATGGTCACCGACCAGGACCGCATGGAGGCGGTGCTGGAGAACCCCTACGTGCTCATCGCGAACCAGAAAATCGGCTCCGTGCGGGACATCCTGCCGGTGCTCGAGCAGGTGATGCAGGGGGGTAAACCGCTCCTGATCGTCGCCGAGGACGTCGAGGGCGAGTGCCTCGCGACCCTGGTCGTGAACAAGCTCCGCGGCACCTTCACCGGTGTGGCCGTCAAAGCCCCGGGCTTCGGCGACCGTCGCAAGCGGATGCTCGAGGACATCGCGATCCTCACCGGCGGTGAGGTCATCACCGAGGAGATGGGCCTCAAACTGGAGAACACCCAGCTGGCTCAGCTCGGCCAGGCCCGTCGCATCGTCGTCGCCAAAGACAACACCACGATCATCGACGGTGCCGGCGAGGGCGACGACATCAAAGGCCGGATCAAGCAGATCAAACAGGAGATCGAGAACACCGACTCCGACTTCGATCGGGAAAAACTCCAGGAGCGTCTGGCGAAGCTCGCCGGGGGCGTTGCGGTGGTCAAGGTCGGCGCCGCCACGGAGACCGAGATGAAGGAGAAAAAGCACCGCGTCGAGGACGCGCTGCAGGCGACCCGCGCCGCGCTCGAGGAGGGTGTCGTGCCGGGCGGTGGCGTCGCGCTGCTGAACGCCCAGGACGGTCTCGACCCCGACGCTCTCGACGACCCGGACGAGAGGACGGGCGCGCGGATCATCTACCGCTCGCTCGAGGAGCCGGTCCGTCAGATCGCCGAGAACTCCGGCGAGGAGGGCTCGGTCGTCGTCAACAAGGTGCGGGAGCTGAAGGACGGCGAAGGCCTGAACGCGGCGAACGGTGAGTACGGCGACCTGATCAAGGCCGGCGTCATCGACCCGACCAAGGTGACCCGGTCGGCGCTCGAGAACGCCGCGTCGATCGCCAAGAACATCCTCGTGACCGAGGCGATCATCGCCGAGGCCCCGGAGGAGAACGGCGGCGGCGGTATGCCGGGCGGCATGCCCGACATGGGCGGCATGATGTAGGAAATCCCCTCGAGGGATTTTCAAAGGGCCCGGCTAGCGCCGGGCCCTTTTTTTTGTGCGCAAACCCGTGCGAGAGACGCCCGCCCCCCGCCACTTCCTGCGCACCACAAGCGCGCCCCCAAGCGCCACCCTCCCCCCATGTCCCAACCGCGCCAGGGGAATGATGTTGATGGGCCGAAAAGCGCTGATATAGAGCGCTTTTCGGCCCATCAACATGGGGTCGAGGCGGAGGTCGGCCTTCTCGCCGCGAGGCAGAACGGGGTGGTGGCGCTGGAGCAGCTCGAACGACTCGGCTTTTCACGGCGAACGGTCCAACAGCGCGAGAGAAGCGGACGCCTTCACCGGATTCATCAGCGCGTCTACTCGCTGACGCCGGGGGTGATGACGGAGCGCGGGAGGTTCATGGCGGCGGTCCTGGCCTGCGGGCCGGATGCGGTCCTCTCGCATCGCTCGGCGGCGTATCTCTGGGGACTGGTCGATACGTGGGAGGAGCCGATCGATGTGACGGCGCCGAACCGTCGTGGGCGCAGCCCCGAGGGGGTCGCTGCGCATCGGGATGGGTCGGTTCAGCCGATCGACAAGACTGTCCTCCACGGCATCCCGTGCACCAGCGTCGCTCGGACCCTGCTCGACTTCGCCGGCGTCGAACCGGAGTGGAGGGTGCGGAAGGCCGTGGCGCAGGCCGAAGTCCTTCGGATTCTCGACAAGCCGAGGCTGGGGGCGTTGCTGAAGAGGAGTCGTCGCCGCCGCGGGGTCGCGCGTCTCCGCCTCATCCTCGACACGATTCATCCGCAGACCGAGAGGACTCGAAGCGAGTTGGAGCGTCTCTTCCTCGAGCTGTGCGCGACCAGGGCGGTTGCGGAACCCGAGGTGAATGTGTGGCTGCCCGCCGCGGACGGCAGGCGCTACCAGGCCGACTTTCTCTGGCGCGACAGCAACCTGATCATCGAAGCTGACAGTCGCCGATTCCACGACACCGACAGCGCCTTCCTCGCCGATCGCAAACGACGACAGCAACTCGAACTGGCCGGCTGGCGCGTCTCATCTTGCACCTGGGAGGAGGTCGAACGAGAACCCCGCCGCCTCGCCCTCACCGTCCAAGGACTCCTCGCCCAGGGATTGCGTTGATGGGCCGAAAACTTGCCATATAGGCAAGTTTTCGGCCCATCAACACCAAGGGCGGCTAGGGCTTCTTTTCCTTGGGTGGCAGTGGGGGGAGGAGGCCGGCGTTGTATTCGGCGTAGGAGAGGAAGGTGGCGCGGCGGATCTTCTTGCGCAGCATGTTCGTGCTGCGCGGGTAGAGGCCCAGTTCGTAGGTGTTGCCGGGGCCGAAGCCCTGGTAGTAGGTGAGCATCTGCACCCGCTTGTGGGTGACGACCCAACTGATCAGCTGCTTGACGAACTGCGGTTCGTCGTTTTCCTGCATCGCCCACTCGGTGATCGCCACCGGCTTGCGTTTCCACTGGGCACCTTCGTAGAAGCGCTCGAGGTCGTCCCAGACCGGATACTTGGCGTAGAAGTCGGTGCCGACCCAGTCGACCCATCTGCTGCCCGGCCAGTAGTTGCCAGGGAAGTTGCCTTTGACCCGCGGCGACCCGGCTGGGAGCGGGCTCCAGATGATGCTCACCGGGGCGAGCGGGAGCGCGGTCGGCGCTTCTCCCTTGCTCCTGTTCAGCGGCGGCAGGCCGAGTTCGGCGAGGGTGGCGTTGATCCCTTCCAGGGTCTGACCGCCGCGCACGATCGCGACGATCCGCCGGAAGGCCTCCTTGTACCAGAAGGAGCTGTGTTCGCCGGTTTTGAGCGTGCCGTCGCATTCGACTCCGGCCCAGGCGTTGAGGCAGCGGTTCGGCTCGCCCAGCGGTCGGATGTAGGCGGGCAGCTGGTGGATGGCAAAGAAGTAGTTGAGTTGCAGGAGATAGTCGTCACCCGCGCCGAGCGCGATCTGCTCCGGGGTGATGATCTCTTCCAGGGTCTGCGCATTCGTGGTGGCGATCGCGACGATCGGCCGGGTCTGGGTTTCGCGCCAGCGTTCGTACGCCTTGTTGACGCTGTTGCCCCAGCCGAGGAACGTCTCGATCAGGGCCGGGTGCTTGCCGGTGAGTTCGACGAAACGGTTGAAGCCTTCGGTCGCGCCCCGGTCGGAGACACCGAGCAGGACGTCCGGCTTCGGCGGCACCAACGACAGCGCCGCGGCGCCGGGAGCGGCGACGAGGAGGACGACGGTCGAGAGGAGGGCGGCGAGGCAGGCGGAGCGTCTACGAGGAGGAGAGAACATCACTCATCCTTCGCGGCTCGACCCCCAGGGCCTGCGCGTCGGCGGTACCCCGCTCACTGGTCATCGCAACCTCCATCAACTCGGCCTCCTCCCAAGTTGCAAACACCGCCTCGCCGAAGACGATGCGGAGCGCCTCGAGACTCGCCTTGATCAATGGCAGCGGCACGTGGACGAGGTCGCGCGGCCGCCCGGCGATGCGGCTGACCAGGTCCGACATCTCGTCATAGGTGAGCGTCTCCGGGCCGGCGAGCTCGTAGCGGGGGTGCAGCCGCTCGCCCCCCAGCGCCGCGACGACGCACGCGGCGACGTCCTGCGCCCAGATCGGCTGGAAGGCGGCGCGGCCCTCGCCGGAGACCGGCAGCACCGGCAGGAAGGAGAAGCGACGCAGCAGGGTGATCCAGGGATCGCTGTGGTCGTAGACGATCGAGGGGGCGAAGACGCAGGTCTCCAGCGGCGAGGTCTCGACCGCACGCTCCGCCACCCACTTGGCACGGAAGAAACGGGTGCGCTGGGCGGCGCCGGCGTCGAGGGCGCTGAAGAAGACGAAGCGGCGCACCCCGGCCCGCTCGGCCGCCTGCAGCAGGCGCACGGTGGCGAGGCCGTTCAGCTCCTCGATCCGCCGCGGCGGCTGGTCGCGGATCGTCGCCGCTAGGTGGACGACGGTGTCGACGCCGCGCAGGGATTGGCGCAGGGTGTGGGGGTCGGCCAGGTCGCCGAGATCGCCGAGGGCGATCTGCACGTCGACCCGCCGCGCCCCGAGCTTGCGCGGGTCGCGGACCAGGCAGCGCACGTCCTCGCCCCGCTCGACGAGGAGCGGCAGCAGCCGTGAGCCGATGCTTCCCGTGGCTCCCGTCAGGAGCAGCATGGGACCTCCGCCTGTCGCTTGCCCGCCATAGCCGCCCCCAAGACTAGGGGGCCTCCCGCCGTCCCATATCTCTAAAATGCTTGGTCGCTCTTCGCAGGGGCCGCCCGGCGCCTGTCGGGCAACACCGACAACCACCTCTAGGAGACTTCCCGTATGAGCTACGTGATCGCCGAGCCTTGCATCGGCCAGAAGGACAACTCGTGCGTCGAGGTTTGCCCCGTCGACTGCATCCACCCGACGCCTGACGAGGCCGACTACGACGCGGTCGAGCAGCTGTTCATCGACCCGGACGAGTGCATCGACTGCGACGCCTGCGTCGAGGCCTGCCCGGTGGACGCGTGCTTCGCCGAGGACCAGCTCCCGGCCGAGTGGGCGAAATACGCGGAGATCAACGCGAACTACTTCAAGAAGGCCTCGTAAGGCCTGTAGGTCTGCCGCGTCCCACGCCGCTCGTTAGTCCGCAAGAAAGGGCCGCCCGCAAGCGGCCCTTTCTCGTTCGTCTCGTCCGGCTAGTAACCGACCGGGTGGCGGGCGACGTAGCTGCCGCCCGCGGCGGCGGTGACGGTCGGGTGCCAGCGGGGCCCGGTCCCGCTCGTGTCCCCGGCCGTGTCGAACCTCAGCCCGGCGACGACCATGTAGGCGTGCGAGGCGTTGGCGTAGATCGTGATCCAGCGACCGGCCCCGGCTTCGCCGAACCTTTCGAACGACCCCGAGGTGAGCGGACTGGTGAGCAGGCGGCCCCCATGCAGCGCGTAGGAGACGGCGCCCGAGCAGTCGTAGCCGGAATCCTGCCAGCGACCGTGCCCGCCGCCCCAGATGTAGGGCAGGGTGCGGATGTGGTTCGCCGCGGCGATCACCCGCTTGACGGCGAGCGGGGCGTTGGCGGGCGCGATCGCCCGCGTGCCGATCAGGCGAGCCTTGCCGACGGCGCCGGTTTCGAGTTCGGCTTCGCCGGTTTCGGCTTCCGTCGCTTCGGTCGATTCAGGGATTTCGGCTTCGAGCCCGGAACGGGCGCTGACTCCGCCAGGGAGAGCCTTCTTCGCCGTGGCCGTCGGGGCGGCGACGAGGAAAGTCGCGACGACCGCGAGCGCGGCGGCAAGTAGAAGCGCTGCTGTGGGACTGCGGCGGGCGGCGGATTCGGCCACCCCGGGGGCAAACGGCATTCACTACCTCCTTCGGGTGCCGGCGGGGTTAGCTGTCGGGCTGGCGCTGAAGGAGCACTGCGCTCCCACCGATGACGGTGGGTTCGCCCCAGGAACTTGGTTCCCCCGCTCCCGGCCTTTCTTAGGCCGGGATTAGGCATTTATTTGTAAGCGCTAACGCGCGGGCGACAGCATAGTTGCGGTCGCGGTCGCGCGCATTTATGGAAACTTCGGCGAAAGCGGGTGCTGGTCGCGCTCAGGCGCTCGGGCCGACCTGGACCACCGGCAGCGGCGTGCCGCCGATCGCGGGCATCTCGGCCATCGCCGGGGTCGCCTGCAGCACCGGCAGCTCCTGCGGGGTCATCGCGATGATCCCGCGCGCCGCCTGGCGGATCGCCTGTGCGGCGGGAGAGTCGGGCTCCGAGGTGACCAGCGGCGTGCCCTCGTCGGAGTGCTCGCGGAGCGTCTCCGAGAGCGGCACCTTGGCGATCATCGGCACGTCGAGCTCGTCGGCCAGCAGCTGGCCGCCGCCCTCACCGAAGATCGTGAAGCGCTCCCCGTCGGGCGTGGTGAAGCCGGACATGTTCTCGATCACGCCGAGGATCTCGAGGTCGAATTTCTTCGCCATCTCGGCACCGCGATGGGCGACCGACTGGGCGGCCGGCTGCGGCGTGGTGACGACGATGAACTTCGCCTGCGGCAGCAGCTGGGCGAGCGTCATCGAGACGTCGCCGGTCCCCGGGGGCAGGTCGAGCAGCAGGTACTCCAGCTCATCCCAGGCGACGTCCTCGAGGAACTGCTGGATCGCCTTGTGGAGCATCGGGCCGCGCCAGACCACGGCCGCATTCTCCTCGACGAAGAAGCCGATCGACATCACCTTGACCCCGCCGGCCGATTCGAGCGGCAGGATCTTGCGCTCCCCGTTCACCTCCGGCTTGGCGTTGACGCCGAGCATGCGGGGGATCGAGTAGCCGTAGACGTCGCAGTCGAGGGCGCCCGCCGGGTGGCCTTCGGCGGTCAGCGCCGCGGCCAGGTTGGCGGTCAGCGTCGACTTGCCGACGCCGCCCTTGCCGGAGGACACGCAGATCACGTTTTTGACCTTGGCGAGCGCGCCCTGCGGCAGCTTGCCGCGCCCCAGCGTCTGCTGGAGGGTGCCTTTCTCCTCGTCGGAGAGGACGTCGAAGCCGACCGCGACCTCGGTCACACCTTCGAGCTCGCCGACGCGCTGGGCGACGGCCCCTTCGAAGTGGGAGCGGATCGGGCAGCCGGCGGTCGTCAGCGAGACCACCACCTCGATTCGTCCACTGGGCTGGATGTCGATCGAGCGCACCATGCCGAGCTCGACGATCGAGCGGCGCAGCTCTGGATCGATGACGCCTCGCAGCGCCTCGTTCACCTGGTCATGCGTGGGAAGACTCATCGCCCCTCATTCTCGCAAAGGGCGCGTTCCGGCTGCCGGGAGGGGGAGAGTTCGGGCGTGTCGGGCCCTTGGTCGTCCGTACTCGACGACGGAGGAGGAGCGCATGTCTGGCACGCGGGGCGGGCTGGGGCGGATCGTGGCGATGGCGATCGGGCTGGCGGTGCTGCTGGCCTTGGCGGTGACGAGCGAGGCGCGCGGCGGGGCCTACCGGATCGCCCAGTGCGGCTGGGGGATCGGCGCCGAACTCGATCCGACCTACCCGGCCACCGAAGGCACCGCCTTCTCCGTCAACCCCGCCGCTTGCTCGCCGCCGCCCGGATCGGGGCCGGCGGGGATGCGTTTCGAAGGGGCCATCGCGGCCGACGGCGCCCTCGGCCTGGCCCGCGCACGCTGGATCGCCCCAGCGGGGACGACCTTCCGGGCCGCCCGCCTCAGCTGGTCGGGAAACCCGCAGCCCGGGAACTGGCAGGGGGTCGGAGTCGATGTCGGAAGTCAGTTCCACATCCTCGCCTCGTCCTTCGCGGGCCTCGCCCCGGCCACGGTCGACCTGCCGATCGCCGGTGCGGCCTGGGCGTTCGAAGCCTGGCTCCAGTGCCTCGTCGGTGGTCCCGTCGTCGGCTGCACCCGCTCGGTGGCCTCGACCATGAGCCTGAGCGGGCTGACCTTCACCCTCGAAGACGGACAACAACCTCAGGCCCGGCTCGGCGGGGCGCTCCTGGCCGGGGGCTGGCATCGCGGGACGGCGGCGCTCGAACTCGCCGGCACGGACGTCGGCGCCGGTCTCGTCGGCGGGGCGGTGGCGATCGACGGCGCGACGGTCCTCACCCTGCTGCCGGCCTGCGCGGTGCAGACGATCGAAGGCGAGCCGCGGGGAGTCAAGATGCAGCCCTGCCCGTCGTCGGCGAACCGCTCGGTCGATGTCGACACGACCCGGCTCGCCGATGGGGATCACACCCTGCGCGGCTGCGCGACCGACTTCGCCGGCAATCAAGCCTGCGCCCCTGACGTCGCGATCGAGGTCGACAACACGCCCCCGGCAACCGCCTTCGTCGCCGCCGCCGAAGGAAGGGTGGCGGCGACCGTGAGCGACCGCTACTCGGGCCCCGCCGCGGGGACGATCTCGGTGCGCCGCGCCGACACCCAGGCGTGGACCGACCTGGCGACCGACCTCGATCGCGAGGGCCCCGGGGCGGCGACCTTGACCGCACGCCTGCCCGACCTGAGTCCCGGCACCTACTTCCTTCGTGCTTCGGCGGCGGACGCGGCGGGGAACACCGGCTCGACCCAACTCCGGGTCTCGGGCAGCGCCGCCGAGGTGCGCCGCGGGATCGCCGATCCACATCGTGGCGGGAAGGGGGCGTCCACCGGCGGCGGACGCTCTACCCACCTCACCGTCCACCTGGTGGCAGGCGGTCGCGGGGCCGGAGGCTCGGGTAGGGCATCGACGGTCGATTACGGGACCGTGGTCGAGCTGCGCGGTCGGTTGACCGACGCGCACGGCGACGGGATCGAGGACCGACCGATCGCGGTCGTCGCGCGGGAGGCGGCGGGGATCGGCCGCGCGCCGGAACGCCGTCGGGTCGCCACCGATCGGGGCGGGCGGTTCGAGGTGCGGCTCCCGCCGGGAACCTCGCGCCGCCTCAGTGTCGCCTTCCGTGGGGGCGGCGGCTTCGCGCCCGCCCGCCGCTCGCTGGCGCTGCGCGTCCGGGCCGCGATCAGCCTCGTGGCGGACCCGACCGAACTCCACACCGGCGAATCGATACGCCTGAGCGGGCGCGTCCACCTCGGCCCGGCCCACGTCTCCGGCCACGGCAAGCTCGTCGCGATCCAGTACCTCGAGCGGGCCACCGGCCGCTGGCGCCCGGCGCTCGTCGTCCGCACCGATGCCAAGGGGCGTTTCGAGACGAGCTATCGCTTCCGCTACGTGACCGGCGTGGCCCGGATCCGACTGCGGGCGACCGCCCCCGCCGAGGGCGGCTGGCCCTTCGCGCGCGGCTCGTCTTCCCCCGTGACCATCACCGTCAGCAGTGGCTGAGGCAGCCAAGATCAATCCTTTAGGCTCCGAGCCATGTCGAAAGCCACGCTGCAGACCAATGTCGGGCCGATCACCGTCGAGTTCTTCGATGACGACGCGCCGAAAACCGTCGAGAACTTCCGCAAACTCGCGGGCGAAGGGTTCTACGACGGGCTGATCTTCCACCGGGTGATCCCTGACTTCATGGTCCAGGGCGGCTGTCCCGAAGGCACCGGTACCGGCGGCCCCGGCTACACCTTCGAGGACGAGTTCAACGACCACAAGGTCGTCCGTGGCGCCCTCGCGATGGCGAACGCGGGGCCCAACACCAACGGCTCGCAGTTCTTCATCGTCACCACCGGCGCGGCGCCGTGGCTGGATGGCAAGCACACCGTCTTCGGCGAGATCGTCGAGGGGATGGACGTGGTCGACGCGATCGAGGGCTCGGAGACCGACGCCCGCGACAAGCCGCTCGAGGCGAAGACGATCGAGAAAGTCGAGCTCTCCGACTAGCTCGGCTCTTTGGTGCGGCGCTCGCGTCGCTGTTTGAGCCCCGTACCAGGTCGCCAAACCGCGACCAGGCCGGCCACCAGCGTGACCAGGAAGATCTGGCCGAGCAGCATCTCGAACGTGGCGATCATCTCGCCCGGCTGCCCGGCCGGTACGAGGTCGCCGTAACCCGTGGTGGTCAGCGTCGTGTAGCTGAAGAAGAGGAAGTCGCCGTAGTGGATGTGGGGGTCGCCTTCGAAGAAGGGGCTGTCCTGGACCCTCGCGATCGCCTCGTAGGCGAAGCTGAACAGCAGCCCGAGCACGGTGTAGACGCTGATCGCGCCGAGGATCGTGCGGGCGCTCACTTCCGCCGCGGTGACCACCCGGATCAGCACCGCGATCATCGCCAGGGCCAACAGGGTGACCTGGATGACGGCCGCGAGATTGAGCCATAGGGCCGCGCCGCTGAGCGCGGTGACGATCGCCAGCAGCAGGCTGACCACGCTCAGGTAGATAGCCAGGTGGACGTGGCGCGGCGGCGCCTGGGAGCTGGTCAAGGCGACGACCGAGGTCGCGGCGGTCGCGCTCATGATCAGGACCGCGCCCCAACCGGTGTTGCCGACGAGCGAGGTGAGGACGAAGGTCACCAGCACCAGCAAGAGGACCAATCCGAAGGCGTCGGAGACCTGCTCGGCGCGTTTCAGCCAGCGTTCGCCCCCTGGGGCGCGGATGCCGGACGGGTCCATGTCCGGGTCGTTCGGGCGGCGCGGGCGGTTTCCTGCGTCAGCGGAGGGGGTGGGATTCGAACCCACGAGACGCCGTAAGACGCCCAACGGCTTTCAAGGCCGCCGCATTCAACCGCTCTGCCACCCCTCCGGAGGTTGATTGGATGGTGCCATGCGTCGCCTTCTCCTGCTCGCCTCGGCGATGGTCTTCCTCGACCTCACCTTCTTCACGGCCATCGCGCCGCTGTTGCCGGAATACGTCGACGACCTCCATATGTCGACCGCACAGGCGGGGATCCTCTCCGCCTCCTACGCGGCCGGGACGCTGGCGGCGGCGCTGCCGGGGGGATACGTCGCCAGTCGCTTCGGGCCGCGTCGGACGGTGATCTGGGGCCTTTGCGGCCTCGGCTTCGCCAGCCTCCTCTTCGGCGTCCTCGACTCGCCCTGGCCGCTGGTCACGGCGCGGTTCATCCAGGGCGTCGCCGGCGCGCTGATCTGGTCCGGCGCGCTGACCTGGATCATCAACAGCTACCCGGAGGACCAGCGCGGCCAGGTGATCGGCACCGCCCTCGGCACCGCGGTGGCGGGGTCGCTGCTGGGCCCGGCGCTCGGCGCGCTCGCCGGCGCGATCGGCACCGAACCGGTCTTCACCGCGGTCTGCGTCGTCTCCCTCGCGCTCGCCTACACTGCCTCGCGCTTCCCCGACACCGTGGTGCGGGAGAACCAACCGCTGCGCGAGGTCCTCGCCTGCCTCGTCGACCGCCCCCTGGTCGAGGCGGCGATCTTCGTCAGCTCGCCCTCGCTGATGTTCGGCGCGATCGACGTGCTCCTGCCGCTGCGGGTCGACGCGCTCGGTGGCGGCCACGCGCTGATCGCGGTCGGCTTCATCGGCGGCGCCGCGATCGAGTCGGTACTGGCGCCGCTCGCGGGCCGGATGTCGGACCGGATCGGCCGGCGCTCGCCGTACGTGCTCGGGATGGCGATCTGCGCCGGGTCGATGGTCCTCTTCGGCCTCGCCGGGTCGCTGCCGGTGGTGATCGGCTCGCTGCTGCTCTGCTCGCTCGGATCAGGTTTCTGCTTCGCGCCGGCGATGACGCTGATCTCCGATGCCGCCGAGGCGAGCGGCCTCCACCAGGGCTACGCGGTCGGGGTCACCAACATGGCGTGGGCGGCGGCGCAGGTGGTCGGCGGCGTCGCCGGGGCGGCGATCGCGGGGGTGACCGGAGACGCGGCGCCGAGCATCGCGATCGCCGTCATCCTCGTGCTGACGATCCTCTACGCCTTCCGTTCGCTGATGCCGCAGCCGGTCGCCGCCGAGGGCTAGCCCGCCGCCGGCGCGACGGGGATACTGCGGGCGTGGATCCGCTGACGCAATCCGGCGACTGGTCCAACTGGGCCGGCGATCAACGCTGCCGCCCGGCGCGGGTCGTGTCCCCGCGTTCGCGCAAGGAGCTCGCCGAGGCCGTCGGCGCGGCCGCGGCGGCGGGCGAGAAGGTCTCGGTGACGGGATCCGGCCACTCGTTCACCGAAGCGGCGATGACCGACCAGACGATGCTGCGGCTGGACGCCCTCCGCGGGGTGCTCGACGCCGATCGTGAGAGCGGCCTGGTGCGGGTGGGCGCCGGCACCGTGCTCGCCGACCTGAACGAGGAACTCGCGCGGCTCGGGCTGGCGCTGGAGAACCTCGGCGACATCGACGCGCAGACCGTGGCCGGGGCGATCTCGACCGGCACCCACGGGACCGGCGGCGGGTTCGCCAACATCTCGGCGCGGGTCGAGGGGGTCGAGCTGGTGCTTGCCGACGGCAGCTTCCGCGACCTGACCGCCGCGGACGATCCGGAGCTGCTGCGGGCGGCGCGGGTCGGGGTCGGCGCGCTGGGGGCGATCAGCGCGGTGACACTGCGTTGCTTCCCCGCCTTCACCCTGAAGCGGGTCGACTCGGCCCACAAGCTCGACGACGTCCTGGCGCGTTTCGACGAGCTCGTCGCGACCAACGACCACTTCGAGCTCTTCACCTTCCCGTACTCCGACCGGGCGCTGATGCTGGAACGCAACCGGACCGAGGAGCCGCCGAAGCCGAAGAACGGCACCGTCGCCTTCCTCAACGACGTGTTGCTGGAGAACTGGGCGCTGGAGGCGATGGCGGCGACCGGCAAGGCGATCCCGCGGACGATCCCGGCGCTGGCGCGGTTCGCCGGCCTGGTCGCGACCGGAACGAACAACCAGGACCGCAGCGACCGGATCTTCGTCAACCGACGGAACGTCCGCTTCACCGAGATGGAGTACGCGGTGCCGCGTGCCGATGGCATCACCGCGCTGCGCCGGGTGATCGAGTGGGTGCGGTCGAACCGCTATCCGGTCTTCTTCCCGATCGAGGTGCGGGTGGCGGCGGGTGACGACGCCCACATCAGCGCCGCCCATGAACGCGACACCACCTACATCGCCGTCCATCAGTACCGCGGGATGGAGTGGCGGCCTTACTTCGAGGCGGTCGAGTCGATCATGGACGACTACGCGGGCCGCCCTCACTGGGGCAAGCGCCACTTCCAGACCGCCGCGACCCTGGCCCCCCGTTTCCCGCGCTGGGAGAACTTCCAGAGCGCCCGCGACCAGCTCGACCCCGGTCGCGTCTTCTCCAACGAGTACGCCGAGCGCGTCCTCGGCGCCTAGCCGGTGGACGAGTAAGGGACGCGGCCCTCTCGGCGGCGACCCGGGCAGGCTGTGGCCGCCGCCGAGAGGGCCGGGTCTCGGGGAGACGGCGAGGGTGCGGATCCGGCGCGGGTCTCGTCGAAGGTTCGCGAGGAATGCACCCGCGCTGCGGAAGTCACAGAGATGCCGGGAACCTCAACGGTCAGGAATTAGCGTGGTTCCTTATTCACGTATAGAGCAAGTTTCGAACCGCGCAATTTTCTGACCGTTCGAGATCGTCGCCGAATCGCAACGGCTCCGTCCCGGGCGTCTCGGAGGCGGCCTCAGCCTGCCCGGGTCGCCTCCGAGACGCCCGGGTCCGTCGTCCCCGGCCGCCCGGCCTCGAACCTCAGAGGAACGTCTTGCCCTCGCCTCTGTAGGTGGGGACGACGTCGACGATCTCCTCGCCTTCGACCAGGTGGAGGACGTCGAAGCGCTCGCACAGCTCGCCCGCCTTGGTGTGGCGCATGTAGACCCGATCGCCGATGTCGAGGTCGTCGGCGGGGTCGCCGAGGAGTGGCGTCTGCACCTCGCCCGCGCCCTCCTCGGGGTCGAGCTTCAGGCCCGGCGGCAGCCAGGGCGTCGGCAACCGCGCCGCGTCGCCCGCGCCGGAGGCGAGGTAACCGCCGCCGAGCGCCGTCACCACTCCGGGGCCGGGGCGGCGGACGATCGGCAGCGCGAAGCCGGCCGCCGGGATCGGCGTGAAGCGGCTGTAGTGGTCGAAGAGGGTGGGGGCGTAGAAGCCCGAGCCCGCGGTCACCTCGGTCACCGCCGCCTCGGCGCCGGTGGTCTCGAGACTGCCGGTGCCGCCGCCGTTCACCACCTCCAGCTCGCAGAACTCGCTGATCGCGGCGACGATCGCCCCGCGCCGCTCGGCCAGCTCCTTCGCCGAGCGCTTCTGCATGAAGCGGATCGCGGCGCCGCGGAAGCGGCGGCCGGGAGGCTCGTCGCCGACCCCGGCGATCTGTCCCTCGTAGGCCATCAGCGCGTCGAGTTCGATCTGTGGCCGCCGTTCGATCTCGCGCGCCAGCTCCACCGCCTGCTCGACCGTGTGGATCGGCGAGCGCTTCGGGCCCACTTTGATCCGGCCACCGAGCGCCCACCAGCCGGCGTCGATGTCGATGCAGACGCGGATCGGCGGCGCATCGGCGCCGAGCACCGCTTCGATCGCCTCCAGGTGCTCGACACAGTCGACCATGATCACCGGCGCCCGTCCCGGATCGCCGGCCGAGCGCAGCGCCAGCTCCCGCAGCGCCGAGGAGTCGGCGGTCGGGTAGGCGAGCAGCAGGTCCTCCAGCCCATGTTCGGCCAGCCACAGCGTCTCCGGCAGCGTGTAGGTCATCAGCCCGCTGAAGCGCGCGTCGCGCCCGAGGATCTCCTCGATCAGCGCCCGGCAGCGGATCGACTTCGTCGCCACCCGGATCGGCTTGCGTCCCGCCCGCTCGAGCATGGCGTCCGCATTGGCCCACATCGCGTCGAGGTCGACGAACGCGAACGGCGCCTCGACCTCGGCGAAGATCCGCTCGTAGCGCTCGTGAGACTGCGGGGGCGGCGAGGACACCCGCGTCAGCCTATCCCCGCGCCGCCCCTGAATCCGCCTGACCGGCGATCAATACCTACAATCCGTCCGGCGGGGCCGGGAATCGGGCCCGTGTTGCCCGGAGAGGTGGCCGAGTGGCTGAAGGCACTCGCCTGCTAAGCGAGTAGGGGGCGCAAGCTCTCTCGAGGGTTCGAATCCCTCCCTCTCCGTTTGCGGGGGTGTGGGGGCGCCTCGCGGCGTCCTCGGTCGTTCGGCTCGGGTCACGCACTTGGGTGCGCTCCCCTCGCCTCGCTTCCCTGCGTCCTTGCGAGGCTGGGCCACACCCCCGCAAACCCGCGAGGCTGGCCCACGCCGCGGCAAATGAGAGGGGAAGTCTCGGCGCGGCGGCTAGTGCTTGGCAGCGATGACCACGCGGGCGCCGCGGGCGGGGATCATCGTCACGTTGCGGTGCATGGCGCGCTCGGGCTGCGGACGGTCGGGCTCGAGGTCGAGGCGGCGGGCCATGGTGGAGAGGACGACGCGCATCTCGGCCATCGCCAGGGCGGCGCCGAGGCAGCGGCGTATTCCTCCGCCGAAGGGGATCCAGTCGTAGGTGCCGGGCTTGCGGCCGAGCCAGCGCTCGGGGCGGAAGGCGAAGGGATCGGGGTAGACGTCCTCGCGGTGGTGGACGAGGAGGATCGACATTGCGATCGCGGTGCCGGGCTCGACACCGTAGTCGCCGAGGCGCCAGGGGACCTGGACGCGGCGCCCGATGATCGGGATCACCGGGCGGTTGCGCATCGTCTCGGTGATCGTCGCCTCGACCCGCTCCTCGGAGCCTTCCTCGCGGCGGACCGCCTCGACCAGCGCCGCGTGCGGCTCGGGGTTGCGGACCAGCCGCTCCCAGCACCAGCCCAGTGAGTTGGCGGTGGTCTCGTGGCCGGCGAGCACCAGGGTGAGGAGCTCGTCGCGAAGTTCTTTGTCGGTCAGGGCCTCGCCCTCCTCGGTCCGCGCCTGGAGGAGGATCGAGAGGATGTCGCGGCGCTCATCGAGGTCGGTCGCCGCGCGGCGCTCGCGGATCACCGCGTAGACGGGCCGGTCGAGCCGTTCGAGGCCGAACTTCAGCGGCCCCATCGCCTCCTCGCGGCCGACGTGGAGCAGTTCGGTGATCTGGGAGGTCGGCCAGGTGGACGCCGCCACCGCTTTGCGTACCTCCTTGCGCAGCGCGTACTCCGAGGTCCCCTTGGCGGGCCGGCCTTCGATCCCGAAGATCCCGGCCATGATCACGTCGAGGGTGATCGCCTGCATCCGCGGCGCCAGTTCGATCGTCTCGCCGACCGGCCAGCGGTCGATCTCGCGCTCGGCGGCCTCGGTGATCATCTCCACGTACTGGGCGATCGCCTCACCGTGGAAGGGCGGCAGCAGCAGTTTGCGCTGGCGCATGTGGCGCGGGCCGACCGCGGTCAGGACCGAGTTGGGCCCGAGGATCGGCCGCAGCGGCGATTCGCCGGTCAGCGACGGGGCCTGCTCGGGTTTCGCGGTGAAGAGCGATTTGACGTGGTCGGGGTGGCTGGTGATGACCGGACCGCCGGGGATCACGCCGCGCATGCGGAAGACTTCGCCGAGTTCGCGCCGCGCCTTGAAGACGAACTCGATCTGGCGCATCGAGAAACGCACCGTCTGGGCGACCTTCGGCAGATCGATGCTGGGAGCGGTGGCGAGCGACGCGGCCAGGTCGGCGTCGACCGGTCCGGCCGGCGACTCCGGCGCGGCGCCGACAAGCTCGGGGAAGAGCGGAGCCTGGGCATCGGCCGCCCGCTCCTCCGAGGCGGCGTCGCGGCGAGTCTCGACTGCGCTCGGTGAGGTCGCCATCGTCCGCGCAAAGTGACACAGATCAGTGTCATGGTCAACCGGAGCCATCTCACACAACTCGCCCTGCGAGCGACCGACGCACTCACGCCCGGCGCTCTCTTGCTCCTTTGCGCCCCACTCGTGCGGTCGTCCTAAGGCCCGGCGATGAGCCCGTGGTCGTCCTTTGGCCCGGCAGGCGGGCCAAAGGACGACCGCATTCGGTGAAGCGGGCCAAAGGACGACCACGGGCGGAGGGTGCTGCTTTGCGAGTGCATCCCCGATCGGCCATTGCGATCACCGGCCGTTCACCCGCGGACCGACCCTTTCCCTACTCTGAGCAGGGATGTCTTCGTATCCACTCGCCAAGCCCAGCGCCCACCTCGACCGGCGCACCAAGATCATCGCCACCGTCGGCCCGGCCTCCTGGGACCTCGGCGTGCTCGAGCAGCTGATCGCGGCGGGCGCCGACGTCTTCCGGCTCAACTTCTCCCACGCCGGTCAGGAGAAACAGAAACAGACGATCGAGACGATCCGCAAGGCCGCCGAGACGCTCGGCCGCGAGGTGGCGATCCTCGGTGACCTGCCGGGGCCGAAGCTCCGCATCGGCAGCCTCCGCGACGACTACGCCGAGCTCGAGACCGGCATGCACGTGACCCTCACCCCGCGCGACGTCGAGGGCGACCGCGAGACGATCCCGGTCTCCTGGTCGGGGGTCACCGGCCTGCAGGAGAACCAACTCGTCTACCTCGCCGACGGGGCGATCCGCCTGCGGGTCGGCGACCAGCTGGGCGACGGGGTCGACGCCGAGGTCGAGGTCGGCGGCACCCTCTCCTCACATAAGGGGATGAACATCCCCGGCGGCGCCGAACTTCCGGCGGCGACCGACTCGGACCTCGGCTGGGTCGACTTCGCCGTCCGCGAGGGCATCGACATCCTCGCCGTCTCCTTCGTCTCCACCGCCGCCGATCTGACGCCGGTCACCGAGCGCTTGCGCAGCCTCGGCTCCGACATCCCGCTGGTGGCGAAGGTCGAGCGGGCGCAGGCGGCGGGCAACGTCGAGGAGATCGTCGCGGCGGCGACCGGCGGCATCATGGTCGCCCGCGGGGACCTCGGCATCGAAGTGCCGCTGGCCGAGGTGCCGGTCCTGCAGAAGCGCCTGATCCGCACCGCCGGGCGCCAGTCCAAGCCGGTCGTCACCGCGACCCAGATGCTCGCCTCGATGGTGACCGCGCGCCGCCCGACCCGCGCCGAGGTGACCGACGTCGCCAACGCGATCTACGACGGCACCGACGCGATCATGCTCTCCGAGGAGACCGCGGTCGGCGACAACCCGGTCGAGGCGGTCCGCGTGATGGACCGGATCGCCCGCGCCACCGAGCCCGACCTGCGTTACGGCGAGTGGCTCTTCAGCCGCACCGACCAGGCGACCCAGGACGTCGCCGACTCGGTCGCCCAGAGTGCCGTCGGCGCGGTCTACCGGCTGGGGCTGAAAGCGCTGGTGGTCCCGACGACGAGCGGACGGACGGCGCGCATCCTCTCCGCGCATCGGCCGAACGTGCCGGTGCTGGCGATCTCGCCGCGGCTGGAGACGGTGCGCCGGATGAGCCTGCTCTTCGGCGTCACGGCGGTCCAGGGTCCGCCGAACGAGGACATCCGCGCGCTGCTCGAGGACTGTGCCGCGATCGCCGCCAGGCACGGCGTCGCCCACTCGGGCGAGCTGATCGGGATCACCGCCGGGCTGCCCGACCAGGAACTGGGGACGAACCTCTTCGAGGTCCACCGGGTCCCCTGACCCGGGGTGCGATCGCAGTTTGCCGTACTCCGCACGGATTACCGCGAACGCATGACGAGGGCGGCGCGGACCCGGGCGACGGTCCAGGTCGGGTGGTGGAAGAAGAGCGCCGCGGCGTGGGCGCTGACCCGGGGCGCGGCGAAGGAGGTGCCGCCGGGGCCGGCCGCCCAGGCATCGACTACCCCCGGGCCGAAGTTGGAGTTCGCGGCGGGGCGCCCGCCCGGTCCGAGCTCGCCGACGCAGACGACGTTCGGCTGCGGGGCGCTGCAGGGGTCGCGGTCGAGCCCCGGTTCGGCGAGGTCGAGGCCGTCGTTCCCGGCGGCGACGACGAAGAGGGTCGTCGGCGACGCGGCGAGCGCCCGCCGCACCCGGCCGGCCCGCCCGGGGATCGTCTGGCTGATGTTGACCACGCGCATCCGGGCCGCGGACGCGTCGCGGATCGCCCGCGCCATCAGCAGCGGCCGGCCGAAGCCCGCCCGGTTCACATCGGGGAAGGCGACGAGACGCAGCCGCGCGCCACGGGCCGCCGCGCTCCCCCGCAGCATCTTCGCCACCGCGGTCCCGTGACCGGTCGGATCGCCCGCCCCGATGCCCGAGTCGATCAGCCCGACACGGACCGGCGCCGCACTCGCCGACCCCGCCAGAGCCAGGCCGACCAGGAGCCCGACAAGCGTGGCGCGCATCTCAGCCCGCTTCGTGGACCGAGAGTTCGAACGCCTTGCGCATCACCGGCACCAGGTCCGCTTCCTCGCCATATTCGCCGGGGAAGTACCACCATTCTTCTTCTTCGGCTTCGGGCAGTTCCTGGCGGCTCCATTCGAGTCCGCGGTTCTGCAGCAGCCCACCGTCGACCAGCCCCTTCAACACTTCGGTGCTGTCGTGCGCCCAGACGCCGGGGTTGACCTGTTCTTCGCCCACCCCCTGCACGCCGAGCGCTTCGGCGGCGGTCGGAAGGTTGGTGTGGACGCAGCCGATCCGGCACGTCTCGCCGGTGACCACCCAGGACTGGGTGCTCAGGGCTTCGCCCGATTTGTCGCCGGCGACGAGCAGGAAGGTGCTCGCCTGCGCGTCGCAGTGCTCGACGAAGTCCCAGGCGAGCAGGATCGGCGTGATCTCGATCTCGAACGCGTTGGCGACCGCGTCGACCGCCAACCCCTCCCAGTCGAACCAGCGGCCCGCGCCCTGGTGCGTTCCACCTTGGTATTCGGCGGCCTCGAGCGCGTTGGCCGAGCCTTCCACCTTCGCCTCGATCGTCGCATTCGGTGGCAACGGTCCGCCTTCCGGCGTGGTGAACGCCTGCAGGTTGGAGCCGCCTTCACCATCGGTGTACATGCAGAGGATCGGTTCGGAGGCGAGCTGCAGCGGCACCGAGGTGTCGTTGCGCACCGTGATCGCCGCCGCTTCGCCCTGTGGTTTCGCCTGGTGGCTGGAGGCCATCGTCAGCCCGGAGTCCTTCTCGTGCATCGGTCTCGCGCCGGGGGTGTCGCGGATCCGGTGGCGGGCGTCGATCCGCACCAGCCGGCCGCGCTCCTTGCGCGGAAGGTCGAGCAGCTGGTGGGCGACCCGGCGCGGGAGGCCGAAGTGCTCCACCACCGTGTTCGTCCCGTGCACGCGATGGTGGCGGGTGCGACGGAGCTCGATGCCGAGAGCGCGCCCGTGCTTCAGCTCGCGCGCGACCGTCAGCGTCACTTCGGTGAATTCGAGGCCCGGGGTGTCGGGGCTGATCGCCTTGGTGTAGGTGACCGGGACGGTGACCACGGCGCCGCCGCCCGGTTTCTTCACCAGCTTGATCTCGCCGATCGCGGGCAGATGACCACGGTGGAACAGGGGCGCGCCCTTGGCGGAGGCGGCGCTCGGGATCATGAGCAAGGCGGACAGGGCGACGGCGACGAAAATCAGGAGCACCGCGCGGGAGGCGAAGGGGCGTGGAGGATTCATCTGCACTATTTCGGCGCCCGATCGAAATCCCTTAGCACCGGTTCCGCGGTGGCTGGGTAGGGTGTCGCGATGGATGTCGACCTCGACCTGATCGCCAAGAGCATGGGCACGGCCGTGCCCTACATCGGCCACATGGGAATCGAAGTGACGGCGATGGAGGAGGGCGCCGCGACGGCGCTGCTGCCCGACCGCCCCGAGCTCCACAACCACGTCGGCAGCCAGCACGCCGGGGCGCTCTTCGGGGTCGCCGAGACGGCGAGCGGGGCGGCCTTCGTCGGCGGCTTCGCGGCGCGGATGGGCGAACTGACGCCGCTGGCGCGGAGCGCCCAGATCTCCTACCTCAAAGTGGCGCGCGGGCCGATCGAGGCGAAGGCGACGCTGGGCATCACGGCGGCCGACGCGCATGCCGCCCTCGACGCGGACGGCCGTGTCGACTTCTCGGTCGAGGTCGAGCTGACCGACGCCGAGGGCACGACGGTCGCCACCGCGACGGTCGACTGGAACGTCCGGCTGAAAAAATCCGGCAGCTGAGCGCGGCGGGACCGGGAGTGGCCGCGATCCGGATGTCGGAGGTGACCGTGTGGCGCTGGGTCGCCGCCGAGCAGCGCCGCGCGGTGCTGCTCGA
This sequence comes from Solirubrobacterales bacterium, assembly GCA_035572835.1. Classification (GTDB taxonomy): domain Bacteria; phylum Actinomycetota; class Thermoleophilia; order Solirubrobacterales; family 70-9; genus VAYN01. The sequence goes on from DATNAG010000002.1 coordinate 20,523, forward strand.
GGGGGTCGACTGGACGGTCGAACGCGGCGAGCACTGGGTCGTGCTGGGGCCGAACGGGGCGGGGAAGACGACGCTCCTCAACCTGGCGGCGGCCTTCTCACATCCCTCCGAGGGGACGGTCGAAGTACTGGGGGAGACGCTCGGCGAAGTCGACATGCGGAAGCTGCGCGAGTCGATCGGCACGGTCGAGCCAGGATTGGCGCGGCGGATCCAGGGGCGCTACACGGGCTTCGAGGTGGTGCTGACCGGGGCGACCGGGAGCATCGCCCTGCTGCACGACCGGATCGACGACGACGACCGCTCACGCGCCGACCGGTTGATGGGGGAAATCGGCGTCGAGGCCCTCCGCGACCGCCGCTTCGAAGACTGCTCGCAAGGCGAGCGCCAGCGCCTCCTCCTCGCCCGCGCGTTGATGGACGAGCCCGACCTGCTCCTCCTCGACGAGCCGACCAGCGGCCTCGACCTTCCCTCGAGAGAGCGCCTGATCGCCTCCCTTGACGCGATGGCCGACGCCAACCTCGACCTGCCGACCGTCCTCGTCACCCACCATCTCGAGGAGATCCCGGCGACCACCACCCACGCCCTCCTCCTCCGCGACGGCGCCATCGTCAGCGCCGGCCCGATCGGCGAAGTCCTCACCAGCGGCGCCGTCTCGACCACCTTCGACATCGAGGTCGAGGTCGCTCACAACACCGGCCGCTGGGCGGCAATGGTCATCCGCACCCCGTAAGAAGCCATCGGACGGCTAGAATCTCCGCCTCCCGCGGAGCGGCCGCCCACCCGCGCCCCGCCTCCGCCGGCACGCGCCCGTAGCTCAGCCGGATAGAGCGTCGGTCTACGAAACCGAAGGTCACTGGTTCGAATCCAGTCGGGCGCATGCGGTCTACATAGGGGTCCGTTCTTCTGCGTCAGGGGTCGGTGTACACATCCTCAGGCCGCGCCGACGCTGACCAGGACCACCGCCAGGAGGGCGGCGAAGAGGCCGATGACCTGTCGTGGGTTCCAGTGCTCGGCGAGGAATAGGCGGGCGAGGATCACGGTGAAGCCGGGGTAGAGGCTGGTGAGGACGGCGACGATCGCGAGCTCGCCTTGGCCGGTCGCCGCCAGGAACAGCAGGTTGGCGAGGGCGGCGAGGACGCCGGCGGCGACGGCGACCAGGACCGGCCGCGGGGTCGAGCGTCCGGCGGTGAGGATCGAGCGGGCGGCCAAGGGAGCGACGATGGCGACGCAGACCGTCTCTCCGGCGAGCAGGGGCCAGGCGCCGGAGTCGGAACCGGCCTGGGCGAGGGCGATGAAGAGGAGGGCGAAGCCGAGGCCGGCAAGGACGCCCCAGCGGGCACCGGATCCGCCGGCGCCGGGGTTTTCGGGTTGCCAGGAAACGAGGGCGATCGCCGGGATCGCGATCAGGATCCCGAGGGCGGTCAGAGGGCCGAGGGCATCGCCGAGCGCGAGCCCGACGACCGCCGGGATCACCGCCGCGAGCAGGCCCGAGAGAGTGGCGACGACGCTCATCCGCCCGACCGCGAGGCCTTGGTAGAGCGCCAGCGTGCCGGCCACGTTGCCGAAGCCACTGGCCGCGCCCCAGAGAAGGACGTCGGTGCGTGGTCCGTCGCCGCCGTGGACGAGGACCGCGAGCGCCGCCGTCGCGAGGCCGAGGGTCTGGGCGATCCCGGTGACCGTGGGGGCGGAGAGGCGCCGGCTCGAGAGGCCGGCCAGAAAGTCCGAGGTGCCGAAGGCCGCGGCCGCCATCAGGGCGAGAAGGCTTGCCATCCGCCGAGGCTAGAAGCGCCAGGTCGTCTGGCTGAACTCGTCTCCCTTGCGAAACCCGAGCCCGCGCGACGGACGCAGACGGAAGACGATCGCGCGGACGACGACCCCTTCGCGGGTGGGAGGGCCGCAGTCGAAGGCTCCGTCGCGGACGGAGTAGTCCCAGGTATCCCTGCCGTACTTCGCCGCGAACGCGGCGGCCACCGGCTCCAGTTCGTCGTCGTCGGTGACCTGCTCGGCGACGCCCTCCAGGACGATGTCGAGAGCTCCCGTGGCGAGGGCGCTCTGGCCGGTCGTGAGGACGACGGCGCGGTTCTCGGCCAGATTCAGCGCCTTGCGCTCGTCGGGTCCGGTCGCGAACCAGATCGCCTCGTCATGCCACACCGCGATCAGTGGCGTGACGTGGGGCCTACCGTCTGGTCTGACCGTCGAGATCCAGAAGGTCTCCGCGGCTGCGATCTGCTCGAGGGCCACCGGCCAGGGCGTCGGATCCGCGCCGGGCTGGCTGAAGCCGTGGATCTCGGTGCTCACTCCCATGTCCGGGCGATGCCTCCTTTCGTCGCTGGAGGCCTACCCCATTCGTCCCGGCGAAAACGGTCCGCGCGAGGCAAGGAAGACGATCGCCGCCGTCCGGGGGTGCGAGTCTTCACCGCGATGACCGCCTCGCCGATCGACACGTACCTCACGCGGCTGCACCAAGCCTGGCGCGCGGACAGATCCGGCGCGGTCGCCGACTACATCCCGCCGCTGGCGCTGGCCGACCCCGATTCCTTCGGCATCGTGGTCACCACGACCGAGGGCCACAGCTACGAGGTCGGCGACTCGCGGGAGCGCTTCACGATCCAGTCGATGTCGAAGCCTTTCACCTACGGGCTGGCGCTCCAGGACCAGGGATTCGACGCGGTCGATGAGAAGGTCGGGGTCGAGCCGAGCGGGGAGGCCTTCAACTCGATCAGCCTCGCCCCCGAGAGCGGTCGCCCGCTCAACCCGATGATCAACGCCGGCGCGATCACCTCGGCCTCGTTGGTCGCCGGGGCCTCGGCGGCGGAACGGGAGCGGCGGGTGGTCGACTTCTACGGGCGCTTCGCCGGGCGTCCGCTCGAGGTCGACAGAGAGGTCTATGAATCGGAGCGCGACACCGGCCATCGCAACCGCGCGATCGGCCACATGCTGCGGGCCGTGGGGGTGCTCGAGGACGATCCGGACGAGGCCCTCGACCTCTACTTCCGGCAGTGCTCGGTGAGCGTCGACTGCCGCGACCTGAGCCTGATGGCGGCGACCCTCGCCAACGGCGGCGTCAACCCGCTGACCGGTGACCGCGTGTTGGGGCGCGACCTGGTCGACCGGCTGCTGAGCGTGATGACGACCTGCGGGATGTACGACTCGGCGGGGGAGTGGGTGGTCGACGTCGGCATGCCGGCGAAGAGCGGCGTCGGCGGTGGGGTGCTCGCGGTGTTGCCGGGCCAGCTCGGGATCGCCGTCTTCTCGCCGCCGCTCGATCGCCACGGCAACAGCGTCCGCGGGGTCGAGGTCTGCCGCCAGATCTCCACCGACCTGAACCTGAACCTCCTCCACGTCGCCCGCTCCTCACGCTCGGCGGTGCGCCGCGCGTACACGGTCGCCGAGGTCCCCTCGCGTCGCCGCCGTCCCGAGGCCCAGGCGGCGGCGCTCGCCGCGGTGGGCTCCCGCTGCGTGGTCCAGATCCTCCATGGCGACCTCGTCTTCGCCGCGATGGAGAGCGTCGTCCGCGGGATCGTCGAACGCGCCGCCGAGATCGACATCGAGGTACTCGACCTGACCGAGGTGACCGAGCTCGACCTCGGGGCGGGGCGCCTCCTCGTCGGGCTCGCCGAGTCGATGGCGGCGGAGGGGAGGGCGCTGGCGATCGTCGCCTCCAGCGAGGGCGACCTGCTCGACGGCCTGAGCACCGAGCGGCTCGAGGTCTTCCCCGATCTCGACCGGGCGACCGAGTGGTGCGAGGAGCGGCTGCTCGCCGCCCATGGCCCGGCACCGGCACCGGCCCGCGTCACCCTTGCCGAGCATCGGCTGGCGCGCGGTCTGGAGCCGTCCCAGCTGGCCGTGCTCGAGGAGGCCGTCGTCCCCCGCCGCTTCGAGGCGGGAGAGCGGATCTTCACCGTCGGCGACCCCGCCGACGCGGCCTTCCTCCTCCTCGCCGGCGAGGTCACCTTGGAGCTCGAGATCGGCGACACCCGCCGCCGCCTCTCCACCCTCACCCCAGGCTTCTCCTTCGGCGAGTTCGCCTTCGCCGACGCTTCCGCCCGTCCGGTCAGCGTCCGCGCCGAGACGGCAGGCGAATGCCTCGTCCTCACCCTCGCCGCCTTCGAGGAGATCGGCGCGCAGACCCCCGCCCTGCAGGCGGCGCTGCTTCGCAACCTCCTCGCCGGCTACTACGAGATCATCGGCCGGACGACCCGCGAGGTGGGTTCGCTCCTCGGCGGCCGCTGACCGGCGGCCTCCAGCGCCCCCTGCAGGCCGATTCGCCGGCTCTCGCCGCTGGAACATACGTTCGATTTTCGTCTCCGGTCGGGCGGGTATGTATTTTGGTACAAATTAGTTTGCCTGATGGGACTGGCCCGGTTTTCCGATCGGTGGGGGAGGACCTTGTGACGAGCTCGGCGGAAGTGCAAAGCGACGGTGGGGGCCAGCGCCCGGACTCGCTGTACCGCAAGCTGAAGCCCCGGCCCGGACACTCCGGCCAGCGGGTTGCCGAGCACCAGCGCAGCCGTATCCATGCCGCGACGATCGAGCTGGTCAACGAGCGTGGGTACGACGGCCTCACGGTGATCGGGATCGCTCGAGCGGCGGGCATCTCGAACCGCACCTTCTACGAGAACTTCAAGGGCAAGGAGGACTGCTTTCTCGCGACCTATGAGCTGATCGTCCGCCACACCGCGCGCGAGGTCCTCGCGGCCCGGCACCGCGAGCGGGGCTGGCGGGCGAAGCTGCGGGCCGGCTTCCTCGCTTTCGCCCGGGAGGTCGCCGACAACCCGAAGGCGGCACGGCTGGCACTGGTCGAGGCCTTCACCACGGGCGCCTCCTCGGCCCGGATGGGACACACGAACGGCCTCTTCGAGACTCTCGTCGCCGACAGCCTGGCGCGAGACGATAGCCCCGTCGATCTGCCGCCGTTGATCGTCAAGGGGATAGTCGCCGGCGCCACACGGATTGCCCGGGTACGCCTCCTCGCGGGCGAGGAGCAGCACCTGTCCGGGGACGCCGACGAGCTGCTGGATTGGGCGCTCTCCCTGCACAGCCCGGCGGCCGGTGAAGTTTGCACCGGCTCCGTGGAGATCCTGCGGACGGCGGCGGCGAGACCGGCGCAGGTCGAGCGCGGCGCGGCGCCGTTTGCCGACCGCGAGCTCGCCGGCGACGAGCGCACGATGATCCTCTCTGCCGTCGTCCAGCTGGCGGCGACCGAGGAGTACGGAGCGCTCACGGTGCCGCGCATCCGTGCCGCGGCCGGAATCTCTCGGCGTCGTTTCGAGGCGCACTTCAAAGGAGTGTCCGACTGCTTCCTGGCGGCGCTCGAGCTGCTTGCCGCGCGCGCTCTGGCGCGAGCCAAGGCCGCGTATCTCAGCGCGGACGACTGGCCGCGGGGAATCCACCGGGCCTGCGTCTCCTTCTGCCGGGAAGTCGCCGATGACCCCGTCCTGGTCCGCCTCGCCTTCTTCGAGATCGTGGCGCCCGGACACGAGGGCATCGAGTGGCGGGTCAACCTGATCGGCGAGTTCAGCTCGCTCTTGCGCTGTACCGCGCCGCCCGGCCAACGCCCGTCCAAGCTGATCGCCGGAGCGTCGGCCGGAGCCGCCTGGGCGGTCCTGCACCACTATGCGATGACCGGCCGCGCGCAGCAGGCCCCTGGAATCACCGGGACCGTCGCCTATCTTCTCCTCGCCCCGGCGATCGGAGCCGAGGCCGCGGCCGAGGTGATCCGCAGCGAGGAACGGGAGGCTGCCGGCCGCGCCTTCGCCGCCGACTTGTCTCGTTAGGTACCGCAGGGCGGTGCGTGAGATATCCAGCGCCGGGACGTCTGAGGTACTGCATTCGGACTCGGTCGCCCCGGCGCCGGCCAACACTCCTGGCCGAACCCGGAGGACGGCTGGAGGAAGTGCGAGCCTACCTACCGAGCCGCTCCTACCGCCTGAAATATTTTTCGTATTGGTTAGGGAATCTCACAACGTTCAGGACCAAAAAAGCTTCGAGGCAGGTCCTTGAGATCGAGTGGGGACCACGCGATGCTCGTTTGGTGGCGCGGAGAAGCGCCGCGGGAGATCCAAGCGGCAGCCGCGACTGAAACGGACTCGGCGCGGCTGCCGCTTCAACATTCCAGAAAAAGTGAGAAGTGGGTCACCGAAAACACCTGAACCGGGGACCGCGCGAACGCCCGTCTCGGTCCAGAACCAGAAAAGGTTGCGGGCAAGTTCTTGAACTCGCGACGAGGTGGAGCAATGCTCGTCTCGTGGTGCTCGGGGAAGCGCCACGGACCAAAATCCAGGCGGGCAGCCGGGGCTGAGACGGACTCGGGCGCGGCTACCGCTCCGACATTCCAGGAGGAATGAAGATGGGACATTTGCGAAACACCCGCATCTGGGGGCTGGCGCTCGTCGCCGTGTTCGCCTTCAGTGCGCTGGCGGCGGCGAACGCCTCGGCCACCCAGCCGGTAGCCGAAGGGTTCCCGGCGACGTTCAGCGGTGTTGGTGGGGCCGGCAAACTGGAAACCACAGGGCCGACCATCCGTACCATCAACTGCACCGGGAACACGAGCTCGGGCGAAATCAACAGCGCCAACACGGTCAAAGGTGTGAAAGTGACCTTCACGGGCTGCACCACGACCGGGCCGTTCGGGGTCGAACTGAGCTGCAAATCCTCAGGTGCGGCCGCCGGCGTAATCGTGACCAACGTGCTCAAAGGCAAGCTGGTCTACCTGATCGCGGGAAGCTCGAGGGCCGGTATCGACCTCGAACCTGAATCTGGTACCACCTTTGCCTCGATCACCTGCACCAAAACCATCATTTTCGAAATCAAAGAGAATCTGACGGTGACCGGATCGGTGATCGGAGAGATCACGCCGGTGAACACCTCGGCGACGAAATTCACGCTTGCCTTCAAACAGAAAGAACCAGGCATGCAGGAATTCGAAAGCTATCTGAACCCGTCGGGTTGCTCACCTGTCACGGACGTGTTGACCACTGTCGGGTCGGGCGCGGAAAGCTTCACTTCGCAGTCCGCGGTCGAAGGCACCGAGGCGATCACCACCTCGAAAACGATCAAAATCAACTCCAGTAAATGCAGTTGAGTCAGTCGGTACGTAGATAGGCAGCACTGCGGGCGGGGCACCATGTGCCTCGCCCGCATGATGCCCACGGGCATCGGGAGCCAGGGAAAAGTTGAGGGAGGGGAAAGTCATAAACGGGATCGTGGAGCGCATCGGCGAGCGTGGTCTAGGTGTGATCGTCGCGGGGGCGGCGCTTTTGCTTGTCATCGCACTGCTGGCCGACGCCCCCACGGCAGTCGCCGCCGGATGCCCCAACGAAAGCCGTCGGGTCGAACAGGAATCGACCGACCTCGCGGGCTGCCGGGCCTACGAGATGGTGACGCCGCCGGTCAAGGGCTCCGGCGAACCGCAGCCGATCGAATTCGGCGAAACCAAGGAAGGGCACGAAACCGCCCCGCTGACGCCCGGCCGTCTTCTCCCCGCGTACGGAGCGCGAGCCGCGAGCGACGGCGATCGGATGGCCTGGCTGTCGGAGCCGGTGCCCGGTGCGCACGCTCCCGGGCTCACCCACCTCGCGACTCGGGGTCCGGTGGGTTGGGAAAGCGAGGACCTGGTCCCGCCGATGTCCCCTCTCAACGGCCTCGTGTGCCCCGCCCTGCTTGGCATGTCCGCATGGTCACCGGACCTGACCCGCTCGATCCTCGACCTGCCCGCCGGCGCCCCGCAGGGCTTCAAGCAGGAAGAAGAATGCGGTCACGACGAACCGCGTCTCGTCCCCGGTGAGCCGGAAAACTTCCGCAACCTGTTCGTCCACGACAACCTCGGAGGGGCGAACCAGCTCGTCAACCTGACCCCTGCGGGAGTCAGCTGGCCAGAACCGGAAGCCAGCGGCCAGAACTACTGGCCGGCGTCCTTCTTGGCCGGATCCGACGATCTCGGCCACGTCGTCTTCGAAGAGGAACTCGCGCTGACGAACGACGCGCCGATCGGCTTCCCGGGGGGCGACGAACTCTATGAATCGGCCGGTGGTCAGGTGAAGCTGGTCTCGCTGCTGCCCGACGGGACGCCGGTCCACGGAGTCCTGGCCGGCGCGACCAGGAACTACGAGGCCGAATCCGGCCTCGCAGGCGATAAGGCGATCAACCTCGCCCAGTTCCGCCACGCCGTCTCCACCGACGGCTCGCGGATCTTCTTCGAAGCCGAAGGGGCGCTGTATCTGCGCGAAGACGGAGGCAACACCGTCCAGATCGATGAATCGACGGGGCCGGGCAACAGCGGAGGAGGGCATTTCATGGTCGCGAGTGCCGATGGGTCGCGGGTCTTCTTCACCGACGAAAACCGGCTCACCCCCGACTCGACCGCCGAACCAGGCCTGTCGGACCTCTACGAATACGACGTCGATTCCGGTCAGCTGATCGATCTCACCGTCGATGCGGTTGAACCGGCCGGCGTGCTCGGGGTGAGCGGCGCCTCGGAAGACGGCTCGTACGTGTACCTGGTGGCGTCGGGCGCTCTGACCGCTGACGCGAACTCCCACGGTGACACGCCGATCGCGGGCGAACCCAACCTCTACCTGTCGCACGACGGAGTCACGAGCTTCGTCGCGACGCTGGACCTCTTCAAAGACGAATGCGACTGGACGCAGAAGGCGAACTGCGCCGGCGGCGAACTCGGGTCGGGCCTGACCTCGAGGGTCTCCGAAAGCGGCGCCTTTCTCGGATTCAACTCGGTTCGCGACCTGACCGGCTATGACAACACCGATGCCGCGACCGGCGAACCCGATATCGAGATCTACCTCTACGACGCCGCCGTGGATCAGCTCAGCTGCGCCTCCTGCGACCCCAGCGGAGCGCGACCGACTTCGGGAGCCGCGATCAAGTGGCCGTCGATGCCCGGATTCGGCGAAAAGTGGCATAACGCCTATCCACAGCACAACGTCTCCACGGCCGGCCAGGTCTTCTTCGAAACGAGCGAAGCACTGGTCCCGCGCGACGGCAATGGACGACGGGACGTCTACGAATACGACGACGGTCAGTTGCATCTGCTCTCGACCGGAACCAGCGAAGCCGGGTCACATTTCCTCGATGCGACGCCGGACGGAAGCGATGTCTTCTTCTCCACCACGCAGCGTCTGCTCCATCAGGACATCGACGGCCTCTATGACTATTACGACGCGCGGGTGGGAGGCGGCTTCCCCAACCCGTCGTCAACGTCGGTCCGGTGCGAAGGAGAATCCTGTCGCGGCCCGGCGGCCGTCCCCGCGAATGGACCATCGGTGGGCAGCGCCACGTTCGTGGGGCCCGGGAACCGTCGGCCTGCCAAGTGTCGGAAGGGGACGAAGCGCAAGCACGGCAAGTGCGTCAAGTCGAAGCACGGCCACCACAAGAAACAACACCGCGCCAAGGATCACCGACGTCTTGAGCGAGGTCACTCAGGGCACGGCGAACGGGGGGCCTCCCGATGATCGGCCCAGTCGGTACCCCCCGGGTCCGCGGCCGGGCCCTCGGCATCGCGGTCGCGGCGTGCCTGGCCCTCGCCGTCTGGGCGGTCGGGCTTTGTGACTCCGCCTCGGCGGCGGTCACCCATAGACAGGAAGGAACCTTTGCGGTTGCCGGCTTCAGCTGGCTGAGCGTCGACAACTCGGGAGGACCGAGCGCGGGCGACCTCTATATCGGCGAAATCAACCTCGTCAGCTTCGCGACCCGGGTCTACCAGACGAACGAAAGCGGCACCCCCACCGGCGTCGAACTCGACGGGTCGGAAACTCCCGCCGGATCGTTCGGCCTGGTCGACACGGCGACCGTCCAAATCGCTTCGGGGCCCGCCGTCGACAGCTCATCCGGCACCAGGGCGGGCGATATCTACGTTCCCGACATCGCCCACGACGTCATCGACCTCTTCGACGAAGCGGGTCACTACGTCTGTCAGATCACCGGTAGTGCCACTCCATCCGCAAGCGAGTGTGCCGGCGCCACCGGCAGCCAGACGCCGCGCGGAACCATCGAACCTCTGGCGCTCACCGTCGACCCGGCGAATGGCGATGTGATCGTCGGGGACGCCAGTGGCGTCCTCTACAGATTCAACGAAGCGGGTGAATTCGAGGCCGAAGTCGCCGATTCGCACATCACCGCACCGAAATCGCTCGCGGTCGACTCCACCGGCAGCATCTGGGTGGTCAACGGCTCCGGCGAAGCTCTCAAGTTCAGCGCGGCGGGGAGCTTCGAATTCGCCCTCGGGACGAGCCGGGTCAGCGTCGGCGTCGATACCAACGACGACCACGTCTATCTGGGCGGTGAAGAAGGCCCGATCGAAGAGTTCGATTCGGCCGGCAACCCGGTCTCGACCTTCGGCGTGACCGAAGGTGTGCCCGGTGCCCGATCGATCGGCGTCAACGAGACCACGGACCAGGTCTTCCTGACGCCGCCGTTTGGAGAAGAAGGGCAAATCTGGTCGAAAGGCATCTTGGTACCGGCCGTCACCACCGGTGCCGCCACCGGGGTCGGCGAGGGCGGCGCGACGGTGGCCGGCGCAGTCGACCCCGAAATCGGGGAAGGCGGCACCGCGATCGAATCGTGTCGATTCGAATACGTCGACGATGCGACCTTCCAGGCATCCGAATGG
>DATNAG010000003.1:0-21014 GCA_035572835.1 Solirubrobacterales bacterium
CTCGAGCAGCTCGACGAAACCGCCGAGGCTGAAGATCGGCGTGCGCAGCTCGTGCGAGGCGTTGGCGATGAACTGTTTGCGGGCGATGTCGAGCTCGGCGAGGCGCCGCTGCATCTCGTTGAAGGTGCGGGCGAGGGGGGCGAGCTGGCCGACCGCGGCGACCGGGATCGTCGTCTCGAAGTTCCCGTCGGCGACCTTGCGCGCGGCATCCTGCAGGCGGCGCACGTTTCCCGCGGCGATCGTCGCGTAGTACCAACCGATCGCCAACGCGATCGCGGCGGCGATCAGCCCCCCGACGACGATCTGCTCTTTGACCGAGCCGAGCCCGGAGCCGGCGCCGCCGATCGCGACGACGTAGATGTAGACGATCGCGACGGTGCCGAGGCAGATGCCGACCGTGGTGAGGGCGATGCGCCCGCCGAAGCGGCTCGGTCGCAGCCGCCGCAGCATCTACTCGACGAAGCGGTAGCCGACGCCGCGCACGGTGAAGAGGAACTCTGGCTCCTTCGGGTCGCGCTCCAGCTTCTCCCGCAGATGGCGGATGTGGACGTCGACGGTGCGCGGGTCGCGGTACTCGGAGTCGCCCCAGACGTGCTCGAGCAGCGTCTCGCGGCTGAGCACCCGGCCGGGCGAGCGGGCGAGCGCGCCGAGGATCTCGAACTCGACGTAGGTGACGCGGATCTCCTCGCCGGCGAGGGTGACGAGGCGGCGGTCGAAGTCGATCGTCAGGTCCGCGTGGACGATCGGGCCACTGTCGAGGCGCTCGGTGGCGGCGCCCGCCATCCGCGAGCGACGCAGCGCCGCTTTCACCCGACTGCGGAACTCGCGCATCGAGAAGGGCTTCGTTATGTAGTCGTCGGCACCGACCTCAAGCCCGGCGACCTTGTCGGACTCGGAGCCTTTCGCGGTCAGCATGATGATCGGCACCTGGCTGCGGGCGCGCAGCTCGCGACAGACTTCGACCCCGTCGCGGCGCGGCAGCATCAGGTCGAGGACGACCAGATCGAAGCGGCCTTCGTCGAAGCGCTGAAGCGCTTCGGAGCCGTCCAGGGCGGAGGTCACGTGGTACCCCTCCTTGCGCAGCGGATAGCTGAGCAAAGTCTGGATCGACTGCTCGTCGTCGACTAGAAGAATGCGGGCTGACCCATTTGCCACAGTTAGAAGGGTAATCAGCCCTGGAACGCGAACGTATCGGGTGTCCCCCTTGAGCAAGCGGACAGACGTCCGGATCAAGGCTTGGACACATGTGCGACTACCCGATACTAAGGATCTAACTGGGCAGGCCGATAATGAACTCGATGAAGGCAACGGAACTGAAGAACCTCGTCGAATCCGGCAGCTACAAGCCGGATCCCTCTCGCGTCGCCACCGCGATGCTGCGCCGGCGCGGCGTCCGCGAGCTGCTCACCGGGGCCGCGGCGAGCGCAGCTGATCGTAGCCACGGCTCGGCGCGACTCCGCCACCGGGCAGCCTGACCTCGGCGCGGATCTCCGCGCCCTCGGCTGCCTCGACCCTCCCGATCACCGTCAGCGACGTGTCCGTCGCCATGAGCGCTTCGCGGGCTGAGGCGAGCGCCGCGGCCGGGAGCGCGGCGAGCAGCTCGTAGTCCTCGCCCCCGGCGACGGCGAGCTCGAGCGGATCGCGGCCCGCGGCGGCCGCGACGGCGGCGACTCCGGCCGCGACCGGGAGGGCGCCGGCGTCGATGACGAGGAGCGCGCCGCTCGCCGCGGCGACGTGCCCGGCGTCGCCGGCGAGGCCGTCGGAGATGTCGATCATCGCGGTGGCCCCGGCCGCGGCGAGCGCCCGGCCCGCGGCGAGGCGCGGGGTGGGGTCGAGCTGACGCCGGCGTAGCGAGTCGTCGCCGGGCGGCGCGGTGCCCTCGAGCAGGAGCAGCCCCGCCGCGGCGCCGCCGAGCTCCCCGGTCACGACCAGCAGGTCGCCGGGGCGGGCTCCGGCGCGGGTGACGAAGTCCTCCGGGAGGGGGGCATGGCCGACCACGGTCACGGCCAGGGTCAGCACCGGTGCCCGCGTGACGTCGCCGCCCGCCAGCGTCGTGCCGGTCTCCCGTGCGACCGCGGCCAGTCCCTCGCCGAGCTCGAGCAGCTCGGCCTCGCTCATCCCCTCGGGCGCCCCGAGCACCACGTAGGCCTCGCCCGGCTCCGCCCCCATCGCCGCCAGGTCCGACAGCGCGGTGGAGAGCGCCTTGCGACCGATCTGGGAGAGGGAGGCGGCCTGGCGGCGGAAGTGGACCCCCTCGACCAGGGCATCCACCGAGGTCGCGGTCGCCCCGCCGGGCACGGTGACCGCCGCGTCGTCGCCGCTGCCGAGCCGCACCCGCGGGCCCGGCTCCGGCAGCCGCTCGCGCAACGCCGCCAGCAGCTCGAACTCGCCCATCGGCTGACTATCCCAGAACCTGCGCGGTCGACCGCCGCGCCTCGGACGCGGGTGCTCTGCGGCAGTCACTAACCTGACGCGGAGTGGAGCGTCGGCAACCACTCCTCCACCGGATCGGTGAAGCAGGGGCACGAATCGGCACCAGGCCACCCCGCAGCAAGGGGGTGCGTCTCGCGTTGCAGATCGGTCTCGCCGTCGTCGTCTTCGGCTTCCTCGTCCTGACCGTCATCAACCAGTGGTCGGAGATCCAGAGCGAAGGCGTCCACTTCCACATCCTCTGGCTGATCCCGGCGCTGGTCATCCTGCTGCTCTATTACGTCCTGGCCGCGTATGGGTGGGACCTGATCCTGCGCAGCCTCGGATACCGGATCGGCTTCGGGCAGGCGCAGGTCGCCTGGGGCCAGCCGCTGCTGGCGCGCTACGTGCCGGGGAGCATCCTCTACATCCTCGGGCGGGTCCTGCTCTCCGAGAAAGTCGGGATCCCGCGACGGATCACGGTGGCGTCGATCGTCTATGAACAGGCGATCTCGGCGACCTCGGCGATCGTCGTGGCCGCCTACTTCATCATCAGACACCCCGACCTGCAGGGATATCCGGAGCGCTGGGCAGTCCTGATCCTGATCCCGCTCGCGGTGCTGATCCTGCACCCGAAGGTGTTCGGGAAGCTCTCGACCAAGCTGTTGAGCGCCTTCGGCCGCGATCCACTGCCGGTGGTGATGTCCCTGCGCGACGTGATCTCGCTGATCGTCTACTTCTCGCTGATCTGGCTGGTGGTCGCGTTCGGCATCTACAGCGTCGCCCGCTCGGTCACCTTCATCCCCTACAACGACATCCTGCTGGTCGGCTCGGCGCAGGCGATCGGGTATTTCGCCGCGCTGGTGACGCTGGTCGCGCCGGCCGGGCTCGGGGTGCGCGACGCGGCGTTCGCCTGGGCGGTCAAGGCGGCGCTGCCGGGCCGCAGCTTCGCGGTCGGCTCGCTGATCTCGATCGCGGTGCGCGGGGTGATGACGGTCGCCGAATTGCTCTACGTCGCGCTGGTCACGGCGATGGGGCGGCGCGAGGGCTGGTCGATCCAGACCGGCATCCTCCACGCCTCCCAGGAGGAGCAGGAAATGTCGACCGAGGAAACCCGGGCGCACACGCCGGAAATTCTCTGAGCGTCCGCATTTACCCCTTCTCAGCAGGGGTAAATGCAGACTAGAGCGGGATGCGGGCGCCCAGCTGGTAGGCGGTGAGGGCGAGAAGGACGAGGGCGAGGAGGCGGTCGCGGGCGACGGCGGCGAGCGGCAGCGGCCAGATCAGGTACCAGGGGAGGAGCCAGGAGGTGGCGAGCAGGAGCCCCGTCCCCGCCCAGGCGGCGGCGCGGATCCAGTCGGCGCCGCGCCAGGTCCAGCCCAGCAGCCAGAGGACCGCGGCGCCGAAGAGCGCCAGCGCCGTCACCCGGACCGCTCCCTCGTCGATCCCGGTGAGGCGGGCGAAGGTGACCGGGATCGACATGTGGCTCGTCCGCCCCTGGTTTTCTCCGGCGAGCCCGAACGCGTGCAACCACTCCCAGCCAAAGGCGAGGTAGCCGGCGACGCCGATCACGACCGCCGCCGCAAGCCCCCCGAGCAGGAGCCTGTTGATGGGCCGAAAACTTGCCATATAGGCAAGTTTTCGGCCCATCAACATCGAATCGCGGGCGGTGGCGGTGACGGCGAAGGGGGCGACGAAGAGGCCTGAGGACTTGATTGCGGCGCCTGCGACCAGGGAGGCGCCGGCGCCGGCCTCGCGGCGGACGACCAAGGCGGCGACGCCGATCGTCGTGAGGAGCATCGCGAGGCCGTCGTTGTGGGCGCCGCCGACCACGTGGACGAGGACGAGCGGGTTGAGGGCGACGAATGCCGCCGCCCGGGCCGGGTCGGCGCCGCGCCAGGCGGCGAGCCGTGAGATGACCAAGGCGAGGCCGAGGACGGAGGCGGCAGCGACGGCCTTCAGCACCGCGACCGCGAGCCAGATCGGCAGCCAGGCGAGTGGATAGGTGGCGAGGGTGAACAGGGGACCGTAGGCGCTTGGCGTTTCGGTCCAGGTGACCTGGGCGAAGGCGGGATCGGTGGGGACCGCGTCAGGAGCGGCGACGTAGGGGTCGAGGCCGTGGCGGACGCCGAGCCGCGCGTAGTCGAGGTAGCTGAAGGCGTCGTGAGATAGGAGGACCGGGGCGCAGGCGAAGGCGAGCACGGCCACGAGGATCAGCGCACCGACCGCGCGGACGCCGACCCGCGGGGCGAGCGCGAGCACGACGAGGTAGGCGAGGAACCCCGCCCAGATCAGGCCGTACGCAAGCCCCGCGTCGATCGCCCGCTACTCCGTCAGGTTGGTGGGCCGAAAACTCAACTCCTGCTTGAGTTTTCGGCCCGTCAACATCGTGGTCATTCGGGGGCGGCTTCGCCGCCGCCGACGCCGGGGGTCGGGCCGCCGTCCTCGCCGGGGAGGGGCGGGGCCGGGGCAGGTTCCTGGCCGACGCCGGGAGCGTAGGCGTTGGGGTCGTAGCCGCCGACCGAGCTCTGGCCGGGCAGTTCTCCGCCCGCTTCGCCCGCCACACCGCCTTTGCCGGTCTTCGCTTTCGAACCCTCGGTCCCCGGCGCCGCGGCGGTGAACTGGCCGAACCCCGGCGCCCATTCGACTTCTTCTTCCGGTTCGTCGAATTCCTCGCACGGCACGCTGGCGCCTTCGTAGAGCCCGTGCCAGATTTCGGCCGGGAAGGTGCCGCCGAAGACGGTGATCCCGTGGACGCTGGTCATCGAGATCGCGTTCGATTCCGGATACCCGACCCAGACCGCCGTCGCCAGGTTCGGCTGGTAGCCGGAGAACCAGGCGTCGGTCTCGTTGTCGGTGGTCCCGGTCTTGCCCGCCTGGCCGACGCACCCGGTGTAGGCCGCCGTGCCGGTCCCTTCGGTGATGTTGTCGTGCAGCAGGCGGGTCACCTGCCAGGCGACCGCCGGGCTCAGCACCCGGGTCGGCTGCGGGCCTTGCGGGTGTTCGACCTTGCCGCCCGGCCGCACGACCTTGGCGATCGCCACCGGGCGGTGGCGGATCCCCCCGGCGGCGAGGGTCGCGTAGGCGTCGGCAAGTTCGAGCGGGCTGACCCCGTACTTCAGTCCCCCGATCCCTTCCGCCGGCAGTCCCTGCAGATGGGTCGTGATCCCCATCGACTTCGCCGTCGCGGCGACGTTCTCCGGCCCGACATCGAGGTCGAGCTGTGCGAAGACGGTGTTGTCGGAGGTGACCGTTGCCTGCTGCAGGTTGATCGTCCCCTGGTAGCCCTCGTCGGCGGTGTGGACTTCCCAATGTCCCCACTGCGGCAGGTTCAGGTCCAGCGGCTTCGATTCGTAGTAGGTCGAGTAGGGGTCGATGCCCTGCTTGATCGCGGTGGTGAGGACGAAGGCCTTGAAGGTCGAGCCCGGCTGCCGATGCCCCTGCGCCGCCAGGTTGAACTGGTCGTCGGCGTAGTCGGTGCTGTTGACCATCGCCCGCACGTGGCCGTCGCGGGGGTCGATCGAGACGAAGGCCGAGGCCGGGTCGGTCGGTTCGTAGAGCGCCGCGGCGATCGCCGCGCGGCCGACCCGCTGCAGCTCCGGGCTCAGCGTGGTGTGGACCTGGAGGCCGCCGCGGCGCACCGTTTCCGCCCCGTAGTGCCCGATCAGGAAATGTTCGACGTAGTCGAAGAAGTAAGGCTCGCGGTGGGCGAAGTAGCCGTGGGAGACCCTCAACCCGAGGCCGCGCTTTTCCAGCGCCCGCGCCCGCGGCGGCGACAGGTAGCCGAGCTTCGCCATCTTCTGCAGCACCTCGTTGCGCCGCGCCGTCGCCGCTTTCGGGTTGAGCAGCGGGTTGTATTCGGAGGGCGCCTGGGGGAGGCCGGCGAGCAGCGCCAGCTGCGCGGTGTCGAGCTTCCAGACCGGCTTCGAGAAGTAGATCAGCGCCGCCGCCCCGACCCCGACCGCGGTCGACCCTTCGATCGTCCCGTAGGTCGCGGTGTTCAGGTATTGCCCGAGGATCTGGCCCTTCGAGTGGCGTTCGGAGTACTCCAGCGCCAGCTTCGCTTCTTCGATCTTGCGTTCGAGCGTCTTCTTCGGATGCTCGATGCAGAGGTTGCGGACCAGCTGCTGGGTGATCGTCGAGCCGCCCTCGACCGCTTCGCCCGCTTCCAGATCCGCGAGCCCGGCGCGCAGGATGCCGAGCGTGTCGAGGCCACCGTGTTGGTAGAAGCGCTGGTCCTCGATCGCCACCGTGGCGAACTCGAGCTTGCGCGGGATCTTCGCCCGCGGCACCGGGGCGCTCGCTTCCGGCGAGACGATCGCGCCCAGACGTTCCCCGTTCGCCGCGTAGATGACCGAGTTGCCGTGCTTCTCGGCGTGCTTGCAGCTGGCCAGCGAGGGGGCATCGGCGGCGACGTCGAGCACCCAGGTCGTGACCCCGATCACGACGATCGCGATCAGCGCGAGGAAGACCCCGGCGACGATCGCCACCTTGGCTCCGATGCTCCCGCGGCGTCGCTGCCGACGCCGACCCCGCTGCGTCATCGACCAAAGCCTAGGGCGCGCGGCTAGGCCTTGGTGTCCGCCCCGGCGTGATTGTGGACGATCCCTTCGACCAGCATCTGGTTGGGGATCACGACCCGGCTGCCGTCGCCGGGGTCGATGAAGGTGTAGGAGAGCGTGATGTCGGCCACCCGGCCCTCGCGCTCTTCGAAGGTGATGCGGTCGCCGATCCGGATCGGCTGGGTGATCGCGATCAGGACGCCGGCGATGATGTTGGAGATCGTGTTCTGAGCGGCGAAGCCGATGATCAGGCCGAGCACCGCGGTCGAGGCGAAGATCCCGGCTGCCAGCTTCCCCAGCGAGGTGAACTGGGCGAGGACGATCGCGGCGACGACGAGGATCGCGCCGAGCAGCAGCAGCCGACGCAGGATCGTCAGTCGCGTCTTGGTGGAACGGGAGACCTGGGAAACTGCCGGCGACATGGAGGCCAACCTAGTCGGCGACGGTGTCGCCAAACCGCAGCGCACCTTCCCGTACTCGAACTGGGGGCCGTGGGCGGCGGTGCTCGGCGTCATCGCGGCGCTCGGCGTCGGCATCTTCCTCGCCGTCCCGGGGCTGATCCTCGGCGCCCAGGAAGGGAAGATCGAAGCGCGCTTCCGGCCGAGCTTCACGACGTCGGCGAGCTTCGACAACGGCGACGCGACGGCGATCGCGCTGGACCCGGAGACCGGCCGCCTCTACGCCGACCACGAAGACGAAGTGCGGGTGTTCGGCGCACGTGGAGAAGAAATCCCGCAGGCGAAGATCACCGGGATCGAAGACTCGCACGGGCTGGCGTTCGACCCGCGCGGCGACACCCTGTTCGTCTCCGAAGGGAGCAGGGGACAGATGAGCGGCTGGGCGGTCGGGGCCCGCGGCGGGCCGCGAAAGATCCTGACGATCGAGAACGGGCGCGGGGTGAGCGCCGTCGGCGGCTTCGAACCGGAACGGCTCGCCGTCGGATCCTCCTCCGGCGACGTCTACGTGATCGACGCCGGAGACGAAAAGGTGCTGAAGCTGAATCGCAATGGCGACTCCCGCGGCGCCACGCTGGAGCCGGGGGAGCCCGGCGCCGAGGAAGGCTTCGAATTCGGATCGAGCGACAACGACATCGCCGTCGATGCCGCCCCCGGCCCCGGCCACGGGGACGTCTTCGTCCTCTCCGGCAGGGGCGACGGGACGATCTGGGCCTTCACACCCAGCGGACTTTTCGCCTGGGAGCTGAAGCCCGATTCGGGCGACGATTTCGCCGCCCTCACCGTCGACTCCGCCGGCGACCTCTGGATCGCCGAACGGGATGGCGACGTCTACGAATACCGGCTTTCCGCCGTCCCGATCCGGCCGCCGACCCCCACCGGGCGCAAGATCATCACGGGCGACGAAGTCTCGGCGATCGCCTTCTCCGGCGGGCACCTCTTCGTCGCCCGCGAACTCGACAACTCGCTCGACACGCTGGGCAACGTCCTCTCCCAGATCGCCACCGCGCTCGGCTTCCTGCTGGTGCCGATGGCGCTCGCCGCGACGCGCGGCGCCAAGGGGCCGCGGGAGATCTTCGCCCGCCTCGGCGTCCAGGCCTTCCGCCCGTCGGCGCTGAAGTGGATGGGGCTGACCGTCGTCCTCTACCTCGCCTTCAACATCTTCTACTCGGCGGTGATCACCGAACCGCATCAGCAGGACATCGCCAAGGGCTTCGGGGCGATCCCGATCCAGGTCCTGCTGATCGTGGTCGCCGCGCCGGTGAGCGAGGAGATCTGCTTCCGCGGGATGCTCTTCGGGGGGCTGCGGGAGAAGCTGCCGCGGCTCGCCGCGGCGCTGCTGTGCGGGCTGATCTTCGGCGCCCTGCACGCGATCACCGGGATCACCGCGGTGCCGCCGCTGATCGTCTTCGGCTTCCTGCTGGCGCTGCTCTACGAGCGGACCGGCTCGATCCTGCCGGGGATGATCCTGCACATGCTCAACAACATCGTCGCCCTCACCAGCCAGTAGTGCCGCCTTTGCCAGTACGATTCCGCGCGTGATCCGCCGCCTTGCCCTCGCCGTCGGAGCCGCCGTGCTCCTGGCGGTGCCCGCCACCGCCGCGGCCGCCGCGCCCGGTAAGGAAGCGAAGCCGGTCAAGCCGGAAGTGCCGGAGGCGACGGTGAAGATCGACGTCGGTCACCTGCACGGCGGCAAGGCGACGATCCTCGACACGGTGCCGGTGCGAGGCACGGTCTCGCCCTACGTCGAAAGCCAGCACGTCGAAGTCACCTTCTACCTGAACGGCAAGCAGCTGCTGAGCCGCCAGGTCAAGGTCCAGCCGGGGCCGAACCAGACCGGCACCTTCCGATCGAGCGTGGTGGTCAAGGAAAGCGGCAAGTATGCGGTCGCGGCCAAGCACGTGGCGACCCCGAGCCTCGGTGCCGACTCGACCGTGCGCAAGAGCTGGACGGTCAGCTTCCCGAAGTTGAACCGGGGCGAATGCAGCGACGTCGTCGGAGCCTTCAAAGGCCACCTGGCGAAGATGGGCTACGTCAGTGGCGGCGGCAAGTGCTTCACCGCGCGGCTCGGTCGCGAGGTCCTCGCCTACCGCAAGGTCAACGACATGGACCGGACCAAAAAGGCCGGCCCGGGGATCCTCAAGTCGGTCTTCGCCGACCAGGGCGGCTACCACGTCAAGTACCCGGATGCCGGCGAACACGCCGAGGTGCCCCTCGACAAGCAGGTGCTGGTGCTGATCAAGGACGGCAAGCCGTTCGCGATCTACCCCGTCTCCACCGGCAAGCCCTCGACGCCGACGATCACCGGCCACTACGAGTTTTATCGCCAGGAACCGGGCTACAACTCGGAGGGGATGTACTACTCCTTCTACTGGCACAACGGCTACGCGGTCCACGGCTACCACGAAGTTCCCACCTACGCCGCCAGCCACGGTTGCGTGCGGACCTTCATCGCCGATCAGCCACGGATCTACGAACAGCTTCATTACGGCGAGTCCATCTTTGTCTGGTGAGCGGGAGCTCACCCCAGGTCCGTGTCGGTGGCTGATCTAGAGGCCGCCAAACAGGCGCTGCTCGCCGAACTGCGCGAGCACTCGCTGGTGATCGGGGAAGTGACGCTGTCGAGCGGTCGGGTCGCCCAGTACTACGTCGACGCGCGGCGCACGCTGATGCGACCGGGCGGGTTCCGGGCGGCGGGCGAGCTGATCGCGGCGGTCGCCCACCAGGTCGGCGCGACGGCGGTCGGCGGGCCGGCGACGGCGGCGATCGCCCCGTCCTGCGCGGTGCTCGCGGTGCCCGCCGGGGACGACCTGGTCGCCTTCTTCGTCCGCGGCGAGAAGAAGCAGCATGGGCTGCAGCGGTGGGTCGAGGGGCCGGTCGAGGCGGGCGTCAGATGCCTGATCGTCGAGGACACGGTGACCACCGGCGGCTCGACCGCCGAGGCGATCGAACGTTGCCGTGAGGAGGGCCTGGAGATCGCCGGCGTCGTCGCCGTGGTCGATCGTCTCGCGGGCGGGGCGGAGCGGATCGAAGCCGCGGCCCGGGCGCCCTACCGGGCGCTCTGCACGATCGACGAGCTCTATCCCGACCGGCCCGACCGCGCCTAGGCGAACGCCGTGCCCGCCGCGCCCGACGCCGTCGAGATCCGCGTCGTCGCCTGCCTGGTCGAGAAGCAGCGGACGACCCCGGACGTCTATCCGCTCTCGCTCAACGCGCTGCGACTCGCCTGCAACCAGTCGACCAACCGCGACCCGGTGGTCGACTACGACGAGGCGACGGTCTCCGACGCCCTGCGGCGGACGGCGCTGCGGGGCTGGACGCGGCTGGCCAGCGGGGCGGGATCGCGGGCGCGCAAGTATCGCCACCTGCTGCCCGAGGCTTTGAGCGTCGACTCCGGCGAACTGGCCGTGCTCGCGGTGCTGATGCTGCGCGGGGCCCAGACCCCCGGCGAGCTGAAGCAGCGGACCGAGCGGCTCGAGGGCTTCGCCGACCTCGGTGCCGTGAACGAGGTGCTCGATCGCCTGATCGAGCGCGGCTTCGTCATCCGCCACCCGCGCCGCCCGGGCCAGAAGGAGGACCGCTTCGAGCAGGTGCTCGGCGGCGACGACGCGGTCGAGCTCGTCCCGAACCCGCCCCCATCCTCCGAGCCGCGGTCGACCTCCGTTAACCAGAGCGCGGAGCGGTCGACCTCCGTATCGGATGACTTAACTCAGGACGACCACGGTCCTGGCGAGTTGACGCAGGTCGACCGCGGGGCGGGGGTGGAGGAGGAGACGGCTCGGCTCGATCGGCTTGAGGCCGACCTGCTCGAGCTCAAAGGCGAGATCGCGCGGCTGCGCGAGGCGCTCGGCGACTAGCGCCGCGAAGCTCGCCGGGCGGCGGGCGATTCCAGCGGGACGGCGACGGTCCGCTGCCCGCCCGGAATCGCGGCGATCAGAAGCGTTCGCAGCTTGCCCCGTTCCCGCAGGATCTTGCGGCCGCCGGCGGAGAGCGGCAGCACGAAGCGGTGCCAGGTCGCCCCGGTGAGGTGGAAGGTGCGCTGCGCCAGGGAGCGGGTCACGGCGTGGATCCGCGGCGCTTTGTGGCGGCGCGGGGTGGCCACCCTGTAGGTGGTGCGGAGTCCGAGGTGGCCGGGACATTCGACCCCGACCGGGAATTCGCAGGTGACGTTGACGGCGATCCCCGAGCGGGTCGCCCGCAGGCCGGAGAGGGAGAGTGCGACCGGAATCGTCGTCGTCCGGCAGCCGAGCAGGCGGTTGCCGCCGAGCACCACGTTGAGCGCGTAGACGCAGATCGGCTCGGGGCCGGACTTGATCGTGAAGAAGCGGCTGTCGAAACCGTGATTAGGCCCGGCGATCCTGTGGGAGGCGGCGACGTCGGTGCGGGTGAGGTTGGCAACCGGCCCCAGTTCGAAGGTTTCGACGCCTTTCTGGCCCGCCCGCCCGCCGACGACGACGCTGATCGAGAGCGTTTCGGTCGGCGCGTCGGGGTCGAGCGCCCAGCCTTTCACCCTGACCGTTCCTTTCGCCGGGGCGCCGGTCAGCTCGAGCGAGCCGATCGGGTCCGATTCGCCGACCGGCGGCGTGCCGACCCCGACGGTCGCGCCGTCGACGTAGTTGCTGTCGATGTTGATCGTGACCCCGCCGTAGGTCTCGTCATGGCCGCCGCGGAACTGGTGGATGCGCTGGTGGTTGGCCCAGGCGGTCGCCGGCACCACCGGGTCGAGCGTGTTTTCCGCGTTGTTCCAGTTGGCGATCCAGAGGTCGTCGGGCTGCGTGTAGGCGGTGCCCACCTGCTTGGCGAGGTCGGCGATCCCGGACCCGCTGGAGGAGTAGACGCCCGACTGGTAGCCGAGTTCGTGGATCTTGTCCGTCCACGCTTCGAGGAAGGTGAGGACGGCCTTGGTCGCGCTGGTGGTCGGCGAGTAGGACTCCATGTCGAAGTAGATCGGGCTGCCGGTGCCGATCCCGATCGCGGTCGCCTCGGCCACCGCGTCTTCGGCCGCCGCGGCGCCCTGGGTGCCGGCCGCGACCGTGGTCATCTTGGCGCAGCTGCTGCAGCTCGAGGTGGTCGCCTGCAGGCCGACGTAGGTGGGGATGAGGTGCCAGCCCGCGGTGGTCTGGGCGCTGACCCAGCTGGCGCTGAGGTTGGGCTGCGAGCAGGCGCTGTTTTCGCCGCCGATGTAGACGCCGACGCCGCGGAATGGCGAAGCGGCCCAGGCCGCCATCGCCTTGCTGGAGGGGGCGCTGCAGGTGTCGAAGCCGAGGCCGGTGAAGACCGAGCCGCTGACCGAGCCGGTCGCGGGGGCGCGGGCGGCCGAGGCGCGCGCGGCGGCAGGGCGCGCTTGATCGGGCGCGATGACGATCGCCCGCCGCTTGCCGAGGATCGGTCCGGCCGGGCACCGCTGTTCGGCCGGGGGACCGCCGAGGTAGACGACCCGGCGGTCGAGCCGCACGCAGGTGCGCGAGTCCGCCCCGACCCGGACCACGCGATACCCCGCGGGCACATGCACCGCGCGCCCCTCGAAGTGGACGCTGCGCCCGCCCGCCGCGCCGGCCCGGGCGGCGCCGAGCGCCGCCGCGAAGGCGGCGAGGAGCATGAGTGCGCCGAGCAGGAGACGGGCGCGCAGAAGTTTGCCGGGTCCGGAGATCACTGGCCTCGGTCATTAAACGGGTCTCGGCCGCCGAAGTTGCTCTCCCGCGGGGAGCGGCAAGCTCGCTTGCCGACGATCGCGGCCGGCTACAGTCCCATCGATGACGACGACGCCGCATGACTTCAACGCCCGGGTGATCGAGGAGTTCCGCGCCAACGGGGGCACCGCAGGCGGCATGTTCGAGGGCAAACCGCTGCTGCTCCTGCACAACGTCGGGGCCAGATCGGGGACCGACTTCGTCACCCCTCTGGTCTACCTGGCCGATGGCGAGAACTGGGTCATCTTCGCCTCCAAAGGCGGCGCGCCCAACAACCCGGGCTGGTACCACAACCTGAAGGCCCAGCCGGCCGTCTCGATCGAGATCGGCAGTGACACCGTCAACGTCACTGCCGAGGAGGTCACCGGCGAGGAGCGCGATCGGCTCTACTCGATCCAGGAAGAGCAGCAGCCTCAGTTCACCGACTACGCGCAGAAGACCGACCGGAAGATCCCGGTCATCGTCCTCAAGCCGCGCCTCTAGCGCCCTGCCGCTGGATCCGACCAGTGGCCCATCCCCTGGTTACTCCGGCGGCATCTCGAAGAAGGTGAAGGTTCCCAGCGCCCAGCGTGTTGATGCCACCCGATCCCTCCGTTGCCGGCGGCCCGTTTCGATCGAGTCCTATCGCACAAATGGACCAACTGGTCCATTTATGCGGGCGAGTCTTTCAGCTCGCCCCCGGTCGACCACCCGGTGTTCGACCGCTGCGGGTTCGATCGGTTCTACCGATCAGACGTGCACGAATTTTGGGGCTCGCGGACTTTTCTGGACGCTATCGTCCATTAATTCGAGGCCGACGACTTCGCCGTGCAGACCCCGGGGGTCAGGAGGCTCTGTTACGGAGCGGTCGGCCCCGGCGCTTGATCCACCATAGATCCGACATTCCGCTCGAGGCGACACCGACCGAAGGGACAATTCCATGAAAGCGATAGTGGTGACGGACCAGGCCGCCGGGGTGGCGGGGATGACGTTGGCGGAGCGGCCCGAGCCGCAACCGGCGATAAACGACGTCGTCGTCGAAGTGCATGCGTCGGGATTCGTCTCGACCGAGGTGGAATGGTCCTCGACCTGGACCGATCGCCGCCATCTCGACCGATCGCCGTCGATTCTCGGTCATGAGTTGGCCGGCGTGGTCACCGCGCTCGGTTACGGCACGACCGGTGTGTCCGTGGGACAGCGGGTGTTCGGCATCGCGGACTGGCATCGCGACGGCACCTTGGCGGAGTACGTGGCGATCGAGGCGCGGGACCTGGCACCGTTGCCCGGCGACGTCGAGTTCACGGTGGGCGCGAGCCTGCCGATCTCCGGCCTGACCGCGTGGCAGGGACTGTTCGACCACGGCCACCTCAAGGCGGGGCAGGCAGTCCTCGCTCACGGTGCCGCCGGCGCGGTCGGGTCGATGGTCGCCCAGCTCGCGAACGAGTTCGGCGCCTACGTCATCGGCACCGGACGTGCCCCCGACCGCCAGACGGCGCTCGATTTCGGCGTCCACGAGTTCGTCGACCTCGAGAACGACACCCTGGAGGACGTCGGCGGCGTCGACCTCGTCTTCGACGTGATCGGCGGCGACGTCCAGAAGCGCTCCGCGGCCATGGTCCGCCCCGGGGGAACGCTCGTGACGGTGGTCGGGCCGCCGGAGGCTCGGCCCGCCGACGGCCTGGCGGTCGACTTCGTGGTCGAGTCCGATCGTGCCCAGCTCGGCGAGATCGTCCGGCGGGTGCGGGACGGACGGCTGCGGACGAACATCGGCAGGGTCTCCGACCTCGACGATGCCGTCGCGACCTTCAATTCGACCGACCGGCTCAAAGGGAAGACGATCATCCAAGTTCGCTCATGAGGGCGCCGGCGACCATCGGCGGGCTGCGGCCGGACCTCGGGGATGACGCGTCCGCGACCCGTCGTGCGGTCAGCTCCCGGTGGCGAACGTCTTGACGTGCTCGATCGCCATGTCGAGCGCCACCGCCATCGGGGCGCTGTCGTGTGCCGTCTGGGCCAGGAGATAGCCGCCTTGTAAGGCCGCCATGATCCCGGTCGCCAGGTCGCGGGGGTCGGCGTCGGCTCTGAGGATCCCCTTTATGCGCATCCGCTCGAGGCCCTCGGCGAGAAGGCGTTCCCAAGTCTGGAAGTCGGCTCGCAAGGTCCTTCTGGCCTCATCGTCGCGGTCGGCGACTTCGATCGCCAACGAACCAAGGATGCAGCCGTGAGCCCCGCCGACGATGGTGTTGCGCTGCACGATCGCGTCGCGCCAGCGTTCGAGTCCACGGATCGAGTCGAGGCGACTAAGATCGTCTTCCTGCTGTTCGAGACGGCGCTCGCCCCACCGTTGCACGACGGCGCGGGTCAGATCCGCTTTGTCGGAGAAGTGGTTATAGAGCTGCGACTTCGACGTCTGACTGGCCACCACCACGTCGTCGAGCGTGGTGTTACCCACGCCCTTCAGACGCATCAGGTCGGCGGCGGCGTCGATGATCCGTTGTCGCGTCGCCTCGCCCTTCGGCGTCCGGGCACGTCGATCCGCGGTGACCTGTCGATCTGCCATCGGTCGAAAATAGCGCGGCCCTCTCGGCCGCGGCCAGGTTTCGCCTATGCCCCGAGCTGGATTCGAACCAGCGGCCTATCCCTTAGGAGGGGATCGCTCTATCCAGCTGAGCTATCGGGGCCTGGGCGGGATTTTGGCGCAAGTAGGAGGAGTTAGCCCTCGGCGGCGGGCTCGTCCTCTTCGACCGCGGCGTAGAGGCTCTCGGCGGCGAGCTCCATCGCCCGGCGGCTCCAGAGCTTGACTTCCATGAAGACGTCGTCGCCGTAGGCCTCGAGCGCGTCGAGGGCGACCAGCGAGAAGCGGTCGCGGAGGATCTCTTCCTGGTCGACGGTCTCGCCGTCGAGCTCGGCGGTGGCGGCGACCGCGCCGCGCACCAGGGGGCGCCCCCAGACCAGGGTTACCGCCCCCGCACGGCCGTTCTCGCCGCGCCAGCGACCGATCACGTCGTCGTTGAGGTCGATCTTCCAGTCCGGGTTGTCCTCGGCGAGGACGTCGGTGAAGTCGGCGGTGGCGCGGAACCCGGTCGGGTCGCCGCCGCCCTCCGGCAGGTCGTAGGAGACGTGGCCGTAGAGCTCGAGCGTGCCCTCGTCGCTCTCGGTGCGCGCCGAGCAGGGAACCCAGACACGGCCGCCCCAGGCGCGCTCCGGGAACCAGTCGATCTCCGCCGGCACCGCGGCGCCGGCGGGAAGGTCGGCGATCCCGTCGACGGCGCCGGAGAAGGCGTCGCGCAGGCGCGAGGCAAAACGACCGCCGGCGATGCCCTCCTGGCTGGTGTCGGCGATGAAGCGCGGGATCGGTCGAGGGTTGGGCGCCACGGCCGCTGACCCTACACGCCGCGTGTGAGTTCGCACCTTCCCTTACTGCTTATGGGTAACCGCGAACGCGAGCGGGCGGTCAGGCTCCTTGGGAGGCGGGGCGGACGACGCCCTCGGGGCGGCCGCGCAGCAGGGTGACCGCGGCGATCGCGCCCGCGAAGCAGAGGGCCGCCCCGATCAGGAAGGCGACTTTGTAGCCACTGGTCAGCGCGTCGAGCTGGGCGGTTCTACCACCGACGAGGTCGTTGGTACGCGAGGTGGCGATCGTCGTCAGCACCGCCAGGCCGAGCGTGCCGCCGACCAGGCGTGAGGTGTTGACGACACCCGAGGCGAGCCCGTTCTGCTCCGCCGGCACGCCTTTCACCGCGACGATCGTCGCCGGCACCAGCGACCAGCCGGCGCCGAGCGCGGTGAGCATGCCGCCGGGCAGGATCGCGACCTCGTAGGCGCTCGACGCGTCGACCGTCGCCAGGACGAGGAAGCCGAGCGTCGCCAGCGACATCCCGATCGTCAGCGTGGTGCGCACGCCGAGGCGGGCGACCAGCTTCGGCGCGGTCGCCGAGCCGGCGAAGATCAGCAGCGTCATCGGCAGGAAGGAGATGCCGGCGACCAGCGCGTTCTCGCCCTTCACTTCCTGGAGGAAGAGGGAGACGAAATACCACATGCCGAACAGCCCGGCAAAGAGCAGCGCGACGATCAGGTTGGCGGCGCGCAGGGCGGGCATCTTGAAGACCTGGAGGGGGATCAGCGGGTCGGCGGCGAGCCTGCCCTCGACCAGGACGAAGAGGCCGAGCAGGCCGAGGCCGACAGCCAGCGGGACGAGGACGCCGAGCGAGCCCCAGCCGAGCGAGTCGGTGCGGACGATGCCGTAGACGATCGCAGTGAGGCCGCCGCTGATCAGGACCGCGCCGGGCACGTCGAGCTTGCGCTCATGGGCGACGGCACCACCGAGCGGGATCACCCGACGGGCGGCAAGCAGCACGGCGAGGCCGACCGGGACGTTGATGATGAAGACGGCGGGCCAGTCGAAGCCCTGGGTGAGGGCGCCGCCGAGCAGGACGCCGGCGCTGCCGCCGATCCCGCCCATCGCCGCCCAGAGACCGAGCGCCCGGTTGCGCTCGACGCCCTCTTTGAAGTTGCCGGTGACGATCGCGAGGCTGGCGGCGGAGATGACCGCGGCACCGAAGCCCTGGATCGAACGGGCGCCGATCAGGACGCCCTGGCCGTCGGCGAGCGCGCAGCCGAGCGAGGCGGCGGTGAAGAGACCGACGCCGATCAGGAAGACCTGGCGCCGGGGGAGGAGGTCGGTGGCGCGGCCGGCCAGCATCAGGAAGCCGGCGAAGGTGAGGGTGTAGGCGTTGACGACCCACTGCAGCCCGGTGTCGGAGAAGCCCAGCGATTCGTGGATCTTCGGCAGGGCGACGTTGACGATCGAGATGTCGAGGATGACCATGAACTGCGCGAGGCAGACGGTCAGGAGGAGGGCGTCTTTCTGGAAGCGCTTCATAGTTCGATGGTCACCGTACCACAAAGTTCGATGATCGTCGTATCATGTGCCCATGAGCTTCGAGCCCCCCGCGCGGGATCAGATCGACCTTTCCGCCGTCCTCCACGCGCTGAGCGATCCGCAGCGGCGCGGGATCGTGGCCGAGCTGGCCGCGAGCGATACCCCCCGTCCGTGCGGGAGCTTCGCCCCCGAGATCACCAAATCGACCCGCACCCACCACTTCCGGGTGCTGCGCGAGGCGGGCCTGGTCGAACAGTGGAAGGAGGGGACCAGCAAGATGAGTCGCCTCCGGCGCGACGACATCGACGCCCGCTTCCCCGGGCTGCTCGATTCGGTGCTCAGCTCAGAGGCATTCGCGCAGGTCTGACGCGGCCTTCTCCGGCGGATAGATGTTGATGTCGACGCCGGTGCCGAGCTCGAAGCCGGCCTTGATCGTCAGGCGGGGCGCGATGTCGACGTGCCAGTGGAACTGCTCGGCGTCCTTGGGCGCCGTGCGGACCCAGAGGTTCAGCTCCGGCGGCTCGCCGAACCGCGCCGCCAGGACCCGCATCGCGGTCGCGATCATCGCCGCCCCGCCGCCGTCCTCCTCGAAGCTGCCCACCTCGCGCCGCGGGATCACCCGCAGCTCGAACGGCCCTCGCGACGCCCACGGGCAGATCAGCGCCGCCTCGTCGTCGATCGCCACCAGGCGCGACTTCCGCCGCACCTCCTCGACCAGCACGTCGGCGAGCAGCCCCGCCCCGGCGGTTCGTTCGCCGTAGGCGCCGACCCGCTCGCGCTCGCGCGCCACCGAGGCCGGCACGAACGGCAGCGCGTAGAGCTGCGCGTGGGTGTGCTCGAGCGAGGCTCCGGCGCCACCGCCCTCGTTGACGATCAGCTGCTGGTAGGGGGCGTCGCGGTGCGCCCGCATCCGCTCCCTCCAGGTCGCGACCGCGTCGGCGAACTCGGTGTCGTCGAGTTCGGCCATCGCGGTCACGTGGCGGGGCGAGTTGATCAAGACCTCGTGGGCCCCCGTCGCGGGGCGGGCGCTGAAGAGATCCGGTTCGCCGCTCCGCCGCGAGGTCAGCAGCGGATCGCCGCCGGCGGAGAACGAGCCCGCTTCGGTCTCCGGGCTCCCCGGCGCGGCCGCCTCGGGCGCGCCGAGCGCGGGGTAGAGGTTCGGCACCACCCGGGTCCGCCAGCCGGGCGTGTCCGGGGCGCTCCCGTCCGGCCGCAGCGCGTAGATCTCGGGCGGAGTCTTGTCCTCGTTGCCTTCGCAGAACGGGCACCCGTCCGGTCCCTTCGGCTCGCTGCGGCGCGTGGTGAAGTTGTCCGGCCGCGCGGCGCGACCCGGGGCGAGGATGCTCCTCAGCCCGCTCAGCTGGTCGATGCGGATCTCGGGACTGGCGCTCAGGAGCGGGAGGGTGGCAGATCCGAGTCCGGCGGGGAGTCGTCCGCGGGCGGCACCACCGGCTCCGGACCGATGTCGGTCACTCCCGGCACCGGCTCGCCGCCACCGGGAGGCGGCGGGGGTTTCGGCCGCGATGCGTCTTTGCTGCCGCCGCGGTTGTGCTCGGCGCGCCCGATGAACGGCTCGAGCACGTCCATCGGCAGCGGGAAGACCACCGTCGTGTTCTGGTTGGAGCCGATTTCGAGCAGCGTCTGCAGGTAGCGCAGCTGCAGCGAGGCCGGGTTGGTGCTGATGATGTCGGCCGCGTCGGTGAGCTTCTGCGCCGCCTGGAACTCGCCCTCGGAGTTGATGATCTTGGCCCGCCGCTCGCGCTCGGCCTCGGCCTGGCGCGCCATCGCGCGCTGCATCTGGTCGGGGATCTCGACGTCCTTGATCTCCACCGCGGTCACCTTCACGCCCCACGGCTCGGTCGACTCGTCGATGATCTTCTGCAGGTCTTCGTTGAGGCGCTCGCGGTCGGCGAGCAGCTGGTCGAGCTCCGCCTTGCCGAGCACCGAGCGCAGCGCCGTCTGCGAGATCTGCGAGGTCGCGACCAGGTAGTTCTCGACCTCGACCACGGCCCGGTTCTGGTCGACGACCCGGAAGTAGGCGACCGCGTTGACGCGGCAGGGAACGTTGTCGCGGGTGATCACCTCCTGCGGCGGGATGCTCAGCGTCACCGTCCGCAGCTCGACCTTGACCATCCGGTCGATCAGCGGGATCAGCAGGATCAGGCCCGGGCCCTTGGTCGCGATCAGGCGGCCGAGCCGGAAGATCACGCCGCGCTCGTACTCGCGCAGCACCCTCACCGAGAGCCCGACGCCGATCAGCGCGAAAAGGATGATGACGATGACGACGGCACCGACTACGGCCATTCAGCTAGCTCCTTGATGGGGGTTGGCGGCCTCAGGTTGCTCGGCTGGGGTGGGGACCGGCCGCACCACGAGCGTCAGCCCGTCGACCGCCTCCACCTTGACTCTATCCCCGAATCGGACCGGCTCCACACCCTCCGCCAGCCGCGCCGACCACAAGGTCCCGCGCATGAACGCCTTGCCGGTCGGGTCGATCGCCGAGCGCGCCTCCGCTTCGCCGCCGACCATTTCCTCGGTCCCGGCGCGTTTGGGCAGGTTGCGGGTCGAGCCGACCACCTTGCGGGTGATGAAGAGGAAGCTGATCGCGGAGAGGATGGCGAGGGTGATCAGCGCCCCCCCGATCCAGTCGGCCGCGCTGTCGTTCGACCCGAGCGCGAGGATCCCGCCGACCACCAGCCCGGCGATCCCGAGCAGCGCCAGGATCCCGCCGGTCGGCAGCAACAGCTCCGCCGCCAGGAGCCCGATCCCGATCAAGGCGATGACGACGAACGCTTCCATGCCCTGATTATGCGCCTCCCAGCGCGTACCGCCTGATGTCCGCTTCCAGATCGGACTCGTGCGCGTACTGGCCGAGCTTGACGTGGACCAGTTCGCCCTCGGCGTCGTAGAAGGCGGTGTCGGGCGGGCCGCTCGCCTTCAGCGAGGAGGCGTAGTCGAAGCCGCTTTCGTAGTAGCTCGGGTAAGGGACCGGGTTGTCGGCGAGCCAGTTTTCGGCTTCCTTTTCGGAGTCTTCGGA
>DATNAG010000004.1:0-44591 GCA_035572835.1 Solirubrobacterales bacterium
CCCGGGCCGTGGCCGAGACGGCCGCGTCCCTCGGCCGTCCCTTTCCCAGCCCTTACCCAGGCGCGTCCCTTTCGTCTCGCCGAAGCTCCCTAGACGCCGCTGAGGCGCCAGCGCAGCCGGCCGAGGTGCCCACGGAGGCGATGCCCGGCGCCGGTGGCGAGGAAGGGGACGAAGAGCAGGGAGCGCCCGGCGCCGATCTTGCGCCGCAGGCGCAGGCCCGCCCACTCCCGCAGGTGCCGCGCTTCCGGGCAGGTCTCGAACGCGAACTCGACCAGGGCGTCGACCGGGACGGCGTCGGGGCCGTCGAGGTTGCCACGGTCATAGGCCCGGCTCGCCTGCCAGAGGGCCTGGCGGGCGAGGGTCCGTCGCACCGTCCGCTCCATGCCCGCCCGGCCCGCGATCCCGCTCCCGGCGTCGGCGAAGAAGCGTTCGAAGCCGTTGCGGCGTTCGCGCAGGTCGACCATCGGGTCGGCCTCGCTGCGCAGCATGCTGTCGGCGTGGATCCGGTACATCGCCTGGACCGCGCCACGGACGTAGGCGACGTCGGCGACGGCGGCGATCCGCAGCCACATATTGAGATCGGACGTGTGGTAGCAGGCGGGGTCGTAGCCACCGACCTGGCGCTGGACCGAGGTCCGCACCACGGCCTCGGGCGAGGCGATGCAGTTGTGGGCCGTCCGACAGCGGCGCTCGATCCAGCGCTTCCCCGACCAGACGGTGGTGCCGCGCCACTTCGTCGACTCCGGCTCCGGCCGCGGGCCCGGCTCGAAGAATTGGGGTCGGCCATAGACCAGGCCGACCCCAGGTTCCTCCTCCATCACCCTGACTGCGCGTGCCAGGCAGCCCGGCGTGAGGAAGTCATCGGCCGACAGCAGCACCACGTAGTCGCTGTCGGCGGCCCATTCGAGGCCCTCGTTGGCGGTCCCGATCAGGCCCAGGTTCTCCTCGTGGCGGCGGAACTCGATCCGCTCGTCAGCCGAGGCGAGGCGGGTCGCCACGGCGGCGGTGTCGTCGGGCGAGCAGTCGTCGACGACCAGCACCCGCACGTCGACCCCCTCCTGCGAGGTGATGCTGGCGAGGCAGTCCTCGAGCAGGTCCCCGTACCGGTAGCAGGGGACGATTACCTTGACCAGGGCGCTCATGCCGGGACCGGCAGCGGGTCGGGGGCGGCGACGGCCTCGAGCAGGATGCGCTCGAACTGATCGGCGCTGGTCTCCCAGGAGATCGAGCCGACGCCGGCGGCGGCGGCGCGGGCGCGCGCCTCGCGCTCGGCGGCGGGCGCCGCGACGATCCGGCCGAGCGCGTCGGCGAGCGCCGCCGGGGTCGGCCGCGCGTAGGCGACATGATCGTTCCGCAGGACGACGCGGTTGTGCTCGGCGTCGTTCATCACCGGGATGCAGCCGGCGGCCAGCATCTCGTAGGGGACCAAGGAGACGTTCGAGGCCGAGAGCACCAGCCCGGCGGCGCAGCGGTTGTAGATCCGGCCCAGCTCGGCGGGCGTGGTCAGCCCGTGGTCGACGGTCGGGAAGGGCAGGTCGGGGGCGCTTTCGCCGTAGGTGTGGATCGTCACCTCGGGGTGACGGCCGGCGAACATCTGCAGCGCCGGGACCGCCAGCTCGTGCGCCCGGCGCGGGGTCGAGGGGCGGCAGAAGTAGCAGATGTCGGTGTGGGCGGAATCGGGCTCGATCGCATAGTGCTCGAGATCACAGCCGAAGTCGAAGTGGTCGGCGGGCATGCCGTAGTCGCGCCGCAGCACCTCGGCCAGCCAGCGGCCGGCGGTCACTCCCTGGAAGCCGAAGCGGTAGGTCTCCTCGGCCAGCAGGGCGAGCGAGCCGGCCGGATAGAAGCGCGGCTCGAAGTCCTGGACGAAGTAGCAGCGCCGGCCCTGGGCGGGCGAGGCGAGCACCGGGTAGGCGGTTTCCCAACTGGTCGCGAAGAGGATGTGAGCGTCCTCGATCCCGGCGGCCAGGTCCCTGACGTCGGCCTTCAACCAAGGCCACCACTTGCGGATCGAGCGCTCGTGCTGCCGGATCTCCCAACCGTGGCGGTCATAGATGTAGACGGTCACGCGATGGCCACGGCGCTCGAGGCCGCCCAGCATGCGGAAGATCGTCGTGTGGCCGCCCGAGCCTTCGCCCGCCGGCCCGCAGACCAGCGCCACGTCGAGCGGCTCCCCCTCGCGCCAGAGCTTCGGTCCGGGCGGGGCGATCCCGGCGGCGAGCTTTTCCGAGGCGAGGGCGAGATCGGCAGGCAACACCGGGATCTCCTCCGACCTCGACCCCGCCAGCGCCTCGGCGCCGCGCGTACGGAGGCGTCCCACCACGCCGGAGGCGCCCTCGCTGCGCAGCAGGCGCTGCGTCTGACGAAGGCGCTCGGCGACGGTGGGTGATTGGCGAGAGGAGCCCATCGTCAGACCAACGAGGTGCCCGGCGGCCTTCTTTCACCGCCGGCGGCCGAAAGAATCGCGGCGGGCGGCCCGTTGCTTTACCGATGCGCACGACCGAACTGATCGACCCCTTCCTCGACCCGGGCTACGCGACGCTGGTCGGCGACGGCCAAGGCGCCGACATCTTCCACGACCTGCTCTGGCTGGAACTGCTGCGCGACGAGTACGGCTATGAGATCGGCGCCTGCTGCGTCCGCGACGAGGGCCGCATCGAGGCGGCGATCCCCTTCGCCAAGATCAAGAGTCGGCTGACCGGCAACCGCCTCGTCGCCCTCCCCTTCTCCGACCACTGCCCGCCTGTGCTCGCCCCCGACGCCGGGCTCGAGTCGCTCGGCATGCTCGGCGACGCGCTCGCTGCCCACGCCAACGAGAGCCGGCTCGACCTGACCGTCCACGCCTCGTTGCCGAGCGTCCCGGAGGGGCACGTCAGCGAGCGCTTCGTCCGCCATCTCCTGACCCTCCCCACCGACCCGGACGAGGCGGAAAAGGGAATGGCGAAAACCTTCCGTCAGAAGGCTCGCCAGGCCCGCCGCGGTGGCCTCCAGGTCGAGCGGCGCACCGACGCCGAGGCGCTTGCGATCTTCTTCGGCCTCCACCTCGAGACCCGTCGCCGGCTCGGCGTCCCGACCCAGCCGAAGAGCTTCATCGCCCGCTTCGAGAAGCTCTTCGCCGCCGGCAAGGGGTGCGTCTGGGTCGTCGAGGACGGCGCCGAGCCGATCTGCGCCGCGGTCTTCCTCACCCACGGCAAGACGGTCACTTATAAGTACAGCGCCTCGACTGCCGCCTCGCTCAGCAAACGGCCCAACAACCTCCTGCTGCTGGAAGCGGTCCGCCACTACGTCGAGCAGGGCTTCGCGCAGATCGACCTCGGCCGCACCGATCTCGATGCCGTTGGCCTGCGGCGCTTCAAGCGCTCGCTCGGCGCCGAGGAGCTACCGCTCGCCTACACCTACCTGACCGAGCCCACGCCACTCGGCGAGCCCTCGCTCAAAGAGAAGGTGATGGAAACCACGATCCGCCGCGGGCCGCCCGTCGTCGGTCGCCTCGCCGGCCAGGTGCTCTACCGCCATGTCGGCTGATCCCACCAACCCCCGCCCCGACCTGTCGGTCATCGTCGTCACCCACAACGGGCGACAGAAGGCGCTCGAGACGCTGGCCTCGGCGCAGGCGGCGCAGGGCTGGATCGACGCCGAGTGGTTCGTCGTCGACTCCGGCTCCACCGACGGCACCGCCGACGCGATCGAGCAGGGCTTCCCCGCGGTGCGGGTGCTGCGGCGGGAGAACCGTGGCTTCGCCGCCGCCAACAACGTCGCCTTGGAACGGGCCCGGGGCCGCTACGTGCTGCTGCTGAACCCCGATGTCGAGTTCGCCGCGGGCAACCTCGCCGAACTGGTCGCGGCGATGGACGCCCGCCCCGGCACCGGGATCGCCAGCGTGCTGCAGACCGACCCCGACGGCAGCCTGCAGGCTTCGATCCGGCGCTTCCCGTCGGTGCTGCGGAGCTTCGGCGAAGCGCTCTTCTCCTACCACTGGCCGCTCGGCCGCGGACTGCAGGAGCCGGTCGCCCAAGGCCCCCGCTACGAGCGCCCCGGCGCCGCCGACTGGATGTCCGGCGCCTTCCTGATCGCCCGCGCCTCGGCGGTCGCCGAAGTCGGGCCGCTGGACGAGCGCTTCTTCCTCTACTCCGAGGAGACCGACTGGTGCTACCGCTTCAAGCGCGCCGGCTGGGGGGTCGAACACCTGCCGGTGGCGACCGTCGTCCACCACTGCGGCGGCGGCTCCGACGGGGCGCTGAAGCCGCAGTTGACCCACTCGAAAATGCTCTTCGCACGTAAGCACTACGGCCGTCCGCGGGCGATGGCGATGCGCGGCTCGCTCGCCCTCGGGCACGCCCTGCGGGTGATCTCCGGGACCGTCCTCGGCGTCTTCGCCGGCGCCGGCCACCGCGAGCGTGCCCGCCATGAGGTGGCGGCGCTGCGGGTCGCCCTCGGCGCCCCGCCGCCCTACGGGCCGTATGCCGCGGACGGGTCCCCGAGCGTGCCGTCGACCGAGCGCTCCCCGGCCGACTTCGACGACCGCGAGCTGCGCGAGGAACGCTACCGCGACCGCTCCGAGAATCGTTCGCTCTTGATGAGCACCTACTACAACGTCAAGCCGCTGCTGCCGCGCCGCTTGCAGCTGGCCCTGCGCCGCCGCTACGCGGTGCGCCAGGCGCGGGTCGAGTTCCCGCGTTGGCCGATCGAGCCGATCCTGGTCGAGCGCCGCCAGGCGACCCTGCGCGCGGAGCTCCAGGCGAGCGGCGCCGACGCGCTGCCGACCGTGGCGACCTGGCCCGAAGGCCACCGCTTCGCCGCGATCCTCACCCACGACGTCGAGGGACCGAAGGGCGTCGCCCTGGTGCGCGAGATCATGGCGATCGAGCAGCGGCACGGCTTCCGCTCCTGCTGGAACTTCGTCGGCGACTGGTACCCGATCGAAGCGGGGCTCTTCGACCACCTGCGCGCCGAAGGCCACGAGATCGGCCTGCACGGGATCAAGCACGACTGCAAGCTGTTCGAGAGCCGCGCGAACTTCGAGGCCGAGCTGCCGGAGATCCACCGCAAGCTCCGCGAGTGGGACGTGGTCGGCTTCCGCTCCCCCGCCACCCACCGCAACGCCGACTGGATGGAGGAGCTGGGCGCCGCCTACGACAGCTCCTTCCCCGACACCGATCCGTTCGAGCCGCTTGGTGGCGGCTGCTGCTCGATCCTCCCCTTCTTCCTCGGCGAGATGGTCGAGCTGCCGATCACCTTGGTCCAGGACCACACCCTGTGGGAGATCCTGCGCCGCGACACGATCGACCTCTGGACCGAGAAGAGCGACTG
The DNA here is from genome assembly GCA_035572835.1 of Solirubrobacterales bacterium. Taxonomy (GTDB): domain Bacteria; phylum Actinomycetota; class Thermoleophilia; order Solirubrobacterales; family 70-9; genus VAYN01. The sequence goes on from DATNAG010000004.1 coordinate 5,311, forward strand.
GATCGCCGCCAACGGCGGGCTGATCAACCTGATCGTCCACCCCGACTACCTCGACACCCCCGACCGCCTACGGATGTACGAGGAATTCCTCGTCTACCTGAAGGGGATGGACGGCGGCTGGTCGGCACTGCCGCGCGACGTCGCCGAGTGGTGGCGGCTGCGGCGTGACCTCGGCTGCGTCACCGATGGGCCGCGGGCCGCCCACGTGGTCGGCCCGGGCAGCGAGCGGGCGCGGATCGAGTGGCTCGACGCCGAGGGGACGGCGACCGCCTCGACCCCCGACCCGGTGGGTGCGCGATGAGGCCCCGCGTCCTGATCCTGCTCCAGAACGAGCCGATCCCCCACGACCGCCACGTCTGGAACGAGGCCCGGGCACTGGTCCGCGGCGGCTACGACGTGACCGTGATCTGCCCGGCGGGCGAGAAGCGCGACAACGAGCCCTACGTCGAGCTCGAGGGCGTGAAGATCCACCGCTACAGGCCGCGCCCGGCGGGCGAGCATGCCGCCGAATACGCGGTCGAGTACGGTGCCGCGCTGATCTCGATGCGCCGGCTGGCCGCGCGGCTGGCGCGCGAGCGCCCCTTCGACATCGTCCACGCCTGCAGCCCTCCCGACTTCCTCCTGCTGGCGGCGCTGAAGCTGCGGCGGCAGGGCGCCCGCTTCGTGTTCGATCACCACGATCTGACGCCGGAGCTCTACTCGACCCGCTACGGCGAGGGCCTGGTGCAGAAGGCGACCCTGCTCGCCGAGCAGGTGGCCTACCGCTCCGCCGACGTGATCCTCGCGGTCAACGACTCCTACCGCCGGATCGCGATCGAGCGCGGCCGCCGCGACCCCGCCGACGTCGCCGTGGTCCGCACCGGCCCCGACCTCAGCCGCTTCGTCCCGGTCAAACCCGACCCGGCGCTGCGCCGCGGCAAGCGACACCTGCTCAGCTACGTCGGCGTGATGGGGCCCCAGGACGGCGTCGACCACGCGCTGCGGGCGCTCGCCGAGCTCGCCGCCCGTCGCCAGGACTGGCACGCGATCTTCATGGGCGACGGCGACGTGGTCGACGAGATGCGGACGATGTCCGGCGAGCTGGGGCTCGGCGACCTGGTCGAGTTCAGTGGCTGGGTCGAGCACGACACGATCGCCGCGGTGCTGTCGACCTCCGACGTCTGCATCGCCCCCGACCCGAAGAATCCGCTCAACGATCTCTCCTCGATGATCAAGATCTCCGAGTACATGGCGATGGCCCGGCCGATCGTCTCCTTCGACCTGGCCGAGTCGCGGGTCGGGGCGGGCGGCGCGGCGCTCTTCGCCGCGCCCGAAGACTTCGCCGGCTTCGCCGACCGGATCTCCCAACTGCTCGACGACCCCGAGCGGCGCCGCGTCCTCGGCGATGCCGGTCGCCGCCGGGCCGAAGAGGTTCTCGCCTGGGAGCACCAGGAGCGGGCGCTCCTCGCCGCCTACCAGCGGGCACTCTCGATGGGACCGGTCCGCGAAGGCCGGATCGCCCTGCTGCGCCGCCTGCTTCTGCCGCGGCGCTCCCCCCAGGTCGCCATGCCGGCGGCCTCACTCGCCCGATAGTTCGGCGCCGTACTAGTACGTTTCTAGTTCGATTGCCGCAAATCGCCCCCCTGTTACGACTCATCAGCGGTTAGGCAATTTCCCTTTAACGCCTAAACGTCTGCCGGGTGGGTAGTACATACGGCCACAGGGGTCTTTTGGGTTGAGTCCCTTTCCTATCCCAACCGATTGGGAGGTCGGAATGAATACTCACGGGTACATCCGCACGGTCGTCTGCGCTCTCGTCGCAGTAATCGCGAGCCTCGCCGCACTCAGTGCCGGCGCCCTCGCCAACGGTCTTCGCAGTGGCTCGAACCTGCCGAAGCTCGAACAGCGCCACGCTGTCGGCAAGAAGCAGCAGCGGAGCAGGGCGCACCGGTACCACGCCAGCCGCGGCCATCACGCGAAAGGGAAAACCAGCGGTGGCACGAGCAGCACCCCGGGCACCGGCACCGGTGGCCAGGAATCTGCCGGTGGCGGTACGACGACGCCCGGGACCGGAACCGGCACCGGGACCGGAACCGGCCCGAAAAAACCGCCGACCAAACCGACCCAGCCGCCGGTGACGGAAAGCCCGACGACGCCCCCGGTGACCGAAACCCCGCCGGTCGTGACGCCGCCGACCGAACCCCCGACGACGCCGCCGGTCACCCCGACCGGGACCTCGAACTGCTTCGCCTCACCCCACGTCTGCGGCTTCCCCGACGCGACCAACTCCGGGGTCCCCGCGGGCACGACGCTGACCGCGAGCGGTTCGCTCAACGTCACCACGGCGGGCACCGTCATCTCCGGTCGCAACGTGACCGGGACGATCAACATCCTGGCCGACAACGTGACGATCGAAAAGACGCGGGTCACCCAGAACACCACCTGCGGCACCCGCAGCACCTGCGGCAACTACGCGATCCGCATCGACGAGGGCGTCGACGGAACCGTGATCCGCAACGTCGAGACCGCCTCGGTGGCGGGTGACACCTGCGAGCACGACATCCGCAATACCGGCGGCACCCTGACGATCGAAGGCGCCTACCTGCACGCCTGTGACTCGAACGTCTACGCGGTCGGGCCGACCACGCTGAAGAACTCCTACGGGATCGGCGCACTGGCGATCTCCGAAGACCACGTGGAGAACGTCTACTTCAACGAAACCAGCTTCACCGCGATCCACGACACGCTGCTGAACCCGGTCGAGCAGACCGCGGTGATCTTCGGCAACTCCGGCGGCGGCTATGACGTCACCAACTGCTCGAACCAGCTGACGATCCTGGAAAGCCTGATCGGCGGCGGCGGCTACACCCTCTACCCCTGCGCCCACGCGGCCCAGGCCGGGACCAGCAGCCTCAGGGTCGAAGGCAACCACTTCGCCCGCTGCGTCAGCGCCGAAGGCTACAACCCCAACGGCGGCACCCATCCCTGCGTCGGCGGCGCCGACAGCAGCGGCTACTACCCCAAATCGGGCAGCTACGGGCTCGTCACCAACTATTTCTCCGCCGCCAGCATCTGGCGCAACAACGTCTGGGACAACAACCTGCAGAAAGCCTGCATCACCGGCAGCAGCTCCGGCTGCGAATGAAGTTCGACGGGCCTACCGGGGTAGTCGACCGGTAGGCCCATATGCTGGGAGTGTTCTGTATCGGATGGCATTCACCAGCATCATCACCGTCCTCGCCGCGCTGATCGCCGGCAGTCCCGCCTTCGCCGGCCCCGGCACCCAGCCGGTCCACCAGACGAATTGCTTCGCCTCCCCGCACGTCTGCGGCTTCCCCGACGCCTCCAACACGGGGGTGCCGAAGGGAATGTCGCTGAAGCCGAGCGGCGGCATCGAGGTGAAGGAAGACGGCGCCGTGGTCAAAGGCCTCGAAGTGACGGGGACGATCGAGATCGACGCCGACGACGTGACGATCGAAGACACCAAGGTGACGCTCGACGGGTCCGGCTGCGGCACCCGGTCCACTTGCGGCAACTACGACCTTCACATCGAAGACGACGCGACCGGGACGGTGATCAAGGACAGCGAATTCCTCACCGCCCCGGGGACCACCTGCGAGCACTCGATCCGCAACAGCGCCGGGGCCGACATGAAGCTGATCCGCGTCTACATGAACGGCTGCGACTCGAACATCTACGGCGGCGGCATCGTCAAGGACTCCTACGGCCTCGCCCGGATCGCGATCGCCGACGACCATGTCGAGAACGTCTACTTCGACGACAGCCGCTTCATCGCGATCCACGACACGCTGCTGAACCCGGTCGGCCAGACGGCGGTGATCTTCGGCGACTCCAACGGCGGCGAAGAAACCAGCGACTGCCGCAACCGGATCACGGTGCGCAGCAGCCTGCTCGCCGGCGGCGGCTACTCGCTCTACCCCTGCGCCCACGCCGAGGGGCCCGGCTCGAGCAAGCTGACCGTCGAAGGCAACCACTTCGCCCGCTGCAAGACCAAGGAAGGCTACGAACCCGACGGCGGCGCCCACCCCTGCGTCGGCGGCCCCGACTCGAGCGGCTACTACCCGAACTCCGGCTCCTACGGGGTGATGACCGACTACTTCGCGAGCGCCGCCACCTGGCGCGGCAACGTCTGGGACGACGACCTCGCCAAGCTCTGCATCGACGGGCGCACGACGATGCGCAGCTGCGCCCACGGCCGGCAGCGTTGACGGATCACATCGGGTTGGCGAGCGGCCGCGCGCCGTGCGCGCGGCGCCGGCGCGGGCGACGCCGCGGCAGCGCCCGGGGGGCGGGCGCCGGGGCGACCTTTTCCACCGAGGCCGCGGTCGTGCACATCGCCGCGAGGAAAAGGAACAGGTACGGGGCCTGCGGGAAGGTGAGGATGTCGTAGAGCGCCGCGGCGACGAAGAAGCCGAGGATGCCGGCGGCGGCGGCGAGGGCCGGCGGCCCGCGTAGCGGATTGTCCTTGCGGGCGGCGTAGCGCACCGCGATCACCACCGGGGTGAGGATCAGGCCGATGAAGGCGAGCAGCCCGAGGAAACCGGTCTGGTAGAGCTCGCCGAGGTACTCGTTGTCGAAGATCCGGTAGGTGTCGACCTTCAGCGAGTCGAGCGTCCCGTAGCCGCGGCCGATCGCCGGGTGGGTGAGGATGTCGGGGACGACCGCTTCGTAGTCGGAGGTGCGGCCTTCGTCGGAAGCCTTGTTTTCGCTGCCGGTCAGCTGGCTGATGACGCTGATGCTGCCGCCCTTGACCGCGAAGCCGACCACGATCGCGACCAGGGCGATCGGGATCAGCGGCAGGAATTGCCGTGGCTTGATCGCGAACAGCGAGAGGATCGCCACCGCGGGCACGATCAGCCCCGAGCGTCGTTGGGTGATCAGCCCCCCGACGATGATCAGGAGGGCCAGCGACCCCCAGAGAAGTTTGCGGCGGAAGCTCGGCGCGCCGGCGGCGAAGACGATCGCGAACGGCACCGCCATGCCGAGGAGCGTGGCGACCGAGAGCGCGTGTCTGGTCGGCCCCGAGATCATCGGCCGGCCCGGCGCGCTCGGGTCGGAGCCCGCTTCGGTCGGCGCCGGTTCGACTTCGGCGATCGGCGAGAGCACCGTGGTCGCGGTCGAGTAGAAGAGGTTGTCGTGGGCCTTCTCCTCGTAGATCGTGCCCAAGGCGGTGATCGAGGCGAGCACCACGATCAGCACGCCGAAGGCGCGCAGCTCGGTCACCCGCAGCGAGACCGAGAAGACCGCGAACAGGCCGACCAGGGTGATCAGCAGCACCAGCCGTTTCTCCGCGGTCGCCCATTCGCCGAGGTTGGTGATGCGGTCGAAGTTGAAGACGACACTGAGGATCGCGATCGCGAAGAAGACGATCATCGCCGTCGCCCATCCGCGCGGGCGCAGCCGCAGGCGGCCGCTCCGCTTCGCCAGCACCGCCCCGATCGCCCAGGTGGCGATCACGAAGGCGGCGAAGAAGCGGTCCGACTCGGAACTGAACGGCAGGTGGACCTTGAGCTGGGTGGCGTCGATCGGCAGCAGGAAGATCGAGGCCAGGAAGAGGGCGAAGACCCACGGCAGCGGTCGCTTCGTCCGCGGCCATGAGTCGAGGCGCTGGAGCGCGTTCATGGCTAGAGGTTCTGGCGTTCGAGGTACGGGCGGAGGGCGACTTCGCGCCGCTGCGACCCGCCGCGTCGGCCGTTCGAGCTCGGCCGGTCCTCGTCATCGTCGTCCTGCGAACGCCAGCCGCGGGCGATCGTGTGGGCCGGGATCAGCAGCAGGCACCAGAGGACGAGGACGACGAAGAAGACGAGGGCGGCGATCTGCGCGTTGGCGCCGCCGTTCACCACTCCCCCGGTCGCGTCGCCGAGCTGGTGCACGATGACCCGGCGCTTGGCGGGCGTGTGCTGCGATTCCTGAATGTGGTTGATGTAGGAGGAGAGCGCCTCGGGAGCCGCGTCGGCGAGCTTGTGGGCGCCATCGGCGGTCGGCGCCTGGGCGAAGACGGTGACGATCGGCAGGTCGGGGTTGTTCTCGAACCGCAGTCGGTAGAGCGCCCGCTCGCCGATGATCTGGGAGCTGCGCTTCTCCGCCGTCGGTTCTTGTTCGAAGACCGGCAGGTTCTGTTCGTAGGGGCCCTGTCCCTCGATCGCGTTCGCGGGCAGCCCCGCTTCGCGAGCGATCAGGGTGATCGCCAGCGGGCTGGCGAGGAAGCGCGAGAAGACCGCCGCCCGCGTGTTCAGCGGTTCGACTTCCTCTTCCAGGTTGGCGAAGGCGGAGTTCGGCGTGTCGACCAGGATCTGGGTCGAGGCGGTGGCGAAGGTATTCGTCCGGGGCGTCAGCGACGGCGGGAAGATCCCCACCGTGAAGGCGCTCAGGATCGCCGCCATCAGCGCGATGACGGCGCCGACGGCGACCAGCCGCCGGCGTTTCCAGAGAGCCTTGAGAGCGCGTGCGAATTCCATCGTCCGGACCCCTCGCCTAGTGCTGGCGGACCCGACCGGCGCGGTCGAGATGGTTGCCTTTGCGGCCGTCGTGCGGGACCAGCAGCGTCGCCCCGGTCTCACTGATGTCGGGCGCCGCTACCAGTTCGGCCTCGGCCTCTTCGCTGTCCTCGCGACGCCAGGCCTCGATCAGGCGCGGCAGGCCGAGGATCAGGCCGATCTCCAGGGCGAGGACGAAGAGGAAGATCGCCGCCGCCACCTTGTTACCGGGGCCCGAGTCCGAAAGCTGCGCCTGCGGCGGCCCGAGCACGCGGACCTCGACCTTTTCCCTGGCCGGGGTCGCCTGCTGCTCCTGCACCGACTTGATCACGCCACGAAGCGCCTCCGGGGCCGCCTCGGCGAGCGCCGCCGCCTCTTTGACCGTGGGAGCGCGGGTGACGACCGAGACGATCGGGAGTTCCGGCACCTCGACGAAGGTGAGACCGTACGGCAGCGCCGCTTCCGCTTCGGTGACCCCCGGCGCCTCCCCTGGCAAGGGCGAGGGTCCGGAGACCTCGATCTGTTCCGGATCGATGCCGGCGTCTTCGGCGATCTGGGCGACGACGTCGCCGCCCGCCATCAGGCGGGCGAACACGCCGGCCCGCGAGATCAGGCCGCTGATGTCACGCTTGGATCCGGCGATCGGCGAACGCGCCGAGTCGATCAGGACCTCCGAAGAGCCATGCGCTTCGACGGTGCCTTTCTTGCTGATCGACGCGCCGTTCACCTGGTAGACGGCGAGGATCGAGAGCGCCAGGGCGATGACCACCGAGATGGCCACCAGCACTTTGCGCTTCCACAGCTCCCTGAGGGCGGAGACGAAGGTCACGGTCGGTCGATCCCTTCGGCGCTCAGGCCGTGACCATCGGTTGACGGTTGCGCGAGCGGACGTCGTCGGCCGAGCGCACCTTCACCGGTTCGCCCTTGGCGTGCAGCGAGCGCTCCAGCGCCTCCAACGCGAACACCACTTCGAGGCCGAGGCGGGGGCTGGAGACCGGAGTCGTGCCCTCGCGGATCGCGCTCGCAAAGTCGGCGAGCTCGAGCCCGAGGGGCTCGGCAGGCTTGATCTGCGGGGCGACCACGTCGCCCGAGCGGTAGGTCAGCTGGTACTCGCCAAAGGTGGCGGGCGGCTCGGCGAAGTCGAGGCCGCGGTCGTAGATCCGCACCGGGTCGTCGGCGGCGGAGTCGTCGTACTGGACCATTTTCTGGCTGCCGACGATCACCATCTGACGCATCTTGCGCGGGGCCAGCCAGGAGATCTGGACGTTGGCCTGGGCGCCGTCTTCGAACCGCAGGGTCAGGAAGGCGGTCTCGTGGACGCCGTCCTGGAAGACGCTGCGGCCGTTGGCGCTCACCTCGACCAGCTGTTTGCCCAGCCAGTAGAGAAGGATCGAGAGATCGTGCGGAGCGAGGTCGAGGACGACGCCGTCGCGCTGGTAGAGGCCGAGATTCATCCGCGAGGAGGTGGCGAAGTAGACCTCGCCGAGGATGTCGCTGTCGATCAGCTCTTTGACTTTGTTCACCGAAGGGCTGTAGAGGAAGGTGTGGCCGGGCATCAGCACCCGCTCCACTTCTTCCGAGAGGGCGACCAGCTCGGCGGCCTCGCCGGCGGTGCGGGCCAGCGGCTTCTCCACCAGCACCTGCTTGCCGGCTTCCAGCGCCTGGCGCACCAGCGAGTAGTGGGTGTGCGGCGGGGTGGCGATCGCGACGGCCTCGACGGCCGGGTCGGCGAGCGCTTCCTCGAACTTCTGCAGGCAGGGGTAGCCGGGAGTCCGTTTCTCGAACTCGGCGATCCGCGCCTGGTCGCGCTCGCAAAGCGCGATCAGTTCGAACTCGGGCCGCTCGATCACGTTGCGGACGATGTTCGGCCCCCAGTAGCCGTAGCCCACGACCACGGTGCCGATCGGATCATTGGATACAGCTTTTCCGTCGCTCATACACAAACAACGAGCGGGATCCTCAGGACTTGCGTGCCCGAAGATAAATCCTCGCTGAGCGCGGGCGGCGCCCGCAAACGGCGTGCTAGAGCCGTTTGAGAGCGATCGAGGCGAAGCGGACGCCGGCCTGGCAGGGGCCGGTCACCTGCAGCACCCGGCCGCCGCTGATCCCGACCACGACCGAGGTCGACTGGAAGGTCAGGCAGTAGCCCTGGCGACCGTCGATGGTCACCGATTCGACCTTTTTCGCTTCGCCCTTCAGCGAGCTCAGCGAGGTTTTCTCGACCACCAGGTCGATCTCGCGGCCGGCGGCCATGTAGACGCAGGTCGGGCCCTGGGGGCGCTCGGAGACCTTGACGTTCGCCCCGAGGATCCCTTCGGCCTTCTTCTTCGGCACCAGCGCGCACGGTTTGACCGGCTTGGCGCCAGTGACGCTCACCTCGTCGGTGTCGTGCCCGCTGGGGAACGCGGCTTCGACGACTTCGGCTTCGCTGCCGGACTCGGTGACGGCGTCGCCACCGGCGGTGGTGGAGCCGCCACCGCCGCAGGCGGCGAGGGCCAGCGCCGCGACGATCGCCGCCAGCGCCAGGAGGGTTATGTGTCTGATCTTGATCATGGGGTGAACATCACATCGACGAAGTAGTTCGTCGCGTTGAAGGTGCTGGTCGGGAAGACCAGCGAGCCGCTGTAGGTGTAGAGACCGTTGGGGCTGGTCGAGTTTGCCAGGCCGGTCAGCGGCGTGACTTTGATCGCCGCGGCGAAGCCGTTGGAGGTCGCCGAGTAGTGGCCTTTCGGAGCCAGGTAGCCGGCCACGTAGGTGGTGTTGGCGGCGATCGAGACGGGGCTGGCGAAGGTCATTTCCTGCCAGCCGGAGGCGGTCTCACCGGTGACCGTCGCCGAGGACAGCAGCGTGCCGGTGCTGCTCCAGAGCGCGATCACGTGGGTGCCGGTGTTGCCCACCGACTTGTAGAAGCGGATGCCGCGGATCTTGCCCGCGCTCGAGCTCTGGAACTTCATCCCGAGCACGACCGAGGCGGAATCGGCGACGTTCACGGTGGTCGGGGTCCCCTGCTCGAGCAGGGTGACCCGCGGGATCACCGCGGCCGAGGCGGCCGAGGCCGTGCCGGTGCCGACCGAGTTGACGGCGGCGACTTTGAAGGTGTAGCTCTGGCCGTTGGTCAGCGAGGAGATCGTCGCCTGGGTGACGTTCCCGACCGTGGTGGTGGTGAGCGGCACGCCGCTGAGGTAGGGCGTCACCTTGTAGCCGGTGATCGTGCCGCCGCCGTCGCTGGCCGGGGCTTTCCAGGTGACCAGCGCGCTCGCGTTGCGGGCCGCCGCGGTGACCGCGGTCGGTTCGCCCGGAAGGGTCGCCCCGGTCGGCGTGACCGCGTTGGAGGCGGCCGATTCGGGGCCGGTCCCGGCGGCGTTGGCCGCTTTCACCTTGAAGGTGTAGCTGGTCCCGGATTTCAGCCCGCTGACCGTGGTTTCGGTCGCCGGCGGGTTGCCGGTCACCGTCTTGGCGGTCTGCGCGACGCCCGCCACGTAGGGGACGACGGCGTAGCTGGTCGGTTTGCTGCCGGTGGTCGGCGCCGTCCATTTCACCGTCGCCGAGCCGAGGCCGGCGGTCGCGATCACCCCGCTCGGGGCACCCGGGATGGTCGGCGGCGGTTCGGGCGCGAACAGCACGTCGACCCAGTAGTTGGAGGCGTTGTAGTCGTGGGTCGGGAAGGTGACCCCGCTGCCGTAGGCGTAGAGGCCGTTGCCTTCGGTGCCGCTCAGTTCCGAGCTGCTCGCTTCCGCCGTCAGCGGACCGTTGACGATCGCCGCCGAGAGGTTCGGGCCGTTGACCGAGTAGTGGCCGTTCGGCGCCAGGTAGCCGGCGACGTAGGTCGTGTTCGGTTCGATCTGCACCGGGGTGGCGAAGGTCACCTGCTGCCAGCCGGAGTCGGACTCGTTGGTGAAGGTCGCTTCCGCGAGCAGCTGCCCCGCCATCGTCCAGAGGCTGCCGACGTGGGTGCCGGTGTTGGTCGCCGCCTTGTAGAAGCGGATCCCGTTGATCGTGCCCGCTTCGGCGCTGCGGAACTTGACCCCGAGCTCGACCGAGCCGCCGTCACCGCTGTCCACGGTGCCCGGCGTCGCCAGGTCGAAGACGGTGTCGTACGGGGTCACCGAGTTCGAGGCTTCCGATTCGGGGCCCGCCCCGTAGGAGGTGATCGCCGCCACCTTGAAGGTGTAGGCGGTGTTGTTGGTGAGGCCGGTGAGGCTTGCTTCAGTCGCCGCCGAGCCGGTGGTCAGCGGGGCCTGCGGGACGCCTTCCTTGATCGGGGTGACGCGGTAGGCCGTGATCGGACTGCCGCCGTCGCTTGCCGGGGCGGTCCAGGTGAGGAGCGCGCCCGAGCTCTTCGGGGCCGCGGTGACGCCGGTCGGCGCTCCGGCCGGGTTCAGCGCGGTCGGCACGACCGAGTTCGACGGCGTCGACTCGGGGCCGTTGCCGACCGAGTTCACCGCCAGCACCGTGAAGGTGTAGCTGCTGCCCGCGGTGAGGCCGTTGACCGTGGTCGAGGTGGCCCCGGCGCCGGCCGTGGTCGGGCTCTGCGGGGTGGTCCCGTTCAGGTAGGGCGTCACCTTGTAGCCGGTGATCGGGCTGCCGCCGTTGCTTGCCGGAGCGGTCCAGGACACGGTCGCCGAGGTGGCGCCCGCTTTGGCGCTCGCGCCGGTCGGCGCGCCGGGCACCGTCGCCGCGGTCGGGGTGACCGGGTTGGACGGGCTCGAGGCGGTCGAGCCGCCTTCGTTGGTCGCGCTGACGACGAAGGTGTAGGTGGTGCCGCCGGTCAGCCCGGTGACGACCTTTTCGGTGGTCACCGCGGGCACCGTGACCGACGTCTGCGCGGTGGTGCCGATGTAGGGGGTCACTTTGTAGCTTTCGACCGCGCCGCCGGTGGTCGGGGCGTTCCATTTCACCGTCGCCTGACCGAGTTCGCCGATCGCCGACACCGAGGTCGGGGCACCGGGAGCGAGCGGTTTGGATTTCGGCGTGAAGAGGACGTCGACCCAGTAGTTGTCGGCATGGTAGGCGTGGGTCGGGAAGGACCCGGTGCTGCCGTATTCGTAGAGACCGTTGCCGCCTTCGGTGTCGGGCAGCATTTCGAGGTCGCCCTGGTGGAGGATCGAGGGACCGGTGGCCGGCGGTTCGCTCATCTGCCAGGCGGTGTCGGAGTAGTGCCCGTTGGGCGCGAAGTAGGCGGCGACGTAGACCGTGTTCGCCTGGATCTGCACCGGGCTGGCGAATTCGACTTGCTGCCAGCCGGACGTGGTCTCGCTTTTGAAGGTCGCTTCGCCGAGCAGTTGGCCGCCGGCGGTCCAGAGGCTGCCGACGTGCGTGCCGGTGTTGGCGGTCGCTTTGTAGTAGCGGATGCCGCTGATCGTGCCCGCGACGTCGCTGCGGAACTTGACCCCGAGCGAGATCGAGCCGTTGTCACCCGCGTCGGCGATCGTCGGGGTGCGGGAGCCGAGCATCGAGCAGGGGCAGGCGATCGCCACGTTCGTGCCGGCGGTCGCGTTGCCGATGTTGGCCGAGTCGTCGATCGCCCGCGCCTTGATCACGGTCGAGCTCTCCGCCTGCACGTTCCAGGCATAGGTCCAGTTGGTGGTGCCGCTGGCCGGATGCCAGGTTTTGCCGCCGTCGGTCGAGACTTCGACCGCGGCGACGACGCCGCCGCCGGTGTCCGCGGCGGTGCCGCTGATCGTCACCGTTTCGCTGCCTTTCAGCTGCTGGCCGTTGGTCGGCGAGGTGATCGTCGCGGTCGGCGCGGTGTGATCGGTCGATTCGGTCGCCGGGACCAGGTCGGTCTGCAGGGTGGCCGGCTGGGCGCCCATTTCGGCGAGCAGGTTGACGGTCGCCTGCTCCATGTTCTTGTCGGGCGGGTTTTCGCTCGGGTCGGTGGAGCCGCCGTCCCAGGCGTTGGTGTTGTCGAGGCCCCAGGACCATTGGACGGTGCCGGCGCCGAAGACGAGCGCGCCGCTGGGCGCCCGGTAGAGCGAGAGGCTGTGGCTGGCGATGCCATGTTCTTCGACGTGGGTGCCGTAGTCGGTGAAGACTTCGACCCCGTTGACGGTGGTCGAGGAGAGCGGGATCCGGCCGGCGGGCCGGAAGCCGTTGTCCTGGTCGACGTCCCACTCGTAGCCGAGCGTGCCCGTCCCCGGGCTCAGCGTCAGGGTCTGGGTGGGGCTCAGTTTTTCGACCGCGGTGTTCTTCCAGAAGCGCAGGCCGGCGAAGGTGCCCGGGACCTTGATGTCGGCGGTGCCCGAGTTGACCAGGAACTGCTGGCCGCTGAGGGAGTTCGGCGGGTTGCCCGCGCCGCCGGATTTGAAGCGCGGGTCCTGCCAGGTCGAGGTCGCGGTGTTGGGCTCTTCCGGGTCGACCGGTTCGTTGAAGTGGGTCTCCTTGTAGGAGGTCACCGTCCGGTTGGGGGTTTTGGCCGAGTCGATGCTCGGCGCCCAGCGGGTCTTCCAGTAGATCTCGTTGCCGCTGAAGAAGGCCAGGTTGACCCCGGCGTCGCGGGCGTTTTCGAAGGCCGTCCGCTCCGGGGCCGACCAGTACTCGTCATGGCCGCTCGAGATCACCACTTTGTGGTTCAGCAGGACGCTCGGGTTGGTGGAGATTTCCGGCTGCGAGGCGTAGGTCATGTTGTAGCCGTTCTTCTCCAGCCAGCGGATCATCTGGTATTCGGCGTAGAACGGATCCGATTTGCCGTCGTCGGTCGGCAGGGTGCCGTCGAAGGGCCGGTTGTAGGAGACGGCGTAGGCCGCCTTATACGCTTCCGGTTCGCCTTTTGGACAGAATTTGGTGCAGCTGTAGAGGCTGTTCCCGCCGTAGGCGTTGTAGGCCTCCCAGGTCGCGTCGGAGGTCTTGAGGAGGATCGGCGCGTGGCTTTCCGGTTCGGTGACGTCGAAGAAGATCTGGCTTTCGCCGCCTTTGTCCTGCGGATCGTCACGGACCAGCTGCGCCATGTAGAGACCGGAGACCGCTTCGGTCGGCACTTTCCATGACGCCGACACGGACCAGTTGCCACAGTCGATCAGCCCGGTTTTTTCTTCGTGCATGCATTCCGAGGGCTGCGTCTGCGGCAGCGAGACGGTCGGTTTGACGTTTTCCTGGATGATCCGGGCGCCGTCGCCTTTGTAGTACCCCAGGCGCAGGATGTTGATGTGGTAGCTCGACGAGCTCGTCTTGATCTTGAAGTTGACGGTGCCGCCGACCGGGGTGCTCTGTTGGGTGGCGAAGCCCTGGATGCTTTCGTCGCCGATCCCGATGATCTGCCAGTTGCCGGGCGGGTCGCCGGGTTTCGAGTTCTCGCAGGCGATCTTGTTCGTCACCGGGACCGCGCACGGATCCGTTTCGGCGGCCGCCGCGGGGTCGGCACCGCTGCCGATCCGGGTCAGAAGGGTGAATGCCGTGGCGAGCACGACAACGAACACGGAGGCCGCGATCAGCGCGCGGTGCTTGCGAGTCTCGTTCATGACCCCCATACAACGGCCGAAGGAGGGTCTGAACTTCCGCGTCAGCGGGCCGCGGCGGGGGAAATAAGGACTAGATACGGCCGATCGGGGCTAATTCGCGCGCCGGCCACCGAGCCGCGAGGGCCCGGCGAGCGCGTGGATGCGGCCGGGCCCGGAGGGGTCCGGGTCGCCGACCAGATCCAGCTCGGCGAGGTAGACCATCACCGCGTGGCCGGCCAGATCCGCAGGGCTGACGCCTTGTCGTTCGGCGTCGGTGAAGATGGCCGCTTCGATCCGCTCGTCGACCTCGACCTCGACCTCGGGCCGCGCCTCGGGTGCGGCCTCAGCCTCCGCCTTCGACTCCCCCTGGCCCTCCCCTTCGTCCTTCAGGAGCAGGAACTTCGGGAATTTCGCCGGGCCGCGTCCGCTGCTCAATTTGCCGACGTAGTAGACGAGCGCGGTGTTGATCGCCGCAGGGAGATCCGGCCCGACACGTGTTTCGAGCCCCGACCTGGCAAGTGTTCCGAGGGCTACTCTCATGACATCAAGGAAACTCCTGTGTCTGGCGATTTCTTCCCATCGCCGAACCAGCTTCAGTCTTTCTTCAACCTAATTACAGAGCGCCCTGCCTTGGCGATTGTCGGTTCGGATGAATCCTCGCATCCAAATATTCGGGGGTGAAATGGACGCATATAGGGGATTGACAAGTAGGACATTCGACCTCATTCTTTTGCCCTCTTCCGTCACTCGTGAAACCCACGGGATCGAAGATCTATCGTAAACCAGCAGTACCCGCATGCGGTGAGCATGCAGGAGATAGCGATGAGTACGCCGATCACCGGCGGGGGTTCTGAGGAAGGCCGCCTCGTCAAGCGCGCGGTCACCCAGGCCAAGCAGGGGGACTCCGAGGGGATCCACTTCCTTTACGTCCGCTTCTACGACGACGTCCTCCGTTACGTCAACAGCCTCGTTCGTGACTACCACGAGGCCGAAGACATCACCCACAACGTGTTCGCCAAGCTGATGACGGCGATCACCAAGTACGAGGAGCGCGCGGTTCCGTTCACCGCCTGGATCATGCGGGTGGCACGCAACGCGGCACTCGACCACCTGCGCGCCCGTCGCGCGGTCCCCACCGAGGAGGTCCGCGTCACGGAGTCCTCGGAAGCCGACTCGAACGTCGAGCGGGGTCTCGACATCCGCGAAGCGCTGGAAGAGCTACCTACCGACCAGCGTGAAGTTCTCGTCCTGAGGCACGTGATGGGCCTCTCCCCGGTCGAGATCGCGGGCACCCTGGAGCGGACCGAGAGCTCCG
The DNA here is from genome assembly GCA_035572835.1 of Solirubrobacterales bacterium. Lineage (GTDB taxonomy): Bacteria > Actinomycetota > Thermoleophilia > Solirubrobacterales > 70-9 > VAYN01. The sequence continues at coordinate 20,538 of DATNAG010000004.1, forward strand.
TCCATGGGTTGCATCACCGCGGCCGCCGTGCCCTGCAGGGTGCGCTCGAATCGCGGGACGCCGCTCCGGTGGTGGCGCAGTCCGCAGCCTGAGACGGGTCAGCGGCGCCGCGCCCGTGGAGGCGGCGTCGTCGGCCCGGCCCTCGGCCGGGCGGTGGCCGGGTCGGAGCGTCCGGCTCAGCGGAGCCGGATGACCTCCGTCGGTTCGTGCGGCGGCGCCCCGGCCTCGATCTTCTGCAGGCGGATCATCACCTTTTCGGCCCGCAGCCGGAAGGCGGTGATGCGGTCCTCGAACGGGTCGGGGCGACGCAGGGCGACGCCGTTGCCGGCGGGCGCCGCGGGCGGTGGATCAAGTGGCGAGGGCGGCGCGACAGCGGTCGGCGCGTCGACCGGTTCGATGCTGCCGACCGGCGCGTCGGCGACGAGCGCCGAGGGCGCGGAGCGGATCGAGGACACCGATGCCTCGCGGGCCGACTCGGCGGCGCGGGCGGCCGAGGCGCTCGCCCGTTCGGCGAGGGCGGCGGCGCGGCGGGCCTGCTCGGCGGCCTCGAGGCCGGCGGCACCGATCTCCAGCGCCGCCTCTTCGGCCGAGCGGGCGGTGGCGAGGGCGACGTCGATCCGCCCTTCCAGCTCGGCGACGGTGGCCAACCGCCGTGACGGGGCGACCCGCCATTCGTCGGTGTTGTCGCGCTCGGTCGGCTCGTCTGGCTCGGCGTGGGCCTCCATCGCCGCCAATGTAGAGACCGCCTAGGCGGAAAAGCCGCTCTTTCCGGGGATAATGGTTCGCTTGGCCTCCTCCGCCGCCCCCGACCCCTCCCGCGGCCTGTTCGAGACGATCCTGGCCGCGGACGGCCATCCGGTCCGCACGGCCGCGCACCTCGACCGCCTCGCCGGTTCGGCGCGCGAGGTCTTCGGCGCCGAGCTGCCGGCCGACCTCGCCGATGCGCTAGCCGCGGCGGCCCGCCCGCTCGCCCTCGGCCGGATCCGCATCGACCTCCTCCCCACCGACGCCGGCCTGCGCTTCGAGATCGTCGCCGAGCCGATCGACCCGGCGATCTTCTTCCCCACCAAGGAGAACGGCGCTGACCTGCGCACGGTCCGCCACCCGGAGTGGGCCGGAGCCCACAAGTGGGCCGATCGCGACTGGCTCGAGGCGGTCGAGGCCGAGTTCGGCGAGACCGTGCCGCTGATCGTCGACGGCGACGAGGTCCTCGAGGCGGGCCGCGCCAACATCTTCCTGGTCGAGGACGGAGCCCTGGCCACTCCACCGGCCGACGGCCGCGTCCTCCCCGGCACCGCCCGCGCCGCCACCCTCGCCCTCGCCGCCGACCTCGGAATCCCGGCCACCGAGCGCCGTCTCCGCCTCGCCGACCTGCGGTCGGCCGACGACCTCTTCCTCACCTCGTCCCTGCGCGGCATCCGCCCCGTCCGCAGCCTCGACGGCACCCCACTCGGCCCGACCGACCCGGTCGTCACCCGCCTGGCCGCCGCCCTCCGCGCCCGTTGGCTCAACCAGGGCTGACGGCATTGTTCGTGGGCCGAAAACTCAAGTCCTGCTTGAGTTTTCGGCCCACTGACACGCGGTGACGGCTAGCCCAGGCGCTGCTCGAGCGCGTCGAGCTGGGCGCTCACCTCGGCGGGGAGCTTGTCGCCGAATTTGGCGAGGTGCTCCTTCACCTGGGGCAGCTGTTGGCGGTAAAGATCCTCGTCGACGGTCAGCAGCTCCGTCAGCGCCTCGGGGGAGATGTCGAGGCCCTCGGTGTCGAGGTCGTCCGGGGTCGGCAGCAGGCCGATCGCGGTCTCGGTCGCCTCGCCCTCGCCCTGGCAACGACGGAAGACCCACTCGAGCACGCGGCTGTTCTCGCCGAAACCCGGCCAGAGGAACTTGCCCTCGTCGTCTTTGCGGAACCAGTTGACGTAGAAGACCTTCGGCAGCTGGATCCCGTCCGTCTTGCCGAGCTTCAACCAGTGGGCGAAGTAATCGGCCATGTTGTAGCCGAGGAACGGCAGCATCGCCATCGGGTCGAAGCGCAGCGCGCCGACCTCGCCGGCCGCCGCCGCGGTCGTCTCCGAGGACATCGTCGCCCCCATGAACACCGCGTGCTCCCAGTCGAAGGCCTCGCTGACCAGCGGCACCGCGGTGGCGCGGCGGCCGCCGAAGAGGAAGGCGTCGATCGGCACCCCGGCCGGGTCCTCCCACTCCGGGGCGATCGACGGGCACTGCCCGGCGGGCGTCGTGAAGCGGGCGTTCGGATGGGCGGCGGCGGTGTCGGAATCGGGGGTCCAGTCGTTGCCGTGCCAGTCGATCGCGTGCGCGGGCGGCTCGCCGGTCATGCCCTCCCACCAGATGTCGCCATCGTCGGTCTTGGCGCAGTTGGTGAAGATCGAGTTCCGCTCGATCGTGTCCATCGCGTTCGGGTTGGTCTTGTGCGAGGTGTTGGGGGCGACGCCGAAGAAGCCGGCCTCGGGGTTGACCGCGTAGAGGCGGCCGTCCTCGCCGATCTTCATCCAGGCGATGTCGTCTCCGACCGTCTCGACCTTCCAGTCGGGCAGGGTCGGGACCAGCATCGCCAGGTTGGTCTTGCCGCAGGCCGACGGGAAGGCGCCGGTCACGTACTTGACCTCACCCTCGGGCGAGGTGAGTTTGAGGATCAGCATGTGCTCGGCGAGCCAGCCTTCGTCGCGCGCCATCACCGAGGCGATCCGCAGCGCGAAGCACTTCTTGCCCAGCAGCGCGTTGCCGCCGTAGCCCGAGCCGTAGGACCAGATTTCGCGATCCTCGGGGTAGTGGACGATGTACTTGGTCGCGTTGCAGGGCCAGGAGACGTCCTCGACGCCCTCGTCGAGCGGCATCCCGACCGAGTGCACGCAGGGCACCCACTCGCCGTCGCCGAGCTGGTCGAGGGCGGCCTTGCCCATCCGGGTCATGATCCGCATCGAGACCGCGACGTAGGCCGAGTCGGTCAGCTGCACGCCGATTTCGGAGATGTCGGAGCCGAGCGGGCCCATCGAGAAGGGCACCACGTACATCGTGCGGCCCTTCATCGAGCCCTTGAAGAGTTCGGACAGCGTCTCCCGCATCTCGGCCGGCTCGCGCCAGTTGTTGGTCGGACCGGCGTCCTCCTCGTTGGCGGCACAGATGAAGGTGCGGTCTTCGACCCGGGCGACGTCGTCGGGGTCCGAGAGGGCGAGGTAGCTGTTGGGGCGCTTGGCGTCGGAGAGGCGCTCGAAGGTCCCGGCGTCGATCAGGACCTGAGCAAGCCGGTCGTACTCCTCGGCGGATCCGTCACACCAGTAGACGGAGTCGGGCTGGGTCAGGGCGGCGATCTCCTCCACCCAGCCCAGAAGTTTCTGGTTCGTGGTCAGCTCAGCGGGGGCGGCAGTGGTCGAGTCGCTCATTCGCCTCTCTCTATTTCGTCGCTTTGCGGCCGACGGGGGAAGCGTCGGCGCCCTGGTGAAGGATCTTCAGCGCTGTGGATCGCATGTCTATCCCGGTAACGGACCGGGGTCGGCCGACCTTGCACCCGCGAAGGCGGAACGATGCAGGGGTCGGGCGCCTGCATGATGTCATGAACGGCGCCGAGAAGTCTGCGGACATTTGTCTTTCCCGGCGGCAAGCGGCTCTAAACCGGGGTTTGCTCAGTCGCCGAGTGGCTGCGGCGCGAGCGATTCGAGGCTGAGGTCGGCCTTCGCGTCGCGGATGCGCACCTGCGCGTAGGCGACCTTGCCGTCGGGCCAGCGGACCGTGCATTCGAAGTGGGTACCCGGCTCGACCGCGATCCCATCCGGGCAGTCGACCGATTCCACCTTCGTGCCGAATCCTTCCCGCTTCGATTCGAGGCTCGCGCGGATCGTTTCGGAAGCCTTGGTCGGGTCGACCTCGGTGCTGCCGCCGCAGCCGGCGAGGAGAAGGGTGCCGGTCGCCGCGAGGGCGAGGACGGCGAGGGCGCGGCGAGATCGGGGGAAGGTCAATGTGGCGCCATTGTTCCGTGTCGCGGTGTAGGGTGCCCCGCCGATGAGGTTCTTCGAGTACGAGGCGCGCAAGATCGTCGAGCTGGCGGGGATCCCCGTCACCAAGTACGGCTTCTGCACGACGCCCGAGCAGGCGCGTCAGGCAGCCGAGGAGATCGGCGGCCCGGTCGTGATCAAGTCGCAGGTGCTGACCGGCGGCCGGATGAAGGCAGGCGGGGTCAAGTTCGCCGACACGCCCGACGAGGCGGCCGAGCACGCCGAGGCGATCTTGAAGCTGGAGATCAACGGGCACATGCCGCGCGGCGTCCTCGTCGACCCGAAAGCCGAGGTCAAACAGGAGTACTACGCCGGGGTCGTCTGGGACGGCACCGCGAAGCGCCCGCTGATGCTGTTCAGCGACATGGGCGGGATCGACATCGAGGAGGTCGCCCGCACCCATCCCGACCACGTCGGCCGCGGCCACGTGTCGAACCTCTTCCCGATCCCCGACTTCGAGGCGAAGCAGACGATCGCCGCGACCGGCGTCACCGGCTCGCAACTGAACCGCGCGACGCCGGTCCTCGCCCGGCTGGCCCGGCTCTTCCGCGAGAACGACATGACGCTGGCCGAGATCAACCCGCTGGCCGAGCTGACCGACGGCAGCTTCGTCGCCCTTGACGCCCACATGGAGATGGAGGAGGAGGCGGTCGGCCGGCAGAAGAAGCTGCTGCGCTCCGAGCTTCAGATCGCCGAGGAGGACACCCGCGAACCGTATGAGCACAGCGCCTTCGAAGAGCACGTGGCCGCGATCGACGCCGCCGACCACCGCGGCGTGATCCAGGGCAAGGACCACGGCTTCACCGGCAACCTCGGCCTCGTGATCGGCGCCGGCGGCGGCTCGCTGACGCTCACCGACGCGGTCCGCAGCCAAGGCGGCAAGCCCGCCAACTACTCGGAGATCGGCGGCAACCCGTCGGTCGCCAAGGCCTGCGGGCTGGCCAAGGAGGTGCTGCAGAAGGACGGGGTCGAGAAGATCGCGGTGATGATGTCGATCGTCTCCAACACCCGCGTCGACATCGTCGCCCGCGGCGTGATCAAGGCCTGTCTGGAACTGGACAAGGACCCGGGCGAGACGATCGCGATCTTCCGCATCCCCGGCGCCTGGGAGGACGAGGGCTTCAAGATCCTCGATCGCTACGGGGTCGAGTACTGCGACCGCTCGGTCTCCCTCTGGGAGGCCGCCGGGCGCGCGGTCGCCAAGGTCCAGGGGGCACCTGCCTGATGTCGATCCTGCTCTCCAAGGAGACGACCTTCATCGTCCAGGGGATCACCGGCCGCGAGGCCGTGAACCTGACCCGTGAGTGCCTCGACTACGGCTCCCAGGTGGTCGGCGGCGTGACCCCGGGCCGCAAGGGCCGCGAGGTGCACGGGGTGCCGGTCTTCGACACCGTCGCCCAGGCGGTCGAGCACCACGGCGGGCCGATCGACGGCTCGGTCGTCACCGTCCCCCCCGCCTTCACCAAAGACGCGGTCTTCGAGGCGATCCTCAACGGGATCAAGCTGATCGTGATCGTCACCGAGCGGATCCCCCGCGGCGACGTCGCCCAGATGGTCGAGCTCGCCGACATGAACGGCGCCCGCATCATCGGCCCCAACTGCCTCGGCCTGATCGTGCCGGAGGTCTGCAAGATGGGCGGCATCGGCGGCCCGGCCAAAGACGCGGCGAAGGCCTACCAGCCGGGGCCGGTCGGGGTGATGAGCCGTTCGGGCGGGATGACCACCGAGATCTCCTCCTCGCTGACCCAGGCCGGCCTCGGCGTCTCGACCGCCGTCTCGATCGGCGGCGACGCGATCATCGGCTCTACCTACGCCGAACTGATGCCCTTCTTCGAGGCCGACGAGCAGACCAAAGCGATCGTCATCTACACCGAGCCCGGCGGCCGGATGGAGGCCCAGCTCTCCGAATGGGTCAAGGACAACGACTCGCGGCTGCCGATCGTCGCCTTCATGGCGGGCAAATTCATGGACGACGAGGAGATGAAAGGGATGAGCTTCGGCCACGCCGGCACGATCGTCGAGGGCAAAGAGGACACGGCGACGGAGAAGATCGCCCGCCTCGAAGCCGCCGGGATCCGCGTCGTCGAGCGGATCGACGAGATCCCGACGGTGGTCAAGGAGAAGCTCGGGGTGCTTGCCTGATGGCGGCCCAGAACAAAGTCTTCATCGACGTCGAAGTCGATGCCTCGGTCGCCGGCGACGCGGCCCTGGCGGCGAAACTCGAAGAAGTCTGCCCGGTCGACATCTTCAAGAACGCCGACGGTCGGGTCGAGATCGTCGACCAGAACGTCGACGAGTGCGTCCTCTGCCGCCTCTGCCTCGAAGCGGCTCCGGAGGGCACCGTGCACGTCAAGAAGCTCTACGACGGCACCGAGCTCTAGGCCCGCGCCCCGCGAGGGGCGCTACTTCACGGTGCCCGGATGGGCCGCACAGCTGTTGCTGACGTTCAGCGCTACCGGGATCGGTCCCTGGGTGCGCGCCGTCACCGTGACCATCCACGGTTCGCCCGTCCAGCACTGTTCTTCCGAAAACCGCGGATGGAAGACGTACTGGCCGGGGCCGAGGCGGATCTCGAAATGGCCTTCGACCACCGGCAGCGTGGCCAGGACGGTCGCCGAGCCGCGCTTACGCACCTTGACGACCGCGCCTTCGCCTGAATAGATCGGGTATCCACCGCAGTTGCTCGACGGCAGGCAGATCCGCGGTGAGCCCTCGTAGAGCGGGCAGACGATCGACGGCCGGCGCTGCGCGCAGACCACCTTCGTCCCCGCCGCCCGCGTGACCGGCCCGCACGGCGGCGGTGGCGGGCATTCCGGCACACAAGCCGCGGCGCAGGTCGTGTCGTAGACCGTCCCTTCGACCAGCTTCTTCGTCCCCGCCGCGGTCGCGGACCCTGCCAAGAGCCCCGCCACCAAGGCGATGAGCACCGCCAACGCAGCCGCTGTCCCGATCCTCCTCACTCTCGCGACACTACCCCGACCGCTCAAAATGACGCGCGCGGAGTTTTGGTTGCACAGCAACCGAAACTAAACACAGACCTTCCTGAGCGGTGGACTGTGGCGGTCGGGGGAACCTCGGCCTGTGTGATCTCGTCACGTTACGCCCATATAAATTTATAGTCGGGTAACGTCTGCACTGATGAATGTAGAGATGCGGTCACGGCTGTCGCGGGACGAGCGGATGGAGCAGACGCTCGGGGTCGCCCACGGGCTCTTCGCCGCGCGCGGCTACAGCGACGTGACGATGGAGGAGATCGCGGCGGCGGTCGGGGTGACCAAGCCGCTGCTCTACAACTACTTCGGCAACAAGGAGCGGCTCTACATCGCCTGCATGGAGCGCGCGGGCGACTCGCTGACGCGGACCATCGCCGAGGCGATCGCCGACACCGATTCCCCCGGCGACGCGCTCGCCTCCGGCGTCCGCGCCTTCTTCGCCTTCCTCGACTCCGACCGCGCCGCCTGGGCCGTGCTCTTCGACGAGACCCTGCCCGCCAGCGGCGAGGTCGCCGAACGGGTCGCCGGCTACCGCGGCCAGATCGCCGCGCTGGTCTCCGGCTCGCTGGTCGCCCAGCTGCCCGACGCCCGCCGCAAAGGCGCGCGGATCGAAATCGAGGCGCTCTCCGCCGCTCTCCTCGGCGCCGCCGAGGAGCTGGCCCGCTGGTGGCTGCGCAGCGAGGCGATCTCCGCCCGCGAGGCCGCCGAGCTCTTGATCTCGACGGTCGAGCCGGGCATCCGCGCCCGCTCGCAGGCCGCCCAGTCCCCCACTTCCAAACCCGGGAAAGGAACCCCCAAGGCATGAACAGCGAGACTCGCCGGGTCGCCGTCGTCGGCGGCAACCGGATCCCCTTCGCGCGCAGCGATTCGAAGTACGCGCACGCGACCAACCAGGACATGCTCACCGCCGCGCTCGACGGGCTGATCGATCGCTTCGGGCTCGAGGGCGAGCGCCTCGGCGAGGTCGCCGGCGGCGCCGTGCTGAAGCACTCGCACGACCGCGACCTGACCCGCGAGAGCGTCCTCTCCACCCGCCTCGCCCCCGAGACCCCCGCCTACGACGTCCAGCAGGCCTGCGGCACCGGCCTCGAGACGGCGATCCTGGTCGCCAACAAGATCGCCCTCGGGCAGATCGACGTCGGCATCGCCTGCGGCGCCGACACCACCTCCGACGCGCCGATCGAGTTGAACGAAGAGCTCCGCGCGACCCTGCTCGACGCCAATCGACAGCGCTCCACCACCGGCAAGCTGAAGACGCTGACCCGCTTCCGCCCCGGCCACGTCGTCCCCCGCATCCCCCGCAACGAGGAGCCGCGCACCGGCCTCTCGATGGGCGAGCACACCGCGATCATGGCCAAGGAATGGGACATCGGCCGGGCCGAGCAGGACGAGCTCGCGGTCACCTCCCATCACAACCTCGCCGCCGCCTACGAGCGCGGCTTCCAGGCCGACCTGATCACTCCCTACCTGGGGCTCGAGCGCGACGGCAACCTCCGTCCCGACTCGAGTCTCGAGAAGCTGGCGAAGCTGAAACCGGTCTTCGGCGGCCCCGACGGGACGATGACCGCCGCCAACTCGACGCCACTCTCCGACGGCGCCTCGGCGGTGCTGCTCGCCTCCGAGGATTGGGCCAAGGAACACGACCTGCCGGTGCTCGCCTACTTCAGCGAGGCGCAGACCGCCGCCATCGATCACGTCCACAAGCGCGAAGGCCTGCTGATGGCGCCCGCCTACGCGATGCCGCGGATGCTCGACCGCGCCGGCCTCACCCTGCAGGACTTCGACTACTACGAGATCCACGAGGCGTTCGCCGCCCAGGTGCTCTGCACGCTGAAGGCCTGGGAGGACGCCGACTTCTGCAAGGAGAAGCTCGGGCGGACCAAACCACTGGGGGCGATCGACCGGACGAAGCTGAACGTCAACGGCGGCTCGCTCGCCGCCGCGCACCCGTTCGCCGCGACCGGCGGGCGAATCGTCGCCGGCCTCGCCAAACAGCTGCACGAAGACGGAAAAGGACGCGGCGTGATCTCGATCTGCGCCGCCGGCGGCCAGGGCGTCGTCGCGATCCTCGAGGGCCCGGAAGGAGCCAACTAACCCATGCCTGATCGTTACTCGCAGATCGTCAACGCGCCGGTCGTCTCGACCGTCGCCCGCCAGGTCGGGCTGCCGCAGCCGGTCGACCTCGACCGCCACCGTCCCGGGGCGCCGGTCGTCGCCGGCCCGGTGCTGAGCGCCGCCGCTCCCGGCGGCAAGTTGGAGCGGGCGCTGAAGAAGGTCCTCGACGACATCGGTGCCGAACGCGCCGGCGCCGAGGGCAAGGCGAAGGCGCTGGTGTTCGACGCCAGTGGGATCGCCGACTCGACCGAGCTGGTCGAGCTGCAGCGCTTCTTCTACCCCGCCGTCCCGCGCCTGCGGCGCAGCGGCCGGGTGGTCGTCCTCGGCACCACCCCGGCGCTGGCCGGCTCGGCCCGCGCCCACACCGCCCAGCGGGCGCTCGAGGGCTTCACCCGCTCGCTCGCCAAGGAGATCGGCGGCAAGGGCGCGACCGCCCAGCTCGTCTACGTCGAACCGGGCGCCGAGGACCAGCTCGACTCGACCTTGCGCTTCCTCCTCTCCCCCCGCTCCGCCTACGTCGACGGGCAGGTGGTCCGGATCGGCAAAGCCGTCGCGCCGACGCCGGCGATCGACTGGGACCTGCCGCTGGCCGGCAAGACGGCGCTGGTGACCGGAGCATCGCGCGGGATCGGCGCGGCGATCGCGGCGACGCTCGGTCGTGACGGCGCCAAGGTCGTCGGCCTCGACGTGCCGCAGGCGGAGGCCGACCTGCGCGCGGTGGCCGAGTCGCTCGGCGGCGAGGCGCTGGCGCTCGACATCACCGCCGACGATGCCCCCGAGCGTATCGCGTCCCATTTCGCCGACGGCGTCGACGTCGTCGTCCACAACGCGGGCGTCACCCGCGACCGCACGATCGCGAAGATGCCGGAAGACCGCTGGACGCAACTGATGGAGATCAACCTCTCCTCCGAGGAGCGGATCGACGATGCCCTGCTCGACTCGAAGGCGCTGAACGAGAACGGCCGCATCGTCTGCGTCTCCTCGATGTCGGGGATCGCGGGCAACTCGGGCCAGACCAACTACGCCGCCTCGAAGGCGGGTGTGATCGGGATGGTCGAATCGCTCGCCCCCGAGCTGGCCAGGCGCAAGGCGACGATCAACGCCGTCGCCCCCGGCTTCATCGAGACCCAAATGACCGCGGCGATGCCGATCGGCCCGCGCGAAGCGGGCCGCCGGCTCTCCTCGCTCTCGCAGGGCGGGCTGCCGGTCGACGTCGCCGAGACGATCGCCTGGTTCGCCTCCCCCGCCTCGACCGGGGTCAACGGCAACGTGGTCCGCGTCTGCGGCCAGAGCCTGTTGGGGGCCTGACGGTGGCGACCGCGGCGAAGACCGAGACGCGGAAGCTGGCGAGCGCGCCGAGCATCCTGCCGCTCTACGCGCGGGCCGCGCTGCCGCTGGTGCCGGGAGCCTCGCGACTGCCGTTCGTGCCCGGCGGCGGCGGCGAGATCCCGGACGTGAGGTTGGAGCTCGACGGCGTCGTCGCGGACCCCGCGGCGGTCGCCGCCTACGCCAAGGTCTGCGGCTTCACCCTCCGCGACACGCTGCCGCCGACCTACCCCCACGTGCTCGCCTTTCCCCTGCACATGGCGCTGATGTCGGACGGGTCGTTCCCGTTCGGCGCGGTCGGCCTGGTCCACATCGCCAACCGGATCACCCAGTTCCGCCGGCTCGGGATCGGCGAGGAGCTCTCCCTGCGGGTGCAGGCGACAAAGACCGTCGCCCACCAGAAGGGGCGCAGCTTCGTCGTCGTCACCGAGGCGCGGGTCGGTCGCCAGATCGCCTGGGAAAGCACCAGCACCTTCCTCAGGCGTGGCAAGGGAGATCCCGGCGCGGCCTCGGGCGAGGCCTTCCCGATCGTCCCCGAGGACACCGCGGCGAGCGCCGAGTGGGCCCTCGCCGGCGATCTCGGCCGCCGCTACGCGGCCGTCTCCGGCGACCGCAACCCGATCCACATGCACTCGCTGACCGCGAAGCCACTCGGCTTCCCCGCCGCGATCGCCCACGGGATGTGGACCAAGGCGAGAGCGCTCGCGGCGCTCGACGCGCGCCTCCCCGACGCCTTCGCGGTCGACGTCCGCTTCCGCCGGCCGATCCTGCTGCCGGCCAAGGTCGAGTTCGCAACCGAAGATCAACAACAAGGACAGCGACCGCAGGGCCAGGATGAGCAGGGAGGCGAGATCGTCTTCACGGTGCGCGGCCGCGGCAAGAAACGCGGTAACCGCCACCTCGACGGCCGGGTCCTCCCGGTCAAAGCCAAGACCAAAGGAAAGGCAAAGTGAGCACCACGACTGACACCGACAAGGGCGTGGCCGAGCGATCGATGGGCATCGGGCTGCGGGCACTGAACTGGCTCGCCGGCTCCGACCTGCTCGACCGCATCCGGATCCGGAAGGGGGTCGAGCGGGCCCTCTTCCAGGGCACCAAGGGCGGCTTCCGCACCGCGACCGCGGCCGGGCGCACCTTCAAGGCGGCACAGCAGCTGGGCAAACCGGCGCGCCAGCCACGGGCGAAGTCGAAGGGGCTCTTCGACGTCACCCCCGACGACGAGCAGTCGATGTTCCAGGAGGCGGGCCGCGCCTTCGCCGCGGAGAAGATCCGCCCGGCGGCGAAAGCGGCCGACGACGAGCGCCAGACGCCCGCCGAGATCCTCAGCCAGGCGACCGAGCTCGGCGTCGCGATGCTCGGCGTCCCGGCCGAGCTCGGCGGGGTGATGGAGGAAGGCGCGGCGACGACCACGGCACTGATCGGCGAGACGCTCGCCCACGGCGACATGGGGATCGCCTACGCCGCGCTCGCCCCCGGCGCCGTCGCCACCGCGATCGGACTCTGGGGCACCGCCGAGCAGGAGGCGACCTACCTGCCCGCCTTCACCGGCGAGGACGTGCCGGCGGCGGCGCTGGCGATCCTCGAGCCGCGGCCGCTGTTCGATCCGCTGAAGCTCGAGACGACGGCGAAGCGGGTCGGCGAGGACTGGGTGCTCGACGGCGCCAAGTCACTGATCGCCCGGGCCACGGAGTGCGAGCTCTTCGTCGTCGCCGCCGAGGCCGAGGGCATCGGCCCGGCGCTCTTCGTCGTCGAGTCCGGCACCAAAGGGCTCTCGATCGAGGACGAGCCGGCGATGGGGCTCCGCCCCGCCGCCACCGGCAAGCTGATCCTCGAGGGGGCACGCGTCGCGAAGACGGCGCTGCTCGGCGAGGGGCGGCGCGAGGACTACGTCGACTGCATCAGCCGGGCGCGGATCGCCTGGGCCTCGCTCTCGGTCGGCACCGCGCAGGCCGTCCTCGACTACGTCATCCCCTACGTCAACGACCGTCAGGCGTTCGGCGAACCGATCTCCAACCGCCAGGGCGTCGCCTTCGCGGTCTCGGAAATCGGGATCGAGTCGAGCGGCATGCGACTCGCCACCTACCGCGCCGCGGCCCGCGCCGACCAGGGCGAGGACTTCGGCCGCGAGGCCGCCATCGCCCGCCGGCTCTGCGCCCAGAAGGGGATGAAGATCGGCTCCGACGGGGTCCAGCTGCTCGGCGGCCACGGCTTCGTCAAGGAGCACCCGGTCGAGCGCTGGTACCGCGACCTGCGATCCGCGGGCGTCATGGAGGGCGCCCTGCTCGTCTAGCCCGATCGGCGCGAGCGAAGGAGACACCATGATCAATCTCGAGATACCGAAGAAATACAAGCCACTGGCGAGCCAGGCGAACCAGGTCGCGACCGAGGTCTTCCGCCCGATCTCGCGCAAATACGACGTCGCCGAGCACGCCTACCCGAAAGAGCTCGACATGCTGGCGTCGCTGATCGACGGCATGAACGAGGGCTCCGACATGGGCGGCGCCGGTGCGGCCGGCGTGCGGCGCTCCGCCAACGGCTCCGACCCGGGTGAGAACCGCAACGGCTCCAACCTCTCCACCGTGCTCGGCATCATCGAGCTCTGCTGGGGGGATGTCGGCCTGCTGCTCTCGATGCCGCGCCAGGGCCTCGGCAACTCGGCGATCGCCTCGGTGGCGACCGAGGAGCAGCTGGAGCGCTACGGCGGCAAGTGGGCGGCGATGGCGATCACCGAGCCCGAAGCCGGCTCCGACTCGGCGGCGATCCGCACCACCGCCGAGCTCGACGGCGACGAGTACGTACTCAACGGCGAGAAGATCTTCGTCACCTCGGGCGACCGCGCCGACCTGATCGTCGTCTGGGCCACCCTCGACCGCTCCAAAGGCCGCGCCGCGATCAAGTCGTTCATCGTCGAGCGCGACAACCCGGGGCTGAAGCTCGACCGGCTCGAGCACAAGCTCGGGATCCGGGCCTCCGACACCGCCAACTTCACCCTGCAGGACTGCCGGGTGCCGAAAGAGGCATTGCTCGGCGATCCGGAGGTGAAGGAGAAAGGCTTCGCCGGGGTGATGGAAACCTTCGACAACACGCGGCCGCTGGTCGCCGCGATGGCGGTCGGGGTGACCCGGGCGGCACTGGAGGAGACCCGGCGCCAGCTCTCCGCCGCGGGGATCGAGGTCGACTACGAGACCCCCGCCCTCTCCCAGCCCGCGGCGGCGGCCCGCTTCCTCGAGATGGAGGCCGACTACGAGGCGGCCTGGCTGCTCACTCTGCAGGCTGCCTGGATGGCCGACAACTCGAAGCCGAACTCCCTCCAGGCCTCGATGGCGAAGGCGAAGGCGGGGCGCACCTGCGTCGACGTCACCCTCGGCTGCGTCGAGCTCTGCGGCGCCGTCGGCCTCGGCGAGACCGAGCTGCTGGAGAAGTGGGCCCGTGACTCGAAGATCCTCGACATCTTCGAGGGGACCCAACAGATCCAGCTGCTGATCGTCGCCCGTCAGCTGTTGGGCAAGAGCTCCAGCGAACTGAAATAGGGATTGGGCTTGCGGGGGCGTCCCTCGGGTCCCTCTCCTCAGAAGCCGTCGCGCAGCTGGGGCGGGCCGAAAGGGCTCGGGCCGGGTCCCATGAGCTTCTGCTGAGAGGGACCCGAGGGACGCTGCGACAGCGGGGCGTCCTTCGTCAGCTGGGGAGGAGTGCACGGTCCACGATGGCGACGATCCTTGTGTCTCCAGCGAATCGAAGTGTGAAGCCCCCCGCCCGCGCCTCTCCGCTTTTCGACAAACTGCCGCCTCGTGAACATCATCGACGACCTGATGGAGCGGGCGCCGGCCTCGAAGCCGGGGATCGTCGAGGTGAACGCCGAGGCGCAGGCGCGGAAATGGCACTACGGGGAACTGATCGCCACCTCGGCCGGGCTCTCGGGCGCCTTCGCGGCGCGCGGCGTGAGGCGCGGCGACGTGGTGATGACGCTGGTCGGCAACCGGATCGAGTGGGTGCTGACGCTGCTCGCCTGCTGGCGGACGGGCGCGGTGGCGCTGCCCTGCAACACGCAGCTGCGGCGCAAGGACCTGGAGCTGCGGGTCGCCGCCTCCGACCCGGTGCTCTGCGTCGGCGAGGAACGGCTGCTGGGCGAGCTCCCCGATGGGGTGCCGACGATGACGATGGCCGAGATCGCCGATGTGCTCGACGAGGACCGCCCGCAGGAGACGCCCGCCTCGGTCGAGGACATGGGCCCTGAGGACCCGGCACTGATCGTCTTCACCTCCGGCACCACCGGCGACCCGCGCGGCGTCGTCCATGGCTACCGCTATCTCTTCGGGCAGCTGACCCAGGCCGAGCACTGGTTCGGCTCACGAGACGGAGAGCTGGCCTGGTGCACGACCGCGACCGGCTGGTCGAAGTCGGCCCGCAACGTCTTCCTCGCCCCCTGGCTGACCGGCGCCGCGGCGGTGATCCACGATGGGCGTTTCGACCCGGCCGAGCGGCTCGACCTCGCCGAGGCGCTCGGGGTCAATGTCCTCTGCATGGCGCCGACCGAGTACCGGATGCTGGCCCGCCGCACCGCCCTGCGCCCCCTCCCCGCCCTGCGCCGGATGGTCTCGGCGGGCGAGCCGCTCGATCCGGAGACGATCGCCGCCTGGCAGGAGGCGACCGGCCTCGAGCCCGCCGACGGCTACGGCCAGACGGAGACCGGTCAGGTGACCGCCAATCTCGCCGGCGAGCAGGTCCGCCGCGGCTCGATGGGCAAGGTCCTGCCGGGGATGGAGGTGCGGATCGCCGACGGCGAGCTGCAGCTCCGCGTCGCCTCCTCCCCCACCTTCTTCTCCCGCTACCTCGACGGCGAGCGCTTCGAGGGCGAGTGGTGGCCGACCGGCGACCTGGTCACCGAAGACGAGGAGGGCTTCCTCTTCTTCGACGGACGCAACGACGACATCATCAGCTCCTCCGGCTACCGGATCGGCCCCACCGAGGTCGAGGCGGCGCTCCTGTCCCACCCCGCGGTCGCCGACGCGGCCGCAGTCGCCGCGTCCGACCCCGAACGTGGCAGCGTCGTCCGCGCGATCGTCGTGCTCCGCGACCGCGAGCCCAGCGAGGAGCTGGTGGTCGAGCTGCGGGAGCACTGCATGGCCCAGACCGCCCCCTACAAGGCCCCCCGCATCGTCGACTTCGTCGAGGAGCTGCCGAAGACCACCAGCGGCAAGGTCAAGCGCGCCCAGCTCCGCACCGAACGCTGACGCCTAGGTCGATTCGAGCATTTCGTCGAGGCCGATCGGGGCGCCGAGGTGGTAGCCCTGCGCCATGTCGACGCCGAGCTCGCGCAGCAGTGTGGCGGTCGCCTCGTCCTCGACGAACTCGGCGATCGTGACCTTGCCGAGGCCCTTCGCGATGCCGACGATCGCTTCCACGGTGAGCCGGTCGGCGTCGTTGCGGACGAGATCGCGGACGAAGGTGCCGTCGATCTTGATCACGTCGAAGGGGAAGCGCTTCAGGTACTCGAAGGGGCCGAAGCCGGCGCCGTAGTCGTCGATCGCCACTTCGCAGCCGAATTCGGTCAGCCGATCGGCGAAGCCCGCCGCCGTCTCGATGTCCTCGACCCGGGCGGTCTGGGTGATCTCGAAGGTGCAGCGGGCCGGGTCGGCGTCGCCTTCGTCGAGCCCGCGCTCGATGTATTCGAGCACCGAGATGTCGGTCAGCGAGGCGCCCGAGAGGTTGATGTGGAAGGAGACCGGTTCGCCCGCCCGCTCGCGCGCGCCCATCAGGTCGAGCGCCTGGCCGACCACCCAGCGGTCGAGCTCCTGGATCATCCCGGAGCGCTCGGCGACACCGATGAAGGCGGAGGCGGGAAGGAGCTCGCCCGCGTCGCCGCGCATCCGCAACAGCAGCTCGAAGCGTTCGACCGCCCCGTCGGCGAGGCTCTGGATCGGCTGCGTCGCGAGGCTGAGGCGATTCTGGGTGAGGGCGTTGCGGATTTTCGCGGAGGTGGTCAGCCGGCGAGTGTCGAGAGCCGCCTCGACCGGCGCTTCATAGAGCGAGACGCGATTGCGTCCCTCCGCCTTCGCCCGGTACATCGCCTCGTCCGCGGCGGCCAGCACCGCCTCGGCGCCGCCGTCGGACTCGGCACCGAACATGGTGATCCCGACGCTGATCGTCGATCCGGCGAGCTCCGGATCGCCGGTGAAGCTGTCGGCGACCTGGACGCGCAGGTCCTCGCCCAGCTGCAGCGCCCCTTCGACGTCGGACTGCGGCATCAGCACCGCGAACTCGTCGCCGGAGAGGCGGGCGACGATGTCGGTGGCGCGCACCCGCTCACGCAGGGTCTCGGCGATGCGACGGATCAGGTTGTCGCCCTGCTGGTGGCCGAGCCGGTCGTTGACCGCCTTCAGCCCGTCGACGTCGATCACCATCACCGCGCCGCGGCCGCCGTAGCGGCCGGCGAACTTGACGTAGGTGTCGAGGCGCGTGCGGAAGGCGCGCCGGTTCAGCAGCGCGGTCAGCGGATCGTGATCGGCGAGATAACGGAGCTCCGTCTCGGTTTTCTGCGCCTCTTCGAGCGCGCCGAGGACGACCTGACGGTCGGCCGGCTCCAATTTCGCCAAGACTGCCCGAAGTGCGGCGTCCCGCTTGCCGCTGCTATCCATGCTGTTCACTCAACGGACGAAGGTAGCCGAACTTGCGCGGGGGGCCTCGATGGTTACCCTCGGATGAATGGCCAATCGCCTCGCCGCCGAGACCAGCCCCTATCTCCTGCAGCATCGCGACAACCCGGTCGACTGGTTTCCGTGGGGGGAGGAGGCGCTGGGCCGGGCCCGCGAGGAGGATCTGCCGATCCTGCTCTCGGTCGGCTATTCCGCCTGCCACTGGTGCCACGTGATGGAGCGCGAGTCCTTCGAGGACGAGGGGACCGCGGCCTTCATGAACGCGAATTTCGTCTGCATCAAGGTCGACCGCGAGGAGCGCCCCGACGTCGACGCGATCTACATGGAGGCGGTCCAGGCCTTCACCGGCCAGGGCGGCTGGCCGATGACCGTCTTCCTCGATCCCGAGGGGGTGCCGTTCTACGGCGGCACCTACTTCCCGCCCGACGACTCCCGCGGGATGCCGAGCTTCCGCATGGTGATGGAAGCGGTGCTGGAGGCATTCCGCGGCAAACGCGACGAAATTCGCCACCGGGCCGGGACGATGGTGGGGCGACTCGAGGCCCTGGCGAAGCTTGCCCCAGGTGGGGTCCCCGGGCCGGAGCGCCTGGAGGAGGCGATCGCGACGCTGCTCAGCCGCGCCGATCCGGCCAACGGCGGCTTCGGCCGGGCACCGAAGTTCCCGCCGGCGTCCTCGCTGGAGCTGATCCTGTCGCGTCAGGCGGGGAGCGGCGGCAAAGGGCTGGATCACGTCGAGCGCACCCTCGACGCGATGCTGGCCGGCGGCATCTACGACCAGCTCGGCGGCGGCTTCGCCCGCTACGCGGTCGACGCGGCCTGGCTGGTCCCCCACTTCGAGAAGATGCTCTACGACAACGGCCTGCTGGCGCGGGCCTACCTACATGGCTGGCAGGTGCTCGGGCACGAGCGCTACCGCCGGATCTGCGAAGAGACGCTCGACTGGCTGTTGCGCGAGATGCGCGGCCCCGAGGGCGGCTTCTACTCCGCCTACGACGCCGACTCGGAGGGCGAGGAGGGCAAGTTCTACGTCTGGACCCAGGAGGAGATCCGGGCGGTGGTCCCGGACGCCGACGAGATCCTCGCCTACTACGGGGTCACCGAGGCGGGCAATTTCGAGGGCAAGAACATCCTCCACCTCGCCGATGGCGCCGCGACGCCCGCGCCGGCGGGCCTCGACGCCGCCCGCGCCGCCCTGCTCGCCGCCCGCGCCCAGCGGGTCCCGCCCGGCCTCGACGACAAGCGGCTCACCTCCTGGAACGCGCTGGCGATCGCGGCACTGGCCGAGGCGGGCGCGGTGCTCGGCCGCGACGACTACCTGAAGGCGGCGGCCGACTGCGCCGAGTTCGTCCTCGGCACCATGCGCGACGACGACGGCCGCCTGCTGCGCACCTACAAAGACGGCCGCGCCCACCTCAACGCCTACCTCGAGGACCACGCCTTCATGATCGAAGCGCTGCTCGTCCTCTACGAATCGAGCTTCGACCCGCGCTGGTTCGCTGCCGCGCGCCAGTTGGCCGAGACGATGATCGACCGCTTCGGCGATCCCGAGCGGGGAGGCTTCTTCTCCACCTCGAGCGACCACGAGACGTTGATCGCCCGCCGCAAGGAGGTCGGCGACCACCCGATCCCGGCCGGCAACAGCGCCGCCGCCCTCGGCCTGCTGCGACTGGCGGCGCTGAGCGGGGAAGTGCGGTACGCCGAGCGCGCCCGCGGCGTGCTCGCCCTCTTCGGCGACCCGGCGATCGGCCACCCCGACTCCTTCGCCCACTTCCTGCGGGCGCTCGACTTCGACCATGCCTCGACCCGTGAGGTGGCGCTGGTGGGCGACGACCCGAGCGCGCTCGTCGGCGTCGTCAGGGCGACCTTCCGGCCGAATGTGGTCGTCGCCGCGGGGCCGGCGGGGGCGACCGAACCGCCGCTGCTCGACGCCCGCACCGAAATCGGCGGCGAGCCCGCCGCCTACGTCTGCGAGGGCTTCACCTGCAACCTGCCGGTGACCGACCCGGAGGAGTTGCGCCGCGAGCTCTGAGCCGGTGGCTGCCAAGGACGCAAGGAGCGTGGCGTGCTCCGCACGCGAGCGACCGAGGACACCGGCAGGCGCCGGCTCAGAGCTCGCGGACCTCGTCGAGGACGACGCGGCCGCCTACCTCGGCGCGGCCGTCGCCGAGCGGCCGGGCATCGAGGCGCGAGCCGCGGCCCTGGCGGATCTCGATCTCGCGGTCGAGAGCAGCGGCCAGGCAGATCGCCGCCGAACCGGTGGCCTCGTCCTCGCCGACCCCGTCCTCGTGGGAGAAGCAGCGCGAGCGGACCGTGCCCTCGGCATCGTCGATCCAGGCCCAGATGCACCCGACGTCCTCCTCCCGGGGGAGGTCGGTGGCCTCTTCGACGGCCAGCGCGTCCTCGAGCTGGAAGAACTTCCACGGCGGCCCCCACTCGGGACGCGCGGCGACGAAGGTCCGTCCACCGTCGACCCGCACCGCGACCTCGCCCGCCGGTGGGCGCAGGACGCTTACCGGCTCCCGCTCCTTGCCCAGGAGCCAGGCGGTGCCGACGCTCGGGTGTCCGGCGAAATCGAGCTCCAGGCCGGGCGTGAAGATCCGGATCCGGCCGCTCGCCGCATCGTCGACGAAGACCGTCTCCGAGAAGCCGAGCTGGTGGGCGACGTCCTGCCGCCGCTCCTCCGGCACCTCGGCGCCGTCGAGAAACACCCCGAGTGGGTTCCCGAACTCCCACTCAGCGTCACAGAAGACGCGCAGAACATGTAGCTCAGCCACGTTTTCCGCTCTCCATCACAGGATCGGCAGGAAGTTCTCGATCTCGTAAGGAGTGACCTGAACCCGGTAGTCGTCCCATTCCTGCCGCTTGATCTCGACGAAACGGCGGAAGGTGTGCTCGCCCAGGGTGCGCAGCACCAGCTCCGAGTCGGCGGCGACCTCGATCGCCTCGCCGAGCGTCGCTGGCAGCTGCTCGATCCCCTGGTGGGCGAGCTCCTCCTGCGAGAGGTGGTAGAGATTCTGCTCCATCGGCTCCGGCAGCTCGTATCCCTTCTCCACACCTTCGAGCCCGGCCTGCAGCATCCCGGCGAAGCAGAGGTAGGGGTTGGCGGCGGGGTCCGGACAGCGCAGCTCGGCGCGGGTCGCCGACTCCTTGCCCGGGTGGTAGAGCGGCACCCGGATCAGCGCCGAGCGATTGCGGCGCGACCAGGCGAGGTAGACGGGCGCCTCGAAGCCGGGCACGAGGCGCTTGTAGGAGTTGACCCACTGGGCGAAGAGCGGCGAGATCTCGCGTGCGTGCTTCAGCTGACCGGCGATGAACGACTTCGCGGTCGGCGAGAGGAAGTACGGGTCGTCGGCGTCGTAGAAGGCGTTTTTGCCGTCTTTCGAGAGGCTTTGGTGAACGTGCATTCCGGAACCGTTCTCACCGAAGAGCGGCTTTGGCATGAAGGTTGCGTGATAGCCATATTTCAACGCATACTCCTTCACGACGATGCGGTAGGTCATGCAGTCGTCGGCCATCTCGAGCGCGTTCTTGTAGCGCATGTCGACCTCGTGCTGGGAAGGGCCGACCTCGTGGTGCGTGTACTCGACGTGGATGCCGAGTTTCTCCAGCGCGAGAACGGTCTCGCGGCGCAGGTCGGAGCCCGCGTCGAGGGTGGTCAGGTCGAAGTAACCGCCCTCGTCGAGCACCTCCGGCACCCCCGACTCGGGTTTCGCGGAGCGGAAGTAGAAGTACTCGAGCTCGGGACCGATGTTGTAGGCCTCGAAGCCCATCTCCTCGGCCCGCTTCAGCGCCCGCTGCATAATCCAGCGCGGGTCGCCCTCGTACGGGCCGCCACCGGGCACGCGGATGTCGCAGAACATGCGCGCGACCGCGTCCTGCTCCTCGGGGCGCCAGGGCAGCAGCGCGAACGTGCTGGGGTCCGGGACCGCGAGCATGTCGGACTCCTCGATCGGGTTGAACCCGGTGATCGAGGACCCGTCGAAGCCCATCCCGCCTTCGAAGGCGTCGTCCAACTCGCTGGCGTTGACGGAGAAGCTCTTCAGCTGTCCGAGGACGTCGGTGAACCAAAGGCGGACGAAGCGGACGTCATGCTCTTTGACGAGCTTGATGACATCCTCGGCGGTCTGCGGTCGGTCTGCCATTGGTCGGGTTGCCTCCTTGGCTCTGGGCGCGGTGGAGCGGCAACGATAGGCGAACCCGGGTGCCTCGGTGTGGACGGGCGACCGGCCGTCGGCACGACCGTTGAACCGCCGATGTGCGAGGAGACGTATATCGGGTAGGAGAACGGCGTTTCAGCCAGGTTGAAACCGCTTCCAAATATCGGTATAACTTACGACACGTAAGTAAGAGGCTCAAAGTAAAGTAAAGGCCACGTAAAGGCTCTGTAAAGCGATCCCCCGCCAATCCCGAGCCAGAGACGAGAAGCAAGTTGACGGTAAAAACGGCAGTAAGCAGATTCCAGATCCACGATGAGCTCACGGCGCCGGACGAGAGCGCCCCGCTGATCAAGTCCATCCAGGCGGCCGGCGGCGCGGTCACCAAGTTCGTCGGCGTCCTCGCCGGCGCTCCTGCCGTCCTCCGGGCCTATACGCGCATGCGCTCCGAGCTGCGTGGCGGCGTTCTCCCCCAGGCGACCCGCGAGCGGATCGCCCTGGCCGTCGCCGAGCATCGCGAGGACAGCTACAGCATCGCTCAGCACGCCAAGTCGGCCCGTCGGGCCGGGCTCGGCCTCGACGAGGTCTCCCGCGCCCGCTCCTTCAGCTCCGCCGACCCGAAGGAGGCGGCCCTCCTGCTCTACCTGAAGGAGGCGCTCGACGCCGAAGGTCCCCCGCCCCTCCATCTCCACGAGGAGGCGCGCGAGATCGGCTGGACCGACGAGGAGATCCTCGAGGCGGTCGGCCATCTGGCACTCAACGAGTTCCAGTCCCTGATCGCGAGCGCGGCGGCGCTCCCGCAGGACCAGGCGACGCCGCGGGTCCTCCCCTCGGCCGCCTAAGAGCAGCAGCTACATCCACCAGGAATCACGAGGCCCGGCGCCAGAGCGTCGGGCCTTCGTCGTTCAGCCTTCCTCGACCAGGGTCGCCGTGTAGAGCAGCCGGGCCGTCGCGTACTTGCAGCCGTAGGTGGCACGTTTGCCTATCGCTTCCTGCGGCTGCCCCTGGCGGATGTCGGTCGAGTTGGTGCAGGTGCCGGGCTCGCGACTGGCGCGCCAGACGTTGGAGGCGCTCAGTTCCTGGGAGAAGATCGGCGCCCAGGTGGGCACGGTGATGCCGATGATGTCGCCCCTTTCGACCCTCAGCGAGGCGCCGAACTTGACCGTCTGCCCGAGGTAGGGCGTCAGCACCTTGACCGCGCCCTGGCGGCGGAGGTTGTAGCGCGGCGGGTTGGTGCCGGGGATGCGGCGGAGGATCGCCAGCCGCGCCTCCGGCGGGGTGCCGAAGAAGCCGTTGAAGAAGCTGCGCTGGCTGTTGGTCGGCTGGGCCAGGGTGAGGGTCCAGGACTTGATCGTGCCGTCGCTCTGGACCAGGAACGGGTTCTGCGCCTGGCCGTTGGAGACCTGGAAGCCGGTGACGCTGCCGACCGCCTGGCAGGGCAGGTCCGGGCAGGACGGGTCGGGCGTCGACGAGGTGCCGCCGAGGGTGACCGTCGTCGTTTCGACCTGCGCGGCGGTCGCCACGGCGGCGATCGCGATCACCGCCAGGAGAGCGCCGGCGACGGAGATGGCGACCCGGCGACCCCGCCCTGAGGGCGCGGTGAGAGCACGGTGGGCAGTCCTCGACATCGGTACGGCTCCTCTCTGGAAACGGCTACTGAGCAGGGAACTTTAACCGTCGAGAGGAGGGATTGATGCGGTGCTGAGGTTATGCCGAAGGCGCCAGAAGACGGCGACGAATGGCTAGAGGCCCTTGGAGGCGTATTCGATCGCCACCGCGTAGCGGATCCGACCGACCCCTTCGAATTCCAGCGCTTCCGCCGCGGCGGAGGTGAGGTCCCAGGCGCGACCCTTGATGTAGGGGCCGCGATCGATCACCGGGGCGACGATCGAGTGGCCATGCCAGACGAACTTCACCGGGGTGCCGCAGGGGAGCGTCTTGTTGGCGACGCCGATCGTCGACGGCCGCAGGGTCTGCCCACAGGCGGTCGAGCGCCCCCACATGCTGATGCCGCCGTACCAGCTGGCGCCGGCGTAGCGGTAGGGGGTGAAGGACAGTTCGGCCGCGTTGAAGGCCGTGGTGGTTTCGGTGGCTTCGGTGGGGACCGGCGCGGCGCTGGCGGCGCCGCCGGTCGCAGCCTGGGCGCCCGGCACGACGGCAAGGGCGAGGGCGGCGGCGAGCACCGCGGCGCGTAGCCAGAGCGCGATCCACCCAGGAACAGGGGCAGTCGGAAGGTTGGTTTTCCGCGCGTGGCGGTAGGGGGAGTCGTCCATGTCTCTTTCGGGCGCTTGCGGGGTTAGCTGACGGGCTCGCGCTGAAAGAGCTGCGCTACACCGGCCGACGCCGGCGATTCGCCCCAACTAATTGGGTCCCCCGCTCCTCGCGATATGTAGGCGAAGATTCAGCGGAAGTTGGCGGCAGATTAGCAAACGCTAAGACAGAAAAATCGCCGACCGCCCCCCGCCGTTCGCAAAAACCACAAACCCCGCCCCTCTCCGCCCTATGTCGATGGGCCGAAAACCTGCCTATATGGCAGGTTTTCGGCCCATCGACATGGGAAAGCCCCGCCGAGGCGGGGCTTTCCGACAGCGAGCCTGTAAGCCGGATCCTGTCGCGAGCGGACATCTATCTCGCCTGGCCGGAGCCTGGCGGGGCGCCGAAGCGCCCTGCGACCTACCTGGACCTCGCCGAGCCGGGTCGACGGTCCTGCTTGGCCTTGCACCGGGCGGGGTTTGCCTGGCCGCCGTGTCACCACGACGCCGGTGCGCTCTTACCGCACCTTTTCACCTTTGCCTGTACGCGGCTC
>DATNAG010000005.1:0-5499 GCA_035572835.1 Solirubrobacterales bacterium
TGACCGGCATCTTCGCCAACAAGCTGATGGCGGGAGAACACGAAGGCCTGATCTCCGGCGGCGGGCTGCACCTGCTCTGGGTGCAGGCTTACACCGCGGCCTGGGTGATCGCCTTCTCCGCGATCGGCACGTTCATCTTGCTCAAGATCGTCGGCATCTTCGTGCCGCTGAGAATGAGCGAGGCCGAAATGGAGACCGGCGACATCGCCGTCCACGGGCACGAGGTGTACCCGTCGGACGTGCCGTCCCTCGGTTATCCGGACGGAGTTTCGGGGTCTGCGGCCCCGGCGGCCGGATCAGCTTGACGCTGATCTGACCAAGCCCGAACACCGATCACGGAGCCGCCCCCCGTCCTCCTCCCGGGGGGCGGCTCCGGATTCGGGCTTCGTCGGGCGCGGGTCCTGATCTACGGAGGACGTCGAGCATCGTCGCCACCGCGGCGGTGGCGGCGGCGGCCCGGGGAGTGGCCGCGAACACTCTGCGGACCGGGCTCTGAGGGGCCAGGGGTCGCACCACGATGTCGTCGCGGACGGTCGAGAGGGCGGTCTGCGGGATCAACGCCACGCCCACCCCGGCCGCGACCAGGCCCTGGACCGTGAGGTAGTCGTCGCTCTCGAAGGAGATCCGCGGTTCGAACCCCGCCGCGATGCAGGAGCGGACCACGTGCCGGGCACAGGGGCTGGCGGCCGAGGTCTGGATCCAGGACTCCTCGCGTAGATCCTCCAGCCGCGGCGCCCGTTCACGGCGGGCCAGCTCGTGGTCGGCGGGGAGGGCGAGGTGGAGCGGATCGTCGAAGAGCTCGAAGCGGCGCAGGCCGGTGGTCAGGTGCTCGCCGAACCCCTCGAACTCGAACAGCAGGGCGAGGTCGAACTCGCCCGCCCGCAGGCGCGGCGCGATCTCCTCCGGCTCGCCCTCGGCGAGCGAGACCTCGACCCCGGGATGGGAACCGCGGAAGGCGGCGATCGCCTGTGGCATCAAGGTCGCCCCCGCGGTCGGGAACGAGGCCGTGCGCAGGTGGCCGCCGCGCCCCGCCACGATCGCCGCGATTTCGTCCTCGGCCGCCTCCAGCTGGGCGAGGATCCCGCCGATGTGCCCGGTCAGCGCGGCGCCGGCGGCGGTCGGGCGGACGCCGCCGCGGCTCCGCTCGATCAGCGCCACCCCGGCTTCGCCCTCGAGCGTCTGGATCGCCTGTGAGACCGCCGACTGGGAGTAGTCGAGGGCATCGGCGGCGGCCGAGAAGGACCCCTGCGAGACGACCTCGCGAAAGATGTTCAGCCGCTTCACGTCGAGCATAAGCACTACTTATTCTAGCTAGTAGATATTCCTGTTGCGCTGATACTGAATCGGTGCCAAATTCGAGGGGCACCCGAAATCCAGAACGCTCAGGAGACTTCCCATGGCACTGAAGATCATCGTTTCCTACGACGACACCGACAACGACCGCGACGCACTGGCCCTGGGCCGCCTGCTCGCCTACTCCGGCGCCGAGCTCTCGCTCGCCTACGTCCGCCACTCGTTCGGTGAATCGCTCGACCAGCAGGCGGCCGAACAGCTCCTCGCCCGCGGCGCCGAGTCGGTCGGCACCCCGGAGATGCCGAAGTACATCGTCGCCAACCCCGCGACCAGCGTCGGCCTCGCCGAAGTGGCCGCCCAGGAGGGCGCCGACGTGATCGTCTTCGGCTCCGAATACCGGACCGCGAACGGGCTGGTGAAGCCCGGCATCTCGGCCCACAAACTGCTGCTCGGCGGCGGCTCGGCGATCGCCGTCGCGCCTGCCGGCCTGCGCTCCAACCCGGCGCTCTCGGTCAACACCGTCGGCGTCATCGACGAGGGCGACCCGGCTGCCCGGCAGACCGCCGAGAGCCTCGCGGGGGCGCTCGGCGCCACCGTCGCCGAGCACGGTTCGGGCCCGCTCGACCTGCTCGTCGTCGGCTCGCGCAAAGAGGCGCCGGCGGGCAAAGTCGTGCTCAGTGCCGCCAGCGACTACGCGGTCGAGGCGGCCAACTACCCGGTGTTGGTGATCCCGCGCGGTGCCGCGCTCGACTTCAGCGGGGCCGCCGCGCCCGCCCCGAGCCAGGCGCCGACCGCTTAAGGAAGGGCAGCGCCAAGAAGGGACCAGCCTAGTCGCGCTGGACGACCAGGATCACGGCCGCGACCGCAGGGTCGCGGCCGTCGATCCGCTCCCGCAGGTCTTCCGGCGACACCGTTTCGGTGTCATGGCCGGAGACGATCTCGGCCAGCGTCTGGACCGGCGAATCGGAGTGGATGACCAACGTCGCCGGTCCGCGTTGCGCCCGCCGGCCGTCGGCCGCCGCCTCGAGCACCGTCGTGGTCACGTCGGCGGCGGAGCGCTGGGCGTTGGCCCAGCCCTGGCTGAAGGCGAGGTCCTGGACGGAGAGCTCCGGGCCTTCGAGGATCCGCAGCCTGCTTTCCTCGTCGCCGCGCTTCCATTTGCGGTCCCCGAGCAGGATGGGGCGGCCGGAGAGCCATGGATCGAGGACGGTCCGGCCCAACTCCTCCTCGGTCAGGTTGAAGGACCTGGCGTGGCGCCGACCGGCGCCTACTTCGATGTGGAAAGCCATCGTGGCCGCGACGCTACCGGGTTTCGGCGCCGCCCAGGTCGGTGTGGCCGGATTGACATGATGCGGCCCATGCCACCCGCCGGACCCGACGCGGTCCTCTTCGACAACGACGGCCTGCTGCTCGACACCGAGTCGGTCTGGACGCGCGCCGAGCAGGACATGTTCGATGCCTACGGGCAGGAGTTCACGCCCGCGCACAAGCGCGAGCTGATCGGCAAATCCGGCGCGATCGCCTCCAAGCTGTTGGAAGGGTGGCTGGCCCAGGACGGCCGCGGGGTGGAGCTGATGGCGGAGCTCGACCAGATGGTCGTCGCCGAGCTCGAGCACGGGGTGGAGGCGATGGTCGGTGCCCGCGACCTGCTCGAACGACTGCAGGCCCAGGGGACGCCGATCGGCCTGGTCTCCAACTCGCCGCTCTCCTTCGTCCAGCGCTCGCTGGCGATCGTCGGCTTCGAAGCGATCTTCGACACCGTGGTCAGCGGCCACGAGGTGGCGGAGCCCAAGCCCGCGCCGGATCCTTATCTGGAGGCCTGTCGCCGCCTCGGCGTCGAGGCCGGGCCGAGCGTGATCGCGCTGGAGGACTCGCCGACCGGCGTCGCCGCCGCCCGCGCCGCGGGCCTCACCGTGATCGGCGTGCCCTCGGTGGAGGGAATCGAGCTGGCCGAAGCCCACCACATCGCGGCCACCCTGCTCGACTCCACCGTGGTCGACCTGACGATCGTCTAGCCGGCCAAGGTCCAGCATGAGAGGGTGGGCGCGTGTCCCGTCGCGGTGAGGTTTTCGACAACCCGATCTCGGGGGAGCGGGCGATCGTGATCACCGATCCGTTCGACCATCCAGACGGCGTGCTCGTCAGCGAGTTGCACGTGCAGCCCGGCGGCCGGGTGGTCGTCGCCCATCGCCACCCGAGCCTCGTCGAGCGCTTCCACGTGCTGCGCGGCGAAGTCGGTTTTCTGATCGGCGAGAAAGAACATCTCCTCGGCCCGGGCGGCTCGGCGGAAGTCCCCACGGGCGTCCTGCACGACTGGTGGCAGGTCGGCGAGGAGGAGGCCGTGGTCGTCGTCGAAGTCGATCCCGGAGTTCGCTTCGTCGAGATGGTCGGCACGTTCTTCGGGCTCGCCCGGCACGGCAAAGTCGACAAGAACGGGATGCCGCGGCCCCTCCAGTTGGCGCTCAGCGCCAAGGACTACCGCGACACGATGATCGTCGCCAAGCCGCCGCCGTGGGTACAGACGATCATCTTCGGTGTGCTGGCGCCGATCGCCAGGGCACGGGGGCTGAAGCCGAGCTACGAGGAGTACCTCACCTCGGATGTCGTGGTCGAGCCGGATCCGGCGGCGCTTGCGCTGATCGGCGACGACGGGCGGCTCAAGTTCGAGCGCGTGCCCTAGGACGACAGGATGCGGCGGCGGCGGAGGATGCGCTCGCCGATCTGAAGGGCATCGCCGACGGCGGATTCGGATTCCTCGCTCAGCGCGCCGGCGAGGGCTTCGGCGGCGGCGGATTCGACGGTGGGGCGGGTCTCTCGCAGAGAGTCGAGGTCGGCGCGGTGGTCATCGTCGTCGAGGGCGTCGGGGAGCTCGGCGAGCAAGGCCGCGACTCCGATCTGGAGCTGTAGGGCTGCCTCTCGGGTGCGGCCGGCATCGATGTCGGCGCGGGCGCGGAGCAGGAGGGGCTCGCAGACGGCAAAGCTCTCGCGCTCGCGGAGGACGGCGGCGACGCGTTCCTGGGGGCGGAGCTCTTCCTGGCGTCGCCGGCGGGGTGAGCCTGCGGCGGCGACCTCGACCTCACGGGCCTCGCTGAAGGCACCGTCGGCGATCTGATCGCCGCTCCCGTAGCCGAGCCGGATCGCGACCGCGCGCTCCGCCGTGAGCGTCGTGGCGTGGGGGTCGGCGGCGGCGACCGCGTGGGCATGGAGGGCTTCGTTCAGGAGCGCGACGGCGACGTCGATCGCCGCGTCGATCGCGTTCTCGTCCCGGGTCGCCGTCGCCAGCCAGGCCGCCGCCTCCTCGGGGCTCTCGTAGGGCTCGAAGGCGCGGATCGCGGTCGCCCGCGACAGCGGCAGCTCGGCGGGCGGCGCAGCGGTTTCGGAGTCGCGCGGGCGGCGGCGCCGGCGGGAAGGCCGCGGCGGCGCGGCGATCGTCTGCACCACGAGGACGCTCTCTCCGCCGCCTTCCGCCCGGCTCGCGAGGTAGCGGCCGTCGGCGAGCGGCAGGGTTCCGGCGAAGTCGAACTGGGCGAATCCGAAGAAGGGGCTCAGGGCCTGAGCCTAATCTTCGCCGCGCGGGTGGCCGAGAATTTCTGCGGCCGAATTCTTCTTCGGATCGTCGGGCAGCGAATACTTCGACGGTTCGATCGGCACCTTCGGGTTTTCGATCTGCCCGAGACGGTCGATCAGGTGTTCCCACTGCTCCGGTTTCAGCAGCGCCGTGGCTTCCAGCGGGTTGCCGCTTTCGACCGGGTGGTAGCCGATGTGGACGTGGTCGTAGTGGGAGGCTTCGGCGAAGCTGACTTCGCCGGGGAAGTCTTCCAGCGAGATGACCTGGTGCGGCTGCATCGAGCCCTGCAGCTGGAGGACGTCTTCGATCAGTTCGTGGACCAGAGTGCCCGGGCCCTGGTTGCCGGTGACGTTGACGCCGTCGATTTCGGCGATGTCGACCGCGTCGCCGGTCGAGTGCTCGGAGACGTTGCCGCTCGCGGTCAGGTAGCTGTGGCCGCACTCGAGGGCGCTGATCCGGAGGGTGAAGCCTTTCGAGCGCAGGTACTCGAGCACCGCGAGGATGCGCCGGTCGATCTGCCCGGAGGCGACGTCGTCGCGTCCGCAGGGGTAGATCTCGAGACCCTTGTCGGCGAGCACCCGCCGCTGCAGGGCTTCCTTGGAGAGGAGCAGGACGCCGGCCCCGCTGAGCCGGGCAAG
>DATNAG010000006.1:0-31218 GCA_035572835.1 Solirubrobacterales bacterium
TCCCACCCACCTCCGGAACCGCCCGGGTGGCCGGGTTCGACATCGTCAGCGAAGGGCCGCGGGTCCGCTCCGCGATCGGCGCCGCCCTGCAGGAGGCGGCACTCGACCCCCTCCTCACCGGCAACGAGCACATGCGCCTGCAGACGGCGCTGCACGGCCTCGGCAAGTCCGAACGCGAAGCGCGCGGCGCCGAACTGCTGGAACGCGTCGGGCTCACCAAAGCCGCGGACCGCAAGGTCGGCGGCTACTCGGGCGGGATGAAACGGCGGCTCGACCTCGCCCTCGCCCTCGCCCACGAACCGCGGATCCTCTTCCTCGACGAGCCGACCACCGGCCTCGACATCCAGAGCCGCACCGCCCTCTGGGAGGAGGTCGCGCGCCTGGCCGCCGAGGACGGCGTCACCGTCTTCCTCACCACGCAGTACCTGGAGGAGGCCGACGTCCTCGCCGACCGGGTCGGGATCATCGACCACGGCCACATCGTCGCCGAGGGCACGCCGACCGCGCTGAAGGCGGAGATCGGCCGGCCGACGGTCGAAGCGGTGCCGTGCGATCCCGGTGAGCGCGAGCACACCGCCGCCGTCCTCGCCCGCTTCGGCGAGCCCGCCGACGGCGGCACGAAAGGCGCCGCGGTCCTGCTCTCCGGCGGCGACTCGGGGCTGGCCGAGGTGGTGCGGGCACTCGACGGCGATGGAATCAAGATCGAGACCCTGCAGCTCCACGCCCCCTCGCTCGACGACGTCTTCCTGGCCAAGACCGGCCGCAGCCTGGAGGGCGCCGAAGAGGTCGTCGAGGAGGCCGAGGACGCTCGCGCCGAGGCGGGGGCGGCGGAGGTCGCGTGACCCACGAGCTCACCACCCAGGTCGGGCAGCTCGCCCGCCGCTCGGTCGTGCGGACGCTGCGCCAGCCGGCCCAGATCGTCCCCTCGGTGATCTTCCCGCTCTTCCTGCTGGCGGTGAACTCGGGGGGGCTGAAAAGCGTCACCGATCTGCCCGGCTTCCCGACCGACTCCTACCTCACCTTCGCCCTCGCGATCACCTTCATGCAGGGGGCGCTGTTCTCGGTGATCAACTCCGGCACCGACCTCGCCCGGGACATCGAGACCGGCTTCCTCAACCGCATGGCGCTGACCCCGCTGCGCGGCGCGGCGCTGCTCAGCGGCCTGCTCGCCGGCTCGCTGATGCTGGGGCTGATGCAGGCGCTCGCCTACCTGATCGTCGGGCTCGCCTTCGGCGCCGAACTGACCGCCGGGGTCGGCGGCTTCTTCGTCATCATCGCCCTCTCGGTGACCGTCACCGTCGCCTTCGGCACGATCGGCATGTTCGCCGCCCTGCGGACCGGCTCGGGCGAAGCGGTCCAGGGCCTCTTCCCCGTCTTCTTCGTCTTCCTCTTTCTTTCCTCGATGGCGCTGCCGCTGAACCTGATCCAGACCGACTGGTTCCACGCGGTCGCCTCGATCAATCCGGTCTCCTACCTGCTGCAGGCGTTCCGCTCCTTACTGATCGAAGGCTGGGAGCCGGGCAAGATCGCGCTCGGCTTCGGCATCGCGCTGGCACTGGGCACGCTGGGGATGCTCGCCGCGTCCAGGGCCCTGAAGACCAGGCTGGTGCGCACGTGAGCGCCGCTGCCGGCCCGCGCGCCGTGCCCGAGCATCGCCCGATGGCCGACTTCCGCGCCATCTCCCGCGCGGTCGCCTGGCGCAGCGTCCACAACTTCCTCACCAACAAAGCGCTGCTGATCCCGGCACTGATCTTCCCGCTCTTCTTCTTCGCCTCCTTCGCGGGCGGGCTCTCGGCCGTCGGCAACGTCCCCGGCTTCGACTTCCCGACCGGCTACACGGCCTTCCAGTACGTCTTCGTGCTGATGCAGTCGGCGGCCTTCGGTGGTGTCTTCACCGGCTTCGGCATCGCCCGCGACTTCGAGACCGGCTTCGGCCGCCGCTACCTTCTCGCCGCCACCGACCGCCGCGGGATCATCGCCGGCTATGGGATCGCGGCCCTCCTGCGCGCCTTCGTCACCTGGGGCGTCCTCACCGCGGTCGCCCTCGTCGCCGGGATGCAGATCGACGGCTCCGGGGTCGACCTGGTCGGCATGTACACGCTGGCGATCCTCATCAACATCACCGCCACTCTCTGGGCGGCCGGCGTGGCAATGCGGGTGCGCTCGATCCAGGGCGGGCCGCTGATGCAGCTGCCGATCTTCCTGATCCTCTTCCTCGCGCCGGTGTACGTCCCGCTCTCCCTGCTCAGCGGCTGGATCCACGCGGTCGCCTCGGTCAACCCGGTGACGGCGCTGCTCGAGGCGGGCCGCGGCTTCATCTCCGGCGACCCGACCGTGATCGGCCTCGCCTTCGCCCTCGGCGTCGTCCTCCCGATCGTCTTCGCCCTCTGGGCGCGCGGCGGCCTGCGGCGGGCCGAAGCGGCGGGGTAGCAGGGATGGTCAAGAACACGTGACCGACTTTGACCCTCCTATGGCGGGGTCAAAGTCGAGAGCGCGTTCGGGACCGCGCGTGGCGGTGGTCGGCGCGGGCTTCGCCGGGCTGGCGGCGGCCGACGCGCTGCGCGCCCGGGGGGCGGAGGTGACCGTGCTCGAGGCGCGGGATCGGGTCGGAGGCAGGGTCTGGTCGGTGCCGTTCGGCGACGGCGCCGTGGTCGAGCGCGGCGCCGAGTTCATCCTTCCCGACTACGAGGTGATGCGCTCGCTGGCGACACGCTTCGACATCCCGCTGGTCCTCAAGGGGACGCCCTACGGCCGGCGGACGGCCGTGGGTGAGGAGGCGGTCGAGAAGGCCGAGCTCGAGGCGGCGTTCGCGCGGATCGGGCAGGGGCCTCCGGCCGGCGCTGGGAGCGTCGCCGAGGCGATCGCGGCGCTCGAGCTCGAGCCGCGGGTGGCGGCGCTGCTCCGCACCCGGGTGGCGATCTCCAACGGCCACCCGGTCGACGACCTCGACGTCGCGGTCCTGGCGGAGTCGGCTTCGACCTTCGGCGACTTCGCGAACTTCACGCTCGCCGGCGGCAACATGTGGTTGGCCGAGGCACTGGCCGGTGAGCTCGGCGACGCCCTCCACCTCTCCTCACCGGTGCGCCGGATCCGCTGGTCGGACACGGGCGTCAACGTCGCCACCGAAGCCGGCGAGCTCGACGCCGACGCCGCCGTGATCGCGATCCCGACCATCCCCCTCGGCGAGATCGAGTTCGACCCGCCGCTCGAGGGGGCGACCGCGTCGGCGTTGCGGGAGGTCACCTACGGCCAGAACTCGAAGCTCTTCATCGGTCTCCGTACCCCGGCGCCGCCGAGCGCGGTGATGTCGATCGCCGGCCATTTCTGGACCTACACGCAGCTTGACGCCGGCGGAGAGCCGGCCCCCTACCTGGTCGCCTACACCGGGACGCGGTCCGCGATCGAGGCGCTCGGGGGCAGCGACCAGCCCCGGCGCTGGGTCGCCGCCACGCGGGCGCTCCGGACCGACCTGGACCTCGATGCCGATCCCGCGGCCGCTCTCCTCTCCAGCTGGGACGAGGATCCCTGGGTGCGGGGCTCCTACTCGGCCCGCTCACTCGCCTCACCGATCCGCGACGAGGACCTGCAGCGGCCGATCGGCCCACTCTTCTTCGCGGGCGAGCACACCGCCGGCGCCTGGCACGGCCTGATGGAGGGCGCCCTGCGCAGCGGCAGGCGTGCCGCCGAGCAGGTGAGCGCGTGATGCTTCGCGGCTCCCCGTAAGGGTTCCGTTAGATCGGTGGAGGAAACTCTCGCTATGGCCGAGAGCTATCGAGAACTGCCGCCGCCGGGCCCGATCCATCCCGGCCCCGGGCGCGCCCCGCTGCGCAAGCGGCTCGGGTCCCTGCTGGCGCCGCTGGCCGCCCTCGCGGTCAAAGGCAAATCGCTCCTCCTCCTGGTCGGCAACTTCAAGCTGCTCGCCACCTTCGGCTCGATGGCGGTCTCGATCGTCGCCTACGGCTGGCTCTTCGGCTACACCTTCGCGATCGGCTTCGTCCTGCTCCTGCTGCTTCATGAGCTCGGGCACGTGATCCAGCTGCGGCGCGAGGGTGTCAAGGCCGGCGCCCCGATCTTCATCCCCTTCCTCGGCGCGGTGATCGCCGCCAAGTCGCTGGGCAAGGACGCCGCCGCCGAGGCCCGGGTCGGTCTCGCGGGGCCGATCCTCGGCTCGATCGCGACCCTGGTCCCGTTCACCATCTGGCTCGCCACCGGAGAGGAATTCTGGCGCGCCCTCGCCTACCTCGGCTTCTTCCTCAACCTCTTCAACCTGATCCCGGTGGTGCCGCTCGACGGCGGCCGCGCGATGGCCGCCCTCAGCCCCGCCGTCTGGGTCGCCGGAGTCGCCGGCCTGATCGCGCTCGCGGTCATCTACCCGAGCCCGATCCTCGTCCTCATCGTCGTCTTCGGTGCCTATGAGAGCTACCGCCGCTGGAAGAGCCGCAACCTGCCCCAGAACCGCAGCTACTACGCGATCCCCGGTCGCACCCGGGCCCTCGTCGCCGTCGTCTACCTCGGCCTCGCCGCCGCCCTCTCGGTCGGCGTCGCCGAGACCTTCGTCTCCCGCGGCCTCTAGGTCGCTTCTCATCCCGGCAACAATTCCGTCCTTGATGTGATGTTGCATCAAGTAGACGGCACTCGCCCATGCCCGCCTCCACCCTCTCCCATACACGGCTCGACGCCGCCTCGCCGCGCCTGAGCCGCGAGCGTCGAGCACTCCCCGATGGTGCCCACACCACCGTCCACGTGGGACGCTTCGATCGCGGCGCCTTCGCCCTCTCGGTGGTCCCGGTCGAGCCCTGCTCGACCTTGGTCGAGTGGTGTGCGGCGGCCGGTGCCGACCACGCGATCGTCGGCGGCTTCTACATGCGACCCGGTGGGCCGCCGCTCGGCGATCTCTGGGTCGACGGGAAGGCGCTTCCCACCACGCCCTTCGACTCGCCGTGGGACCGCTGTCGGGCCTGTGTCCACGCCGACGCCGGCGCCGTCGCGCTGCTGGCCCGCGAGGAGATCGAGGGGCCGCCGCGCGGCGACCTCCTGCAGGCGGGGCCGATGCTGGTGCGCGATGGCGCGATGACGGTCCATCCCGGCGTCGATGCCGAGGGCTTCTCGGCCGGGTCGCGTCAGTTCGACTCCGACATCAGCGCCGGCCGCTACCCGCGGGCGGCGCTCGGCCTGGCCGGACCCGACCTGGTGGCGGTCGTCTGCGACGGGCGGGCCGACGACGACGCCGGGATGACGATGGCCGAGCTCGCCGAGACGATGGTGGCGCTCGGCTGCGCGGACGCGATGAACCTCGACGGCGGCGGCTCGGCCTCCCTGGTCGTCGACGGCAAGCTGGTGAACACGCCGCGCGAGGAGCACGGCCTCGAGCTGCGCGGCGGCCGGGAGATCGCCACCGCCCTGCGCCTCTCCCCGCGGTAGCCGGGCCGCCCGCCGGTCGCCGGCGCGAAGCCCGCTTTCACGATTCCTTGACGTCACCGCTAGCGTCGGTGTGGTGGAGGACACGGTCGAGAAGGTGCTGATGGGGATGTACTTCTATCCTCGCGGCGGCTCGGCCCACTTGGCCCGGGCGCTCAGCCGTCAGCTCGAGGAGCATGGTTTCGACGTCACGCTGCTGAGCGGGTCGCGGACCGACCTCGGCCCGGCCGCCGAAGCGCGTGACTTCTACGAGGGGATCGACGTGCGGACGGTCGACTTCACCCCCGCGCTGCGCTCCGGCCGGCCGCTCGACTTCGTCGGGCCACCCGGCACCGCACCGATGCACGGCTCCTTCGAGGACCGGCCGGACGCGCCCGATGCCCTGCTGGCCTCCCTCGACGACAGGCGGTTCGAGCTGCAGGTCGACGCCTGGGCCCGCGAGCTCCAGGCGGCCGCGGCGGGCGGGATCGACCGGCTCTATCTCCATCACCTGACCCCGCTGAACGAGGCGGCGGCGCGCGTCCTTCCCGGCGTGCCGATCATCGGCCACATCCACGGCACCGAGCTGCTCATGCTCGAGCAACTGGAGTCGGGGTCTCCTCCCGCCGACCTGCGTCGCGCGGGCGTCTGGGTGGAGCGGCTCCGCCGTTGGGCCGCCGACTGCGAGCGCCTGATCGTCGGCGACGAGAAGGGCGCCGCACGGGCGGCCCGGCTGCTCGACCTCGCGATCGAGCGATTCACCGTGATCCCGAGCGGCTTCGACCCCGTCTTCAGGCCCCGCGTCGTCGACCGCGACGCCCTGTGGCGGCGGACGATCGGCGTCGCGCCCCGCGGCACTATCTTCGTCTACGTCGGCCGCTTCACCGCCGTGAAGCGCCTGCCCCTGCTGATCGAAGCCTTCGCGACCGCGCGCGCCCGGGTCGCCGAGGAGGCATCGCTGGTGCTGATCGGCGGCCACCCCGGCGAGTGGGAGGGCGAACATCCCGAGAAGACGATCGAGCGCCTCGGCGTCGCGGACGTCCACCTGGCCGGCTGGCACCCCCACGAGGCATTGCCGCTCCTGCTGAACGCCTCCGATGTCCTGGTCCACGCTTCGGTGGCCGAGCAGTTCGGCCAGGCATTGATCGAGGCGATGGCCTGCGGCCTGCCCGTAATCGCCGTCGACCGCGGCGGCCCCTCGACGATCGTCGACGACCCGCTGACCGGCTGGCTGGTCGAGCCCGACGATCGGAAGGCCCTGGCCGACGCGACCGTCGCGGCGATCACCGACCCGGAGGACCGCCGCCGACGCGGCCAACGTGCCCACGACGACGTCGTCGGCCGCTACGGCTGGGCCGAGATCGGCGACGAGGTCGCGGCCCTCGTCCACGACGCCGTGCACGCCGCCTGACACGCGATTAGGCTGCGCCGCATCGGACTCTTCGACAGGATCAGGCGGCTGAGGCGACTCGCCGCGGCCCAAACCGAGGAACCTGACGCGGAGCTGGGCGACTTCATCGAGCCGGGCAGCTCCCCCGCGGTCTTCGCGATGCCCTCAGGCGTGACCGGAGGTGATTCGACCCTCGAGCAGCTGAAAGGGCTCCAAGCCGCCGGGGTGATCGACGCCGAGACGTTCGAGATGATCGAATCGTCGATGAAGAACGCGTCGGCGCAGCTCGACCAACTGCACGCCTCGGGAGCGATGAGCGACGAGATCTATGCCCAGGCGATGGCGAGCCTGAACGCGGCGAACTCCGGTGCCGGCGCTTCCGTCGACGCCGCCGAATTGCAGCTGCTGCAGCACGGCGAGTCGGCGCCGGCGACGGTCCTCACCGCGCCTGCGCCGATCGATCAGGCCGCGGGTCGGCTGGCGATGAAGCTCGAAGTCCATCCCGCCGCCGGGGCTCCCTACGAGGTCGATTGCACCATCGCCGCCGCCCACCCGGCCGCGGCGATGAAGGTCGGCGACTTCCTCCAGGTCAAGCTCGACCCGACCGACCCGAAGCACGTGGCGATCGACTGGGCAGGGTTCGGAACCTGACCCGGCGCTCCCAGGAGGGATCAGGCCGCGAAGCGCTGTTCGGACCGCGCCCGCGCCTTGGCCGCCTCGACCTCGCGGTTCTTCGGCGGCGCCGTGGTGACCAGCCGGTCGAGCAGCGTCCGCGTCGCCGCCTCGACTGCCTCGAGGGCCTCCTCGAAGGCGGCGGCGTTGGCCTGGGAGGGCTTGGTCGAGCCACTGATCTTGCGCACGTATTGGAGCGCCGACGCGTGTACCTCCTCGTCGGTCGCGGGAGGATCGAAATTGTGGAGGGTCCTGATGTTTCTGCACATGCCCTGATCTTAGGACGGCGCGGCGGGTCCGCATAGATCAGATGCAACTGATGACCCCGAGGTAATCGACGTGCCTACCTCGCCGCACTAGGGTCGCGTGCGATGGCGATGGATGAGCCACAATCGGAGATCGGAGCCCTCCTGCGGGAGTGGCGTGAGAGCAAGCACCTGAGCCAGCTCGAAGTCGCGCTCGACGCCGGCGTCTCGGCCCGCCACCTGAGCTTCGTCGAGACGGGCCGCTCGCTACCCGGCCGCGAGACGCTGCTGCGGATCCTGGAGCGACTCGGGGTCCCGTTTCGGGAGCGGAACCGCCTGCTGCTCGCCGCGGGCCACGCCCCCGCCTACCCGGAGCGGTCCCTGGACGACGCCGATCTCGCCCCGGTGCGAGACGCGCTGGACGTGGTCCTCACGGGGCATGAGCCCTATCCGGCCGTCGCCGTGGATCGCGTCTGGAACATGGTCGCGGCCAACTCCGCCATGGTCGCCTTGACCGACGGGGTCGAGATCGCCCCGGAGCTGCTCGAGCCGCCGATCAACGTGATCCGGATCGGGCTCCATCCGCGCGGCCTGGCCCCACTGTTCGTCAACATCGGTGACTGGCACGCCCACTGGATCAGGCGGCTCGAACACCAGCTGGCGGCGACGAAGGACGCGCGGCTCGCGGCTCTTCTCGCGGAGGTCGCCTCCTACCCGCTGCCGGAGCCCGAACCCCACGCGACACCCGAGATCGCCGCCCGCGAGATGTTGGGCCCGGTCCGGATGCGGACCCCGGACCTCGGCGAGCTCGCCTTCTTCGGCATGTTCGCGAGCTTCGACACCCCGTTCGAGGTGACGACCTCGGAGCTGGCGATCGAGGTTCTCTTCCCCGCCGACCGGAGCACCGCGGAGAGACTCCACCGAGGCCCGACCGACAACGCACGTCGATGAGCGAGACCTTCGACGTGATCGTCGTCGGCGCCCGCTGCGCGGGGGCGCCGCTGGCGATCATGCTCGCCCGCGCCGGCCTCAGCGTCTGCCTGCTGGACAAGGACGGCTTCCCGAGCGACACCCTCTCGACGCACGGGATCCAGCCCGTCGGCGTCCAGGTCCTCGAACGCATCGGGGTCCTCGATTCGCTGCTCGGGCTGGCGCCGCCGATCCGGCGCCTGCGGATGGCCTTCGACGATGCCGAGCCGACGACGACGGATCTGGAGACGGTGGTCGGCGCGCCCGCCCTCAGCGTGCGGCGTGTCGCGCTGGACCAGATCCTGGTCGGCGCCGCGGCGGGCTCCGGCGCCGAGGTCCGCACCCGCACCACGGTCACCGGCCTGCTGTGGGAAGGACGCCGCGTCCGCGGGGTCACCACGGCCGCGGGACGACTGCGGGCACGATTGGTCGTCGGAGCCGACGGGACCCGCTCCTCCGTCGCAAGGTTCGTCGGCGCACGCGAGCGGCACCGCACCGACAACGGCCGCGTCTTCATGTGGGGCTACTACGACGCGGACCCGACCGGCGGTGAGATGTGGATCGGTAAGGCGGGAGACCTCACCTACCTGTCGATGCCCACCGACGGCGGCCTGAGCTTGGTGGCGGTCTGCCCCTCGATCGATCGTCGTGACGAGGTGCGCGCCGACCGGGAGGCGGTCTACACGGCCGGCCTGCGCGCCTGCCCCGAGCTCCAGGCCGGCATCGAGGGCGCGGAGCGCGATGGACCCGTTCGCACGATGGCGAGGCTGACCGGCTTCTTCCGTCCCTCCGCCGGCCCCGGTTGGGCGCTGGTCGGCGATGCCGGCCACTTCAAGGACCCAACCGCGGGGCAGGGAATCTCCGATGCCCTACGACAATCCGAGAGCTTGGCCGCGGCGATCGTCGGCGCATTCGACGCCGACCGGGACACCCTCGACCTGGCCATGCGCGATTGGTGGCGCCGGCGTGACGAGGACGCTTGGGAGATGTACTGGTTCGCCCACGACATGGGCGCGGCCGGACCGACCAGTCCCTTGCGACGTGAGGGACAG
Source organism: Solirubrobacterales bacterium (assembly GCA_035572835.1). GTDB lineage: Bacteria > Actinomycetota > Thermoleophilia > Solirubrobacterales > 70-9 > VAYN01. Next base: position 9,726 of record DATNAG010000006.1, read on the forward strand.
CGGCGGATCGCCGCCGACCCGGAGATGACCGCGGCGATGGTTCGCGTCCTCAACCACGAGCTGCGCCCCTCCGAGCTCTTCACCCCGACCTTCGGCCTGGCCACGGTCGCGCGGTCCCTGCGTCAGGGTCGCGGTCACCGCCGGGCGATCGCCCGGGAGATGGTGGATACCGCGACCGACGAGCTGCGGCGGTGGCGCGCGGCGCGTAGCTGACCCAGGGGACCTGCTCAGCCGAGCGGGAGGTCGACCGTGTCGGCGAAGACGACGCGCTCGCTCAGCTCGCCGGGGGTCGTCACCTGCGGCGGCGGAACGCTTTCGCCCCCGATCTGCTCGACCTCGCGCAGGCGCAGGCGGAGGGCACCGAGGCCGGCAGGGAGCGGCAGCTCGACCGGGGCGGCCCCGAGCTCGGTCTGCGCGGTCGATCCCGGCACCGGCGTCCAGACCGGCACCTCGCCGACGGCGCCGAGCGCGCTCAGCTCGACCGTCGTCGCGTCGACCCCGGGCGCGTCGCACTGCTCGAGGACGACGTCGACGCGGTTTGCCCGCGGCCCCGCCGGGCCGATCCCCGCCAGCTGGACCCGGACGGCTTCGCCGACCTGGCTCACCGTCAGGGTGCGGTCGGGGAGCAGCTGGATCATCTCGGTGCGGACGATCGGCGAGAGGTGGTGGTCGGCGATGCTCTCGGGTTGGTAGCGGGCGACGGCGAGCCGGACGAACGGGGCGTAGGAGGACGCCGCGATCCCCGGCAGCTCGACGTCGGCACACCAGCGATCGCCGTCGAACCAGGGCGCGAAGGGGACCGCCAGCACCGCCGCCCCGGTCTCCACCACGGGCAGCGCGGCGGCGTCGGCGACGGCGCCGGAGAATGCCGACCCGGTCGGCCAGCGCTCGGGGCCGGGCGTATCCCAGATCGGATCGCGCCCGGCCTCGGTGACGAGCGTGGCGACGCTGTCGGGCGGCGTCAGCCCCCCGGAACGGTCCCAGAGCGTCACCGCCAGACATTCGCCGTCGCCGGTCACGTACCAGGGTCGCGCCAGCTCTACCCGCAGACGACCGCCGTGGCGCTGCCGCCGCAAGGTGACGCCACCCCTCTCGCGTCTGACCGAGTTCTCCCAGGAGAACGCCGGGCGGGTCGCGAGCACGACCGGGGTCGGCGGCCGGGCGGTGCTGAGGATCGAGATCGACTTCAGCGTCCCTTGCCGGGCGAAGGCCAGCGGGTCGGCCGCTTCCTCCTCTTTTGCCCTGAAGTACTGCCGGAAGCGGCTGACCGCGGTCAGCGTGTAGGCGACGTCGCGGTGGCGGGTGTCGCCGAACTCGTGGCGCACCGGCCCGCTCAGCTCGGTCGCGCCGCGATCGATCGGGATCGACTGCACCCCGGCTTCGGGGACCTGCTCGACGGCGTCGTCGCGGCGCTCGGTCCAGGCGGCGGTGACGTCGAGCTGCGCGGCGCTGTCGGCGTCGAGGCCGAGGAGCAGCGGCTTGGGGTCGAGCAGGGCGAAGGCCTGCCCCGCCACCCGCGTGCGCGGCACCAGTTCCGCCGCCGGGTCCAGGGCGTTGATCGGCTTGCGCACGGCGTGGACGAAGGTGACCGCCAGGGCGGGGTTGATCAGCGGGTGCCGACCCGCCTCGGCCGCCTTCTTCGAGTCCGCCGGCATCGCCTCCTGCAGCTCGAAGTGGTCGCGGAAGTCGCCGGTCAGGCTGGAGGAGAGCTCGAGCGTGACCTGCCGGCCGGCGGCCAGACGGACGACGAGATTGTCGCGCTCCCAGATCGCGACCGGTTTGCCAGGCTCCGGTTCGCGGAGTTCGAGGGTCTTGGGCGGGTTCAGCGTCGGCCACGGTTCGACCCAGTCACGGCGGGCCAGGGCCGTCTCGGGCGCCCCCGGCTCGCGCCGAGCGGCGGCGCTGATCCCGCCGGCGGCCGGGTCGGGCAGCGGGTCCTCACCCGCCTCCAGGCCGAAGCGGACGGCTTCGTCGGCGGCCAGCGCCCGCCGCATCAGGGCGAAGCTCCGATCCTCGTCGGCGTGGTCGAGCATCCGGTGCTGTTCGGCGATCGCCAGCGAGGCCCGCGGCTGGTCGAGCGCCCGTCGCGGCCGCCCGGCGTAGCCCGGGTTGTGGGCGTCGAAGTCGTCGATGCCGATCCCGGGGGCGCTGCGGACGACGACCCGGTCGAACGCCTCCCCGGGCCGGGAAAGAGGCTCGGCGGGCTCCGCCACACCGGCAGGCTCGGCCTCGAAGCGCACCCCCGGCGAGGGGACCGGCTCGTAGCGGCGGTATCCCTGCTCGCCGATCGCGCAGCGGTCCGCCGCCGGATCTTCGAGGTCGAGCCCGCCACCGGCCATGTCGGCGACCCGGGCGCGGACCGCGTAGGTCTCGGCGAAGCGCAGCTGCGGCAGTGAACCCGGCGGGACCTTGAAGTCCCAGGAGAAGTCGAAGGGGAGACAGTCTCGTCGCTGCGCGCGCGAGGCCCCGTCGGGCGCGTCGAACGGGGGCGGCGCCACGGCCAGGCTCCAGCCGCTCCAGCGGGCCACGACCTCGCTGGTCCGCAGCCCGCCGTCGGGATCTTTGATCGCACCGTTGACCTTCACGTGCCCCTCCTCGGGCGTCTCGGCCGCGCCGATCACGTCCTCCTCTCCCCCACAGCGGTAGGTCGCGACCCGCTCATGCAGCGAGCGCCATTCGCCACCCCCGCGCTTGACGTCGAGCCGGTATCCGAGGACGAGATCGTCGGCGTCGAGCACCTGGTCTTCGAGGGTGCCGCGGGCGTGGTTCTCCACGGCGACGCCCCGGCGCTGTTCGATCGCGCGTTGGCGATCGATCCGCAGCAGCTGGATTCCCGCGGTCCGCATCGCCGGCAGCCGCGCCGGCGCCCGGTCCTCGGTGGGAAGCGCCTGCGCGGCGTCGCGGAGTTTCCGCGCTCCTCCCTCGAGGTCGACGGTGGCCAGCGCCCAGCTGCCGTCGCCGACGGGTTCGCCGCCGCTCAGGTCGGGCGTCAGCGTCACCATGCCGCGGCTGATCGCGCCGCTGCGCGAGAAGGGCAGGAAATCGGCGCCGTAGATGGTCCAGGGAGAGACGATCGTCGGCACCGACGCCGCGGGCGCGCCCGGCCACAGCACCCGTACCTGACCGGCTCCCTCGAGCCCGGCGGGCGGAGCGACCCGGAGCTCGAAGATCAGCCCCAGCGCGCGCAGCACCGCCGGGTGCTCGCGCAGCAGGGAGACGACGCGGTGAAAGAAGGGCTCCGGCGGACAGTCCCCGCTCGGGGCCGGCGGCGGTGGAGGTGGCGGCGGCGCTTCGTCCGCTCCTTCCCACTGCGCCAGCCCCCTGCGAACCGCCTCGCCATAGCTGGGCGGTGGCGGGTCTCCGTCGACAGGGAGCGCGACTGCCGCCGCCCCGCCGAAGGTCTTGTCGATCGCCTCCGCGGTCTGCGCCGACCGGTCGACCCGCGGCATATCCGGCGGCGCGGGAGCCCCTCCGCCCCCCTCCAGCTTCATCTCGGGCGCGAAGAAACGCCCCCACAGCCCCGCTTCGACCTCGAAGGTCACCTCGCCGGGCTCGGGCGTGGTGGTCGTCACCGTCCCGCCCTCCGGCGGCCTCCACTCGAGGCTCAGCTGCGGCCTCTCACGCAACGCGGCGGGCGGCCAGTCGCCCATCCCCGCGCTCTGGAGGTCGGCTCCTTCGAGCCTGGGGACGATCAGCACCCGCAACAGCGGCTTGCCGTCATCCGTCCCGCCGGGGACGCTGATCCATTGCAGCTCGCTCATGCCGGCGCGAACGCCTCCCGGTATTCGCGCCAGGCGTCGCGGGCGCGGTCGGCCGGTGCCGCCCCGGCCTCGGGACCGGCCAGCAGCCGGTCGGCCGAGTGCTCGCTGCCCGCCAGCACCCACTCGCCGCTGTCGATCTCGACCGATTCGGAGAACAGCGTCAGGTCGATCTCGAGCACGATCGTCGCCCGCCCGACCAGCCGGTTCTTGCCTTCTTCTTCGGTGTAGGTGAGCGTCACCACCAGCTCGATCGAGGCCGAGACCAGGCCCAGCACCTCGACGCTGCCACCGATGTCGAGGAAGCCGTCGATCGCGATCGAGCCGCCGAGCTGGCGGAAGCGGACGCCACCGAGCGCGTGGACCTCGCCCCTGGCGACGAGGAAGTCGACCTCGATCGAGGCGCCGAAGTCGATCGAGGCCTCCAGCCGCAGCACGCCGTGCGGGCCGAGCGTCAGGTCGAGGTAACCGCCGCCGCCGAAGGCGAGGACGCTGACGTTGAAGGGGTCGTCTTTGCTCGCGAAGGAGAGCGAGACGGTCACCGGCTCGCCGTCGAAGGGCACGTCGACCCCGGCGTGCATGGCGATGTTGGTGAGCGCGAAGGCGCCCGCGGTGACGGCCGGGGCGCTGATCCCGTAGCCGGCGCTGAGGCCGTCCGGTCGCACGTCGACCTTGGGCAGGTTGTCCGGCAGGTCGATCGTCTTCTGCAGTTCCTGCTGCAGCTCCTGGATCAGCGCCAGGGCGCCGCCGAAGCCCAGCGTCATGCCGTCGATCGTCAGGTCCGGCGCCCGGCCCTGGCGCTGGGTGAAGGCGAGCGAGCGGAAGTGCAGCGTCAAGAGCCCCGAGCCGGCGCCGTCGGGCGGCAGCACCAGCGAGAAGTCGTCGACCGTGCAGGTCGTCTCCTGCTTGGCGGTCGAGCACTCGACCGTCAGCACCAGCTTGGTCGCGGGGCCGGGCCGGAACGGGCCTTGCTCGGCCAGGTCGAGCGTCCACGACATCCGCGTCCCGGTCGGGATCCCGGCCTCGACCAGCTGGGTGATCTCCGGCGGCAACGGCAGTTCGTCGGTGGCCGCCGCGAGCGGGTTCTGCGGCAACTTCAGCAGCGAGGTGAGTGGGAAGCCGAGCAGGGTGGCGCCCTCGTAGACCGACTCGAGGTCGAATTTCGGCACCCCCGCCGGCAGCGCCTGCGCGAGCTCCGGCGGCAGCGCCTTCATCGCGACCGGACCGAGGCTGCGCGAGATCCCGTCGACCAGGAAGCGGGGCGAGACCAGGCCGCCGGAGCGGTCGGCCTGCTTGACGAAGTCGGCAAGGACCCCGGCGTCGTCGTCCAGGGCGAACGGCAGCTCGGGGATGTTCTCGTCCTCCAGGAACGACTTGGTGAACTGGAGCGTGCGGACGACGTCGGTCTCGGGAAGCAGCGACCGCAGCGCCGGCAGGGCGACCTCGAATTGTTCGACCCGCGGACGGAAGCCGCCTTCGTGGGCGACCCCGGCAAGGCTCAGAGCGTGGACCTCGTGCAGGTCCCCGGGCTGTCGCGGCTGCCCGCTGTTGACCATGTCGATCGCGGTGCCGGGCAGGGTCACGTCGGCGTGCTCCTGCCATGCTTCCGCCAGTATCTGCGCGGCCAGCGGACTTTCCAGAGCGCGAAATTCCGGCAGGAATTCCCCCGGTTCGAGGGTCAGGTCCGCGACGAAGACCAGTGGCACCGAGAGCGGGACGTCGCCATTGGCCGCGGCGCAGCGCAGCGGGAAGGCGAGCGGCCTGCCGTCGCGCGTCCGCGGGATGAAGGCGAATTGGTGATCTTTCTCTTCCGCTTCGCCGAGGCTGGTGATCTGTTCTCGGAGCTCCCCGATCCGAGCGCCGAGCGACTCGGCCGTCTGCGCCTGTTCATCGCCTTGGAGGGCGGCGTCGTGGATGGTTCTCGGGAGCGAGTTGAATTCGCTTTCGACCGCCGCCTGCAATCGCCCGACTTCGCCTCCGAAACTCGCTCGATCGGCTTCGGCCTGCTGGATTTCGGCTTGTGAATGGAGCCCGGCCTCCAGTTCCTGGATTTCCCGCGTGATCGCTTCCAGGGTCCCTTGGTCAGGACCGATCGGTTCCCCTTCGGGACCGGTAGTCGTTTCGTTCCTGCGTCTTTCCGCCACCTCGATCGCTTTATCGATGGCCTCGTTCGCCTGCCTCCACCCCTCCGGATCGCCCGCCGCGGCCAGGCCTTCCCGCGCCGCCAGCAGCTGGGGCACCGAACCGAGCCCCATTTCTTCGAACGCCGCGAGGGTGCCCGGTTGTGCGGAAAGCCGTTCACCCACTTCAGCTTCGAGCTGTTGCTGTTCCCCGGCCAGCGCTTCGATCCGTTCCCCCAGTTCGCCGTGGAACTCGACGGGCCGTCGCACCTTCAGGTAATCACCTTCTTCGGGAGGCTTGATCTCGGCGAAGTTGGTCTCCAGTACCTCGACCTCGCTGAAAGGGAAGCGGCGCCGCAGCTCGGTGTCGCCGTCGGCGGTCGACCGCACCGGTTCCAGCACCACCAGCAGGACTTCCCGGCGCAGGCCGGCGACGGCGGGCGAACCGCTCGGGTGAAAGCGCCGTTCGGCGCTCTCGATGAACGCCGCCCGGTGCCCGAACGGGTAGAGCACGCCGTACTGGACGACGCGCACCCGGTCGTCGCGCCCGAGCACGGTGCGGTGGCTCCACTCGAGGCTCGGCGCCGACAGCTCGGCCGCGAGCGAACCGCCGAGCGCGCTCAGCTCGAGGCGCCTGGCCCGCGCCAGCGCCGGTCCGGTCGCCGCGTGGGCGGCGTCGAGAATGCTCTGGCGCTGCGCTCCCGACAGTGGCTGGAGGTCGAGCCCGTCGTCGCTCTGGTCGGCCGCCAGCGGCAGCAGCGCCAGACCGGCGTCCGTCTCGCCGGCGCCGCGCGAACGCAGCTGCGCCCGCCAGAGGCCGACCACGCCCGCCGGCGATGCGACCGGCATCGGCCGCTGCGCCGAGGCCACCCTCGCCCCCGCCGGCGCCCGCGGCGCGACGGCAAGGTGCCAGGGCAACTCGATCGAGGTCGGGGAGTCCGCGCCTTCGCCGACGACGACGTCGGCATCGGCCAGGGCGCCGAACAGCGCCGCGGCGGTCAGCTCGATCGTCGTCCCGGCGGCTACCTCGAAGCCGACGCGGCTGGGACCGCCGAGACGGGCGCCGCGTCCGCCGAGGTCGAAGTCGTCGTCGTACTTCCCCTCCGCCACCGCCTGGGGCGGGAAGGTGAGGGTGATGCGGCCGCCGCCTTCGTCCGCATGAAGCTGACCCGGCCCCTCCCCGCCGACGAAGCGCAGACCACTCCAGCCGACTCCGAGCAGGACCAGGTCAGCGCCACGGACCAGCAGCAGATCGGCCACCGGGTCCACCCCTGCTCACCGGCTTGACGTCGTCCCAGACACTCAGCCGACTCTAATCATTCAGACCCGGTGAGAAAAGAACAGTGAGGTTTCGCGATCGACCCGAGCACGCCCGCCTTGCGGCGGCACGGCGTTAGTCTCGGAGCATGGATGACGGCCCATTGCGATGGGGGATCCTCGGCACCGGTGGGATCGCGCACACGTTCGCGGAGGACCTGCGGCTGACCGACTCCGGGATCGTGGCCGCCGTGGGATCGCGCGGCCAGGACACCGCGGACCGGTTCGCCGATCGCTTCGGCATCGAGGCTCGGCATGCCGGCTATGAATCGCTCGTCGCCGATCCGACCGTGGACGCGGTCTACGTGGCGACCCCGCACCCCATGCATCGCGAGGACGCGATCCTGGCGTTGCGCGCCGGCAAGCCCGTCCTGGTCGAGAAGCCGTTCGCGATGGACGCGACCGAGGCGGCGGAGATCGTCGCCGTGGCGCGGGAGGAGAAGCTCTTCGCGATGGAGGCGATGTGGACGCGTTTCCTGCCCCACGTCGTCCGGATCCGCGAGTGGCTCGCGGAAGGGGCACTCGGCGAGATCGTCACCGTCACCGCCGACCATGGGCAGTGGTTCCCCGAGGATCCCGAGTTCCGCCTCTTCGCCCCCGAGATCGGCGGAGGCGCCCTGCTCGACCTCGGCATCTACCCGGTCTCGTTCGCGTCGATGGTCCTCGGAACCCCGGATCGGATCGCCGCCGTCGCCGACCCGGCGTTCACCGGCGTCGACGCCCAGACCTCGATGGTGTTCGGTTACGAGGGCGGCGCCCAGGCCGTGCTCACCTGCACCCTGCGCGCCAAGAGCCCGACCCGCGCCGCGATCGTCGGCACCGACGCGAGGATCGAGATCGACGGCGACTTCTACGCTCCCGCGTCGATGACGCTCCTGCCCCGCGACGGCGAGCCGACCCGGATCGAGTCGACCCACGATGGCCGCGGCCTCCGCCACCAGGCCGACGAGGTCGCCCGTCGCCTGGCCGCGGGGGATCTCGAGAGCCCGCTGATGCCCCTCGATGAATCGATCGCGATCATGCGGACGATGGACGCGGTGCGGGAGCAGGCTCTGCGGGGGCGCTGAGTTGATCCTCCGGACCGGATCGGGGGACGGATCCGGGGCTCAGCCATCGACATCTCGTCGGCCGAGGGTCCCGTCGGGATACGGTCCATCACGTGGCGGATCGCGACGACCTCGACTTCACCTACTCGCTGATCGACCGGATCTTCAGGCTCAGCCTCGGCGAGCTGGCCGACTTCAGCGGCGCCAAATACGACGGCGACTTCACCCTGACCCTGGAGCAGGCCCAGCGGCGCAAGCACGAGTACATCGCCGGGCAGATCGGGATCGAGCCCGGCAGACGCGTCCTCGATCTCGGTTGCGGCTGGGGCCCGCTGCTCGCCTACGTCCGTGAGCGCGGCGCCGCGGGCATCGGCGTCACCTTGTCCGCCGCCCAGGAGAAGGCCTGCCGGCGCCACGGCCTCGAGGTCCACCTGCGCGACGCGCGGAGCATCACGACGGAGGACTTCGGCACCTTCGACGCCGTCGCCAGCCTCGGCGCCTTCGAGCACTTCTGCTCACCGGAGGACCACGCCGCCGGGCGCCAGGAGGAGATCTATCGCGACCTCTTCGAGCGGATCGCGGACCTGCTGCCGGCGGGCGGTCGCCTCTACCTGCAGACGATGGTCTACGGCCGCAACATGATCCCGCTCGAGCAGGTCGACATCGATGCCCCGCGAGACTCCGATGGCTGGTACCTCGCCTTGATGGCCCACCAGTTCCCCGGCTCCTTCCTCCCTTACGGGCAGGAGCAGGTGGTCGACTGCGCCGCGCCGCGGTTCTCCCTCGTCGAGAGCTCCAGCGGCCGCCTCGACTACCTCGAGACGATCCGCCAATGGCGAAGGCGATTTGCCGAACCCAGCCTCAGAAAGACCCTCCTGAAGGCCGAGCTGGTGCCCCGCTGGCTGACCAGCCGCGACTTCCGCCGCGCCTTCACCTCCGGCGTCAGCGCCAACAGCGTCTGCTTCGAACGGGAGCTGATGGACCATCACCGGCTCGTGTTCGAGAAGCGGGGATAAGAAAAACGTCCGGTTCGGGCTGAGCCGGTCCGCGATACTGGTCCTATGGCCACGTTGCGTACCGTTCGGGTTTCCGATAGCGGTGTCGCCGCCTGGGGTGAGGATCTGGCCAGGGACATCGCCCGCGGGATGCAGCTGGACGGGCAGATGCTGGAGGTCGTGCTCTGCACCCTCCTGGCCGGCGGCCACCTTCTCCTCGAGGACCGGCCGGGGGTCGGCAAGACGCAACTGGCCCGCACCCTCGCCGCCTGCATCGGTGGCCGGTTCGCGCGGATCCAGGGCACCGTCGACCTGCTCCCCACCGACGTGTTGGGGACGACGATCTGGCGGGCCAGCGCGGAGACGTTCGAGTTCCACCCGGGGCCGATCTTCGCCAACATCGTCCTCGTTGACGAGCTCAACCGGACGCCGCCGAAAACGCAGTCCGGGCTGCTCGAGGCGATGGCCGAGCTGCAGGTCACCGTCGAGGGGAAGGCGCACCCGTTGCCGCGACCGTTCACGGTCATCGCCACGCAGAACCCGACGGCCGGCTTCGACGGCACGTACGCCTTGCCGCCCGCGCAGCTCGACCGGTTCATGACCCGTCTCTCGCTCGGCTACCCCTCGGCGGGGGCCGAGGCGGACCTGCTCGGCTCGCCGCCGCCACCCGTCGTCCATTCGGTCGCCGAGCCCGGCGAGGCCGCGGCGGCGATCGCCGCCGTCGCCGAGGTCGACGCGCGCCGGCCGCTCCTCGAATACATCGTCGCGATCCTCGCCGCGACCCGGCGTCATCCGCTGAGCGAGGCCGGAGCGAGCCCGCGCGGCGGCCTGATGCTGCTCGCCGCTGCCCGCGCCCACGCGGCGCTGCAGGGCCGCGGCTTCGTCGTGCCCGACGACGTCCAGTCGCTGGCGGGCCCGGTCCTCGCCCACCGGATCCAGACCGTCGCCGGCGCTCCCGCCGAGGCGCAGGCGACGATCGTCGAGGAGGCCCTGGAGGAAGTCCCGGCGCGATGAAACGGGGGCTCGCGACCGGCTCGCTCGGGCTCGCGCTGCTCCTCGTCGCGGCCCTGCTCGGATCGGTCGCGCTCTTTGCCTTCGCGCTCGGCCTCCTGGTCCTGGTCCTGGGCTGCCTGATGGCGACCGCGGTCGGCGCGGGTCGCGTCGTGGTCGAGCGGACGGTCGATCGGGACGAGGTCGTCGAGGGTCAACCGATCACCCTCCGGTTCAGGGTCCGCGCGCCGCGGGCGCTCCCGGTCCACGCCGAGATCCTCGACGCGGACGGGATCTGGCGCCGCCTCGAGCGGGACTCGTCGCGGCGCTGCACGATCGAGCGCCCCGGCGCCCATCTCATCGGACCCTCCGCGGTGCGGGTGCGCGACGACCTGCGCCTGTTCGCCTCCTCCCGCCGGCCGACCGCCGGCGACCCGGCCTTCGTGCTCGTGCTGCCCACGCCGGCGAGCGTCGGCCTCGAGCAGCGCCCGCAGGGCGCCGACCCCGGCGGCGATCCGGAGCCCGACGGCCTGCAGCCCTACTCCCGCGGCACGCCCTTCGGTCGGATCCACTGGCCCAGCGTGGCGCGGGCCGGCGAATGGCAGGAGCGCCGCGTCATCACCGCGCCCCGGGGCATGCCGCTCGTCGTCGTCGACCTGTCCGGCTCGCCCTCCGACGAGGCGGTCGGCTGGACGCTCCGCGTCGCGGCCGGGCAGATTCACGGCCTGGCAGGCGCGGGCGGGTGCCGCGTCCTGCTGCCGGGCGAGCGGCATCCGATCCCGGTGGAGAGCGTATCCGGGGGTTGGGCCGGCATGCACCGTCGCCTGGCGAGCCTGCGAAGCGCCGTCGGCACCGCGCCGCCCACCGCCCCCCCGGGAGCCATCCACGTGCGGGCGGCGCAGGCTCCGACGCGCGGGCCGGCGCGATCGGGACGGCTCCCGTCCGAGGTGGTCCCGCTCGAGAAAGCGACCTTCGGGAGTGGTGCGGGCCGGCGCTGATCGCGAGCCCCGCTGGGGCGATGCGGCCGCACTGATCCTGCTGTGCGGCGGCGGCCTGGTGGCCTGGTGGGGGGACCTCGGCAGCGGCCTGTTGTGGCTGGCGCCGATGATCGCGGTCGCCGCCCTCACGACCGCGGGCACTCTCGGTCCGCGGCCGGCGGTGGTGCTGACGATTGTCTGGCTGCCGGGCGCGATCCTGGCGGCCGGCCTGCCGGCGGGGACCTTGGCCCCGGCCGCGCTGGACACGACCACGGCCTCGCTACGCGACGGCCTCCAGGCGATGCCGACGATCGGCGACGCGACGCCGATCGTCCAGAGCTGGGCGCTGGCGGCGGTGCTGCTCATCGCGGGGGTCTCGATCAGCCTCGCCGGGCTCCTCTGGAGGCGGCCCGGCCGGATCCGAGGCCTCCTGGGCTTCGCCCTGCTGCTCGTACCCCTCGGCGGGGCGATCGCGATGCAGCAGACCGCGGACTCCTCCTGGCAGGGCGCGGTCGTGCTCGTGGCGCTGACGATGCGGATCGCCCGCGGGAGGCTTCTCCCGATCGTCGCGGCCGCCTCGATGGTCGGCGCGGTCGCCCTCTTCGGAGCGCAGGTCGCGGCTCCCCGGGCCGGCTGGCAGCCCTTCGGCCACCACCACAGCGCGCCGCGGTTCCAAGAACTCGTCACCAGCCAGACCTATGGCCCGCTCGGCGACCGCCGGACCGGGGCCGTCATGCTCGACGTCACCGCCCCGCAACCGGCGCTGTGGCGGATGCAGGTGCTCGAGGCCTTCGACAACCGGCGCTGGCTGGTCGCCCGCGAAACCTCGCGGCTACCCGAACCGGCGGCTCGCCGTGAGTCGATCGAGGTCGAGGTGCGCGGGCTGCGCAACCACAGCGTCGTCTCTCCCGGCCGGCCCACCGCGGTGCACACCAAGGGCGGCGCGCTGGTCGAGCCGGGCGACGATTTCGCCCTGACCGAAAGCCCCGCCGAAGGCCACGTCTACCGGGTCGAGGCCGCCGTGGTGCACGCGTCGGCCGCGCGGCTGGCGCGGATTCCGGTGCCGAGCGGAAGGCGCTATCAGCCGCTCACCCAGATCGGCCTCGGCCCGCCGCCGCCGCTTTACATCCCCTATCCGCTGGCCCGGATGGCGAAGCATCTCCCACCCGTCCTGCAGGGGACCGACTGGGGCAATCTCTTCCGCCTCTCCTGGCGCCTGTCGAGGGGCGTCGGGTCCGAGCTCGGCGTGGTCCGGCGCGTGGAGGATCACCTGCTCGGCGGCGGCCGCTTCCGCTACACCACCGAAGTCGGCGCCCCCGGCCCCGAACCCCTGAACGAATTCCTCTTCCACACCCACGCGGGGTATTGCCAGCACTTTGCCGGAGCCGCGGCGCTCCTCCTGCGCGTCGCCGGCGTTCCCGCCCGCGTCGTGGTCGGCTTCGCCACCGGCGAACAGATCGGCCATGACAGCTGGGCCGTGCGCGACGAGGACGCCCACGCCTGGATCGAGGTCTACTTCCCGGGGGTGGGATGGGTTCCCTTCAACCCGACGCCGGCCGCCGCCGCCGCGGACGTCTCCCCCGGCCTCGACATCCTCCAGGCGGGCACCGCGCGCCCGGCGGGGGCGGGCGGGACCCTGCTCCAGCTGCTCGGGGCCGTGGCGGCGCTCGCGATCCTCATCCTCGCCGCCGCTCGCCTGATCCACCCTCGCCGCGCCCCGCGCACCCAGCTCGCCGACCTCCTGGTCCGGCTCGCCCCACAACCCTCCCGGCCCCGGACCACCCTGCGCAGCCTGCACCCGACCTTGACCGAGATCGGGCCCGCCACCGCCGACCTGGCCCTTGTCGCCGAGCGCGCCCGCTTCACCGCCGCCCCCGCCGTCTCCCATCCCGCCCTCGCGGTCTGGCGCGCGCTCGTCGCCGACGTCGGTCCCCGTCGCGCGCTCGCCTTCATGCTCCGGGCCGCGGGGCCGGCGAGCCACTCCTGAGCAGAGACGGCTCAGGTCGCTTCGGCGGCGACCGCCTCGGCGTATGCGGCGGCAAGGCGCTCGGTGGCGCGGGGGCGGTCGTCCGGCGGGGGCGGTGCGCCGAGGTGCTCGGCGCGGAGCTCGTCCATGAAGTCCGCCCACAGCTCGGGGCCGCCGTCCACCAGCAGCTCCGCCCGCACGCGGAGCGTGGGCGAGGTCGGCCGATGGCGGAGCCCCCAGGATCCGAGCGCCGCCATCACCGGCACCAACTCGATCGCCGCCTCGGTGAGGCTGTAGGTCACCCGCCGGCCGCGGCCGGCGTCCTCGCGGGAGAGCAGGCCGCCGCCGACCAGGCGCCGCAGCCGGTCGGCCAGGATGTTCGAGGCGATCCCCTCCTCGGAGTGTCTCTGCAGCTCGCGGAAGTGGCGGCGGTTGCCGAACATCACGTCGCGCAAGACGAGGAGCGTCCAGCGGTCGCCGATCACCTCGATCGTCGCGTTGATCGGACACCCGGAGCGCGGTTCGCCCGCCGAAGCCGTAGCCATGTCCTCCATGGTACTTGCAGTCTGCAACTACTCTGATACGGTTGCGCCCGCAAGTCGCCGCTTGCAAACCGCAACCACCTTCGGAGGACAGAAATGGCCGACACCACCTGCCACATGTCGATCTCCCTCGACGGCTTCGTCGCCGGGCCGGATCAGACCCGCGACGACCCGCTCGGGAAGCGAGGCATCGAGCTCCACGCCTGGCACCTCGGCGACGAGCGCCTGAACGAGGCGGACACCACCGCCGAACAACGCCTCCTCCGCCCCCGCGGCGCCTACGTCATGGGCCGCAACATGTTCGGCCCGATCCGCGGCGAGTGGAACGAGGACTGGACGGGCTGGTGGGGTCCCAACCCGCCCTACCACGCCCCCGTCTTCGTCCTCACCCACCATGCCCACGAGCCGATCGAGATGGAGGGCGGTACGACCTTCCACTTCGTCACCGACGGCTTCGACGCCGCCTACGCCCAGGCCCGCGAGACCGCCGGCGACGACGGCATCGACATCGCCGGCGGCGCCTCGACCGTCCGCCAGGCCCTGCAGGCCGACGTCGTCGACGAGCTCTGGCTGGACATCGCCCCCGTCCTGCTCGGCTCCGGCGAGCGGATATTCGACGGCGTCACCGAGTTCGACTTCGAGCCGGTCGAGACCCTCCACTCCCCGCTGGCGACGCACATCTGTTACCGCCGGGCGGGATGAGGCGGATCAGCCGGTCGACTCCAGATCCTCCGTTTTTGGTCGAACCCATGCTGGGGGTGTTCAACCAGAGCCCGAAGTAGCGATGAGTTTCCGAGCAAGCTCAGGTCCCAGCAGACATGACCGACAGAAAAGTGGTTCTCAAGATGGTGCTGTCCCTCGACGGCTTCGCGACGAGCCCCGACGGGACGCACGACTGGATGTTTGAGTTCTTCGGCGACGACAGCGCCGAGTGGAACCTTCGCGCCCTCGACGAAGCCGGGACCCACGCAATGGGCCGGCGCAGCTACGAGATCATGGGTCCGCATTGGCTGGCCTCGGAGGGTCCGATAGCGACCTACATGAACGAGAAGCCCAAGGCGGTCTTGTCCCACACCCTGGAGAAGGCGGACTGGGGCCCGGCGGAGGTCTTCAGCGACCCCGGGGCGGCGATCGCCGACCTCAAAGCTCGCGACGACGACGGCACGATCCTCATCCACGGCGGCCCGACCTTCGCCAGAAGAATCGTCAAGCTCGGCCTCGTCGACGAGTACCAGCTCTCGTGGGTCCCCGTCGCGATCGGCGCTGGCCTCAGCCCCTTCGCCGATCTCGATCGGCATCTGAAGCTGGACCTGGTGCGAGAGCAGCGCTTCGCGAGCGGTGCCCTCGGGCAGATCCTCGTCCCGAGGTCCTGAGTCGCACCGGGCTGTCCCGTCTCCTGCTCAACGCGAGTCGAAGAGCAGCGCGGTCACCACCGGGCGCGACTCAGGCCCGGGTTGATCGACCGAGCTGTAGGGACGGTTCAGCAGGTGGCCGCGGTGGACCAGGGTCGCCGACCCGCCACCGTCGAGGTTGATCGCGTCCGTCGCGCCGAGTGAGAGCAACAGCCGGGCGAGCTCGGCGAGGTCGAGGCCGGCGTCGACGCCGGTGCGGCGCCCGTCGCAGCAGACCGCGAACAGCTCCTCCTCGTTGACGCCGAGCGCGCAGCGCGGATGGCGCTCGGCCGTGATGTCAGAGTCGAACTGCCCGGCGGCGGCCGAAAATCCCTCGGGGTCCCCGTCGTCGACGACCACGCGTTCGTCAGCAACCAGTCGAGGGCCGGCCTGGACCAGATCGCCGGCTGGGGCGTCCGCGATCTCGCCGCGGGGCGCAAGCGCCACCGCGCCGTCCGGCTCGACGTGGAGGCAGCTGCGCGTCGGCCCGAACGGGGCGGCGATCGGCTCATGCGTGATCACCTCACCGCCGACCCGGACCTCGCCAAGCGGCCGCCACGGATCGCGAACGAAGAACCCGGCGACGATCGCCTCCGGCCGGCTGTTCGCGGCGCACCAGTGATCGAGACGCCGCGGCTCCTCAAAGCAGGTCACCCGCACCCGCGTCGTCCGCCGCGGGTGGACGACGACGTAGACCGTCGTCTCGCTGCCGTCAGCCAGCCGGATGCGCGACAGCTCGTAGCGGGGGCTCACACCGGATAGCGCAGGATCGCCGCCGCCGGTCCACCGCCCGGGACCTCCGGGGCACGCACGGCGAACACCGTGCCGCCGGAGAGGATGACGCGGCGGCAGAGCTCGTCTACGACGCCATAGTCGCCGGCCCCCTCGGCATCGTCGAGCGAGACCACGCCGGACTCCTCGTCGATCGTCCCGGCCAGCTTGGTGTCGATGTCGACGAAAAGGGTGTCGACCGCCCCGAAGGTGGCGGCGCGGCCGAGGTCGTTGATCTCGACCGCCGAGCGGCCGACGCTCGAACGCTGATCGAACAGCGCAGTCAGCTCGCGCAGCTGCTCGGCGTAGAGGCCGTCGAGGACCTCGCGGGCGGCCTCGCCCAGCTCGGCGTCGGTCGCCTCCTCGGGGCTGCCCGGCAGCGAACGCTCGACCAGGTGTGGGTAGGAGTTGACCGAACGGAAGATCCCGCCGATCGGCTCCGACGCCGCCAGGATCAGCGGCACGTCCTGGCCGCCCAGCACCCCCCGCAGGGCACGGTCGACGGCGCGCGCGTAGCGGCGGAACAGGGTCTTGCGCCCCTCGGAGCCCACCAGGCGCCCGGAGTGGGAGCGGTCGGTGGTCGAGGCCTTGCCGACGGCATCCGCCGCGTCCTTGGGCAGATCGGGAACCCTCACCTCGAAGGTCGGCAGGTCGGGAGTCACCTCGAGCAGCCGCACCGAGCCCTCCGCGAGCGCCAGCACAAAGGCCGCCTGCGGAAAGGTGACGGTGCGCAGCAGCGGCTTCACGTAGAAGCGGTCGGCGACCTGAACCGCCGCCGTCAGCCGGTTCGGCAGGCGAAAGCTGCGCAGCCCCTGTGGATCGGCGAAAACCGCGAGCGAGTGAGCCTGCTCCGCCCAGAAGTCGTCGTCGTCGTGGAGGTCCTCGAGCGCCTCCTCGATCGCCTCGCGGTCGGCGGCGCTGATGTCACCCTCCCGCATCTCTGCGACTGCGTCGGCGGCCAGGTTCTTGAAGGTGATCCGAGACGCCTCGGCCTCCGGCGTCACCGGGGTGGTCGGTAGGTAGATCGAGACGAGGCCATTTCTGCGCGCCCGCAGAAGACGCTCGATCTGACCGCGACTGGGGATGTCGGTGTGAAGGCTCATGACGGATTTAAAGACCCGAAGCCGGCATTCGCATAGGCGTAACGCCGGCGTCGAGCTCGGGCCTGCGGATCGCCGGCGTCTGGAAGACGAAGGCCGGCATCAGCATTCTGCCGCCGGCGATCGCCCAAGCGATCGATGCGTCGGCGACGCCGTCTGTGCCGCTGGTAGGCCGGCGGTCGTGGGGGAGATGGGTTCGGTAGGTGCGAGGGCATCCGGGCTAACGCATTTGATGGGCTTCTACCCTAGAAGTACCTGAGTAGACAATCAACGATTGCCGGACCTCGAGCTCATCGGGGAGGAATCGCCCTAGATTGGCCCGACCTAGGTTCCCTTCCCCGCCTTTGAGCTCTGTTGATTCCCCCCAGGGAGAGCTGTCGCCGAACCTAGGAGCCACTTGTTACCCGCGGGTGATTTGCTACGAGACCCAAGACACGAAATAAGCTCCGCTTCCGGGGTTTTTCTCTATAGCGGGGGCAGGATTCGAACATGCGCCCCTCGGGTTATGAGCCCGAACCCGTGGCCCCGCTCAGCTATGTGAGGCGCAGTCGCAAGCGATTCTCACGATATGGAGCTACGTGGAGATCGGCTGGAATCTGTGGGGCTTGTTGCCCCATGTGTTGCCCCAGCGGACCTGGCTTGCTTCGATATCTAGACTCGAAATCTGTCGGGCTCGCGCAAAGAGGCAGAAGTGTCGCGAATCCGCTTGGGGTAGATCGGGACTTACACGGAAGTCGCGCCCGATTGCTCTCGCAGGACAGCCACGGCCGCGGCTACACCCGAGAGGGCAAACCCGGTCAGGTAGAAGCTCGTGCGCTTCGGTAGGTATCCGCCCCGCCCCGCGGCGACTCCGGCGAGGGTGTCCGCGCAGTCGCACACCAGACCAGCGAGCAGCCACTGGCGCTGAACCTCTGCGTCGGTTCCGAGAGCACCGCAGGCGAGAACGAGATCACGCACGGCCAGGATCCGAGCCAGGTAGACAGCCTGTGGATTCCCGCTCATATCGAGACCGACCGCGTTGCCGACGGGCCGTGGCGCCAGCCAGGCCGCAGCGCCGAACGTCATCCGGCCCCAGATCAGGCCGTTGAGCGTCAGCTTGCTCAGAAAGTCCCGATTCACGGGGACCATCGTATAGTCGCGCCGCTCCTCGCGCGAAGCGGCAGCCGGCGCCGAACCCGGACTAGGACACGTAGGCCTTGCGCACCATGGCGGCCGTCCATTGGTTCGTGCCGTGTGTGGGGGGAACACCCTTGCGGTTCAGGAACTCGGCGATGTCGGCGAGGGACCCATCTTGCCCTCGGACTGCACCAGCCGCCGCAGAAGGCTCCGACGCAGCGGGTGCTCCAGGGCGTCGAGCAAAGCCTGACCTGGAACTTGCTCCGCCATCTCAGGACGCCTCCCCGCTGAGCCCGAAGTAGCGAAGGGCCGAGCGGGTCGGCTTGACCATCTCGTCCTCGTCAGGACGGTGGTGCAGGCCAGTCCCGGCGAGTTCGCGAACGCCCCCTGAATCCGGTCGACCTCGCTGAACTCCTTCGGCCGGTCACCGTTTGTCCTCGCGGACCAGCTCCTCCTGCGTCAGCGTCGTCGGGTGGAGTTCCAGAACCTGACGAAGAACCGCCCACTCCTCGCGGTTGTCTTCGTCCCAAGTGGTGATCGCGGGACCATCGCCCGCGCCCTTAGGGTGGTCGTGCAGCGGAGCTCAAACCTCCTGTGCCATCCCCCCGGCTGTTTCCGCAGCGCGGGGTCGCTTTTGCCGTATGTCGGCGGCGACCGTAGGTGGATGGCAGGCCCTAGTACAAGGGCTGGATCGACCTCTCTCGGACCTCATGTTGTCCCCCAAGCGTTGCCGCGGAGGTTATCTTGAACCCTATTGTCTGCATCTTTAGAAAAAACAAAAGCCCCACATTTGCGGGGCTTTCGTCCTATAGCGGGGGCAGGATTCGAACCTGCGACCTTCGGGTTATGAGCCCGACGAGCTACCTGGCTGCTCCACCCCGCGGCGGACACAAGATCTTAGCAACCTGGGGCTGAAATCCGGCCGCGGGCGGGGGCTCTTCGGTGCTTTGGAGCTGGTGACCGCCGGGGCGGCGGCGCTTGGGGTCCAGAACGCCGTCGGCTTTGGGGCCGATGGCGTTCTGGAGGATGCCGAGGCCTTCGATCTCGAGTTCGAGGTTGTCATCGGGAGAGTTTGCGGTCGTGCTCGGTGGTCGAGCCGCCGTTGACGGTGCCGCGGCGCCGAGGAGCCAACCCGGGCGGAGGATCTCGCCTTGGGAGGAGCAGCCGGCGTGCTGGCCCATGGACGCTCCCAATTTGCCTTCCATCTTGAACTGCGATCGGTCCCCGGCCCTCCGGGCCGCTCGCCAACGGGACCCTCGGCCGCACCCACGCCTTCCACTCCGGGTCGCAATCGCCGCCGAGCCCGCCGAAGACGAGGGCGGCGCTACGACCGTAGTGCTCGGTCAGCCGCTGCACGGCCAGCTGGGCGTCGCCCACGGCGCAGGCGCGTCGCCCTCGGGGCGATCGCCCCCGGCTCCGAGTCGCCCTCCCCTGACGCGTTCGCTGTTGGCCGCGGTCCGCGATAGAGCGCGAGAAGGCGGGCGATGAGGACATCATTCCTGCGCTCTCTCGGGCGCCGAGGCCGCGGTCTGCTCGGCCGATCCGAAGGCCCTGGAGCGCTGACATACCGGCCACTGAGCAGGGGCCCGCGACTCAACTAGGGTGCGCTGGATGCCCTCCGACCCCGACCGCGTCGCCGTCATCGACATCGGCTCGAACTCGACCCGCCTCCTCGTGGCCGACGTGCAGGACGGGCGCGTCACCCCGGTCGAGCGGCGCAGCACGGTGACCCGGCTGGGCCGCGGCGTCGACCTCAGCGGGCGGCTCGCCGCCGAGGCGATCGAGGCCGCCTGCGCCGCCGTCGAGCCCTACGTGGCGACGCTGCAGGAGATGGGCGCCGAACGGGTCGACGCGATCGCCACCAGCGCCGTCCGCGACGCCGAGAACGGCGGCGCTTTCGTCGCCGAGCTGCGCGAGCGTTTCGCCCTCTCGGCCCGCGTCCTCGATGGTGACGAAGAGGCGCGGCTGACCTACATCGGCGCCACCTCCGAGCACTACCCCGAGGTGCCCACCGTCGTGATCGACATCGGCGGCGGCTCGACCGAGCTGATCGTCGGCGAAGGCCGCGAGATCGGCTGGCACGTCTCGCTGCAGGCGGGCGTCGTCCGCCACAGCGAGCGCCACCTGGTCTCCGATCCACCCACCCCGGTCGAGCTGGAAGCGCTGGCCACCGACCTGCGCGGGCTGATCGAGGCGGCGACGGTCGAGGCGCCCGCGGCCACGGCCGGGATCGCGGTGGCGGGGACGCCGACCTCACTGGCGGCGATCGAGCTGGAACTCGACCCCTACGACCCGAAGCGGGTCCACGGCCACGTGCTCGAGCTGCCGAGCATCCAACGCATGTTGTCGACCCTGGCCTCGGCGCCGCTCTCCCGGCGCTCGGAGATCCCCGGCCTCCACGCCGACCGGGCCCCGACGATCGTCGCCGGCGTCGTCACCCTGGTCGAGGCGATGAGGGCCTTCGACCTCGAGCGGATCACGGTGTCCGAGCACGACATCTTGTACGGAGCGGCGATTGCGTTATCTGATTCGACTGAAGTAGAATCGTGACGCGGTTGAACCCGCTTGCCATACCGGATGGACATTTCCTGTCCGGCGAACAGGACAAATGGGTGGTTGGTGGGGCTTGACCCCCACAAATGGCGTATCCCTGCGCCGACTTTTGGGTACTCCACGCACGAAACGGTGGACAAAGTCCCTGCGCCCTGGCAATACTTCTCGGACCGGGGGCAAGGAGGGGTTCGCCTCACCTTGCTCTTGGCATAGGGCTTAGGCGATTGCCGCATCATGGCGCCTCCCGCCGTCTGAGCCCATCAATAAGGGTCCCTGAAGACGTACCCCTGCCCGTCCTGAGGGATCCGCGTGGATCGCCCGTCTTATGGCGGGCGATTCTCGTTTCCGGGTTCTTTTCGAACCGACTTCAGGCCAGGTTCGATTTGCGCGGGTAGACGACCTCGGGATCGGTGATCACGTTGACCAGCGTCGGCACCCCGGACGAGAACGCCTTCTCCAGCGCCGGACGCAACTCATCCGGCTCGCGCACGATCACGCCCTCGCAGCCGAGCGTCTCGACCAGCTCGTCATAGCGCGTTTCCGGCCGCAACTCGGCGGCCACCGAGTAGCCGTAGAGGAACTTCATCGGGTGGTGCTCGAGCGCCCAGATCCCGTTGTTGCCCATCACCCCGACGACGCCGAGACCGTGGCGGGACATCGTCTCGAACTCCATCCCGGCGAAGCCGAAGGCGCCGTCGCCGAGCAGCAGGCAGACCTGCCGGTCCGGATTGGCGACTTTCGCGCCGATCGCCTGGCCCGGGCCGGCGCCGAGGCAGCCGAATGGCCCCGGGTCCATCCAGCACCCCGGCTCGTAGGTGTTGATGTAGCGGCCCGCGTAGGAGACGAAGTCG
>DATNAG010000007.1:0-7155 GCA_035572835.1 Solirubrobacterales bacterium
GACTGCAGGCCAAGCCGGTCGCGGTCGTCGTCGGGTCGCACCCGAAGAAGGCGAAGCGAACCGCGATCCACGCCCCGACCACGACCGCCGCGGCGGCGGCCTGTGGATCACCCCAGATCCGCGTGAAGCTCACCGGCGAAGCGCTCGAGAAACTGCGGCACGACGGCAAGGTCCAGGTGGCCGTCGCGGTCACCTTCAGCCCGGCGGGCGGGCTCCCCTACACGGAAGAGAAGAACCTCCACTTCCGGCTCCCTCGCCACGGCTAGCGGTGTTGATGGGCCGAAAAGCGCTCATATAGAGCGCTTTTCGGCCCATCAACCGAGCCAGCCCGCTCGCCGCCGCATCGTTTTGATGCGGCGGAACTCGGCGATGTCCTCGCGCAGGGCGGCGGGGGCCGGGGCCGGGAGGAAGCGGGCAGGCAAGGGACTCTCGCCGGCCACGCCGTCGCGCGCGGTGACCCGGTAGGCGCGGGCACCGCGACGGGCGGTCACGGCCGATGGCGAGTCTTCGCCCTCCCAAAGGAGCCCGGCGTAGTCGTCCAGCCCGTAGCCGCTCGGCATCCCGTCGCCGACCGCCTCCAGGTAGGCGGCCCGGCGGGCAGGTTCGTTGTTGTAGTGGACACAGAGGCTGCCGTGGAGCAGGCCGAGCCCGGCCGCCTCCAGCGGCTTGCCCGAGGAGGTGGTGATCCCCGCCTCGAACCAGCACATCGCCCCCGCGCTCTGGCCGGCGAGGACGATCCCCCGCCGCCAGGCGAGGCTGAGGATCGAGGCGATGTCGTGGGCCTCCCAGACCGCCAGGAGGTTCACCATGCTGCCGCCGCCGACGTAGATCAGGTCCTGCGAGAGCAGGTGGTCGCGCAGCGCCATCGGCCGCCGACCGAGCCGGAAGAGGGAGACGTCGGAGGGCTCGCAGGGGCGGTCGCCGAAGGCCTGGTAGAAGCGGGCGATCTGCTCGGAGGTGTCGCCGCTGGCGGTCGGCAGGATGCAGATCCGGGGTCGGGTGCCGCCGCGCTCGGTCGCCAGCCGCAGCAGGAACTCGCAGACGGCGCGGTCGGGCGGGCGCGAGGTGAAGTCGTGGCCGCCGAGGGTGAGGATGCGACGGACCGGCGTCGTCGTCCCGGGCGTCGCGCCGTTCTCGCTGATCCCGGCGACCATCACGCGGCCGCCATCGGGTGCGGGAGGCAGCGCATCGGGCCGGGCATCAAGCCGCCGCGACCGCGGTGGACAGCGCCTCGGGCGTCGGTGGGGCCGGCACGACCCCCCGTTCGCCGAGGAAATTGGTGGCGATCCTCATCTCCACCACCCGCTGCCCGGACACATCGAGCCGGTAACCGCGCGCCTCCGGACGCGAGGCGACGACGCGGCTCAGCTCCTCGCCGATGAAGTGCAACGCCGCACCGTCCTCGGCGGCATAACCCGGCCGCATCCCTTCGCGCAGGAAGCGGTGGTAGGACTCGCGCCGGTCCGACTTGCGTTCGTAGTGGACGCAGTTGCTGAACGGCAGCAGGCCGAGGCCCTCGAGTCGCCTCGGCGCCCCATGGAAGCCGGTGACCGCCTCCGCGAACCAGCACAGCGACCCGGCCGAGAGGCCGCAGAGGATGACCCCCGCTTCCCAGCATTCGCGCAGGATCTCATCGATCCCGTGCGCTTTCCAGACGCCGAGCAGGCTGACCACGCTGCCGCCGCCGACGTAGATCAGGTCCTGCGAGAGCAGGTGCCGGCGGATGTCCTCCGGCCCTTGCTCGCGCCGGAACAGGGAGATATGGCTGGCCTCGCAGCGGTGCGCCGAGAAGGCCCGGTAGAAGCGGACGATGTAGTGGTCGGCGTCACCGGAGGCCGAGGGCAGGAAGCAGACCCGCGGCCGCTCGGCCTTGGTCAGGCCGAGCACGTAGTCGTCGAGAAGCGGGTTCCCCGACTCCATCGAGAACCCACCTCCGCCGAAGGCGACGATCTGTCGTGGGGCCGTTTTCACGTACCAAATACTCGCTGGCCACCACCGCCCCGTCCTTATCCAGCCGTCCGAACTTGGGGGGGCTCCGCTCGCCCCCGTGTACAGGGGGATTTCGGACGCCCGCCAAAGCACGGGCGCCGCCCTGCGCGCCCAGGCTAGGCGACGTAGGCGCGCCGCAGCTTCAGCCGCGCCCGGTGCAGCTGCACTTTGACCGTGCCTTCGGGAATCCCCAGCCGGGCGGCGATCGCGGGCTGCGTCAGGTCCTCCTCGTAGCGCAGCGAGAGTAGCGCCCGCTCGCGCTCCGAGAGCCGCTCCAGCGCCGCCCGCAGGTCGGCGTGCTCGACCGTGGCGAGGACCAGCTCCTCGTCACCCGACTCGATCTGCTCGATCTCGTCTGTCGGGGCAGGCCGCGGCCGCGAGTAATGACGGAAGGCCTCGTTGCGGACGATCGTCGACAGCCACTGCTTGCGGCTGCCGGAATCGCGCAGGGTCGAGCGTCGACGCCAGGCGCGGAGCAAGGCCTCCTGTGCGATGTCCTCCGCCTCGCTCGGGTTGCTCGCGTAACGGTAGGCCAGCCGCAGACAGATCCTCTGTGCCTCTCCCCACTCCCAGCCATCGTCACTTTCGTGCCGGTGGTCCCTCTGAGAGTCGATCTGGCGAACCTATAGGAACTGCGGAGGTTCAAAAGAGACAATGAGCGGAATACGCGGATAGATCGTCTGGAACGCTATTCATCGAGGCCGGGGTCCCACTCCGACATGGAGACCTCCACCACATCGATGCCAGGGGACAGTCGACACGCCGAGCTCGCCTACGAGGCGATCGCCCCGGTCTACGACGACTTCACCGCTCACCACAATTACCGACTTTGGGTCAACACGCTGCTCGAGCTGGGTGCCGCGCACGGGCTCCAGGGCGACACCGTGCTCGACGTCGCCTGTGGCACCGGCAAGAGCTTCATCCCGATGCTCGAGCAAGGCTGGAAGGTGACCGCCTGCGACATCTCCCCCTCGATGGCGGAGCTGGCGCGGGCGAAGGCGGGTCCCGACGTGCGGATCGAGGTCGCCGACATGCGCGAGCTCCCCGTCTACGGCAGCTTCGACCTGGTCTGTTGCCTCGACGACGCGGTGAACTACCTGCACACCGCCGCCGAGCTGGAGCAGACGCTGCGCGGGCTGGTCGCCAACATGGCCCCGCACGCGCTGTGCATCTTCGACTCCAACACGCTGACCCAGTTCCGTGGCTTCTTCGCCGAACAGTTCGAGATGGAGATGAACGGCCGGCGGATGATCTGGGAGGGCCGCGTGGACGAGAGCTTCGGGCCCGGTGACATCGCCGAAGCGAGCTTCGCCTTCGAGCCGATCGAACCGGGGACGGGTCCGTCCATGCCCCCGGAGCTCCATCGCCAGCGCCATCACCGGGAGTCCGAAGTGCGCGACGCGATCGACGCCGCCGGCCTGGAGCTGGTCGCCCTCTACGGCCATCATCACGACGGCATCCCGCATCGGCCGATGAGCGAGGACGAGCACACGAAGGCCGTCTACATCACCCGGCTCAAGCCGGGGACGTAGACGGCCTCGCGGGGAGGTCCCTTGCGCTAGGCGGCCTCGGAGCTGAAGGCGGGCTCCGCCTCCGCGGCTGCCACAGCCTCGTCCGGCGTCGGGCCGGAGCGGATGACCGCCAGAGCGACCGCCACCGCGCCGACGAGGAGGCCGGCGCCGACGATGAACGCCAGCTGGTAGCCGCTCGTCAGTGCCGCGTGGCTGCCCTCGCCGCTGTTGACCAGGTCGGTGGTGCGGCTGGTCGACAGGGTCGCCAGCACGGCGAGCCCGAGGGCACCGCCGACCTGCAGGGTCGTGTTGACCAGACCCGATGCAAGCCCCGCCTCCTCCGGTCGCACGCCGGTCATCGCCAGCGTCATCACCGAGGGGAAGGAGAGACCCGCGCCGATCCCGACCAGGACCATCGCCGGGAGCACTTCGGTCCAGTAGCTGCCGTCGACGCTGATCCGCGAGAAGAGCGCCAGGCCGGCACCGACCGCGACCAGCCCTGGCACCAACGTCGCCTTGGCGCCGTAGCGCAGGTTCAGTTTGGCCGAGAAGCCGAGCGAGAGGGTGCCGATGATCGCCGTCACCGGGAGGAAGGCGATACCGACCTCGAGCGAGTCGAAGCCGAGCACTTTCTGCAGGTACAGGGCACCGAGGAAGAACATCCCGTACATCCCGGCGACCATCAGCGCCTGCACCACGTTGGCGCCGGTGAGGTTCCGCGAGCGGAAGATCCGCAGCGGGACCAACGGCTGGGCGGCGCGGCTCTCGCGGAGCACGAAGCCGATCAGCAGCGCCACCGCGCCGGCACCGAAGCCGACCGTGTGGGCCGAGGCCCAGCCGTAGTTGGAGGCCTCGACGATCGCGTAGACACCCGTCATCAGGGCGCCGACGATCAGGGCCGCGCCGGGGAGGTCGGCCCCTTTGGAGAAGCCCACGCCCTTGTCACGCTGCAGGTAGCGCAGCGCGAGGACGCCGGTGAGTACCGCGATCGGCAGGTTGACGATGAAGATCCAGTGCCAGTTGATGACCTGGGTGATCGCGCCGCCGGCGAGGAGGCCGATCGAGCCGCCCGCGGAGGCGACGAACGAGTAGACGCCGATCGCCTTGGCCTGCTCCCCGGGCTCGGGGAACATGGTGACGATCATGCCGAGGATGACGGCCGAGGTGAGCGCGCCGCCGATGCCCTGGATGAAGCGGGAGACGACCAGCACGGTCTGGCTGTCGGCGACGCCGCAGGCCAGCGATGCCGCGGTGAACAAGACGAGCCCGGTGAGGAAGACGTCGCGGCGGCCGAGCAGGTCGCCGAGCCTTCCGGCCAACAGGAGCAGGCCGCCGAAGGTGATCAGGTAGGCGTTGATGACCCAGGCGAGGCTCGACTGGGAGAAGCCGAGGTCGGACTGGATCTTGGGGAGAGCGACGTTCACGATCGTCGCGTCGAGGACGATCATGAGCATGCCCACGCAGAGGACCACAAGGGCGATCCAGCGCGAGCGGTCGGAGGTGGACGAAGACTGGGCTATATTTCCATTGGTAAGTGACATGGGATCATCACTGTAGCAAGGATTATCTTTGCCGCAAGTACGGTCACGCTAGAATTAGGAATTGGACATGAATCCGGCGACCCAAACCCCCCAGACGACGGGCACCATGGGGCTCCTGTCCCAGCTGAACCGCGTCGTCTACCGACGCGCCACCGAGGACGTCCTCGGGATCAAGCTGAAGCAGCTGATCACGCTCGAAATCCTCGCCCGCAACGAAGGCTGCCTGCAGCAGGAGCTGGGCGCCTCGCTGATGGTCGACCCGAACAACTGCGTGCTGCTGCTGAACGAGCTCGACGAGCACGGCTTCGTCGAGCGCCGCCGCGACCCGCAGGACCGCCGCCGCCACATCGTCGTCATCACCCCCGCCGGGACGAAGGCGCTGAAGAAGGCGGAAGCGAAGCTGGAGGAGCTGGAGGGCGAAGTGCTCGCCAACCTCGACCCGGCCGAACGGCAACAGCTGCGCGGCCTCCTCGCCCGGGCGATGGACGGCCAGGACCCGAACTTCGTCTGCGACGAATAGCGTCGCCGCCAGCCGCTACCGCGGCGCGTAGCGGTGGTGCAGGGTCAGGACGTTTCCGTCCGGATCCTTGAAGTGCGCCTGATGGCAGACACCCGAGTCGATCGTCTCGCCGAGGAACTCGACCCCGGCGCCTTCCAGCTCGGCGCGCGCGTCGGCGACGTCGGCGACGCGTAAGGCGATCGGGCTGCCGCTCGGCGCGAACTCGCGGCCGACCGCGGCCGCGTCGAGAACCACCAGCGTCAGGTTGCCGGTCTCGAATTCGCCGCCGGGGATCCGCCCGTAATCGGCCGAGCGCTCGAGCCCGAGAGTGTCGCGATAGAACTCGACCGCGCGCGGATAGTCGGTGACGAAGACGACCGCGAAGTCGGCGCCTTCGACCTTCACGCGCTCAATCGACCGAGCCGAAGCCGACGCGGTGATCGTTCGAGGCGATCCGCAGGAAGGCGACCTTGCCGAGGTAGAGCGAGATCACCCCGTCCTCCGTGTGGAGGTCGTGCCAGCCGCCCTTCTCGAGCTGCTTGCGCAGGTCCTTGAGGTCGTCCTCCGCCAGCCGGGCGGCGATCACCTGGCCGCCTTCGAAGCCGATCTCGACGCGCTGTGCATCCGCCATCAGTGCCCTCCTGCAGGTTCGACGATCTCGGTGAGTACCCCGCCGGTCGAGCGGGGGTGAAGGAAGGCGACGCGGCTGTCGCGGATACCGACCCGCGGCTCGGCGTCGATCAGCTGGATGCCGGCGGCGGTGAGGCGCGGCAGGGTGGCGTCGATGTCGTCGACCGCGTAGGCGACGTGATGGAGGCCCGGCCCGGAGCGGGCGAGGAATTTGCCGACCGCGGTGTCGGGGCCGAGCGGGCGCAGCAGCTCGACGTGGCCGTCGCCGACGTCCAGCAGCACCGCCTCGACGCCCTGCGACTCGACCGTCTCCCGGTGCGCGAGCTCCATCTCGAAGCTCTCGCCGTAGAGGGCGAGCGCGGCGTCGAGATCCTCGACTGCCACCCCGATGTGGTCGATCCTTCCGAACACGCGGCGAAGTCTATGGGGCTCGTTGATCCGGGGCCGGCTCGGCGCGGAGGATCTCGGCCATCGCCGCGAGGCTGACCTCGAGCTGCTCCGGGCTCGGCTCCTTGGTCGCCCAGAGCCGCTGGATCTCGCGGCCGGGGGTGTGGAACGCTTCCGCCAACGGCTCGCCGTGGTGGCGGTCCGACCAGGCGAAGGCCTCGACCGCGAGCGAGGCGCCGGCCAGGCTGACCACCGCGCGGGTGGCCTGCGAGGGCTTCTCGACCAGGCGCTCGAGCAGGATCGTCCCGGCGGCGGAGAGCAGCATCATCGGCACGATCAGGTTGGAGCCGCAGCGGTCGTGCTCTTTGGGGACCGAGGCGACGTCCTCGACGCCCTGCTCGTAGGCGGCGATCGCCTTGTGCTCGGCGCCGTGGTAGGCGGCCAGGTCGCGGTCGGTAAGGGCGATCACGGCGGGGACGACGCCGATCGCTTGGATCACGCCCTCGCGGGCGGCGGTGGCGGGGCGCCTGCGGCGCACGACGCTGGAGATCGCCAGCGTGGCGGCGGTGGCACCGACCACCCGGGCGTCCTCGAAAGG
>DATNAG010000008.1:0-24280 GCA_035572835.1 Solirubrobacterales bacterium
AGGCCGAAGGTGAGCGGGAAGATCGAGTTGGCCCGCGCCAGGTTCAGCATTTTCTCGAAGGTGGTCGTGACCACCCGCTCTTCGACGTATTTCTCCAAGTCCTCACCCTCGAGGTCGCCGCGCAGCATGTCGCGGGCGGAGGCCTGACGGGCCTGGAAGCTGCGGCGTTCTACCTCCAATCGAGCGCACCCTTTCTCCACACGTAGACGAAGGCGAGCATCAGCAGCACCACGAAGGTGATCAGCTCGCCGAGGACGAAGACGCTGTCGGCGCCCTTCATGATCACCCCGACCGGATAGAGGAAGACGACCTCGATGTCGAAGAGGATGAACAGCATCGCGATCAGATAGAAGCTGACCCCGAAGCGGAAGTTCTTCACCGGCTCGACCGGGATGCCGGACTCGTAAGGCTCGTGCTGGCGGCGGCTCGCGTCGGTGGCGCGCGCCGGTTTCTTCGGGCCGATCAGGTGATTCAGCATCGCGAAGAGGCCGCCCACGGTGAGGCCCAGGAACGCGAAGACGAGGATGGGGAAGTAGGTCTTGAGCACGAAGTGGTGTGATGTCCGGGTTTGAGGCCCGAGCAGACCCGTTCACGGCCCCTCGGAAACCCTCAGCCGTGCTTTATACAACCACATTGTGACAACTTGCTACATAGTGATTTTCCGCATCAGCAAGCCGAATCCCGACCCTTTTGGGATGGATTAGGGTGATCGTCGGCCTCCACATCGCGGTCGGGATGCTGGTCATCCTGCTCAACCTCGCCGCCGGCGCCGTCGGCGGCTGGGCCTGGTTCAAAATCCGTCCCTCGGTGCCCTTTTGGTACCTGCTGCGTTTCGCCCAGGTCGCCGTCTTCGTGCAGGCGGCGCTCGGCGGGCTGCTCCTCGTCACCGACCATTCGGCACAGGAAAACCTCCACTACCTCTACGGCATCCTGCCGCTGGTGATCTCGTTCATCGCCGAGGGCGCGCGCCTCGGCGCCGCTCAGCGCGAGCTCGGCGAGCTCGACATCGAATCGTTTCCGCCCGAAGCGCAGAAATCGATCGCCCTGCAGATCGTCCGCCGCGAGATGGGGATCATGGCGGTCAGCTGCATCGTGATCTTCTTCCTCGCCGTCCGCGCGGCGACCACCAGCGGGCTCTAGGCCGCTGGTCAGGCGTCGATCTTGAAGACCGGGTGTTCAGGGGCGACGGCGAGGAGCTGCGCATCGGTCGAGTCCGGGCCGACCCCCTCGAAGAAGACGCCTACCTCCCATTTCCACTTCTTCAGGTAGGCGCGCAGGACCGTCGCCCGCGAGTCGTCGAGCACCTCGGTCGCCTTGAACTCCTCGGTCTTGCGCCCCAGCTTCAGGCGGCCGCCGCCCGCCGCCCGCATGTTGCGCACCCACTGGGTGTTGCCGCGTGGGGCCACCAGGTACTCCTGTCCCTCGACCTCGAGCAGGTTCACCGGGGTGGACCGCCACTGGCCCGATTTGCGCCCTTTGACTTCGAGCACGCGCGAGCCCATCAGGCTGATCCCCATCCGCGTGGCCGCGGCGACGGCCTTATTGAAGACGTTGCGGGTGAACCAGCCCGGCTCTTGGAAGCGGTCCTCACTCATCGTCGCCATTCTCGCAAGTTATTTTTGGACGCCGATAAATAACCGGCGAAACATGACAGGTTCCCGTGTAGGGTTGCGCGCGTCCGCAAGGGGACACATGTGTGGACAAAGGTGGCAAACCGGACAACGAGGAGGCGGCGTAGATGCCTGGCAGCGGGGGGGATGAGCGAACAGAACCACGGCCGTCGCCGCGCAACAAGCGCGCCGAGATCGTCGCCGTGGCGACCAAGTTCTTCGGCGAGAACGGCTACGAAGACACGAAATGGGCAGACGTCGCGACAGCCGTAGGGCTGGGGCCGACGGCGCTCTACCACTACTTCGAATCGAAGCAGCAGTGCCTGTTCGAGATTTTGGTCGAAGCGATCGAAGACGCCCAGGCGGAGTTCGGACGGCTGAGCGAGGGCGATTTCGCCGACGCCCTGGAGGCGCTCCTGCGAGGCACCTTCGAGCGCGACGATCGTGAAGTGTGCCGCGCCCGGGTCCTGGTCTCCGAGCAGGGGCTGGTCCGCCATCCCCGAGAGGCCCCGCGCGAGGAGGAGGCACGGGTACGCGCCTTCGCCCTGGTGAAGGAATACGAGGCGGGCTGGCGCGACTTCCTTGCCGCCGGGATGGACGCCGGGGCGATCCCCCGCACAGATCCGGAGCTCCTCGCCCGCGCCCTGATCGGCATCCACAACAGCGTCTGGCAGTGGTACCGACCGGAGGGCAGGCTCGGTCTCGAGGACGTCTCCGCCTTCTACGTGCCGCGCATGCTTGGCATCGCCGGGCTACGACCGATCGTCTAGCCTGGCGGCGTGCTCGACCACGTCGGCATCGAGGTGGGTGACTTCGACCGCTCGCGTGCCTTCTACGAGATGGCGCTGGCCCCGCTCGGGCTCTCGGTGGTGATGGAGCCGACCGGGACGATGGCCGGCTTCGGCGGCGCCGATGGCAAGCCATGGTTCTGGGTGAACGGCCGCGGCCGCCCGGCCGTGCACGGTGTCCACCTCGCCTTCAAGGCGATCAACCACGACGCGGTCGACGCCTTCCATGCCGCCGGCCTGGTCGCGGGCGGCACCGACAACGGCGCCCCCGGGCCACGCCCGATCTACCACCCGGGCTATTACGGCGCCTTCGTGCTCGACCCCGACGGCAACAACGTCGAGGCCGTCTGCCACATCGCCGAAGACTGAGCGGGGGCACTGCGGGCGCGGGACGGCGAGGGCGAGGGACGGCGAGGGTCCGGGACGGGAGGGCGAGGGACGGCGAGGGCGTGGGACGGCGAGGGTCCGGGCCCCGGCGGCTGGGGCTCGGCCGACCCGGGCGTCTCGTGGCGGCCCGGGCAGGCTGAGGCCGCCACGAGACGCCCGGGACGTGGCCCTTCCGGCGGGAAGCGGGGAGGTTCGTGACGCTTCCGGCGGGAACTCCACGGAGACGTGGCCGTCCCAGACACGCGACCAGGGTTTTGGTCCCCTACAGGGGCTCAAAATCACGCAGTCGACTTTCACCCTGCTATGGCAGGGTCAAAGTCGACAGCGCGTTTCCGACTCTGAAGAGACGTGGAGTTCCGCCCGTCCTGGTGACGAACGCGCCATCCCTGTGACGCTCCCCGCGCGTTCCCCGCACCCCCGGCCGTCTCGGCCACGGCCACAGCCTGCCCGGGCCGTGGCCGAGACGGCCGCGTCCCTTGCCGTCCCTTCCCCGCGCCCGCACCACACCTGCCCGCCGCGTCCCTCGCCCGTCCCCCTCGCGTCCCCGCCCTACGACCCCAACGGCAGGTAATTGCCGCGGTGGAAGACCAGCGGGGTGCCGCTCGCGGTGGCGAGGTCGGTGACTTCGCCGGTGAGGATCACGTGGTCGCCGGCCGCGATCACGTCGCGCAGGTCGCAGGCGATCCAGAGCAGGGCGTCGTCGATCGCGGGCAGCCCGTCGCGCTCCCTCCAGGACACCCCGTCCCACTTTTCGGCGGGCGGCGCCTTGGTGGCGAAGGAGCGGGCGATCGGCTCCTGGCCGTCGTGGAGGACGGAGACCGAGAAGCGGTCCGCCGCCTGCACCGCGAGCAGCGTGCGCGAGCCCCGATCGAGGCAGGCGAGCATCAGCATCGGTTCGATCGAGAGCGAGGAGACCGCGTTGGCGGTCGCCCCGGCGGGCCCGTCCTCGCCGCTCGTGGCCACGATCGTGACCCCCGTCGGAAGGCTTGCCAACGCGCTTCTGAAGCTGTCTTGGTCGGGTGTCGGCATCGTCAGACGTTCGTGATCGGCGCCAAACAATATGATCCGCGCCGCGTGCGTCCGAAAGCGATGATCTTGATAGCCGCGGTGATCGCCGCCGCCCTCGGCATCTCTGCCTGTGGGTTCGGCGAAGAAGGCCTCGCGGTCAAGCAGGACAACCCCGACTACAACGGGGCTGTCCTCTTCGCGACCCATTGCTCGGGCTGCCACACGCTGAGCGCGGCCGGCACCCAGGGCAGCGGCAACCGCGGCGAGCGGACCCAGGGCCCGAACCTGAACCAGCGCGAAGAGAGCTACAACGACGCCCTGTTCGCGATCCAGAACGGCGGCTTCTCGGGCGCGATCATGCCCCAGAACATCGTCGTCGGTAAGGAAGCCGAAGCGGTCGCCAAATTCGTCGCCAAGTACGCCGGCACGGCGGCCGAGAACTCGCCCCGCCCCGGTCAGCAGTCCGGCCCGTCAGAACCGTAGGACCACCATGATCGACCTGAAGCTGCTCCGCTCCGACCCCGAGCGGGTCAAAGCGGCTCTGGCACGGCGCGGTGCGGGCGGTGAGGTCGACGAGTTGCTCGCCCTGGACGCCCGCCGGCGCGAGCTGCTGCCCCAGGTCGAGGACGCCCAGGCGGAGCGCAACACCGCCTCGAAGCGGATCGGCGAGATCAAACGCGAGGGCGGCGACGCCGAGGCCGAGATCGCCGCGGTGGCGAAGCTGCGCGAGACGATCGACTCGGGCAAGGAGGAGTTGGAGGCACTCGAACTGGCGCTCCGCGACCTCACCCTGGCGCTGCCGAACCTCCCCGACGACGACGCCCCCGACGGGATCGCCGACGAGGACGCGGTGGTGATCCGTGAGGTCGGCGAGCCGCCCCCCTTCGACTTCGAGCCCCGCGACCACCTGACGATCGGCACCGAGCTCGGCCTGATCGACATGGAGAGCGCGGCCCGGCTCTCCGGCTCGCGCTTCTCCTACCTGAAAGGGGATCTGGTGCTGCTGGAGCTGGCGCTGGTGCGGATGGCGATCGACATCGTCCGCGCCGAAGGCCACGAGCCGGTGGTCCCGCCGGTGCTGGTCCGCGCCGAGGCGCTCGAGGGTACCGGCTACTTCCCCGAGGCGCGCGAGCAGATCTACGAGATCGAGAAGGACGAGCTCTTCCTCACCGGCACCTCCGAGGTGGCGCTGGCGGGGCTGCATGCCGACCAGATCCTCGATGCCGCCGACCTGCCGCTCCGCTACTGCGCCTTCTCGACCTGCTTCCGCCGCGAGGCGGGGGCCGCCGGCCGCGACACCCGCGGCATCTTCCGGGTCCACCAGTTCGACAAGGTCGAGATGTTCTCGTTCGTCGAGCCGTCGGCCTCGCGGGAGGAGCACGAGCGGCTGCTCTCGCTCGAGGAGAAGATCCTCGGTGAGCTCGAGATCCCTTACCGGGTGGTCAACATCGCGGTCGGCGACCTCGGCGCCCCGGCGGCGAAGAAGTACGACTGCGAGGCCTGGATCCCCTCGCAGGAGCGTTACCGCGAGGTGACCTCCTGCTCGAACACGACCGATTATCAGGCGCGCCGGCTGGGCTGTAGGTATCGGCCCGGGGACGGCGAATCCCCAGAGGCGGTGCACACCCTCAACGGGACCGCGGTCGCGGTCGGAAGGACGATCATCGCCTTGATGGAGAACCGGCAGGAAGCGGACGGAAGCTTCTCCCTACCTAATTCTTTGCATAGATACGGCTGTCCTGACAGAATCAGCGCCCGATGAGCACCACCGTACGCGAGGCAAGGCGCGTCGTTCTCTGCGACGACCACGAGATCGTCCGTGAGGCGATCAAGGCCCGGATGGCGGATTCCAGCATCGTCGAGATCGTCGGCGAGGCCGGCAACGGCCGTGATGTGGTCGACGTGGTCAAGGAACTGGAGCCCGACGTCCTGATCATCGACGTCGAGTTGCCGAAGCGCGACGGCATCGAGGCGACCCGCGAGGTCTTGAAAGTCCGACCTCGCACCAAAGTCATCATCTTCACCGCCCACGCGCAGCCCGACCTGCTGGCGCTGGCGCTGCGCGCCGGGGCCAGCGGCTACGTGCTGAAGTCGGCCCCCGCCGAGGACATCGCCAAAGCGGTCAAAGCGGTGACCGGCGGCGGCACCTTCCTCGGCGGCGACTTCGCCGGCGGCAAGCCCTCCGAGGTGGAGAAATTGCTCGAGCTCTCACCGCGGGAGCGGCAGATCCTCGAGCTTCTCGCCGAGGGGCTGCGGGTCAAAGAGATCGCCGAACGGCTTCAGCTCAGCCCGGCGACGGTCCATACCCATGTGCGCAACGCGATCGCCAAGCTCGAGGTGGATACCCGAACCGAGGCGGTCGCGCTGGCCGTGAAGTTCAGCTATCTCGGTGCTGGGGGTCAGGCGTGAAGTCCAGCGCGCACCCGTTGATGCAGTAGCGCATCCCGCCCTGGTCAGCGGGGCCGTCGTCGAAGACGTGCCCGAGATGGGCGTCGCAGTTCTTGCAGATGACCTCGGTGCGGCGCATCCCATAGGTGTTGTCGGGGCGGAGTTCGACGTGCTCGAGGTTGGCGGGCTCGGTGAAGCTGGGCCAGCCGGTGCCCGAGTCGAACTTGGTGCCTGAGCTGAACAGCTCGGTCCCACAGCCGACGCATTTGTACATCCCGGTGCCCTTCTCGTTCACGTAAGGGCCGGTGAAGGCGCGCTCGGTGCCACCACGGCGGGTGACCTCGTACTGCTCCGGGGTCAGCTCCTGACGCCACTGCTCATCACTTTTCACGACTTTGTTGGCCATATGTCCAAACTCCTTTCGTCTCTCAGTCCAGAGTACGCCTCGGTTCTTACGGGTCCCTTACCGAGGCACGAAATGGGTTCTTATGAGGTTCAAGCTCTGGTCCATGCTCCTTCTGACGGTGTCCGCCGCGCTGATCCTCAGCGCCACCGCCGGCGCTCGAGGCGTGCACACGGCGCGCTCCAAGGGCGCGGTGACCCCGCCGGCCTTCTCGGCCGACGAATTGGCCCCGGTCGAAGCCTGCCCCGATCAGACCAGCCCGGCACTGTCGGCCGAAGAACAGGTCCCGGTGATGCTCTGCATGACCAACTATGCCCGCACGGCCAACGGCCTCGCCCCGCTGAAGCCGAACGCCCAGCTCGGGCGCGCCGCCGCGCAGAAGTCGATCGACATCCTCGGCTGCGACGAATTCAGCCACTACGCCTGCGGCCGCAACTTCTACTTCTGGGACCAGAAGTTCGGCTACCTGCGGGGCTGCTGGAAAGTGGCCGAGAACATCGCCTGGGGGACCGGGTCGTTCGCGACCGTGCGCTCGATCTTCGCCAACTGGCTGGAATCGACCGAGCACCACGAAAACATCCTCGGCCCGTACAAGGAAATCGGCATCGGGCTGCGGGTCGGAAAGCTCGAAAGCTATGAAGGCGCCGCGGTCTGGACCCAGGACTTCGGCAGCCACCAGTGCTGAGGCGTCCGTAGGATGGCGGCGTGTCCGCCTTCTATGAGCCCGACGGGGCCGGCTACGTCGCCACCGAGCTGACCCGCGGGCCCTGGGATCCGGGCGCCCAGCATGCGGGGCCGCCCGCGGCGCTGCTCGGACGGGAGCTGGATCTCCTGCCGGAAGCCGAGGACTTCCAGGTCTGCCGGCTGACCTTCGAGATCCTGCGCTCGATCCCGATCGGCCCGGTCGAGGTCGAGGCGCGGGTCGTCCGCCCCGGGCGTCGGGTGCAGATGGTCGAGGCCGAACTGCGGATCGACGGCGAGGCGCTGATGATTGCCCGCGGCTGGCGGCTGCGGACGGCCCCGGTCGACCTGCCGGAGGAGGCGGTCGCGATCCCCCCCGGCCTGGCGCTGCCGGGCGAGCCCGGCCCGCCCAGCTTCTTCCCCACCGGGGAGAGCGTCGGCTACCACACGGCGATGGAGATCCGCTTCGTCTCCGGCTCCTTCCTCGAGACCGGTCCGGCGGCGGCCTGGCTGCGGATGCGTCACCCGCTGGTGGTCGGTGAGGAGCCGAGCCCGCTTCAGCGGCTGCTGATCGCCGCCGACGTCGGCAACGGGATCAGCGGCGCGGTCGATTTCCGTCGCTTCGTCTTCGTCAACGTCGATCTGACCGTGCAGATCGAGCGGATGCCGGAGGGGGAGTGGGTGTGCGTCGACGCGGTCACCCTGCCCCGCCCGCGCGGCAACGCGACCGCCGAGTCGGTGCTGGGGGACGAGCGCGGCCGGCTCGGCCGGGCGCTGCAGACCCTGCTGGTCGCCGCGCGCTAGGCGACCAGGGCGGCCAGGTTCGCCACCGTCAGCGTCGGTTTGACCGCCGCGGTGGCCGGGTCCTCGGAGCCGCCCGAGCCGGCGTGGCCGCTGGTGCCGCTGAGGACGAGGATCGTGTCGAGGCCCACCGCCTGGCCGCCGGCGATGTCGGAGGAGAGCCGGTCGCCGATCATCGCCACCCGCTTCGCCTGCGGGATGCGGGAGAGGGCCAGCTCGAAGAGGTGGTGCTCGGGCTTGCCGGCGATCTCCGCCTTCTTCCCCGAGGCGACCTCGACCGCGGCCAGGATCGCCCCCGTCCCCGGCCACTCGCCTCCGGTCATCGGCATCGTCGCGTCGTGGCTGGTGGCGAGCAGCGTCGCGCCGGCGTCGAGCGCCCGCTTCGAGCCCAGCAGGTGGTCGTAGGTGAAGTCCCGCCAGCCGGAGACGACGACCACCGCCGCCTCGGTCGGGTGTTCGAAGTCGACCAGCCGCAGCCCTTCGCCGGCGATCAGTTCGCGGAGCGGCTCGCGGCCGAGCACCAAGGCCCCGCCACCCGGCCCCGCCGCCTGCGCCGCCAGGCGGGCGACGACGATCCCGGCGGTGACGATCCGCTCCGGTCCGACCGCGACCCCCAGTTCGCCCAGCCGCTCGGCGTAGGCCTCGGGCTGTTTGGTCGGGTTGTTGGTGACGAAGACGACCTCCTTCCCCGCCGCCAGCATGGTGGCCAGGGCCTCGGGCGAGCCGGGGATCGGGTCGCGGCCGAGCCAGACGACGCCGTCGAGGTCGACCAGGAAGCCGTCGTATGCGTCGATGATCGGCACGGCGACGCAGCGTATTGTGGGGGGCGATGCGCCGCGCCCTCGTCCTCGCCTCGATGTTCGCCTCGGCCCTGCTGGCGATCGGGTCGGCCGCGGCCTCGGCCGCCGAAATCGAGCGCGAAGTCGGCTTCGAGCTGCAGGTCGAAGGCTTCGACGTCGACGTGTTCGTCACCAACAACGATGGCGACGTGAGCGCGATGCTGATTCTCGTCAAGGGGCCGCAGGTCGCCTATTACCAAGTCCCGGCGAAGGTCACGGCGGAACGGGTGACGGCCAGGTTCGGGGCGTTCGGCGAACTCGACTACACGTTCAGGCCGAAGGGAAAGGGGAGCCTCGAATGCCTCGGCGCCTCCAACACCGAAAACGAAGCCGTGCTGGAAGGGACCTTCACCTTCACCGGCGAGGAGGAATACGTCCACATCGACGCTCGCCGAGCCGAAGGAGCGGTCCACCTCTACCCGGTGCCGAAGCAGTGCGCCCAGACGCGGCGCGGCCGGCGGGTCGTCCCGTACCACCCGACCTACAGCGACAAAGGCGCGACCCTGCAGGCGAAGACCGGCTTGCTGGACGATGGGACCGCCTACGAGGTGAGCGTCTACGACGGCGGCGACCCGCGCCGGCACCAGATCGGGATCTTCGCCTACTTCGCGGAACGGCAGGAAGGGGTGGAGATCGCTCGCGGCGTGCAGATGTCGGCGCCCTCGAGTGCCTTCCACTGGAACCTCGCCGCGGGCACCGCGTCACTGCATCCGCCGGCGCCGTTCACCGGCTCGGCCAAGTTCACCCGGCGCGGGCACGACGGCCACGGGACCTGGACCGGCTCCCTCGCCATGCCGATCCTCGGCGGCGAGCCGGTGAAGGTGGCGGGCAGCGCCTTCAGCGCCTTCATGCACAAGGGCACGCCGCAGGACGAGTGAGGTCGCGGTCCGTGTCGAAGTCCCGATACGGTGAGGCCGCGTGCCCACCTCCGACGCAAAGGTCGTAGTCGCCCAGGACCTGAGGAAGGTCTACGGCTCCGGCGCGGCCGAGGTAATCGCCCTCGACGGGGTCAGCACCGCCTTCGACCGAGACCGCTTCACCGCGATCATGGGGCCCTCGGGCTCCGGCAAGTCGACCCTGATGCACATCCTCGC
Organism: Solirubrobacterales bacterium; assembly: GCA_035572835.1. Lineage (GTDB taxonomy): Bacteria > Actinomycetota > Thermoleophilia > Solirubrobacterales > 70-9 > VAYN01. Next base: position 10,000 of record DATNAG010000008.1, read on the forward strand.
CGGGCTCGACACCCCGACCTCGGGGACGGTGACGCTCGACGGCGTCGACATCACCCACCTCGACGACGGCGAGCTGACCAAGCTGCGCCGCGACAAACTCGGCTTCGTCTTCCAGTTCTTCAACCTGCTCCCCGTCCTCAGCGCCGAGGAGAACCTGGTGCTCCCGCTCTCGATCGCCGGGCGCAAGCCGGACCAGGCGTGGGTCGACCAGCTGATCCGCACGGTCGGGCTCGAGGACCGGCGGACCCACCGGCCGAGCGAGCTCTCCGGCGGCCAGCAGCAGCGGGTCGCGGTGGCGCGGGCGCTGGTCTCCAGACCAGCGGTCGTCTTCGCCGACGAGCCGACCGGAAACCTCGACTCGAAGGCGAGCGCCGACGTGCTCGACCTCCTGCGCCAGGCGGTCGACGAGTTCGGCCAGACGGTGGTGATGGTCACCCACGACCCGGTCGCCGCCGCCCACGCCGATCGGCTGATCACCCTGCGCGACGGCAAGATCGTCCAGGACGGGGCGCCGGGCGGCGCCGACGACGTGATCGAGCTGATGAAGCAGCTCGACTAGTGCGGGGCGGCCGGACGAGGTGACCGGACTCGCGCTCAAGAGCGTCTGGGCGCGCAAGGTGCGGGCCCTGTCGACCGTGATCGCGGTCGTGATCGGGGTCGCTTTCGTCGCCGGCTCCTACGTCCTCACCGACACGATCTTCGCCGCCTTCGACGAAATCTTCAGCGAGTCGCTGAAGGGGACCAGCGTCGTGGTCACGGCGAAGAATCCGGTCGAACAGGAAAACGGCGAAGTGCCGACGGTGAGCGCGAAGCTCCTGCCGCGGATCCAGCAGACGCCCGGTGTGAGGCAGGCGGCCGGGGCGATCTTCACCCCCGGCGGCTTCTTCGACGCCGAAGGCGAAAAGATCGGCAGCAAATTCGCCCCCAAGTTCATCTCCTCGACCTTGCCGGGGCAGCTGGAGTCGCTGAAGTACGTCGAAGGACACCGGCCGAGGGGGCCGACCGAAGCGTCGATCGACCGCGCGGCGGCCGAATCGTCGCACCTCGAGCTCGGCGAAAAGATCGGCCTGGTCGGCGAGGGGCGGCTGCAGGAATTCGAACTGGTCGGCTTCACCCAGCTCGGCAGCGCCTCCTTCGGCGGCGCCTCGATCGCCCAGGTCACCCTGCCGGTCGCCCAGGCGCTGACCCATAAGCGCGGCCGCTTCGACCAGATCTCCGTCGCCGCCGCCAAGGGAGTCGAGCCGGCGACGCTGAAACGGCGGATCGAAGCCGAGGTGCCGCGTGACGTCAGGGTCGAGACCGGCAGCGAAAGCGCCGACCGCTCCTCCGAAGAAATCCGCGACAACCTCAGCTTCCTGCAGACCTTCCTGCTCGTCTTCGGCTTCATCGCCGTCTTCGTCGGCTCCTTCATCATCTTCAACACCTTCTCGATCACGGTCGCCCAGCGGGTGACCGAGTTCGGGATGCTGCGCACCCTGGGAGCGTCGCGGCGGCAGATCCTCTCCTCGGTCCTGATCGAAGCGCTGGCGATCGGGCTGGTCGGGGCGATCGCCGGGATCGGCGGCGGCTTCGTCGTCGCGCTGGCGCTGAACGGGCTGTTCGAATCCTTCGGGATCGACCTGCCGACCACCGGCCTGGTGCTGGAGACGCGGACCGTGATCGTCTCGCTCCTGGTCGGGGTGATCGTCACCTTCTTCGCCTCGCTGGTGCCCGCGCTGCGCTCGACCCGGGTGCCGCCGATCGCCGCCCTGCACGGCTTCGTCCCGCACCCGAGCCGGCGCAAACGCGTCGTCCTGCTCGTCCTCTCGGTGCTCCTGGCGCTGGCCGGGGTGGCGCTGCTGGTCACCGGCCTCGGCAGCGGTGGTGGGGCGGGCGGTCGCGCCGCCAAGATCGGTATCGGCGCCCTGCTGATCGTGATCGGCGGCTCCTTCTACACGCCGCGCCTGGTCCCGGTTCTTGCCCGGGTCGCGGGTTGGCCGTTGGAGCGGATCCGGCGGCTGATCGGCCGGCTGGCGCGGGAGAACTCCGAGCGCAATCCCGGTCGCACCGCGGTCACCGCGGCGGCGCTGATGATCGGGCTCGCCCTGGTCACCTTCGTCACCGTCTTCGCCGCCGGGCTGAAGAGCACGGTCGCCCAGGTCGTCGAAGAAAACTTCGCCGGCGGCCTGGTGATCCAGAACAGCGACGGCTTCTCGCCGATCCCGGCCGGCGCCGCGCGGCTGGCGGCCAAGGTGCCGGGGGTCGAATCGGTGCAGACGATCCGCTCCGCCAAGGCCAAGGTCATCGGCGGCGGGGGGGCCGAAGTGACGGCGCCGTCGCCGGGGATCGAAGGCTCCGTGAAGGTCGAATGGAAGCGCGGCGGGCCGCAGGTGCTGCGCAATCTCAGGGACGACCAGGCGATCGTCTCCGACTCCTTCGCCTCCTCGCACGACCTCACGGTCGGCGACAGCTTCCGCCTGCTCAGCCAGAGCGGTCACCGGCCGCGGTTCACGGTGGTCGGCGAATTCCACTCGAAGCTCGGCGTCTTCGGCTCGGTGCTGGTCACCCAACCGGTGATCGCCCGGGTGTTCGATCAGCGGCAGGACCGGATCGACTTCGTCGAAACCGAACCTGATGCCGACGAAGCGGCGGTGCAGGAGCTGCTCACCCGGGGCGCGGAAGTGGCGTTCCCGATCGCCGAAGTGCTGAACCAGGGAGAACTGAAGGAAAGCCGCGAAGCCCAGGTCGACCAGCTGGTCAACCTCTTCTACGCCCTGCTCGGGCTGGCGATCCTGATCTCGCTGTTCGGGATCGCCAACACGCTGGCGCTCTCGATCCACGAACGCACCCGCGAGCTCGGGATGCTGCGGGCGATCGGGATGTCGCGGCGCCAGGTGCGGACGATGATCCGCTACGAGTCGGTGATCACGGCGCTGATCGGGGCGATTCTCGGGATGGCGCTCGGGGTGATCTTCGCGGCGCTGATCGCCCAGCCGCTGAAGAGCGAAGGCTTCACCCTCTCCTACCCGATCGGGTCGCTGGTCGTGCTGCTCGTCCTGGCCGCCCTGGCCGGGGTGCTGGCCGCGATCCTGCCCGCGCGACGGGCCTCACGCCTCGACGTCCTGGAGAGCCTGCAGTACGAGTAGCACTACGCTCCGTCCGTGTTTCGACTGAGCGCCAAGGCTCCCTCGACCGGGCTCGGCATCTTCACGGCGCTGATCGTCGTCGCGGTCGGGGCGGGGATCACCTCGGCGCTCGAATCGATCGCCGAGCCGGCCTCGCTGGGGATCGTCTTCATCCCCGGGGTGCTGCTGATCGCGACCGTCTGGGGGCTGCGACTCGGGCTCGCCACGGCGGTCCTGAGCGCCCTCGTCTTCAACTTCTTCTACCTGCCGCCGCTGCGCAACCTCTCGATCGACACCCAGCACGACATCGTCGCCCTGGTCGTCTTCGTGATCGTGGCGATCGCCTCCGGCACCCTGGCCGAGCTCGCCCGCGCCCGCGCCGCCGAGTCCGAACGGCGCCGCGAAGAGGCCGACCGGGCGCTGGAGGAGGCGGCGGCGCTGGCGGCGGAGCGCGACCGGATGCGCGAAGAGGCGCTCGAGGCGGAGGCGGTGCGCCGCTCCGACGAGCTGAAGACCTCGCTGCTTCGCGCCGTGTCCCACGACCTGCGCACGCCGCTGACCGCGATCATCGCCGCCGGCGCGGCCCTCGACTCGCCCAGCGTTACCGACGACGAGCGCCACGAGCTCTCCGACGCGGTGGTCGACGAGGGGCGGCGGCTCTCGCGCCTGGTCGAGAACCTGCTCGACGTCTCGCGGCTCGAATCGGGCAAAGCCGAGCCGCACCGCGAGCCGGTCGAGGTCGCCGATCTGCTCGAGGCGGCACGCGAGTCGATCGGCACCCATGGCGAGTCGGTGCGGCTGGCGCTCGACGATGACCTGCCGCCGCTGCGCGCCGACCCCACCCAGCTCGAGCGCGCCTTCGCCAACCTGCTCGAGAACGCTGTCGTCCACGGCGAGGGGCAGCCGGTGCTGGTGCGCTCGCGGCTGGTCGGGCCGCGGCTGGTGGTGCGGGTGGTCGACCGCGGCCCGGGTGTCCCCGAGAACCTGAAGCAGCGGATCTTCGAGCCTTTCTACCGCGCGCCGGAGGCGGCCGGCGGGGCGGGCTCCGGGCTCGGCCTGGCGATCGCCCGCGGCTTCATCGAGGCGAATGGGGGAGAGGTCGAGGTCGAGTCCTTGCCGGGGCAGGGGTCGAGCTTCGTCGTCACCTTCGGCGTGCCGGCGCCGGAGGTGACGGCATGAGCGACGGCCCCGCCGCCCGGATCCTCGTCTGCGACGACGAGCCGCAGATCGTTCGCGCCCTGCGGGTGATCCTGCGCGACGCCGGTTTCGAGGCGGTGACCGCGGCGACCGGGGAGGAGGCGCTCGACCTGGCGGCGGTGAAACCACCGGAGGCGGCGATCCTCGACCTGATGCTGCCCGACATCGACGGGGTCGAGGTGACCCGGAGGCTGCGCGAGTGGACGCAGGTGCCGATCCTCGTGCTCTCGGCCGTGGGGGAGGAGGACCGCAAGGTCGAGGCTCTGGCGGCGGGTGCCGACGACTACGTGACCAAGCCCTTCGGTCCGCGTGAGCTGGTCGCCCGCCTGGAAGCGGTGCTGCGGCGCGCGGCGCCGGAGGGAGCGGAGCCGAAGATCGTCGCCGACGGGCTCGAGATCGACCTCGCCGCCCGCACGGTGAAACGCGACGACGAGCTCGTCCACCTGACCCCGATCGAGTTCAGCCTTCTCCGCACCCTCGCCCGCAACCGCGGCCGGCTGATGACCCACCGCGCTCTCCTGGTCGAGGTATGGGGGATCGAGTACGAAGACGACTTCCAGGTGCTGCGCGCCCACATCGCCAACCTGCGCCGCAAGATCGAGCCGCCCGGCGGCCCGAGATACATCAAGACGGATCCGGGCGTCGGCTACCGATTCGCCGCGTAGCCGGCCAGGAGGAGGCTTCACAAAATCTGTATGCGGGCCGGGGCCAACTTCATGCGGCCTTGACGGGGTGGGGCGCACGATGCTGGTGTGCTCTACCTCGCAGACATCTTCCCCGGTGGTGGTAGCCCGGTCGCCGACCTCTTCTCGATCGTTCTCGCCATCGCCATGTTCGCGCTCCTCTACTGGCTGGTCTCCCTGATCGACCGGATATGAGCACCGCGGTCCTCACTCCCGTCGCGACCCTCTCCGGCGCCGACATCTTCGGCCTCGTCGCCTCGTTCGTGGTCTGCGTCTATCTGCTCTACGCGCTCCTGCGCGGCGAGAACCTCTGATGTCCGAGGGCTACCTGCAGATCGCGATCTTCGTCGTCGTCCTGGTGGCGTTGGTCAAACCGGTCGGCATCTACCTGGCGCGCGTCTTCACCAACCAGCGCGTCTTCCTTTCCTCCGTCCTCGGGCCGATCGAGCGCGGCACCTACCGGTTGCTGCGTGTGAGTCCCGAGGGCGAGGGTCAGGACTGGAAGGCCTACGCCCGCAGCCTGCTCGTCTTCTCGCTGGGCTTCTGGATCCTCCTTTACCTGATCCTGCGTACGCAGGGCATTCAGCCGTTCAACCCGGAAGGGTTCCATTCCGGGCCGTGGGACCTCAGCTTCAACACCACCTCGTCGTTCATCACCAACACGAACTGGCAATTCTACGGCGGCGAAACGACCCTTTCCTACTTCGCCCAGATGGCGGGCCTGGCGGTTCAGAACTTCGTCTCCGCGGCGGTCGGCATCGCCGTGCTGGTGGCGCTGATCCGCGGCATCGCCAGTCGCTCCGGCAGCTCGCTCGGCAACTTCTGGCATGACATCGTCCGCATCCTCCTCTACGTGCTGCTGCCGATCTCGATCGTCGGCGCGCTCTTCCTGGTGTCCCAGGGGGTCGTTCAGAGCTTCAGTGACGCAAGCGTCATCCACACCCTCTCGGGCGGCACGCAGATCCTCGCCCAGGGGCCGGTCGCGTCGCAGGAGGTGATCAAGGAGCTCGGCAACAACGGCGGCGGCTTCTTCAACGTCAACTCCTCCTACCCGTTCGAGAACCCGAGTGGTCTCACCAACATGTTCGAGATGTTGCTCATGTTGGTGATCCCGGCCTCGCTCACCTACACCTACGGCCGCATGGTCGGCAGCCAACGCCAGGGCTGGGCGATCTTCTCGGCGATGTCCGTGCTCTTCATCATCGGTGTGGTCGTCGTCTACATCGCCGAGCAGCACGGCTCCCCCGCCCAACACGCGGCCGGCCTCCACACCACCGCGTTCGAAGGCTCCACCGGCGGCAACCTGGAGGGCAAGGAGCAGCGCTTCGGGATCGCCGGCACCTCGCTCTGGACGGCGATCACCACGGTCACCTCGACCGGTGCCGTGAACGGCGCCTTCGAGTCGCTGACCGGGCTCGGCGGTGCGGTCCCGTTCGCCAACCTGAGCATGAGCGAGGTCGTCTTCGGCGGCGCCGGCGCCGGCCTCTACTCGATGCTCCTCTACGTCATCCTGGCGGTCTTCCTCGGCGGCCTGATGGTCGGCCGCACCCCCGAGTACCTGGGCAAGAAGATCCAGGCGAGGGAGATCAAGCTGGTCTCGCTCGGCGTCCTCTTCACCCCCTTGGCGGTGCTCCTGTCGGCCGGCCTGGCATCGGCGACCGAGCTCGGCAAACGCTCGCTCTACGCCGGGATCAACCCGACCGGATTCTCCGAGAACCTCTACGCCTACCTCTCGCAGGCGAACAACAACGGCTCCGCCTGGGCGGGCTACACCGGCTTCCTGCAGCCGAACGCCCCCGGCAACGTCGACGCCTCCGGCATCACCTTCGCCAACCTGCTCGGCGGGTTCGTGATGGTCACCGCCCGCTTCGCCCCGATCCTCTTCGTCCTCGCCGTCGCCGGCGCCCTGGCCGGTAAGAAGGTGTCCCCGGCGGGTCTGGGCACGATGCGCACCGACAACCCGACCTTCGTCTTCCTGCTGATCGGCATCGTGATCCTGGTCGGCGCGCTCACCTTCTTCCCCGCGATCCTGCTCGGCCCGATCTCCAACGGCCTCACCGGGAGGTTGTTCTGATGATGCAGGGCCTTCGCAAGGACCTCACCACCGCGCTGATCGCGATCGTCGCGCTGACCGTCGTCCTCGGCCTCGCCTATCCGCTGGCGATCACCGCCATCAGCCAGGTGGTCTTCCCGGGCCCGGCGAACGGCTCGAAGGTGTCGGTTGACGGCAAGGTCGTCGGCTCCCACCTGATCGGCCAGGAATTCACCGAACCGGTGATCGGCAAGAACGGCAAGCCCGTCAAGGACGAGGAAGGCGAAGTCGAAACGCGGCCGAACCCGAACTACTTCCAGCCACGGCCCTCGGCGACCGGCTACTCGGCCAACGTCACCTTCTTCGGCAACGAAGGGCCGAACAGCGTCGCAACCCGCGAAGAGATTCGCGAAGAACTGGCCGCCTACGTGCAACTCAACAAGCCGTACGACCACTCGCTGACCCGCGACCAGGTACCGGTCGACGCGGTCACCCAATCGGCCTCCGGCGTCGACCCCGACATCTCCGAAGCGAACGCGCGGATCCAGGCGCACCGGATCGCCGCGATCCGTCACCTGCCCTTGAGCAAGGTCGAAGAGCTGATCTCCGCGAACACCGACGACCGCTCGCTCGGCGTGCTCGGCGAGCCCGGGGTCAACGTGCTCGAACTCAACATCGCACTCGACAAGGAAGCACCGCTGAAATGACCCCAGACGATCAGCAGGACAAGACCCCTTCCGGGCGCAGCCAACCGCGCTCGCTGTTCGACCGCGAGATCCTCGTCCCGGCCCTGTGGGAGTCGGTGACCAAGCTCGACCCCCGCGTCCAGGTCCGCAACCCGGTGATGTTCGTGGTCGAGATCGGCGCCCTGATCACCACCGTCGCCTGGCTGATCCAGGTCTTCGGCGGCAGCCCTCTCGGCGGCGGGCACGAGCCGGCCTGGTTCACCTTCACGGTGACGATCTGGCTGTGGCTCACCGTGATCTTCGCCAACCTCGCCGAGGCGCTCGCCGAGGGTCGTGGCCGGGCCCAGGCGGCAAGCCTGCGCGCGATGCGCACCGAGGCCGGCGCGAAGATGCGCGACGGGACCGAGAAGTCGGCCGCCGACCTGGTCCGCGGCGACATCGTCGTGGTCGAGGCCGGCGAGGGGATTCCCGGCGACGGCACCGTGATCGAGGGGATCGCCTCGGTCGACGAGTCGGCGATCACCGGTGAGTCGGCCCCGGTGATCCGCGAGGCGGGCGGCGACCGCTCCGCCGTGACCGGCGGCACCAAGGTGCTCTCCGACCGGATCGTCGTCGAAATCACCCAGGAGCCGGGCGGTTCCTTCCTCGACCGGATGATCTCCCTGGTCGAGGGCGCCTCGCGCCGCAAGACGCCGAACGAGATCGCGCTCGGGATCCTGCTGGCGGCGCTCACCCTGATCTTCATGCTCGTGATCGTCAGCCTGCGCCCGTTCGCGCTCTTCGCGGGCACGGAACTGTCGGAGACGACCTTGATCGCGCTTCTCGTCGCGCTGATCCCGACCACCATCGGCGCCCTCCTCTCGGCGATCGGCATCGCCGGGATGGACCGCCTGGTCCGCCGCAACGTGCTTGCCCTCTCCGGCCGCGCGGTCGAGGCATCGGGGGACTGCGACGTCCTCCTGCTCGACAAGACCGGCACGATCACCCTGGGCAACCGCGAGGCGGTCGAGTTCATCCCGATGCCGGGCGTGAGCGGCGAGGAGCTTGCCGAGGCGGCGCAGATGTCCTCACTCGCCGACGAGACGCCCGAGGGTCGTTCGATCGTCGTCCTGGCGAAAAGCTACGGCATCCGCGAGCACAGCTTCTCCGGCCACGAACCGACCTTCGTGCCGTTCACCGCGCAGACCCGGATGAGCGGCGTCGACTTCAACGGCACCCAGCTGCGCAAGGGCGCCGGCGACGCGATCGAAAGCTGGATCGGGCAGGAGGGCGGGCACGCCCCGACGGAGCTGCGCCGGCAGCTCGACCGCATCGGCCGCGAGGGCGGCACGCCGCTGGCGGTCGCCCGCGACGAGCGGGTCCTCGGGGTCGTCTACCTCAAAGACATCGTCAAGGAAGGGATGAAAGCGCGCTTCGACCAGTTGCGGGCGATGGGCATCCGCACGATCATGGTCACCGGCGACAACAAACTGACCGCGGCGAAGATCGCCGAGGAGGCCGGTGTCGACGACTTCCTCGCCGAAGCGACCCCGGAGCGGAAGCTCGAACTGATCAAGGAGCAGCAGGCGGACGGCAGGCTGATCGCGATGACCGGCGACGGCACCAACGACGCACCTGCTCTTGCGCAGGCAGATGTGGGGGTCGCGATGAACACCGGCACCCAGGCCGCCCGCGAGGCGGGCAACATGGTCGATCTCGACTCCAATCCGACGAAGCTGATCGAGATCGTCGAGGTCGGCAAGCAGCTGCTGATCACCCGCGGCGCCCTGACCACCTTCTCGATCGCCAACGACGTCGCCAAGTGCTTCGCCATCCTGCCCGCGATGTTCGCCGCCACCTGGGCGGCGTCCGGCCGGACCGACGGCCCCCTGCACTCGTTGAACATCATGGACCTGGGGACGCCGCAGTCGGCGATCCTCTCGGCGGTCATCTTCAACGCGCTGATCATCCCGCTGCTGATCCCGCTCAGCCTCCGCGGGGTCCGCTACCGGCCGATCGGCGCGACCGCCCTGCTGCGCCGCAACATCCTCATCTACGGGCTCGGTGGCCTGATCGTCCCCTTCGTCGGGATCAAGCTGATCGACCTGGTCGTGCACAACCTGCTGGGAGCTTGAGATGGGCGCGGTCGAGCGGTCCCGCCCGGCCGCCCGTGAAAAGCTCGAGGGCCGCGGTCACCACAAGATCTTCCTCGGCATGGCGGCCGGGGTCGGCAAGACGTACCGGATGCTGCAGGAGGGGCACGCCGAAGCCGATGCCGGGCGCGACGTGGTGATCGGCTACCTCGAGCCGCACGATCGGCGGGAGACGAGCGACCAGGCGCGCGGGCTCGAGGAGCTGTCGCGCCGGACGGTCGAGATCCGCGGCGGCGCGACCGTGACCGAGATGGATCTGCCGGCGGTGCTGGCGCGCGCCCCCGAGCTGGCGCTGATCGACGAGCTCGCCCACACCAACCCTCCCGGCCTCGAGCACGAGAAGCGCTACGAGGACATCGCCTCGGTGCTGGCCGCCGGGATCGACGTCTTCTCCACCGTCAACGTCCAGCACCTCGAGTCGCTGAACGACCAGGTGGCCGAGCTGACCGGGGTCCGGGTGCGCGAGACGGTCCCCGACCGGATCCTGGCCGACGCCGACGAAGTGGTGCTGATCGACCTCACGCCGGAGGCGCTGATTGCGCGACTGCGGGCCGGGAAGATCTACCCGACCCAGAACATCGACGCCGCGCTGAACAACTTCTTCAAGCTCGAGAACCTGGCGGCGCTGCGCGAGGTCAGCCTCCGTCAGGTCGCCGAAGACGTCGAGTCGAAGCGCCTGGTCTACGCCGCAAGCGAGTCGGGTCCGGTCGGCACGCGTGGCGAGGAACGCGTCGCCGACGACACCGCCAAGGCGGTCGGGGAGAGGCTGCTGGCGCTGATCCGGCCGCAGCCGAGCGCCCAGCGCCTGGTGCGTCGGGCCTGGCGCTCGGCGCAGCGGCTCGGGACCGAGCTCGACCTGCTCTGGGTGAAGCCGCCGGGCCAGCTGATCGAGGGGGAGGTGGAGCGCCAGGTGACGGCTCTGCGGCGCCTCGCCTCGGTGCTCGGCGCGACCTTCCTGATCGAGGAGCACGACGACATCGTGGCCGCCGTCGCCCGCGTCGTCCGCGAGCGCGGCAGCACCTACATCATGGTCGGCGAGTCGCCGCCGGCCCGTGGCCTCGCCCGCCTGCGGGAACCGTTGCCGCAACGGCTGATGCACGCGACGCCGCCCGGCGTCGACGTCCGCATCGTCGCCAACCGCGGCCTCAGGGAGGAGAACCGATGACCGTGCACCTGTTCGCGGCGCTGCGGCTCGAGCACATCCTGATCGTCGTCGCGCTCCTGCTCGGCCTCGCCGGCGGCTTGCTGATCGCCCGCTCGCGACACCGCCGCCGCGCCCCGACCGAGCCGGACGCGGTCCGTCACATCCTGCTCCCCTTCACCGGCACGCAGATCTCCCGCCGTGCCGTCGACGCGGCGCTGCGCCTCTCCCTGGCCGAGGGCGCGACGCTGATGCCCGCCTACCTCGCCCAGGTCCCGAAGAGCCTGCCGCTCGAGTGCCCGATCCCGGGCGAGGCGAGCCAGGCGATGGCGATGCTGGAGGCGATCGAACAGCGCGCCGTGGCCAAACGAGTGCCGGTCGACGCCCGGATCGAGCGCGGCCGCACCTACCGCCACGCGCTCGCCCGGCTCCTCTCCGCAGAGGAGTTCGACCGGGTGGTCGTCTCGGCGGGCGCCACCGGCACGCAGGGGCTCTCCGGCGACGACCTGGTCTGGCTGCTGGAGAGGGCCCCGGCGGAGGTGATGATCCTGCGGCCCGGCCCCGACGACGATCGGAGCCGAGCGGCTCCGATCCTTGCCGCGATCCGCGGTCCGGGTACGCTCGCCTGGCGATGACGAGCCCCGTGGACACTCCGACCAAGCCGGAGCCAGGCGGCGACGAACGCCGCACCTCGCTGGCCGGCGAGCGCACGCTGCTGGCCTGGTGGCGGACCGGAATGGCGGCGCTGGCCGTGGCGCTCGGCGTCGGCCGCGTCCTGCCGGTGCTCGCACCGAACGCCACCCGCTGGCCGTACGTCGCGCTCGGGGCGGGATTCGCGCTCTACGGGATCGCGATGTTCCTGCTCGGCACGAGGCGGCTCGGCTTCTTCGAGCGCGGCTCGTCGAGCCCCGGCGAGGACCTCATGCTGCTGATCTTCATGGGGACCGGAGTGATCCTCGGCCTCGGCACCCTGGCCGTGATCATCGTCCAATGAGTCAGTGGTTGCGCTTTTTCGGCAGCGTCCGGAAGACCACGTCCCAGGTCGGCGAGGAGACGCCGTAGCCGTAGCGGTGGTCCTGGAAGTGGTGGCGCATGTGCGCCTCGCGCAGCTTCTTGCCGAGCTTCGTCTTCGGCACGAAGTGGTGCACGTAGTAGTGCGTGTAGTCGTAGCCGAGGTAGCCGAGCATGAAGCCCCCGAAGGCGGGGTAGCCGGCGTCGCCGAGCACCGCGACGAAGCCGAGGAAGAAGAGCGCCGCCAGCGGGATCGATACCGACGGCGGCATCACCAGGCGCAGCTTGTCGTTGGGATGGTCGTGGTGGATGCCGTGGATGATGAAGTGCATCCGCCGGCCGAAGGCGTTGTCGGGTTCCCAGTGGAAGATCAGCCGATGCAGCCAGTACTCGGTCAGGGTCCAGAAGGCGAGCCCGCCGAGCGAGATCAGCACCATCTGCCAGACGTCCCAGCCCTTCGTCGCACCGATCCACTCGACCGCGACGATCACCGGGATGAAGATGATCGCGGGGATCGCGGGGTGCACCCGCGAGAAGAAGTCGATGAACCCGTTCTTGAAGAGCGGCGGCGAGTCGGCCAAGCGTTTGCTGCGTTCGTGTGCCTCCATCTGGCCGAATGTTAGCGGCGGCCGGCGGCCGTCCCGCTAAACGCGGGGACTCTGTGAAAGCCCTGTGACCAGAAGGTTGCGATTTGCGGAATCGCGCCCGACGCCACCGGCCCGCGGTTGCTTTCATGCCCGAGCCGATGCCGCGCAAGCCCAAAGCCCCCACCTGCGAGGAGTGCTACTTCCACAAGAATCTCTTGTGCGCTCTGGAGCTCGGCGAGCCCTGCGCGACCTTCCGGCCCAACCGTCCCGAGGGCCTCGTGCCGCCGCGCCAGCCGGTGCTCCTGATGCGGGCGCCGCGCTGGGCCGCGGCCGGCCGCGCCACCGTCTGAACCGCCACGGGTAACCTTCGGCGGATGCCGCAGCGCGACCTCTTCGCCGACTTTGCGCGGATGCGCCGGGAGATGGACCAGTTGATGGGTGACTCCTGGAGCCGCACCCGCTACGTCAGTCGCCGGGCCTCGGGCTTCTCGCCCAACGTCGACGTCTATTACGTCGACGACCCGCAGCGCGCCGTGGTCAAGGTCGACCTCGCCGGGGTCGAGCTCTCCGAGGTCGGGATCGAGGTCTCCGGGCGCCAGCTGGCGATCGTCGGCCGGCGCGCCCTGCAGGAGACCGAGGGCCGCGTCTACCAGCAGATCGAGATCCCCTCGGGGCCGTTCCGGCGGGTGGTCGAGCTGCAGGTGGAGGTCGACCACACGCGCGCCGTCGCCAACTACGAAGACGGCGTGCTGACGATCGAACTGCCGCTGCGCGACCCCGAGGAGACCACCCACCGGGTCCCGATCGGGCGTCCCTGATGGAGGGCTCGCCGAGCCTCGAGATCGTCGAGGCGCCGATCGGGGCGGAAGACGTTCCCGCGGGCCTGCTGCCCCTGCCCGAGGCGCTGCCGGTCCTGCCGCTGCGCGACTCGGTCGCCTTCCCGGACACGATCACCCCGCTGGCGGTCGGCCAGGCGCGCTCGATCAAGCTCGTCGACGACGCGCTCGGTGGCAGCCGGATGCTGGTGATGGTCGCCTCGCGTGACCCGGAGAAGGAGGAGCCGACGCCGGCCGACCTCTATGACGTCGGCGTCGTCGGGGTGGTCGAGCGGATGGTGAAAGTCCCCGACGGGACGCTGCGGATCCTCGTCCAGGCGACCCAGCGGGTGCGGCTCGAGGAGTTCGTCACCGACCGGCCCTACCTGATCGCGCGGATCTCCGAGGCCCCCGACGTGGTCCGCCGGAGCGCCGAGCTGGAGGCGCTGACCCGCAACGTCCAGCGCACCTTCTCGGAGATCGTCGAGCAGATCCCCTACCTGCCCGAGGAGCTGCAGCTGGCGGTCGCCAACATCGACGACCCGAGCGCGCTCGCCCACCTGATCGCCGGGGCGCTGCGGATCGAGACCGCGGAGAAGCAGGAGCTGCTGGAAGAAGTGGACGTCGGCAAACGGCTGCGTCACCTCTCCCAGATCCTCGCCCGTGAGCTCGAGGTGGTCCAGCTGGGGACCCAGATCCAGTCGCAGGTGCAGTCGGAAGTCGACAAAGGCCAGCGCGAGTTCTTCCTCCGTCAGCAGCTGAAAGCGATCCAGGACGAGCTCGGCGAGGAAGACGAGGGCGCCGCCGAAGTCAAAGAACTGCAGGAGCGGATCGAGGCGGCGAACCTCCCCGAGGAAGCGCGCAAAGCGGCCGACCGGGAGCTCGGGCGGCTG
>DATNAG010000009.1:0-7114 GCA_035572835.1 Solirubrobacterales bacterium
CAGGTCGATTCGCCCTGCTCACCCGTCGCCATCATCGCCCCCCATCTCGTCCTGGAGCTGCTTGATCGCGCGATGGATCAGCACCTTGGTCGCCCCGTCGGAGCGGCCCAGCGCCCGCGCGATCTCGCGGTTGTCCATGCCCAGCGCGAAGCGCATGATCAATGCCTCGCGGCGGTCGTCGGAGAGCGCGTCGAGGTTGGCCATCACCTGGCGCAGCTCTTCGCGCCCGGCGACCAGGTCCTCGGTGTCGTGCCGGGTCGCGATCGGGTCGGCGTTCTCCAGCGACGTCTGCGGTCGCCGCGACCGGTCCCGGTAGTAGTTCGAGGCCAGGTTGTGGGCGATCCGGATCAGCCACGGCCGCAACGGCCGGCCGGCCGACTCGCGCCGCGCCCGGTCGAAGTGCCGGTAGGCCTGCAGGAACGCCTGCTCGGTGAGGTCCTCGGCGTCGTGGTGGTTCCCCACCCGGTAATAGGCGTAGGAGTAGACGTCGCGCAGGTGCTCCCGATAGAAGGTCTCGAAGGCGCGATCGAGCTCCGCCTTCGCCGCCGGAGCCATCTCGGCAGGCTCGACGTTCTCCTCGGGGCCGCTCACCCGCCAAGCCTAGATGAGGGATCGAATCGCGCCGTGCGGCCATCTGCGAGCCTCCCCACCGCTGCCCTAGGCCGCCTGCCGCGCGCGCTCGGCGCGCCGCAGTCCGGCCACCCAGTCGTCGGCGTCGACCTCTCCGCGGATCAGCTTCGCCAGCCCCTCGAGCGCCTCCCCCTTCACCCCGGCAGCGGCGACGGCGTCGGCGAGGAGCGGCGTCGTGTCGAGACCCTCCGAGGCCTGGCCGATCAGGGCCGGGATCTCCTCTGCCGGGGTGCCGGTGCCGAGCAGCTCGCCGGCGCGCCGGTTGCGCCCGGTCGGGGCCATCATCGTCGCGGTCAGGTCGCCGACCCCGGCGAGGCCGGCGAAAGTCTCCAGCTCGGCGCCGTGGGCCAGTCCGCAGGCGATGCACTCGCGCCAGATCTCGGCGACCGCGATCCCGGCCGCGTTCAGCCCGTGCGGCTCGGCGGCGGCGGCCGCCAGCGCGGCGGCGTTCTTGGCGGCGCCCGCCATCTCCACCCCGGCGACGTCGGCGGTGCGCTCGCAGACCAGCCCGGCGCGATCGAAGACCTCGCCCAGCTGGACCCGCAGGTCGGGATCGGCGGAGCCGAGGACCAAGGCGGCGGAGCCGGAAACCGCCTCGGCCGCGTGGGCCGGGCCGCCGAGGCAGGCGATCGCCCGGGCGCGAACCCGTTCGCCGACGTACTCGGAGGGCAGCTGGGCCTGCGGGGCGATCAGCCCCTTGGTGAGGAGCAGGATCGAGGAGCGTTCGCCGGCCCGGTCGGCGATCGAGCCGACCGCCGCGGGGAGCGATTTGGACGGGATCGCGAGGATGATCAGGTCGAGGCCCGCGAGCTCGATCTCGGCCGCCGGGCGGACGTCGATCGACTCCGGCAACGGCACGTCGGGCAGGTAGCGGCGGTTCTCGCCCGCCTCGATCAGCTCTGCCGCGCCGGCCGCGGTGCGGGCGCCGAGCTGGACCTCGAGGCCGCCGCGGGCGAGCAGCACGGCGATCGCCGTCCCCCAGCTGCCGGCCCCGATCACGGCGGCGCGGCGCATCGGCGGCAGCCCTCCCAGGTCTTCCCACTGCAGCAGGACGTTGGGCCAGATCCGCGAGGTGACCGTGACCGCGAGCGCCTGCGAGGGCTCCTCCGACTGCGGGAACGTCATCGCCTTGCCGCAGCGGACCTTCACCTTGCGCGGCCGGATGCGCCAGCCGCGGCGCACGTGTTCGGTGCCGATCACCGCGGTCGGCAGGACCGGCGCCCCGGTCTGCAGGGCGAGCCGGCCGACCCCGCGCTTCGGGTTGGCGAGGCTGCCGCGGCGGATCCGCGTCCCCTCCGGGAAGATGCAGAGCGTCCCGCCCCGTTCGACCACCATGCGGGCGGTCTCCATCGACTCTTCGTCGGACTCGCCGCGCCGGATCGGGAAGGCCCCGAGCCGGGACAGGAACCAGGCCTGGAGCGGCTTCTGGAAGAGCTCGACCTTGGCCACGTAGTTCATCGGCCGACGCCAGGGCAGGCAGGCACCGACGACGAAGGGGTCGAGGAAGCTGCGGTGGTTGGCGGCGACGATCAGGCCGCCTTTGACGTGGCGGGCGTGGGCGCGGCCGGTCCGCGAGAGGCGGAAGTAGATGAGGAAGAAGGGGACGAACGCCAGCCTGATGACCACGTACAGCGGCCAGTTGACGCTGTGCTTGCGCGTGTAGGCGTGCAGCGCCGCGAGACGCTCGTCGGTGATCACGCTGTCGGCTACACAGGTTCGAGCGCTCGGTTACGTCTGCGGCGCGCGCGGGTTGACGACCGGCCTCAGGTTGGGTTCGACCTCGTCGCGCAGATGCTCGAAGTCGGGCGGCAGCGACAGCTTCTCGCCGAGGTGCTCGAGCGGCTCGTCGACGGTGAAACCTGGCCCCAACGTGGCGATCTCGAACAGCACCCCGCTCGGCTCGCGGAAGTAGATCGATTTGAAGTAGAAGCGGTCGATCTCCGGGGTCGGGCGGGCACCGGCGCCGATCGCCTTCTCGCGCCAGGCCATGTGCTCCTCGATGCTCGAGGCCCAGGCGACGTGGTGGACCGAGCCGGCGCCCTGGACCGGGCGCTCCGCGGGCGGCGGGTCGTAGATGTAGAGGCCGCCGCGCTCGGAGCCGCGCGCCTCCCAGCCCGCGTCGGTCGGCTCGAACTCGAGCGCCTCGAGCAGACCCGTACTGGTCTCCGGGGCCGCCGCGTAGGCGCGCACGGCGTGGAAACCCTGCAGGGCGAGCTCGCGCGGGACCTCCGGGTGGTCGGCGATCAGCGGCGCGTCGGGGACGTCGGCGACGAAGAGCTCGTGGTCGAGCCCCTCCGGGTCGGCGAAGTGGAGGCTGTCGCCTTCGCGGCGGGTGACGATGTCGTGGGCGCCGAGCCTGCCCTCCCAGAAGTCGAGCGACTCCGGCGCGCCGACCCGCCAGACGATCCGGTGCACCATCCCGGCGCCCGCCGTCCCCGGCGCCGCGCCGGGGTACTCGAAGAAGGTCAGGTCGGCGCCTGGATCGCCCTCCTCGTCGGCGAAGAAGAGGTGGTAGACGGTCGGACTGTCCTGGTTGACGGTTTTCTTCACCAGCCGCAGGCCCATCACCCCGGCGTAGAAGTCGACGTTCCGTTGAGCGTTCTCGGTGATCGCGGTGATGTGGTGGATGCCCTCTAGCTTCATGTGCCACGTATACCATCCCCCCGATGAAGCCCTGGCGACGAAGGACGGTCAAAGGGCTCATCGTCCTCGGATCTCTTCTCGCGTTCCTCAGCGTCTTCGCGATCTGGGTCGAGCGCCAGGCCCTCGACACCGGTGAGTGGGTCAACACCTCGGGTCACCTGATCCAGAACCAGACGATCCGCACGGCGCTGAGCGACTACATGGTCGAACAGCTCTACGAAAACGTCGACGTGGAAAAGAAAGTCGAAGAAGTGCTGCCCGGCGAAACGAAGGAATTCGCCGGGCCGGCGGCCAGCGGCCTGCGCCAGATCGCCGGGCCCGGGGTGGAAAAAGTGCTGGAAACGGGCACCGCGCAGGGACTCTGGGAAACGGCGAACCGGACCGCGCACGAACAGCTGATCGCGGTGCTGGAAAACAAGAAAGAAGCGGTCGACACCTCCAACGGCGAAGTGAAACTGAACCTCGGCAGCCTGCTGACCAACCTGGCCGGGCAGGTCGGGCTGGGCAAGAGCCTCGCCGAAGAGCTACCGGCTGACGCGGGCCAGATCACGATCCTCAAGTCCGAACAGCTGAAGACCGCCCAGGACATCGTCATCGCGATCAAGGGGCTGGCGCTGCTGCTGTCGATCCTGACCTTCCTCGTCTTCGGGCTGGCGATCTACCTGACCCGGGACGGGCGCTGGGTGACGGTGCTCTTCAGCGGCGTCGGCCTGATCGTCGCCGCGCTCCTCGTGCTCGTCTTACGGCACGTCGCCGGCGGCGTCGTCGTCGACCAGCTGGTGAAGCAGGAGAACGTGAAGCCGGCGGCCGAAGCGGCGTGGTCGATCAGCACCTCGCTGATGGTCTCGATCGCGACCACGATCATCGTCGTCGGCACCTTCTTCGCGGCGGCCGGCTGGCTCTCCTCGCCGACCGGGTCGGCGCGGGGCGCGCGGCGGGTGATCGCCCCGGCGCTCGACCGCTATCTCCCCTATTGCTACGGCGGCCTCGCGGTGATCCTGGGGATCTACCTGCTGACGGCGTCGGCGGTGGGGCTGCGGACCTTCCTCACCGTGGTCGTGATCGGGGTGATGGCGGCCTTCGGCCTGCGCGAGCTGAGCAGACAGACGGCGGAGGAGTTCCCCGATCTGACCTACGGCGAGGTCCTCGCGCCGACGCGGAAGGCGATCGAAACCGCGGTGTCGGACGCGAACCTCGGCGAGCGTGCCGCCAAACTCAAGCTGCCGGAGGTCAAACGGCCGACCGGGATGGGCCTGCCGGACGTGCGACGCGGCGGCGGGCGCAGCCGGGGCCGAGGCGATGCCGAAGGCGGCCGCGCCGCCCCGGTGGCTCCGGGATCGGAGGCCCCGACCCAGGTGATGAGCGAGGAGGATGCCCGCCTCACCCGCCTCGAACGCCTCGGCACGCTGCATGAGAAAGGCATCCTCAGCGACGAGGAGTTCGCCGCCGAGAAGGCCCGCCTGCTGCGTGACTAGCCCACTCGGATCCGCCCGCGGCCCCCACTAGGGTCCGTCCGATGCGCAAGCAGCTCCTCCTCGCCCCGGTCGCGGCGCTCGTGCTCGCGGTGGCGCTCGCCTCATGTGGGGGCGGCGACGGCACCACGATCATCCGGACGGAAACCGTCATGCGTCACGCGCAGAAGAAGTCAGGACAGACCTTCCTGCCCGGCGTCGCCGCCGACAGCCGCTTCGTCGAACCGGCCACGTACAGCTTCTCGGTCGACGGTGACCTGGTCGCCAAGAACCTCGACTGGCACGGTTGGGCGGAAGCGAAGGCGACCGCCTTCGGGACGATCGCCGAGCACCCGGCCTCGGGCCTGGTCGACACCTTCCAGGGCAGCGTCACCGCCTCGGCGCCGAAGACCTGCGATGGCGCCCGGTACTACACCGAGGTCTTTGCCCACGTGCCGAAGCAGGCCGACTTCGTCCCCACCGAGCCGACCAAGCTCTCCACTCCCTGCGACTGACCGCTCGCGGTCGACCCTAGGCCCGCCCCCCGCCCCGCGGTCGTCCTTAGGCCCGGTAGCCGGGCCCTAAGTCGACCGCACTTCAGCCGGTGGACGAAATGACGACCGCGCTTGAAATCGATTGGCACCCGCCCCAGACGGGTACGCTCAGCCCGTGGCAACCATCCGCACCAGCGACAAACAGAAGTTCAAGGTCGAGGTCAGCGCCAAGAAAGCCGACGAAGAAATCGTCCGCGTCGGCGGCCGCGCGATCCCGATCGTCCAGCTGAAGCTGGCCGGCAAAGACGAGATGGTCTACGTCAACGCCACCCACATCGTCTCGATCGAAGACGAACAGTGACGCTTCGCGCGGCTCGCGCGGCCTAGCCGACCGGGCCGGTCTGGGTGTCGAGGTGGCGGGTCTCGTTGAAGCTGCGCAGGAGCCAGCTGCCGTCGGCGTGCACGACGAGGCTGGAGATCGAGCCGTTGTCGGCGTTGAGGAAAGCAAAGGGGCGGCTGCCGGTCGCCATCGCGCACAGGTCGCCGATCACGGCGCCGTGGACGAAGGCGGCTGCCGTCGTGCCCACGGGGACGGCGGCGGCGATCTCGGCGATCGCGGCGCGGAGCCGGCCGGAGAACTCCTCCGGTGACTCGGCCCCGGGAATCACGTCCCAGCGTTCCTGGCGGGCGATCTCGGCGACGAGCGGATCGCCTTCGGCGACCTTGATCCGGTACTCGCCGCCCTCCAGCTCCCCGAGGTTGATCTCACGCAGGCCGGGGACCACCGCGACCTCGAGGCCGATCGCCTCGGCGAGCGGCGCCGCCGTTTCCTGCGTCCGTCGCAAGCTCGAGGCGAAGATCCCGGAGAACGATTCACCACCGAGCGCCGCCGCGACCGAGCGCGCCTGCTCCTTGCCGACCTCCGACAGCGCCGGATCACCCTGACCGTCGACCATCGCGAAGCTCTGCCCGGGAAGGGCCGCTTCGGAGGCGCCGTGACGCACCAGCACGACCTCGACCGAGTCGGGCGGCGGCGCGTACCGGTGCTGCTCGAATCCTTTTGCTTCGGTCATCTCGGGGTCATCGCCGCGGAAAAAGCCCGCCGCCGGGATCGAACCGGCAACCTCCTGATTACAAATCAGGTGCTCTCCCAGGTTGAGCTAGGCGGGCGTGGGGCCGATGATGGCTAGATGGATGTCACTTTTCGCTTTCTCGGCCCGGAAGAGGGTGGCGTCCTGACCGAGGCGATAGAAGCAGCTTACGGGACGACGTACGACGTCCGGTGGGTTTACGACCCATTGGAGGTCAGCGCCCGGCTGGCCGACGGGCGCTACGTCTCATGCGTGGCCGAGACCCCGGCCGGGGAGTTGCTCTGCCACGAGGGGATGAGCCTGGCCGCGGCGGGCGACGCGGTCGCCCACTCGGGCCAGGCGGTGACGCTGGAGGCGGCCCGCGGCCAGCACCTCTTCACCCGCACCAAGCGGGTGCTGATGGACTGGGGCGCGGAGCGCGGCCTGGCCGGGATGTACAGCGAGGCGACCGCCGCCCACCCCTACAGCCAGAAGGCGAACGTCGAGCTCGGCGCCCACGAGACCGGCTTCCTGCTCGGCTGGATCCCCGCCTCGGTCGAAAACGACGCGGCGGCCGGGGGCGGCCCGCGCCGCAACTCGGCGGCGCTCTTCTACACCAAGCTGAACGACGGCCGCGACCGTCCCGTCTACGCGCCGGAGCGGCACCGGGCGATCGTCGGCCAGACGATCGAGCTGTGCGAGCTGCGGGGGACGCTCGCCGAGCCGCCGGCCGAGTTCGAGCTGGCGCCCTGCACCGACCTCCACGTCGAGGTCGAGGATGACCACAACCTGGCGCTGATCACCGTTCGCGAGCCGGGAGACGACC
>DATNAG010000010.1:0-7508 GCA_035572835.1 Solirubrobacterales bacterium
CACGACACGGTCGAGGACACGAGCGCGACGCTGGAGGAGGTCCGCGAGGAGTTCGGCGAGGAAATCGCCGCGCTGGTCGATGGCGTCACCAAGTTGACCGGGATGAACTTCGAGAGCCGCGACGAGCGGCAGGCCGAGAACTACCGCAAGATGATGGTGGCGATGGCCACCGACGTCAGGGTGATCCTGATCAAGCTGGCCGATCGCCTTCACAACATGCGCACGCTGGGCGCGCTGCCCAAGCAGAAACAGACGCTGAAGTCACACGAGACCCTCGAGATCTACGCGCCCCTCGCTCACCGGCTGGGGATCCACGCGATCAAGTGGGAGCTCGAGGACCTTGCCTTCGCGACGCTCCACCCGCGCAAGTACGCGGAAATCAAACAGCTGGTCGCCCAGCAGCGCGACGAGCGCGAGACCTACGTCGCCGAGGCGGGCGAGTTCCTCTCCGAGGAGCTGGAAGAGGTCGGCATCGAAGCCGAGATCTCCGGTCGCGCCAAGCACTTCTACTCGATCTACACGAAGATGGCGAAGAAGGGCCGCGAGTTCAACGAGATCTTCGACCTCACCGCGATGCGCGTGATCGTCGGCTCGGTGAAGGACTGCTACGGGGCGATCGGGGTCATCCACTCGCTCTGGAAGCCGCTGCCGGGCCGCTTCAAGGACTTCGTCGCGATGCCGAAGGCCAACATGTACCAGGCGCTCCACACGACGGTGATCGGACCCGAGGGCAAGCCGCTCGAGATCCAGATCCGCACCGAGGAGATGCACAAGCTGGCCGAGTACGGGATCGCCGCCCACGTCGCCTACAAAGAGGGCGGCCGTGGCGACCCGCAGCGGGAGAAGATGACGTGGCTGCGCCAGCTGGTCGAGGCCGAGGGCGAACAGGATCCGACCGAGTTCCTCGAATCGTTGAAGGTCGACCTGTTCGAGGACGAGGTCTTCGTCTTCACCCCGAAGGGCGAGGTGAAGAACCTCTCGGCCGGCTCGACCCCGCTCGACTTCGCCTACGCCGTCCATACCGACGTCGGCCACAGCTGCGTCGGCGCCAAGGTGAACGGCTCGATCGTGCCGCTGCACTACACGCTGCGCTCCGGCGACATCGTCGAGGTGCTCACCGCGAAGCAGAAACGGGCACCCTCGCTCGACTGGCTGAAACTGGTCCGCACCAGCCGCGCCCGCAACAAGATCCGCGCCTGGTTCAAAGAGGAGCGCCGTGAGGACGCCGAGCGCGACGGCCGCGAGGGCCTCGAGGAGGCATTGCGCAAGCGCGGCGTGCCGATGCAGAAGATCTCCGGCTCGCCGTTGCTCGCCGACGTGATCCGCGAGATGGGCTTCCGCAAAGGGACCGAGTTCTACATCGCGCTCGGCCAGGGGAAAGTCTCGACCAAGACCGCGGTCAACAAGATCCTCCAGCGGCTGAAAGCCGGGGAGGCGGTCGAAGACGACATGCTGCCTGCGACCGAGCACTCCGACCGCGCCCGCCGCACCAAGGACGCCTCCAACTACGGAATCGTGGTGAAGGGTGTCGAGGACGTCGCCGTGCGCCTGGCCAAGTGCTGCCGGCCGGTCCCCGGCGACGAGATCGCCGGCTACGTCAGCCTCGGCCGCGGGATCACCATCCACCGCTCCGACTGCAAGAACGTGAAAGCGCTGAAACGCGCCCCGGAGCGTTTCGTCGACGTCGGCTGGGAGGGCGACAACGAGGCCTCCTACCGGGTCGAACTGGCGATCGACGCCTACGATCGCACCCGCCTTCTCGAGGACCTCGCGCGGACGTTCTCGGAGGGCGGGATCAACATCATCGGCGCCTCCTGCACCACCAACCACCCGATGGTGAAGAACAAGTTCGTGGTCGAGGTCGGCGACACCGAGCAGCTCAAACACTGCATCAGCCGCCTGCGCAACGTCGAGTCCGTCTTCGACGCCTACCGCATAACCCCTACGGCCTGATAGTCGGCGCCTGGGGGTGTCCTCGGTCGCTCGGCTTCGGGTCACGCACGTTTGTGCGCTCCCCTTGCCTCGCTCCCTGCGTCCTACCCAGGCTTGACTCTCAGGCCGTAGGACAGACACTGTGCGCATGGGCCTGACCGTCGCTGTCACCGGGCCGACCGGGGAGATCGGCGGTTCGCTGATCGACGCGCTCGAGGCCTCGACGGCGGTCGGGGCGGTGCGGGGAATGGCGCGGCGCGCCTTCGACCCGGGCGGAGCGGGGTGGACGAAGGCGACCTATCAGCGCGGCGACATCCTCGACCGCGGCCACCTGGCTGCACTCTTCGACGGGGCGGACGTCGCCGTCCACCTCGCCTTCGCGATCTTCGGCGACCGCGAGGAGACGCGGCGGATCAACCTCGAGGGCAGCCGCAACGTCTTCGAAGCCGCAGTCGAGGCCGGGGTGGAGCGGCTCGTCTACGCCTCTTCGGTCGCCGCCTACGGATTCCACCCCGAGAACCCGCAACCACTGACCGAGGAGACGCCGGCGCTGGGCTCATCCGACTTCTACTACTCGCGCCAGAAGGCGGAGCTGGAGGAGGCGCTCGACGAGATCCTCGCCGGCTCCGAGGTCGACGCCTACGTCTTCCGACCCTGCATCGTCGCCGGGCCGCGGGCGACGATGTTGATCGAGCAGACGGTCGGCGCCGCCCGCCTCGGCGATCCGGCGCCGCGCCTGCGTCGCCACGTGATCGAGCGGATCCCGCTGCTGCGGCCGATCCTCCCCGACGCGGGCGTGCCGCTCCAGCTGGTCCATCACGACGATGTCGCCACCGCACTTGCCGCCGCGGTCGAGGGCGACGGCGACCCGGGCGCCTACAACCTGGCGGGCGAGGGGGAGATCCAGATCGCCGACATCGCCCGGGCGCTCGGCTGGCGCTCGGTCCGCGTGCCGCGACCCGCGCTCGGCGCCGGGACCGCGGTCGCCGGCCGTCTCGCCTTCATCAACCCGCAGCTGGAGTGGGCCACCGCGTTGGCCACCCCGGTGATCATGGACACCGGCAAGGCCCGCGAGCAGCTTGGCTGGGCACCGCGCTTCGACGCCGGTGAGACGCTGATCCAGACCGCGGTGTCGGCCCGCGAAACCGGGCTCCTCGACTAGCGGCGCGCCCCGCGGCGTCCCGGGCGCTCAGGCGATGATCGTCAGCGCGCCGGGCTCGATCCCGAGCTCCACCCGGGTGCGCTCGCCGATGTAGTCGCCGTCGACCTGTAGATGGAAGGAGCGAGGGGCGCCGGAGCGGTCCTCGGAGATCGACTCGACCACGGCGCCGGTGAGGTCGGTGAAGCCGAGGATCTGCCGATGGCGGACCGCGGGGCGCTTCGCCGAGAAGAGCCGTGGCAGCAGCGTCGGCATGTCACGCATCGCCGCCCGCTTGAGCACCGCCATCGAGAGCGTCCCGTCGTCGATCGCGACCCCCTCGTTGACGTAGACCGGTTTGGTGGAGAAGTAGGTGAAGGGGTCGGAGTTCTGGGCGATCGCGGTGATGCCCTCGACCGGCTCGCGGTCTTCGATGCTCACCCGCAGCCGCACCGGGTTCATCAGGTAGCGGCGCGTGAACGCCGACACCCCGCACCAGCTGTAGTACCAGGGGCCGAACCGTGACTTGAATTTCGGGTGGGCGTCGACCCGTTTGACCACCGTCGCGTCGATCCCCGCCCCGCAGGCGAAGACGAAGCGGCGCTCGTCGGCGCGCCCGAGGTCGATCTTGCGCGGCTCCCACTGGTCGGCGAGCGACAGCAGATGCTCGGTCGCGTCGACCACGTCGTTGGGGATGCCGAGGCTGCGGGCGACCACGTTGGCCGAGCCGCCCGGCAGGATCCCCATCGGCATCTCGGTCCCGGCGAGCCCGTTGGCGACCTCGTTCAGCGTCCCGTCGCCGCCGAAGGAGACGACCACGTCGTAGCCGCCCTCCTGCGCCTCGCGCCCGATCTCGGTCGCGTGGTTGCGGGCCTCGGTCTGGACCGCCTCGACCTCATAACGGCCCTGCAACGCGTAGACGACCAGGTTCCGCAGCCGATCGGACACCGTGGTCGCGTACGGATTGACGATGATCAGCATCCGTTTCTTCGCCGGTTTCCCGGACCTGCGCGCGCCGAACGAGACCATCTGCCCGCCAGACTACGCGACCGCTTCGAAGCGGATCACGCCGCCGTCATCGATCTCGCGGACGCGGCCTTCGGCCTCCAGCAGATCCATGTGGCCGATCACCTCGGAGAGGGTGAGGAAGGCCTGGGTGACGGCGATGTTGCCCCACATCGACTGGGCCAGCTCGTAGCCCGAGCGCGGACCGTCGGCGAGCAGGCGGAGGAGTTTCTCCTTGCGCCGCTCGGTCGAGGCGAAGCGGGTGTCGATCAGGCTGCGGTGGTCGTCGATCGGCTCGCCGTGGCCGGGGAAGAGGATCGCGCCCTCGGGCAGCTCGCGCGTCTTCTTGAACGACTCGAGGTAGTTGGCGAGCGAATGGGTGCGGCCGGGCGAGCCGTCGAGCGGCCGGGCGATGATCGGATTGGAGGAGATGTGGGGGAGGAGGTGGTCGCCGACGAACCCCAGCTGCCGCTCGGCGTCCCAGAAGACCGTGTCCATCGGACTGTGACCGGGGCGGAAGAGGACCTCGAGCTTGCGGTCGCCGAGGTCGAGCACCTCGCCGTCGGCCAGCTCCCTGGTGACGTTGACGGGGCCGCCCCAGCCACGGAAGGTGGAGGACACCGATTGGAGCGCCAGCGCGATCTCCTCCGGGATCCCGCTGCTCAGCATCAGGTCGACCGCGAGTTGGTCGTCGGCCGCCGCCTCCGCCTCGTAGTCGGCGAGCCGCCGTGCCGCCGTCCCCAAGGCCGCCACCTCGGCCCCGGAGTGCTCGACCACGATCTCGGTCAGCCCGATGTGGTCGAGATGGTTGTGGGTGACGAGGATCAGCTCGATGTCGCCGATCGCGTGGCCGTGCTCGCCGAGCTGCTCGTTCAGGACGTCGAGCGCCCGGCCGGAGTTCGGCCCGGTGTCGACCAGGGTCAGCTGCTCGCCCTCGATCAGGTAGATGTTGACCTTGCCGACCGCGAACGGGGTCGGGATCGGCAATCGATGGATGCCCGCCAGCGCGGCCTGCTCGAGCGCCTCCTCGGGGGTGGACGTCACCCGCGGATCAACCCCAGGACCTCATCCCGGCGGCGCTCCATGTCCTCGCGGGAGGTCAGCGACTCGAGATTCAGCCGCAGCAGCGGCTCGGTGTTCGAGGGCCGCACGTTGAAGTGCCACTCGGGGTAGTCGACCGAGATGCCGTCGAGTTCGGAGATCTTGCCGTCGGCGTAGCGCTCGCGGATCTCGTCCAGCTTGCCCGCCTGGTCGGCGACCTCCGAGTTGATCTCTCCAGAGATGAAGTATCTGGAGCGGAACTCCTCCATCAGCTCGCCGATCGTCCGCCCGTCCTTGGAGAGCAGCTCCAGCATCAGCAGGGCCGGGATCGTGCCCGAGTCGGCGTTCCAGAAGTCGCGGAAGTAGTAGTGGCCGGAGACCTCGCCGCCGAACGCCGCGTCCTCCTCGCGCATACGCGCCTTGAAGAAGGCGTGGCCGACCCGCGAGAGGTCCGAACGGCCCCCGTCGGCGGCGACCAGGTCGGGGACGGCGCGGCTCGAGCGCGGGTCGTAGAGGATCGTCGCGCCCGGGTTCTTGGCCAGGATCGAGCGCGCCAACAGGGCGCAGATGAAGTCGCCGTCGCAGAACTCACCCGAGCCGTCGATGAAGAAGCAGCGGTCGGCGTCGCCGTCCCAGGCGATCCCGAGGTCGGCACCGGTCGAGCGCACCCGCTCCATGATCAGGCGCCGGTTCTCCTCCAGCAGCGGGTTCGGCTCGTGGTCGGGGAACTCGCCGTCCGGCACGAAGTACATCTCCTCCAGGTCGAGCGGAAGCTTCTCCAGGATCGGCCCGACCATCGGCCCGCCCATCCCGTTCCCGCCGTCGACGACGACCTTCATCGGCTTCACCGCCGCCGGGTCGATGAAGCCGAGCGCGTGGGCGCGGAATTCCTCCCAGATGTCGACCTCCTCCAGCGCGCCGCCGCCGGGCGCGCCACCGAGGCCCGCTTCGATCGCCGCCTTCACTTCGGCGATCCCGGCGTCGCCGGAGAGCGGCAGCGCCCCCTCGCGGACCAGCTTCACCCCGGTATAGGCCTTCGGGTTGTGCGAGGCGGTCACCATCGCGCCGCCGTCGAGCTCCCGCGACCCGACCAGGTGGTAGAGCATCTCGGTCGCCACCATGCCGGCATCGAGCACGGTCGCGCCCTCGAAGATCATCCCGTCGCGCAGCTCCGCCGCCATCTTCGGCGCGGTCAGTCGCATGTCGCGGCCGAGGCCGACCCGCAGCTCGCCCGCCGGCTTCCCGCGCAGCCCCGCCAGCACCCGGATGAAGGCGCGGCCGATGTCATGGGCGGTGCCCTCGTCCATCTCCTCGCCGTAGATGCCGCGGATGTCGTAGGCCTTGAAGATCCCCTGGTTCAGCTCCATGAAGCTCCCTTCAGCACGGAGTAGCTCTGCTCGATCGTCTGCGGCATCACTTTGGTGTCGGCGATCACCGGCATGAAGTTGTTGTCGCCGGACCAGCGCGGCACGACGTGCATGTGGATGTGGTGCTCGACCCCGGCGCCGGCGATCCGGCCCTGGTTGAAGCCGACGTTGTAGCCATGCGGGGAATAGACATCCTCGAGCCGGCGGATCGCGGTCTGGGCGAGCTCCATCATCTCGGCGGTGGTCTCGGCGGGGATCTCCTGGATCGCGCCGATGTGCTCGTATGGCGCGACCATCAGGTGCCCGTTCGTGTACGGGTAGAGGTTGAGGATCACGAAGGCGCGCTCGCCGCGATGGACGATGAGGTTGCCCTCGTCGTCATCCTGCGCGGGCTTCGCGCAGAAGATGCACTCCTCCTCGATGTCCTTGGCGGCGTCCGACACGTAGGCGAGGCGCCACGGCGCCCAGATCCGAAAATTTGCCACAGCCCGTCAGGCTATAGCCAGCCGCGCTTTTTGAACCACAAGACCATCCCGACCAGGATCAGGAACATGAAGCCGATCACCACGTAGAAGTCCTCGAGGTTGCCCTCGCCCGGCACCTTGACGTTCATCCCCCAGATGCTGGCGATCAGGGTGAGCGGCAGGATCACGACGCTGATCGAGGTGAGCACGCGGAGGATGTCGTTGAGGCGGTGCGAGATCACCGACTCGTTGGTCTCCTCGAGCGCCTCGATCACCTCCTTGTAGTTCTCCAGCATGTCCCAGATCCGCTCGTGCGCGTCGACGATGTCGTCGAAATAGATCTCCAGGTCGAAA
Source organism: Solirubrobacterales bacterium (assembly GCA_035572835.1). Classification (GTDB taxonomy): domain Bacteria; phylum Actinomycetota; class Thermoleophilia; order Solirubrobacterales; family 70-9; genus VAYN01. The sequence continues at coordinate 7,302 of DATNAG010000010.1, forward strand.
TCGGGGGAGAGGTAGCGCGATTTCACTTTCTCCAGGTCGCGCAGGACCGGCCGCTGCGGCCGGATGACCTTGCGGAAGTTGATGATCTCCTGCTTGGCATTGGAGATGTCGCGGACGATGTCCTCGGAGCGGCCCTCGAAGATGTCGTCCTCGAGCGCGTCGAGCTTGTTGCCGATCTTGCGCAGCATCGGGAAGCAGTAGTCGAAG
>DATNAG010000011.1:0-46179 GCA_035572835.1 Solirubrobacterales bacterium
AACGACCGGGGGGGGGGGTAGGTCTCAACAGCGGGTCTGGGGTGCCAAAGGTCGACCGCGCTCGGTCGAGGAGTGGGGCGGCGGTGCCTCAGACGGCGGCGCCGACGAGGGCGCCGATCGCGGCGGTGGCGCCCATCGCCACCGCGCCCCAGAAGACGACCCGGATGACCGCGGGGAGCTCCGGCGCCCCGCCCAGGCGGGCGCCGAGCGCTCCCAGTCCGGCCAGTGCCAGGATGGTGACGACGACGCAGGCGACGACCCGCACCGAGCTGCCGAAGAGGCCGATCGCGAGCAGTGGGATGATCGCCCCGACCGAGAAGGAGAGGGCCGAGGCGCCGGCGGCCTGGAATGGGCGGGCGCGCCGATCCTCGGGCAGGCCGAGCTCATCCCGCGCATGGGCCTCGAGCGCATCGCGCGCCATCAGCTCGGTGGCGACCTCGAGGGCCAGGTCGGATTTCAGCCCGCGGGCTTCGTAGATCGCGGTGAGCTCGCCCAGCTCGCCCTCCGGGTCGTCGGCCAGCTCGCGTGCCTCGAGGCGCAGGTCGGCGTCCTCGGTGTCGCGCTGGGAGCTGACCGAGACGTACTCGCCGGCCGCCATCGACCCGGCCCCGGCGACGAGGCCGGCGATCCCGGCGGTGACGATGGCGCCGCGCGAGGCGCCGGAGGCGGCGACGCCGAGGACGAGGCTCGAGGTCGAGAGGATGCCGTCGTTGGCGCCGAGCACCGCCGCCCGCAGCCAGTTGGAGCGGAAGCTGAGGTGTCCCTCCACGTGGGCGGGTCTCGACGGCATCGGGCGAGGCTAGCTCAGCCTTGGCCGTTCGTCCCTCCGCCGCGAAGCTGATGGTCCGGCGCCCTCCGGGGTACCGAGATGGTGTGCTTGGTCGTCTCGCCGTTCTGACCGGACTGCTCGGAGTCGCCGCGTTCGCGATCCCGGCGTCCGCCGCGGTCGCCCTCCCGAGCGATCCGCCGCCCCGCGTATCGGTCGCGATCCCGGCCGAGGTGGGCAGTGGAGAAAGCGTCGTCGCGACCGGCCGGGTCATCTCGTTCGAGCGCCGCGGGAGCGTCCAGCTTCAGACCCGCCGGTACGGTCGCTGGCGACCCCTCGCCGCCGCGGCCCTGCGCCACGGCCGATTCCGCATCCGATTCGCGCTCGCCGGCGCCGCAGCGGTGAGCATTCGTGCCGCCCTGCGTGCCGAGGGGCGCACGGTCGCGTCCTCGCGAGCGAAGCTGGTCCTGGTGCGTCCCGTGGCCCCGCCGCCGGCCCCGCTGCCCGCACCCGCCGCCGTCACCTTCCCATCGCCCGCCCCGCCTCCCGCGGGCACGATCTACTGGGGAGCCTGGATCGGTCCCCAGTTCACCGGCACCGCCGCCCCGGACGACATGAGCGCGGTGGCGGAATTCGAAAAGCTCTCGCGCAAGCGGCTGTCACTGCTGGAGACGTTCTCCAGCTGGGCCTTCTGCTCGGGTGACTCGCCCTCCTGCCAGCCCTCCGTGCCGTTTCCGCGCCCGCAGCTCGAAGCGATGCGCGGCTACGGGGCGCTACCCGTCTACAGCTGGGCCTCCGGGGCGAGTGGCGGCGCCGACGAACAGTCGCAATTCCAGCTCGCCGACATCATCGCCGGCAACTTCGACTCCTACCTCCGGGGCTGGGCCGAGGAAGCGAAGGCCTGGGGCCATCCATTCCTCCTGCGCTTCGACTGGGAGATGAACGGCGACTGGTTCCCCTGGTCGGAGGGTCTCAACGGCAACCAGCCGGGCGAGTTCGTCGCCGCCTGGCGCCACGTCCACGACATCTTCAGCGAAGTCGGCGCGACCGACGCCGCCTGGGTCTGGTGTCCCTACGTCAACCCGAACGGCAATCTGCAGAGCGCCGCCGCGCTCTATCCCGGCGACGCCTACGTCGACTGGACCTGCCTCGACGGCTACAACCGCGGGACCACCGCCTCGCCGACGGCGCCCTACCGGAGCTTCGACTACCTCTTCGGGCCCGACTACCGCGCGATCACGGAATCGATCGCTCCTTCCAAGCCGATGCTCCTCGGCGAGGTCGCCACCTCCGAGCACGGTGGCTCGAAGGCGGGATGGATCAGCGACATGTTCGCCCGCTTGCCCACCGCCTATGCCCAGGTGCGCGGCCTGATGTGGTTCGACTACTACGACCAGGGCAACGACTGGCCGATCGAGACCTCCACCTCGGCGACCGAAGCCTTCGCCGCCGGCATCGGCGATCCGCGCTACCTGAGCTCAGACCCGGGTGGCTAGCCAGCCGTCGACCGCGCGGGCGCAGGCGCGCCCGTCGTTGATCGCGGTGACGGTGAGGCGGGCGCCCATGCGGGCGTCGCCGGCGGCGAAGACGCCGGGCACGTCGGTGGCGTGGTGGCCGACGCCGGAGTCCTTGGTGCGGGTGACGCCGAGCGCCTCGAGCAGCTCCATTTCCGGCCCGGTGAAGCCGATCGCCACCAGCACCAGGTCGGCGGGGAGGCGGATCTCACCGTCGGGCAGGTGCCTGGTGCGGTCCTCGGGATGGACCCGGACCGCCTCGACCCCGGCGGCGAAGCCGTCTTCCTCGGCGATCTTGGTGACGGCGACGGCCGAGCGTCGCTCGCCGCCCTCGTCGAGCGCGTAATGGGTCGGCAGCCGGCGCGGCGAGAGCGGCCAGCCGGCGATCTCGCGCGGCCGCGAGCCGAGCGGCGCCGGGTAGGTGTCGAGCTGGGTGACGCTCTTCGCCCCCTCGCGCAGCGCGTTCGACATGCAGTCGGCGCCGGTGTCGCCACCGCCGATCACGACCACGTCCTTACCCGCCGCGGTCGGCTCGTCGTGGGCGTCGGCGGTGCCGGCGGCGACGGCGCGGTTGCGCGCGTAGAGGTAGGTCATCGCCGGCAGCACCCCGGGCAGGTCGGAGCCCGGGACCTCGAGCTCGCGCGCCACCCGCGCCCCGGTCGCGATCACCACCGCGTCGACATCGCCGAGAAGCTCCTTGGGATCGACCGCGCCGCCGACGTCGACGCCGCAGCGGAACTCGATCCCCTCGCCTTCCATCACCGCGATCCGCCGGTCGATCACGTCCTTGGGAAGCTTCGCGTCCGGGACGCCGAAGCGGTTCAGCCCGCCCGGGGCCTCGTCGCGCTCGTAGACGATCACCGCGTGGCCGGCCCGGTTCAGGTCGGCGGCGGCCGCCATCCCGGCCGGCCCCGAGCCGACCACGGCGACCTTGCGACCGCTCCGCGCCGCGGGCGGGTTCGGCACGATCCAGCCCTCCGCCCAGGCGCGCTCGACGATCGAGAGCTCGATCTGCTTGATCGTCACCGGCTCCGAGTTGATCTCCAGCACGCAGGCCGATTCGCACGGCGCCGGGCAGATCAGCCCGGTCAGCTCGGGGAAGGGGTTGGTCGCGTGCAGCTGGTCGATCGCGGTCCGCCACTCGCCTTCGGCGACCAGGTTGTTCCAGTCCGGGATCAGGTTGCCGAGCGGGCAGCCGTTGAGGCAGAAGGGGACCCCGCAGCCCATGCAGCGCTCGCCCTGGCGGGCGAGGTCGGTGGCGTCGAGCCGCTCGTGCACGTCGCCGTAGTCGGCGATCCGCGCCCGCGGCTCGCGCTCGGGCTGCTCGACCCGGTCGATCTCGAGGAAACCCCGCGCGTTCTTCGCCATCAGCTCGCCGCCTGGACGCCCATCGACGCCCGCCATTCGGCCGTTTCTTCCTGGATCCGCATTTCCAGCGCCCGGCGGTAGTCGCGCGGCATCACTTTGGTGAACTCGCCGAGCCGCTCGTCCCATTCGCTCAGCAGCTGCTCGGCGATCGGCGAGCCGGTGCGGCGCGCGTGCTCCTCGACCAGGCCGCGGACGGCGCCGATCTCTTCCGGCTCGGTCAGCTTCTCGAGGTCGACCAGCGCCTTGTTGCAGTGCCGCTCGAAGCTGCCGTCGGTGTCGAGCACGTAGGCGATCCCGCCGCTCATCCCGGCGGCGAAGTTCCTCCCGGTCGGGCCGAGGACGACGACGTGGCCGCCGGTCATGTACTCGCAGCCGTGGTCGCCGACCCCCTCGACCACCGCCGAGGCACCCGAGTTACGCACCGCGAAGCGCTCGCCCGCCAGCCCGCGGAAGAAGGCGCGGCCACCGGTCGCCCCGTAGAGGACGGTGTTGCCGACGATCACCTGGGCCTCGGCGGGCACCTGGGCGGTCGGGAACGGGCGCACCGCGACGATCCCGCCGCAGAGACCCTTCCCCGCATAATCGTTCGCCTCGCCGCGCAGCGTCAGCGAGATCCCGGGCGCCAGCCAGGCGCCGAACGACTGGCCGGCGGAGCCCTCGAGCTCGACCTCGATCGTGTCCTCCGGCAGCCCGACTTCGCCGTGGGCGGCGACCACCGCGTTGGAGAGCATCCCGCCGACGGCGCGGTCGACGTTGCGGATCGGTCGGCTCAGCGCCACCGACTCGCCGCGCTGCAGGGCCGGCGCGGCCTCCGCGATCAGCGCGTGGTCGAGGGTCGTCGGGGCACCGGGACCGGGTTCGACCTTGCGCCGCGGCGCCTCGGCCGAGATGGCAGGGGGCCGCAGCACCTCGGAGAGGTCGATTTTCGAGGCCTTGCCGCCGGGGACCGCCGGGTCGCGCTCCAGCAGCTCGACCTGGCCGACCAGCTCGTCGAACGTCCGCACCCCGAGCGAGGCCATCCAGCGGCGCGTGTCCTCGGCGACGTGCATCAGGTAGGCGGTGACGTGCTCGGGGGTGCCGGCGAAGCGGCTGCGCAGCTCCGGGTCCTGGGTGGCGATCCCGACCGGGCAGGTATTGAGGTGGCAGACGCGCATCATGATGCAGCCGGTCGCGATCAAGGGGGCGGTCGAGAAGGAGACCTCTTCGGCGCCGAGGATCGCGGCGACGATCACGTCGCGGCCGGTCTTCATGCCGCCGTCGGTCTGCAGCACGACCCTCCCCCGCAGCCCCTGCTCGGCGAGGATCCGCGAGGTCTCGGCGATCCCCATCTCCCAGGGGATCCCGGCGCCGTGGATCGAGGAGAGCGCGGCGGCGCCGGTGCCGCCGTCGTGGCCGACGACGGTGACGTGGTCGGCGCCCGCCTTGACCACACCGGCGGCGACCGTCCCGACCCCGGCCTCGGCGCAGAGCTTGACCGAGATCTCGGCCTTCGGGTTGGCGCAGCGCAGGTCATAGATCAGCTGCTTCAGGTCCTCGATCGAGTAGATGTCGTGGTGGGGCGGCGGCGAGATCAGTTCGACCCCCGGGGTGGAGAAGCGCAGCTCGCCGATGTAGCGGTCGATCTTCGACCCCGGCAGCTGGCCACCCTCGCCCGGCTTGGCGCCCTGGGCGACCTTGATCTGGATCTGGTCGGCCTCCATCAGGTAGCCGATCGTCACCCCGAAGCGGCCCGAGGCGACCTGCTTGATCGCCGAGCGGCGCGAGTCGCCGTTGGGGTAGGGGACGTAGCGGCGCGGGTCCTCGCCGCCCTCGCCCGTGTTCGAGCGGCCGCCGAGCCGGTTCATCGCGATCGCCAGCGTCTCGTGCGCCTCGGGCGAGAGCGAGCCGAGGCTCATCGCCCCGGTGGAGAAGCGCTTGACGATCTCCTTCGCCGGCTCGACCTCCTCGATCGGCACCGGCACGCGGTCGGCCCGCGGTCGCATCAGCCCGCGCAGCGTGAGGCCGCGCTGTTCGCCGTCGACCTGATCGCGGAAGGCCTCGTAGGCCACCGGTCCGTCGCCGTTCTCGGCCCGCGCGGCCTTCTGCAGCAGGGTCACGGTCTCCGGGTTCCAGCCGTGCTGCTCGCCGTCGCGGCGCCAGGCGTAGAGCCCGCCGACCGGCAGCAGCGGCCATTCGGTCCCCGGCCAGGCGCGGTCGTGGCGCTCCAGCGCCTCGATCGCCAGCTCTTCGATCCCGATCCCGCCGAGCCGCGATTGGGTGCCGCGGAACCAGTTGTCGATGAACTTGCGGTCGAGCCCGACGGCCTCGAAGGCCTGGGCGCCGCGGTAGGAGGAGACGGTCGAGATGCCGAGCTTCGAGAGCACCTTCAGCAGGCCCGCGTCGAGCGCCTTGATCAGCGCCGGTTCGGGGTCCTCGTCGACCAGCTCGCGGGCGCTCTCCAGCATCAGGTAGGGGTTGATCGCCTCGGCGCCGAAGCCGACCAGGCAGGCGATGTGGTGGGTCTCGCGCGCTTCGCCGGTCTCGCAGACGATCGCCGTGCGCAGCCGGCGGCCGGCGCGGACGAGGCGGTGGTGGACGGCGGCGGTCGCCAGCAGGGTCGGGATCGCCACCCGCCCGGGCGAGCAGTTGCGGTCGGAGATGACGAGGATCGTGGCGCCGGCGTCGACCGCGTCGACCGCCGCCGCGCAGAGGCGCTCGAGCGCCGCGGCGAGGCCGCCGGCCCCGTCCTCGCGGGGCCAGGTCGCGTCGAGCGTGTGGGTGCGCAGCACCGGGTGCTCGAGGGCGCGGATCGTCGCCAGCTCGCCGTCGCCGAGCACCGGCCGGTCGAGCAGCAGGCAGAAGCTCTCGCCGGGACCGTCGGTGAGCAGGTCGCCGTGGCGCCCGAGGGCCACCTTGAGGCTCATCACGACCTCCTCGCGGACCGGGTCGATCGCCGGGTTGGTGACCTGGGCGAAGAGCTGCTTGAAGTAGGAGAAGAGGGAGGGGGAGCGACCGGAGAGCGCCGGGATCGCGGCGTCGGCGCCCATCGAGCCGGTCGGCTCTTTGCCCGCCTTGACCAGCGGGCCGATCACGATCTTCAGGTCCTCCTGGTCGTAGCCGAAGGCGAGCTGGCGCTCGCGCAGCGGCGTCTCCGGCACGGGCGGCGCCTCGGCCTGGGGGAGCTGGTCGAAGCGCAGGGTGCGTTCGGCGTGCCACCTGCCGTAGTCGTGGCGGGCGGCGAGCCGGCGCTCGACCGCACGATCCACTTCCAGCTCGCCTTTCTCGATGTTGGCGACCAGGATCGTCCCCGGTTCGAGCCGGCCGCGGCGGAGCACGTTGGCGGGATCGATCGCCACCGTGCCCGCCTCGGAGGCGCAGACGACCCAGCCGTCGCGGGTCTGCAGCCAGCGCCCGGGGCGCAGGCCGTTGCGGTCGAGGGTCGCGCCGACGGCGGAGCCGGTGCAGAAGGCGATCGCCGCGGGGCCGTCCCAGGGCTCCATCAGCAGCGAGTGGAAGTCGATGAAGCCCTGCTCTTCCGGGGTGACCGCCTCGCGGCCGGCGGAGGCCTCGGGGGCGAGCAGCTTCAGCGCGTGGGCGGGGGTGCGGCCGGCGCGGACCAGCAGCTCGACCACGGCGTCGATCGAGGCCGAGTCGGAGGCTTCGAAGTCGACCACCGGCAGCACCGCGGCGAGCTCGTCGCCGAGAGCTTGCGAGCGCATCGCGCCTTCGCGCGCCCGCATCCAGTTGCGGTTGCCGGTCAGGGTGTTGACCTCGCCGTTGTGGGCGACCATCCGGTAGGGGTGGGCCAGCTCCCAGCTGGGGAAGGTGTTGGTGGAGAAGCGCGAGTGCATCAGCGCCAGCGCCGACTCGGTGCGCTCGTCGCAGAGCTCGGGGTAGAAGTCCTCGAGCTGCATCGCGCGGAGCATGCCCTTGTAGACGATCGTGCGGGCGCTGAAGGACATGATCTGCAGGTCGCCGCCGCTCGACTTCTCGGCCAGGCGACGACAGACGTAGAGCCGGCGCTCGAGCGCGTCGCGGTCGCCGTCGAAGAGGTCGGCGGCGACGGTCAGCCGGCGGATCACCGGCATGCAGCCGCGCGCCACCTCACCGAGGCAGGAAGGGTCGGTGGGGACGTCGTCCCAGCCGATCACCCGTAGGCCGCGGCCGACGCAGGTGTCCTCGAGCACCTGTTCCAGCGCCGCCCGGCGGACCGGGTCGTGGGGGAGGAAGCACATCGCCACCCCGTAGCGGCCCGGCTCCGGCAGCTGCGGCCAGATCGAGCGCAGCAGCCGGTCGGGCAGCTGCATCATGATCCCGGCGCCGTCGCCGGTTTTCTCGTCGGCGCCCTCGGCACCGCGGTGGTCCATGTTGACCAGGCATTCGATGCCGCGTCGGACGCACTCGTGCGTGGGGTTGCCGGAGAGGTCGGCGATGAAGCCGACGCCGCAGGACGCTCTCCCGCGAGGGTACGGGTCTGGACTGGGGGTAGGGCCGGGCATCACACCATGATCCCGAATTCCGACCCTCGACGGCTCTGTCGTTTCGTCACAAAACTCGGAATGGCCTTTATCCAGCGGTCCAGAGCGACGGAAATCTGCCTGGCAAAGCCGTTTGCGATCGAGCCTCCGAAGCGGTTGATGGCCGAAACCCGGAGACCGAAACGAGGAGGGATCCCCCTCCTAGTGCACCTGGAACGTTCCGGTTCCGACCAGCTGGACGATGAAGCTGCGTGTGACGAATGCAGCATTCCCGGCAAGGGTGAGCCCACCGAATTTGCTCGTTTCTTCATCGGAGACAAATTCTTGGCTTTCGCTTTCGACGCCTGTGCTCAGAGTGGCCCGGCTGTAGAGCACGCCTTTGAGCGGATAGCTGCCTTCCAACGCGCAGCCTTCGATCGGGATGGTGAGGAGGGTGGTGCCTTCTTCCGCGGGCGCGAGCCGCTCGTAGAAGCGCGAGCCCACCGCGCTGTCCCCGTATATCTCGCCTTTGAGGGTTTTGCTCGTCAGGGTCGAGGGGACGGTGCAGCCTGCCGGTGCCTCCACCGTGACGCCGGTGAATCTGAGCTGGTCCGACTCTGTCGGCGCCATCGGCGAAGAATCGTTTGTGAGCATGGCGTTGAGGCACTGCACGCCGGTCGCTGTAATTGTGACGTTGGCTCCGGCAATGGTGCCGTGAAAGGTGACCATCGTCCCGGGGCGAGCGTGACAACTGGTGCTGACGTCAGCCCCCGCCGCTATCTCGGTTCCGTTCTTGAACCATGTCTTCCCAGACTTTGTTTCGGGGGTGGCCATGGCGCTGTTCGCGAGGACGCCGCACGCTACGAAGAAGAGGACGAGGGCTCTCCCCAGCTTCTCAAGAGTCATGGCCGTACCAATATAAGTCGCGACGGCCTGGAAGGAAGGCGCTCGTCAAAAGGTTTTCTAATTCCCTCGCCGCGCGCCACGCCGGCGCGGATGTCGGGCGCGCCACGGACGCCTTGACCCAGCGGTTCAAGTCGGGTCTACTCGGTCGAGTAGGAATTCCGATCTGAACTTCCCTGTTCCGGAGGCGAATCGTGTCCCGTCCCGTCCTCTTCGCCGTCGACGAAAACGAGAAATCGCTGTGCGCGATCGAGAGCGAGCTGCGCGATCGCTACGAGCGCGGCTACCAGGTGGTCTGCGTCGGCTCGGTGCCGGAGGCCGAGGCCGAGCTCGCGCGCCTGGCGGAGGCGGGCGAGGACGTGGCGTTGGTCCTCGCCGGCGACGAGCTCGACGGGGCGTCGGGGAGCGAGCTGCTCGGCGAGGTGCGGAAGCTCCACCCCCAGGCCCAGCGGGCGCTGTTGATCGACCTCGGCAGCTGGGGGCAGGGGCCGACCGGCGGGGAGATCTTCGCGTCGATGGCGCTGCGGCGGATCGACTACTACGTGATCCGCCCGATCCGGCCTCAGGACGAGGAGTTCCACCAGGCGATCTCGACCTTCCTGCTCGAGTGGCAGAACGCCCGTAGCCTCTCGCCGCACACCGCCTACGTGGTCGGCGAGTCCTGGTCGGGGCGGGCGCACGAGTTGCGCGAGGTGCTCGGTCGTTGCGCGCTGCCCCACAAATTCTGCCTCGCCGACTCGGACGAGGGCCGGCAGGTGGTCGAATCGGTCGGTGAGGCGGCGGCCCTCCCCCTGGTGATGTTCCCGAACGGCGAGTACCTGGTCGACCCGAGCAACGCCGAGCTGACGGTGGCCGCGGGCGGGCCGATCGACCCGCAGGGCCGCGAGTTCGACCTGGTCATCGTCGGTGCCGGGCCCGCGGGGCTCTCGGCGGCGGTGTACGGGGCCTCGGAAGGACTGCGCACGCTGGTCATCGATTCCGGCGGGATCGGCGGCCAGGCGACCTTGAGCTCGCTGATCCGCAACTACCTCGGCTTCCCCCGCGGGGTCAGCGGCCGCCAGCTGGCCGAGCGCGCCTACGAGCAGGCGTGGGTCTTCGGCGCCGAGTTCGCCTTCATGCAGGAGGTGACCGGCCTGCGACGCGAGGACGGCCGGGTCATGGTCGGTCTCTCCGACTTCCCCGAGGTCGAGGCACGGGCGGTCGTCCTCGCCACCGGGGCCGCCTACCGGCGGCTCGAGGTCGAGGAGCTGGAGGCCTTGGCGCTGAAGGGCGCCGGGGTCTTCTACGGCAGCACGGCGACCGAGGCCCCGGCGATGACCGGTCGCGAGGTCTTCGTCGTCGGCGGCGCCAACTCGGCCGGGCAGGCCGCCCTCCACCTCGCCGACTACGCCCGTCGCGTCACCCTCGTTATCCGCGGCGAGGCCCTCGCCAAGGGCATGTCGCACTACCTGGTCGAACAGGTGGAGGCGGCGCCGAACGTCGAGGTGCGCGCGCGCACCGAGGTGGTGGGTGGCGGCGGCGAAGGGACCCTGGAACGGGTCGAGCTGCGCGAGCGCGGGGACGGCGGCGGCGGTGACGGCTCGACCGAGATCGTCCCCGCCGATGCCCTCTTCCTGATGATCGGCGCTCGTCCCAACGTCGACTGGCTGCCCCCTGAGATCCTCCGCGACTCGGGTGGCTTCATCCGCACCGGCCACACCCTCGTCGGCGAGCCGGAGTGGAGCCTCGGTCGCGCTCCCTTCTCGCTCGAGACCAGCATGCCCGGCGTCTTCGCCGTCGGCGACGTCCGCAACGGCTCGATGAGTCGCGTTGCCGCGGCGGTGGGGGAGGGCTCGGTCGCCGTCCGCCTCGTCCACGAGCTTTTCGCCGCCGAGCGCCTCGGCGCGACTGCCTAGCGTGGGTTCGCAATGGGCGCTGTGCGTCCAAAGGGACCGGGGAAGCAAGCAGGGCGGCCGCGGTTAGGTGGTCGAGCCCAGGGAAGGGACGGCGGGGTTCGGGGTTCGCGGCCCTGGCGGCCGTCCGAGATGCGTCCCGGGCGTCTCGTGGCGGCCCGGGCAGGCTGTGGCCGCCACGAGACGCCCAGGACGTGAGGGGTCCGTGGGGGAGTGGTCACAGGTCGGGACGGGATCCACGCTTCGGTGAAGGGTCCGTGCGGAAGAGCCGCCCCGGAGAACCGATCGTGGACGAAGATGCCGGGAACGTCACGCTTTCCGGCCCTCTGGAGGCCGGAATCGAGGGGTCCAGGACGCGCTGTCGACTTTGACCCTCCTATAGGAGGGTCAAACCCGGGTCACGTGTTCGTGACGTCCCAAGAAGACGGGAGGAAGAGTCACGTTCCCGGCGCCTTCGTGACGGGACCGGACCTCGGTGACGGATCCGGCACGCCCCCGTGACGATCCTCCGCTCCCCGCACCCCCGGCCGTCTCGGCCACGGCCACAGCCTGCCCGGGCCGTGGCCGAGACGGCCGCGTCCCTTGCCGTCCCTATCCCGGCCGCCGCGTCCCTCGGCCGTCCCTACCCCGAGACGGCCGCGTCCCCCGGCCGTCCCTTCCCCGGGCGCCGGCCTCCCCGGGCCGATCCCTTCCTCGGGCACCGGCTTCCGGCCGCATCCCTCCCGGGCGCGGCGGCTCGGTGGAATGTTCCCGACCCGCACGAGCCCGGGGGCACGGACCCGGCCACTGCTGCGCGTCGCACGCTTTGCGTCAGCGGATTTCGACCGGGGTGCCCGGTCGGGCCCGCGCTGCCAGCCAACGGACGATCCGGTTCTGCATCCGGATGCAGCCGTGCGAGCGGGCGGAGCCGAGCGGGTCGAGGAGCAGGGGGCCGGCGCGGCCGTGCAGCGCGACCCGGCCAGGGCCGCCGCCGTAGTTCATCAACGTGTTCGAGTGGGCGGTCAGCTGCAGCACCCAGGGGCCGAGTTCGGATCCCGCCGGCTGGCGCACCCGCTCGTAGACGGCGAAGAGGCCGCGCGGGGTGGGGGTCCCGGACTTGCCGACGACGACCCGCCAGCTGCGCACCCGGCGACCGGCGCGGAAGACGGCGGCGCGGCGGCGACCGCGGTCGATCACGATCCGCCACGGCGTCCTGCTCAACTTCGCGTAGTCGGCGTCGATCCAGCCGGCCCGACCGTTGGGGCGTTCGGGGAGCTGCACCCGCACCCAGAGGCGGCCGGCGCTGTCGTGGCGCGCGCCCAGGACCAACAGCCCGACCGGCCCGCCGTCCCAGGCGGCCGTCGTCGTCACCCGGGCGATGCGGCGGGCGTCTCGGCGCGGCGCCGAGCGTGCCGCGGTCGGGTAGGTCGGCGTCGCCGTCCACGCCGACTTCGCGGTAGGGCCTTCCACCCGCGGGGCGCCGAGCGCCCCGGGCGCGGCGAGCGAGGAGGTGGCGAGCGCGCCCGCCGCGATCAGCAGCGCGACGCGCCCGCGGACCCCACTAACCGGTGACACCGCCGCCACGGCCCGGCCCGGAGGGCTTCACCTTCACCGGAGCCGCCGCGCTGCGCGCGGGCGCGTTGGCGGCTTCCGCGGTGGCGACGTTGCGGAGGGTTCGGTCGCCGATGCCGCTGTCGATACGCGCCACGACGGTGAAGCTCCGCGACTTGCCCGGAGCCAGGCTCGGGATCGTCCAACAGGCATCGCCCTTGACGAACTTCGCCCCGGCGACCGAGACGAAGCTCATCGTCGCCGGCAGGCGGTCGCAGACGACCGTGTCCAAGGCACCGCTTCTGCCGCCGGCGCTGACCCGGATCCGGAACTTGACCGTCCGACCGGCTTCGACCGCGCCGTGGCCGAGCCGCTGCTTGGTCAGGCGCAGGACGGCTCCGGCCGAGCGGAGGTAGGCGGCCGCCGTGTCGTGGTTGTCGGACTGCTTGGCGTCGGCGTGGGCGGCGCTCACCGAGGCGGTGTTCTTCACCGTGCCGGTGCCCGCCGCGCGCGCCTTCAGCGTCGCCGTCTTCTTCACCCCGGCCGCCAGCGAGGCGAGCTTGCAGGTGACGACCGGTCCGGCCGCCGAGCATTTGCCCCCCGCCAGCGAGCTCGATACGTATTCGAGCCCCGCCGGCAGGGTGTCGACGATCTTCACCGCCTTTGCCGTCGCCGGGCCTTCGTTGCCGGCCGTCAGCGTGTAGGTGAGGACGTCGCCGAGCCGCGGCTTCGCCGGTCCGACCAGCGCCTTGACCAGGGTCAGGTTGAAATCGGTCGCCGGCGGGTCGTCGACCTGCGTCGTCACCCCGGAGCTGTTGTTCGCGGCGACCGGATCGGGCTGGTCGCCGCGGATCTTGGCCGTGTTCTCGATCTTCGTATGTTCGAGCGAGGCCGGCACGTGGGCGACGATCTGGATCTGCGCCGAGGCGCCCGAGGCAAGGGTGCCGAGCGAGCAGCTGACGGCACCGGCGCAGGAGCCCTGGCTCGGGGTCGCCGAGACCAGCGCGACGCCGCTCGGCAGGGCGTCGTCCACCTTCACCCCGGTCGCGGTCGAGGGGCCCTTGTTGACCGCGATCAAGGTCCAGGTGATGTCGCCGTCGGCGCTGACGTGCGCCGGGCCGGCCTTGGTCAGCCCCAGGTCGGCGGACGGCCCGACCGTCGTTTTCGCTTCCGAGTGGTTGTCTTCGGGTTCGAGGTCACCCTGGTCGCCGCCGACCGTCGCGGTGTTCAGCAGGGTCTGGTCGCCCAATGCCGGAGGCACGGTGACGGTGACGTGCACGGTGATCGATTCGCCCACCGGCAGATTGCCGAGCGCACATTCGACGGTGCCGCCCACATCCACGCAGCCCGGATCGGCGGCGACGAACGCCACCCCGGCGGGCAGCGGGTCGCTGACTTTGACCCCGGTCGCCGGGTCGGGGCCTTTGTTGGTCACCTGCAGCGCCCAGGTGAGCTGACCACCGGCCGCGACGGTCGCCGGAGCGGTCTTGACGATCGCCAGGTCGGTGACCGGACCGACCCCGACTTCGGCGGTGCTGTGGTTGTTTTCTTCAGCTTCGGGGCCGGGCGGTTCGGGCGTCGTCGTGCTGACCGTCGCCGTGTTCGCCCAGACGCCGTTGACGATGCCCTTGGCTTTCACCTGGACGGTTTCGGTCGCCCCCGGTTCCAGGTCGCCGAATTCACAGGTGACGATGCCGCCGGCCTCGGTGCAAGGCGGATCGGCGGAGAGGAATTCGAGCCCCGCGGTCGGCAGCGGGTCGACGACTTTCACCGCCCGCGCGGTCGAGGGGCCGGCGTTGGCGACCTCGATCGTGAACGTCGTTTCCTGGCTCTTCAGGATGAGTTCCGGCGCGGCCGTCTTTTTCACCGAGACGTCGGCCAGGGGACCGGGGGTCGGGCCGAAGGTCGACTGGTTGTTCGTTTCGTCCGGGTCGGTCGTTTCGGAGCCGACCGTCGCCGTGTTGCTGAGCGGCGATGCGGTCGCGTTCGGATCGACGTGGACGGTGACGTCGTAGGTGTGGTCGAAGCCGGGCGCGAGGGTGCCTAGCGCGCATTCGACTTCGCCGCCGCTCGGCGCGCAGGGCGCGTCGGCGGAGACGAAGGTCGTGCCGGCGGGCAGCGGGTCGGTGACTTCGACGCCCTGGGCGTCGGAAGGCCCGAGGTTTTTCACCCGCAGGTGCCAGGTGTAGTCGGTGCCCGCGGTGTAGCTCGCGGCGCCGCTCTTTTCGATCGACACGTCGGCTTCCGCCGCGACGACGAGCGAGCCTTCGTCGCCGACCGGCGTCGTCACCTCATCGGAGGTCACCGCGGCGGCGTTGTCGAGCGTTTCGCCGTTCGGCACGCTCGTCGCCACGGCGACCGGGACCGTGATCGTCTCGGTCGCGCCTTCCGCCAGCGAGACGAGGTGCCAGTGGATCGTCGTTTCGCCGGGGCCCGGGGTGTTTGGGGCGACGGTCTCGGAGCCGATCGCGCCCGGCGTTCCGGCGGCTTCCCCGGCGGTGTAGCCGAGGCCACTCGGCAGCACGTCTTTCAGGTCGAGGTTGCGGGCTACCGCGTTGCCGGTGTTTTTCACTTTGATCGTGAACGAGGAGGGTTTGCCCGCGGTCGCGGCGCCCCCGTCCGGCGTCTTTTCCAGCGTCAGCGCCGGGATCCCCAGCGTCGCGTTGGCGGTGTCGGGGGGCGTGCCGTAGGGGCCTTCTTCGGTGCCGCTGTTGCCGCCTTCGTCGGTCGCCGCGCTGATCAGCGCCGTGTTGACGTTGGCTTCGGCGCCGGTGCCCGGGTTGGTCTCCGCCGCCAGCAACGGCTTCGCCTCGTAGGCGATCGTCACGCTCGAGGCGGCCGCCAGCGAAGGCACCGTCCATTCGAGCTTGTCACCGCCGGCGTTCGCCGTGATCGTCGGGTCGGGCGCGGCGATGCCGTCGAATTCGGCCGTGCCTGCCGTGTAGGCCCAGTTCGGCGGCAGCGTGTCGGTGACCTTGACGTTGGTGGCGCCGGCCGTCGCCGAGGTGTCGGTGGCGACGATCCGCCAGGGGAAGTCCTGGCCGACTTCGGCTTTGCCGGTGTCCGGATTGCCGCTCAGGCCGGTCGTCTTCGCGAGCGTGAAGGTCGGGAAGTCGAGGATCGCTTCGGTGCTGTCGCTGCCGCCGCTGTATTCGCGGAATTCCCAGGTCGGGTGAGCCAGGCGTTCGGCCGCGGGCACGCCGAAGTAGAGCGGCACGGCGGCCGTGTTCTTGACCTGCTGGCCGTCGTGGAGTTCGCTCGCCGCGACGAATTCGGCGGTGTATTCGATCGTCGTGCTGCCGCCCGCCGGGATCGGCCCGGCGATCTCCAGCGTCATCGCGTGGGTCGCTTCCGACCACGGGGCGGTGACCGTGACGCCCGCCTGGGGCACGACCTGGACGCCGGTCACGGCCACGTCGGGCGTGTCCGTCACTTCGACGTCGTAGGCCGGCGAGTTGCCGGAGTTGGTGACGATCAGCTGGTAGGCGAGCGGTTCGTCGCTGTGGGCGACGGTCGGGCCGTTGCCGAAGGCTCCCGCGCCGACCTTGATCTTCTTGTCGATCGTCAGCTGCGGCTCGATCACCGTCGTCGTCGTTTTCCCTTCGGCTGACGTTTCGTCGAAGGTGGTCGGGATTTCGTTTTCGTCGAACGCCCCCTGTTTGTCGGTGAGGTCGCTGTTGATCGTCGCCGCGTTGACCTCGGTGTCGCCTTTGACGACGTTGCCGCCGACCACGCGGTTCGTCGCCCGCAGGTGCGCCGCATAGGTGAATTCGACGACCTGCGGTTCGCCCAGGGCCGGGATGTCGCCGAGGTCCCAGGCGATCGTCTCTTTGCCCGTCGCGCCGTCGACCGACGGTTTGTACTCGTGGGTTTCGTTCGCCAGCGGACAGCCGCTGAGGCAGGTGACGGCGCCGTAGCCGTCGAATTCGACGCCCGTCGGTAGCACGTCACGGACCGTCGTGTCGAAGAGTTCGATGCTGGACGGGATCGTCACTTTGAGGTGGTACGTGAGCGGGTCGCCGGGGGTCGCGGATCCGGGCGTCGTGCTCTTTTCGATCGAGGCGCCGCCGATCCGCACGGTGTCGGATTTCGAGGCGGCGTAGCCGTTGCCGCTGGTGCGTCGGCCCGTGGCGGCCGCGCCGAGGCTGGCGGTGGTGCTTTTCACCGTGTTCGTGAGCTGCGCGCCGCCGATGGCCGGGTTGTCGACTTCGGCCAGGTAGCTGAAGGCGGATTTGGCGCCAGGGGCGATCGTCGCGACGCTCTTGGTGATCGTGCGCGAGCCGGAGTGCCAGACGGCGCCTTCGCTGCCCGGCACTTCTTCGCCGTCGGCGAGCGGTTGGGCGGCGGCTTTGACCGGCGTCAGGCCGATCGGCACCGCGTCTTCGATCGTCACCTCGTGCGCGGTCGAGACGTTGGCCGCCCCCGAGTTCGCCGTCGTCACCGTGTAGTCGATGATTTCGCCCGGGGTGACCCGCGAGGGATTTTTGTCGTCTTTCTTTTCCTGCGAGATCAGCGGCTCGACCACGGTGGTGGTGAGGGTCGAGGAGCTGGTCGACTGGGGGCCGACGCTGGGGTCGGTCCAGCCGAGTTTCGCCTGGTCGGTGAGGGTGGCGCCGCGCACGTTGGCCGCGACGTTGGTGACCACCACGCTGAATTTGAGGACGACTTTGTCGACCCCGGATCCCGCCGCGTTGTCGTAGCCCGCCGGGAAGATGACTTTCGGCGTCGTCCCGCTGGTGTCGAGTTCGAAGCCCGCCGGCAGCGCGGCGCCGTTCAGCGTCGCTTCCGCCGACCCGGCCACGTAGCCCTGCCGTTCGGCGCTGTTCAGCGCGTCGGTAAGTTCGGCCTGGCCGCCGAGCGTCGTCCCTTCGGGCACTTCGGCGGTGAGCGTGTAGGTGATCGTCTCGCCGATCGTCGCCTGGGTGGCGGCGTTGTTGCCGCCCTCGTTGACGCTCGTGGTCTCGGTCTTGCCGACCGCGGCGCCGGCGGTGAAGACGTTGCTCGGGTCCTTGGCGGCCGGTGCGTTCGGTTCGGTCGTGTTTTCGGGATCGATGTTTTCGGCCGGCGTGTAAGTGAAGCTGCCGCCGGTGTTGGTCCCGCCCTGGAACCGGGCGACCCCGGCGGTGTTGACCAGGGTCCGGCCGGGGCCGACGTTCGCCGGCACCGTCACGGTGTAGGTCAGCTGCTTGTGGTTTCCCGCCCCTTCGAAGGGCAGGGTCGGGACGTGCCAGACGATGTGGTCGCCCGGTCCGGTGGTGAGGCATTCGCCGGCTTCGGCGATCGCGGTGACTTCGCTGCACGAGTACTCGGCCGGGAGGATGTCCCAGACTTCGAGGTTCAGGGCATCCTGGCCGCCGGTGTTGTGGAGGTCGACGCGATAGGTGACTTCGTCGCCCTCCTCGACCTCGACGTGGTCGACGTTTTCGCCGTTCGGCCCGGCCACGGTGGTGCCGCCGCGGACGACTTCTTCGACGCCCTTGACCAGCCCGATCATCGGGACCTGGATTTCGTAGTTCGCTTCGGCCCGCAGCGCTTCCGATTCGCCCGGCGTGTTGACCGAGGAGAACTTCAGCAGGTTGCCTTTGAGGTCGCCGTTCGCGATGTTGCCGACCGGGGCCACTTCGGTGGCGATGACCCGTTCGAAGATCTGGCCGCCTGCGGGGACCGTGGCGCTTTCCGCCGTCCAGGTCAGCACCCCGTCGGCGGCGGCCGATTCGTCGATCGTCGCGTTGACGTTGTTTTCGCCGTGCGGTGCGTCGCTGCCGGCGACGTATTTCGAGCCGGGCGGCAGGAAGTCGGCGATCGTCTGCGCATTCGTGTCGAGCGTGCCGGGGAAGGTGATCCGCAGTCTCCAACAGACGGTGTCGCCGGGATGGAAGGTCGGCACGGTCGGCGCTTTCACGTAGGTCGCCGTCGCGCATTCGGCGCTGCCGGTGCTGACGAACTTTTCCAGCGTCGGCGCTTCGGCTTCGATGGTCGCCGAGCTCGCGTCGACGATCGGGGTGCCGTCGGCCACCTGGTGGCTGATCTTCGCCGCCGGGTTTTCGCAGTTCGTCGCTTCCGGGGCGACGCAGCGGGCGAACTCTTCGGCTTCGGTGGTGACGGCGTTGGTGATCTTGTCGCGGGAGAGGATCGGCGTCGTCGGTTCGAAGTTCGCCTGGTAGTGGGTGCGCGTGTGGGTCCAGAACGTCAGGGCGAATTTGTCGTTGATCCCGGTGTGCTGGACCTGGGTGAACTGGGCGGCTTTCCAGGCCAGCGTCCAGGTGCCGTCGGCGTTCTCCACCGCCGAGCTGTACGGGGCGCTCGGTTCTTTGCCGGCGACCGGGTCGCATTCGGCGTCGGCGGCATCGTTTTCGGAGGTGAAGTTTTTCGGCCCGAGCGGGCAGAGGCCGTTCGGCAGCGTGTCGGTGACGACACCTTCGTCGACGTACTTGTACTCCGAGGTTTCGAAGGTCAGCGTCCATTTGACGTTCTGCCCCTGTTCGAGCCGCGAGGCTTCGACGCCCTTGTGCACGACCCAGTCCTCGGCCGTGCGGTCGAGGATCGTTTCGTCGGAGGTCGGCATCGGCGTCGACCCCTGATAGGTCCCGGCGGCGGTCGCGAAGGTCGCGAGCAGGGCCTCGTCGAGCACTTCGGGGCCGGTGTTGTTGTCGAGGTCGGCGGCCTGTTCGCCGGACGCTCCCGAGGGCTTGGCGCCGCCGGTGAATTCTTTCGCGTTGGCGCGGATCGGGATCGCGGCGCGGTACCGGAAGGTCTTGACTTCGCCCGCGGTCAGCGTGCCGACGGCCCAGCGGACGTGGGTGTAGACGCCGAACGGCGTCGGCCCCGCGCCGTCGGGGTCGACTTCTTCAGTTTCGACCAGTTCGGGAGTCGAGCATCCGGCCAGCGATTCGACTTCGATCGGACCGGAGCCGGGGTACTCTTCGGCGCTGCCGGGGTTGGTGGCGATCGCGTCGTGGGTGTGGTCGGTCCCGGCGCCGCCCGGCGCCCCGCAGCCGAGGTACTCGAGCCCGGCCGGCACGTAGGCGTCGAGGTTCGTCCCGGTGGTCGGGTTGATCCCGTTGTTCTGGACTTTCAGCGTGTAGACGGTCTGGTCTTCGTGGACCCCACGCAGGATCTCGCCCTCCGGCGAGGGCTCTTCGGCGGTCACCTTGATCGCCTTCAGCCGCTGTTCGGCGACCACTTCGGCGCTGAACCCGGTGTAGCTGGTCGACGAAGGCCCTTCCGGCTGCCCGGTCAGGCTGAACTTCGGCACGAAGCGCGGGTCGGTGTTGATGAAGGCCTGGGCCCGCACCGGGATCGTGTCGCCGGCGTGCCAGATCGACTGGTCGTAGGTGAGATCGAAGCCGAGTGCTTTGTGGGAGCCGGGCGAGAGGTCGGCCGTGTTGCCGAAGATCAGCGTCGTCTGTTCGAGCCCCGGCTGATCGGCGATCGCGGTCGGCGGGACCGGCGAGCCGCCCGCGTAGGTGACCCCTCTGGGCAGCACGACGCGATAGCTGAGGTTGTAGCCGTAGGGCTGGGTGGACGGGTTGGAGGTATCCAACGTCACGTGGACCGGTTCGCCGTAGAGCGGCGACGACGAGGACACGGAGGCGCTGATGTCAGGGGTTCCCGCGGCTCGCGCCATTGAGGTGAAGATGCAGGTTGCCAGCAAGCCGAGAAACAGGGCGATTCCAAGACGGTGGAGCCGTCTTTTCGCCAGGGGATATTCGCCCACGCCGGTGGTCCTTTCCAGAGGTCCGAAATCTGCTGAGTCAGGTGAGGGCGGTCGGTCCGAATCCCCTACCGCCCATCCTTCATTCGGCCACGTGGGAAGGAAACTTGATACCCACTACCAGAAAAATTTCCCTTGCCGGATCAGCCCGAGCGCCGCTACTTCAGTGCCGGGCCGGGCGGCAACTCCTTGCCGCCCAGCTTCAGCGCCACCACGCGGGCGCCGATTTCGCCGAGTTCTTCGGAGGCCGTCAGGGCGGCGCCGCCGACCGTCGCCAGCACGTATTGGGTGCCGTCGATCGAGTAGACGACCGGGGCGGTGCCGAAGGCGAGTTTGAGGTTGCCCTGCCAGAGGTTCTTGCCGCTCTCGGCGTCGAAGGCATAGAGGATGCCCTGCTGGTCGCCGGTGAAGACGAGGCCACCCGCGGTCGCGGTGGCGCCGCCGTCCATCGGCGTCGGCATGTTGTGCTTCCAGATCACTTCGCCGTTGATCGTCGAGACGGCGGTGAAGGTGCCGGTCTTTTCGGTGTCCTCCGGCACGACCCGGTCGCCGCCGAAGGCTTTCTCGCCGTTGTGGTCCTCGTAGGTCACTTTGAGGACCATGCAGATGTTGATCCCGGAGACGTAGACCGCCTGCGTTTCCGGGCTGTAGGCGAGCGGCGAGTACTGCGAGCCGCCGACCGCGCCGGGGCACTCGAGCTCCCCGTCCTCGTCCGGCGGCGTGTGGTCCCTCTTCACGAACGGCACCGAGGGGAAGAGGTTCTTGCCGGTCTTCGCGTCGAGCAGGAAGAGCAGCCCGTTCTTCCCCGCCTCGGCGACACCGCGCCGGCGCCGTCCTTCGATTTCGGCGTTGAAGAGGACGACGGGGGACTCGGCGTCGTAGTCCCAGAGGTCGTGCGCCTGCTCCTGGTGGTACCAGAGGAGTTCGCCGCTGTTCGCGTCGAGCGCGATGATCGAGTCGGTGTAGAGGTTCTTCCCCGGCCGTTTGTCGCCGACGATCACCGGCGCCGGATTACCGGTGCCCGCGTAGACGATTCCGGTCTTGGTGTCGACGGTCGGCGGCATGTAGATGGTGCCGCCACCGCCGCCTTTCGGCACCCAGCCCGTCCCCGCCTTGGGGACCGTGTAGAAGGTCCAGATCTCCTTGCCGGTCTTCTGGTCGTAGGCCGAGATCTTGCCGCGCACCCCGTCCTCGGAGCCGGACACGCCGACGAAGACCTTGCCGTCGTAGACGCTCGGGGCCATCGACTCGTAGGCCCCGGTGGAGGGATCTTCGACCTGGGAGGACCAGAGCCGCTCGCCGGTCTTCTGGCTGATCGCCTGCAGCTTGTTGTCGAAGGTGAGGACGAAGAGCTTGCCGTCTTCCGCCGCCACGCCGCGATTGACCGAGACGCCGTAGCCGCCGACCCCGGTCGACTGGGAGAAGTCGACTTCCGGCGTGTAGGTCCATTTCGTCTGCCCGGTCTTGCCGTCGAGCGCGATCACCTCGTCGGTCGAGGTGGTGACGAAGATCGTTTCGCCGATCACGATCGGGAACGACTCCATCAGGAACTGGTCCGGGCCGAGGTCGGTGCTCCAGGCTTCGCCCAGTTCGTCCACGTTCCCCGTGTCGATTTCGTCCTGGGTGGCGAAGCGGGTGTTGTCGGTGTCCCGGCCGAACAGCGGCCAGTCTTCGATTTCGGGCGGCTTGGCCGTGTATTCGCCGGTCGTGATCGTGCTGCTGCCGCCACCGCACGCAGCCGGCGTCACCGCTGCCGCAAGCACTCCGAGCGCCAAGAGCAGCGCTTTCACCCGAGCTGACACCGCTTCGATCCTAGGGAAGGACTTCCGTCGGCGGCCCGCCCGCCCCGGTCGGCGGCCCGCCCGACCGCGACTCGGGGTTCTTCGAATAGCGGATGAAGTTCGCTTCGACGTTGGCGAGGCCGCGCAGCGAGAGGCCGCCGAAGATCCGGTTGCCGCGCTTCACCCCGCCGAAGGAGCCGATCGCCGGGCCTTCGTAGGTGCCGCCGCGGACGGTCGCGTAGAGGACCCGCCCGTTGGAGGAGAGTTCGGAGAGGTAGACGACCAGGTTGTGGGTATGGCCGTTGAGGACGAGGACTCCGCCGGGGACGTGGGGGCGGTGCTCGAAGACTTCGCGCATGAACATCGTCAGCTGGCCTTCGCGGAAGCGCTCGCCGGCGAATTCGGCGTAGCCGTTCGACCGCGTCGGCCCGATGTTGCGGAGGAAGTGGACGTGGTACTGGCCGACGAAGCTCTCCGGTTCGCCCCAGCCGTTGGCGTTGCGTTCGACTTCCGGCGGCGGCCCCGGCCAGCGTTTCGGTTCCTTGATGTCGTCCTGGATCAGCCCGGCGGCGACGGCGACGATGAAGCAGCTGAGCGCGGCGACGGCCGCCCAGCCAAGGGCCTTCAGCCAAGGACGCCGACGCTTCCCGGCCGGCATGGATTTCGGGCGCCGCAGTTCGATCTCGCGGGCGAGTCTAGAGCGCTCGACAAACGGGGTCCGAAGGCGTTTTGAACCGGCTTCAGTGGTCGGTATAGTCCGTCCCAGCAGCACCCCATCGATGAGGAGGACCTGACATGAAGTGGACCAAGCCGGCGTTCAAGACGCTCGAGCTCGCTTCCGAGGTCACCGCCTACCGGTACACCCGCTAGACGGTTTTCGACTTCACATGCGGGCGGCGGGGATCGGAGATCTCTCCCCGCCGTCTTCATGTGGGTTGATCTTCGGGTCTCCCTTCTCGTCCAGCTCTGATGCGCGCCAGGATCATCGGTTCCGCCGCGGGCGGCGGCTTCCCCCAGTGGAACTGCGACTGCCCCGTCTGCGCGGGCGCGCGCGAAGGGCGGGCGACGCCGCGAACCCAGTCCTCGATCGTGATCCGCTCCGGCGAGGACCCCTGGTACCTGGTCAACGCCTCCCCCGACCTGCTGCGCCAGCTCGCCGAGCTGCCCACCGACCGCTCGGCCGGGATGCGCTCCAACCCGATCGCCGGCGTCGTCCTCACCGACGGCGAGATCGACCACACCGCGGGCCTGCTGCTGCTGCGCGAGTCGAGCGCCCCGCTGCGCGTCTACTCGACGGTCGAGGTGCGCGAGGCGCTGACCTCCGAGTACCCGCTGCTGACGATGCTGGAGCGCTACTGCGGGATCGACTGGCGCCCGCTCGAGCCGGGGGTTGCGACGCCGCTCGAGGGCACCACGCTGAGCGTCGAGACCTTCCCCACCGGCGGCGACGCGCCCCTATATATGGGGGGCGAGCCGGGCCCCGCGGCGATCGGGCTCACCGTGCGCGACTCGGCCACCGACGGGACGCTCGTCTACGTGCCCGCGATCGAGGCGCTCGACGAGACCGTCACCGCCCGCCTCGCCGCGGCCGACACGGTGCTCGCCGACGGTACCTTCTTCCGCCACGACGACCTCGTCGCCCTCGGCCTCGGCGAACGCGACTCCTGGGCGATGGGCCACGCGCCGCTGAGCGGCGAGGGCGGCACGTTGGAGGCCCTGGCGGCGCTCGAGGCCGAGGTCGCCCTGGTCCACATCAACAACACCAACCCGATCCTGCTCGAGGATTCGCCGGAGAGATCGATGGTCGAGGGTGCCGGCCTCGTAATCTCAGAGGACGGAATGGAATTCGAGCTATGACGACGACGCCGACCGGCCTGAAGCAGGACGCGGTCCCTTGGACCGAGGAGGAGTTCGTCGCCGCGCTGCGCGAGCAGGGCGAGCGCTATCACGACCAGCACCCCTTCCACGTGCGGATGAACGCCGGCGAGCTCTCCCGTGAGGAGCTTCAGCGCTGGGTGGCGAACCGCTACTACTACCAGCGCTCGATCCCGATCAAGGACGCGGCGATCCTCTCCAACTGCCCCGAGGTGGCGATCCGCCGCGAGTGGATCTCGCGGATCCTCGACCACGACGGCGCCGAGGGCGAGTCCTCGGGCGGGATCGAGTCCTGGCTGCGGCTGGGCGAATCGCTCGGGGTCGACCGCGACGAGATCCGCGGTGAGCGGCTCGTGCTTCCCGGCGTCCGCTACTCGGTCGACGCCTACGTCAACTTCTGCCGCTCCGAACCGTGGGTCTTCGCCGTCGCCTCCTCGCTCACCGAGCTGTTCGGGCCGGGGGCGATCAAGGTGCGGATCGCGGCGCTCGAGGAGCACTACCCGTGGATCGACCCGGCCGGGCTCGAGTACTTCCGCGCGCGGCTGACGCTCGCCCCCCGCGACGCCGAGTACGCGCTCGGGGTGACGCTGGAGCGCTGCCGCACCCGCGCCGACCAGGAGCGCGCGGTGGCGGCGCTCTCCTTCAAGTGCGACCTGCTCTGGGCGCAGCTCGACGCGATCGACCGCGGCGACACGCGGCCCTCGGCGTCGCCGGCCCCGGAGGGCTGATCGCGTGCCGTTCGAGCGCCCCAAGCTGGCCACCGGGGTCCGACTCCACCACGACCGCGTCCGCGAGCAGGACGTGTTGCTGTTCCCGGAGGGGGCGTTGGTGCTGAACGAGACCGCGGTCGAGGTGCTGGAGCTGTGCGACGGCGAACGCACCCTCGACGACATCGCCGGCCTGCTGGGCGAGCGCTACGAAGGGGCGGACGTGAAGGACGACGTCTCCGAGCTGCTCGACGGGATCGGCGAGCGGGGGCTGGTCGTCGATGCCTGAGGAGATCCTGATCGGCAACCCGCTGCTCTTGATCGCGGAGCTGACCTACCGCTGCCCGCTGCACTGTCCGTACTGCTCGAACCCGACCGACATCGGCGCCGAGCGCTACCAGGACGAGCTGCCGGGGGAGGACTGGCAGCGGGTCTTCCGCGAAGCGGCCGACCTCGGGGTGCTGCAGCTGGCGCTGACCGGGGGCGAGCCGATGGCCCGCAAGGAGATCGTCGACCTGGTCTCGACCTCGACCGAGTCGGGCCTCTACTCGACCCTCGTCACCTCGGCGATGCCGTTCCCGAAGCGGCGGGTGGAAGCGCTGCACGCGGCCGGGCTCGACCACGTCCAGATCAGCTTCCAGCACTCCGACCCGGTCGCCGCGGACGAGATCGGCGGCACGATCGCCTTCGAGCGCAAGGTGAAGGCGGCGGCGCTGGCAAAGGAGCTCG
The DNA here is from genome assembly GCA_035572835.1 of Solirubrobacterales bacterium. Taxonomy (GTDB): domain Bacteria; phylum Actinomycetota; class Thermoleophilia; order Solirubrobacterales; family 70-9; genus VAYN01. The sequence continues at coordinate 25,216 of DATNAG010000011.1, forward strand.
ACTTCCCGCTGACCGTCAACTGCGTGCTGCACCGCCGCAACATCGACGAGGTCGGGTCGATCATCCGGATGGCGGAGGAGTTGGGCGCGCGCCGGCTCGAGCTGGCGAACACCCAGTACCACGGGTGGGCGCTGCTGAACCGGGACGCGCTGATGCCGACCCGGGCCCAGCTCGAGCGCGGTGAGGAGATCGTGTTGCGCGAACGCGAGCGCCTCGGGCCGAAGATGGAAATCCTCTGGGTGCTGCCCGACTACTACGAGGAGGTGCCGAAGCCGTGCATGGGCGGCTGGGCGCACGACGCGATCCTCGTGCAGCCGAACGGCGACGTCCTGCCCTGTCAGGCGGCGGCCTCGATCCCCGGCTTCGAGCCGGAGAACGTGCGCGAGCGTTCGCTGAAGGAGATCTGGTTCGAGTCGAAGCTCTTCAACGCCTTCCGCGGCACGGGATGGATGCAGGAGCCCTGCCGCACCTGCCCGATCAACCGCCAGCACGAGGACTTCGGCGGCTGCCGCTGCCAGGCATTGGCGCTGACCGGCGACGCGGCGGCGACCGACCCGGTCTGCCAGTTCTCCCCCCACCACCACCTGATCACCGACGCCCGTCGCGAGGAGGCGGAGCCGGCGCCCGCCGGGGCGGAGGCGGTCGCCGCGGAGCCGGCCTTCGTCTACCGCGACCTGATCCGGTCGTGAGCGCCGCGCCGGTGGTCCAGGCGTTCGGCCTCGGCAAGGACTACGGCAAGCTGCGCGCGGTCGAGGCGGTCGACATCAGCGTCGGCGACGGTGATTTCTTCGGCTTCCTCGGGCCCAACGGGGCGGGCAAGACGACGATGATCCACATGCTGACCACGCTGGTCAGCCCGACCCGTGGCCGGGCCGAGGTGGCCGGCCACGATGTCGTCGCACAACCTCTCGCGGTGCGCAAGAACATCGGCCTGGTCTTCCAGGAGACGACGCTCGACGGCGAGCTCTCGGCGGAGGAGAACCTGCAGTTGGCGGGCAAGCTCTACGGGCTCGGGCGCGCCGATCTGCGGGCGCGGATCGCGGAGGTGCTGGCGCTCTTCGAACTCACCGACCGCCGCCACGACTCGGTTCGCACCTTCTCCGGCGGGATGCGCCGGCAGGTCGACCTCGCCCGCGGCATCCTCCACCGGCCCGCGGTCCTCTTCCTCGACGAGCCGACGCTCGGCCTCGACCCGGTCAACCGGGCGCGGGTCTGGGAGTTCCTCGAGCGGCTGGCGCGGGAGGAAGGGATGACGCTCTTCCTCACCACCCATTACCTGGAGGAGGCCGAGCCCTGCGACCGGGTGATGATCGTCGACCGCGGCGCCGTGATCGCGCAGGGAACGCCGGACGAGCTGAAGCGCGATCTGGGCGGCAGCGAGTCGATCGAGCTGGTGATGAGCGATCCCGATCCGCGCCTGCTCGCCGAGATCGCCCGGCGAAGCGGCAGCGAGCCGCGGCGCACCGAGAACGGGGTGATCGTCGCCGTCGACTCGGCCGAAGCGATCCTGCCGATGCTGCTGCCGCTGATCGGCGAGCGGCTGGAGAGCCTCAGCGTCCGCAAGCCGACCCTCGACGACGTCTTCGTCGCCGCGACCACGCCGGGCGGAGCGGCGGGGGGGACCCCGGCCCCCGTATGACGCCGCGGATCCTCGCCGGGATCGTCGGCCGCGAGTTCAAGCGGGTGCTGCGCAACCGCGCCCGGCTCGCCAGCACCTTCGCCCGGCCGCTGATCTGGCTGATCATCATCGGCTCCGGCTTCTCGGCGCTGATCCCGGGGGGCAACTTCAGCTACCACAAGTATCTGCTGCCGGGGATCGTCGGCATGGTCGTCCTCTTCTCCTCGCTGCTGAGCGCCTTGGGGAGCGTGCAGGACCGCGAGTTCGGGTCGATGCGGATGCTCATGATCTCGCCGGTGCCGCGTGGGACGATCGTCCTCGGCAAGACCCTCGGCGCGACCCTGATGGGCGCCGCCTTCGCGGTCGTCCTCACCCCGCTCGCCTGGGTCTTCGACATCGACTTCAGCTTCGAGGACTGGCTGAAGTTCCTCGGCGCGACGCTGCTCTGCTCGCTGGCGCTGGCGAGCCTCGGGATGGTGGTCGCCTCGCGGATCCGCAAGCTGGAGAACTTCGCCGTGGCGATGAACTTCGTGATCTTCCCGATGTTCTTCCTCAGCGGCGCCCTCTACCCGACCGAAAAGCTGGCCGCCTGGCTGCAGCCGCTGGTGCGGCTGAACCCGCTCACCTACGGGGTCGACCTGATGCGCCACTACCTGCTGGCGGAGGAATTTCGGGCGGTCAGCCGGGTCGAGTTCGAACCGATCTTCGACATCGCCTACCTCGCCGTCTTCACCGTCGTCTGCCTGGCCTTCGCGACGAAGCTGTTCGGGCGCGAGGAGCACCTCTCGGCGATGTTCCTCGGCGGCGAAGCGCGCAAGAAACTGGTGCCGAAACAGGTGGGCGCCGGAAGACTGGGGCTGCCCGCCCCGAGCGGCCCGCTGACCGGGATCGTCGGCCGCGAGTTCAAGCGCGCGGTGCGCCAGCGGGGGCGGCTGGCCAGCACCTTCGCCCGGCCATTGCTGTGGTTGATCGCGGCCGGGACCGGGTTCGCCGCGCTGATCCCGGGCGGCGAATACGAGACCTACCTGCTGCCGGGGATCATCGGCATGGTCATCCTCTTCTCCTGCCTGCTGAGCGCGCTCGGCAGCGTCCACGACCGCCAGTTCGGGCCGATGCGGATGCTGCTGGTGGCGCCCGTCCCGCGCGGGCTGATCGTCTTCGGCAAGACGCTCAGCTCGACCCTGCTGGGGACGGCGTTCGCGATCGTCTTCTCGGTCGCGGTCGTCTTCTTCGGCATCGAGGTGAGCTTCGACGACTACCTCGGCTTCCTCGGCGCGACGCTGCTCTGCGCGCTGGCGCTGTCGAGCCTGGGGATGCTCGCGGCGGCGCGGATCCGCAAGCTGGAGGACTTCGCGGTGGCGATGAACTTCGTCATCTTCCCGCTCTTCTTCTTCAGCGGCGCGCTCTATCCGGCGAGCGAACTGCCGGGCTGGATGCAGCCGCTGGTGCGCCTCAATCCGCTCACCTACGGGGTCGACCTGATGCGCCAGACGCTGCTCCACTCGGAGCGCCACCTGCTCGCCCCGGCGCAGTTCGCCGCCTGGCTCGACGTCGCCTACCTCGGCGCCTTCTCGGTCGTCTGCCTGGCGCTGGCGGCGGCGTTCTTCGGCCGCGAAGAGCACCTGGCGCCGATGATGCTCGGCGGCGCCGCGCGCCGGCTGCCGCTCCTGAAAAGCTCCCCGCGATGGCGTTCTTCTTCGACGGCCACAACGACTCGCTGACCCGCGAGGACCACGCCCGCTTCGTGGCGGGGCGGGAGGGCGGCCACCTCGACCTGCCGCGGATGAAGGAGGCCGACATGCGCGGCGGGATCTTCGCCGTCTTCATCCGCAACCCGGAAACCGCGGACTACCAGCCGGCGAAGAGCAACCGGCCGGGCGGGGCGGGTCCGGCGCCGGAACTGGAGCACGGGTTCGCCGCCGGTGCCTCGGCGATCGCCGCCGGCCGACTCGCCGCGATCGAGGCGGCTAGGGAGATGCGGATCGGCCGGACGATCGCCGACATCGACGCGGCGGCGGCGGGCGGCCCGCCGGTCGCGGTGCTCCACCTGGAGGGCGCGGAGGCGATCGACGCCGACCTCGAGGCGCTCGACTTCTGGTACGCGGCGGGGCTGCGCTCGCTCGGGCCGGTCTGGAGCCGGCCGAACGCGTTCGGCCACGGGGTGCGGTTCCGCTACCCCTCGACCCCGGACATCGGCCCCGGGCTCACCGACGCGGGCAAGGAGCTGGCGCGGCGCTGCGCCGAGCTCGGCATCGTCTTCGACCTCGCCCACATGAACGAAGCGGGCTTCTGGGACACCGCCGAGCTGGGGGTCGCGCCGCTGGTCGTCAGCCACGCAGGGGCGCACGCGATCTGCCCCAACTCGCGCTGCATCACCGACGCCCAGATCGACGCGGTGGGGCAGACCGGCGGCCTGGTCGGGATCGTCTACGCGCCCGCCTTCCTACGACCCGACGGCAAGAATCAACCCGCGGGCACGCCGCTCGACCTGATCGTCCGCCACGCCCGCCACATCGCCGAACGGATCGGCGTCGAGCACGTCGCCCTCGGTTCCGACTTCGACGGCACCGAGGTGCCGGACGCGCTCGGCGACGTCACCGGCGTGCCGCGGCTGCTCGAGGAATTCGCCAAGCACGGCTTCTCCGAGGCGGAGATCGAGGCGATCGCCTGGGGCAACTGGCGGCGGACCCTGGCCCGCTGCTGGAACGAAGCCTGAGGCCCCGGTTATAGAAAAGTTCCCTGATTAACGTAAGGTGCCGGCGTGTCCTCGGCCCGGCGGCGACGCTCCTTCTTCCTGGCGGTACCGCCCGTCCTCTGGCTCTGGTCGAGACGCCCACGCCTCGGTGCCGGCTCGATCCGGCTCGAACTGATCACCGAAGGAGCGCCGCTCCCGGCCCCATCCTCGCCACCGGCATCGCCACCGCCTTCCCCGCCTGACCCCGACCCGGAGTCGGGGTCCAGGGAAGAAACGCCGAGCGCGGACGAGCCGCCCCGAACCGACATCTACGCGGTGCGGCTGGCCCTCAGCTTCTCCAGCTGGGTCAACCGCCGGGTCGAGCACTTCGACTTCATCGACGGCCGGACCGTGCGACGACAGATGAGCGTTGATTTCACCTTGCCCGAGGAACCTGGCTTCGAGGATGTCCAGGAGGTGATGGTTCCGGTCATGGTGCTGCGCAAGGAAGTCATGCGGGGCATCGACGTCACCGACGCCGGCGGTCGCAGCCTCAGCGTGGTCGAGAGCGGCCAGGCAAGGGACATCACGCTCAACGGCCTGGCCGGAATCGGCGAGCGACTGCCCAGGCTCAGAACGCCATTGCCGAGGACGACGCTAGACGAGATCCTCAAGGCGAAGCGCGCCACAGGTGCGGACCTTGCCGAGCAGGCTTTGGCGCAGGACGGTGATATCAGGGAAGCGTTGAGGCCGGTGCAACGCAGCCAGCGGGAAAGGCTGACCGCCCTGATCGGCGAACTCGGTGAAGGCTTCATGCTGTTGGTCAGCGTTCCCTATACCCCGGGGGAGTCGGGCCTGATCAAGGTCAGCTACGACGCTCGGCTGGAGAGCTCGTTGCGTCAATCGGCCAGTGAGTTCGGCCTCCGCGGGGCCGCCTACTTCCTGCTCAGCCGCTTTTTCTCGTCATTCGGCCTGGTCGGCCGCGCGGAGTATTTCAACGAGATTCCACTTCGGCTGGGAAGGAGTTACCACGCCGAGGTCGTGCCGGCCGCCGGCACGTACGCCGAAGAAGCGAGTCTCACGTTGGAAAAGCCCAAGAAGGGTTCGGTGCATCGCGCCCCGCGAGCACAGGTGACGAAAGACGTGCACCGAGATTTCAACCACTCGCGGCCGCACCTCCTCGACAATCCCGACGGCGGCACGACCGACAGGAGCGAACAGGGGTTCCTGGAAGTGATCCTCCACGCCAAGCGCGAAGGGCTGATCTTCCCGCTGCTCTTCTCGGCGGGCGTGATCGCGGGGGTGCTGGCGTTCGTCTCCAGGCAGGCGCAACTCGACCGACTCGACGGAATCACGCTCGGGGCGCTCCTGCTGGCCCCGGTGGCGCTGGCCGCGTACTACGCGCGCAGCGACGAGAACGGGTACCTGACGACGGCGATGCGCGGGGTCCGTTACGTGGGGACGACCGCCGTACTCGCCGGCGTCGTGGTGATCGGACTGCTCGCGCTCGGCTATGTCCAGCCGCACGGCGACGGCGTCGAGAGTGACCCGGACGCGATGGTGATCGTCCGCTGCGCGGGCCGGGTGTCGCTGGCCTGCACCGTCGCTCTGGCACTTGCCCTGATCGCGCCGTTCGTCAACGAATTCGCCCGCTGGGTGATCGTCGGAGTCGATTCGACTGCGCGCCGCGTAGATCCGGGAATCACCATTCGCGATCTGGCCCTACTGCTGGCGCCACCCGCGATCCTGATCACGGCGGGGGTAGGGGTGTACTTCGAGCTCATGCATCTGCTGCCGATCTAGCCATTCCCGACTTCGGTCCACCCCCTCATCTACACTCTCCACATGGCAATGCTTGAGCGTTTGACCAATTCTCCGCTCCACGGGCGAGCGACGGTGGAGAACGCGAGCGTCAGTCCGCATCAGGCGCGGGAAGACGATTTCGAAGCCTTCGACGACGGCTTGGTCGAAGCGCTCCATCCCGGGATCGTGGTCGTATCGCGGCCTGGTCGGCAGAAGGTCTACCGCCCGCGCAAAGCCCTTCACCCGCGCCCCTGAGCGGCCCGGCCGCGAGGCGCGGCGAGGCGCGGCGCCAGCTGGTCGACTCCACGCAAAGGGACGGCAGCGCGTCCGGACCCTTGAATCTCCCGCAGCCCCGTCCCTTTCCCGGGGTGCGGTGTCGTGGAATCAACCGATCTAGTCGGTGACGAGCGCGGCGGCCATTTCGCCGGCGGCGCGCATCGGCTCGGTGCTGCGGAAGGCGCGACAGAGGACGAAGGCACCCTCCAGCGCGGCGATCACGGCGAGCGCCTGGTCACGATCGCCGAGCCGCCCGGTGAGTGCCGCGGTCCACTGCTCGAAGACGTCGGCGGTCGCCTGACGCAGGCGCTCGTCGGTACTGGCCACCTCGAGCGCGACGGTGGCGATCGGGCAGGCGTCCTCGTAATCGGTCGCCTCCAAGGTTTCGCCGGCACCATTGAAGACGGCGCGCACCGCGTCCTCGGTCGAACCCTCCTCGTCGTAGACGGCGGTGACCAGCGCCTGGAAGAAGGCGCCCGCCTTGCGGATCACCTCGTCGCCGAGTTCGGCCTTGCCGCCGGGGAAGTGGTGGTAGAGCGAGCCGAAGGGGGCGTCGGCCTCGGTGACCACCTGTTTGAGGCCGGTGCCGTTGTAGCCCCGGCGGCGGAAGAGCTCGGCGGTGGCGAAGAGGATGCGGTCGCGGGTGGGAACCTTGGCGGCCGCGGCCGGGGAGGCGGTCTCGGTCATCGCAAAGAGTGTAGCCTTCGCCTCACTAGAGCGATCTACCTAGAAGGGATAACTCCGAGATGAAGCCGAAGCTCTCGAATCTCCTCGCCGGCGTGGCGCTCGCCCTTGGCGCCCGCGCCCTCTTTCCCCGCCTCCTGCTCCTCAAATTCAGGCCCGACGTCGCCAAGCTCAACACCGGTGATTACAAGCCGCTCCTCAGCGCCTACGCCGATGACTTCGTCCTCCACTTCAACGAAGGCCCGCACCGTTGGTCCGGTGACTGGGTCGGCAAGGACGCCTTCGACCGCTTCCTGCAGAACTTCACCGCCGCGGGACTGCAAGGGGAGATCAAATCGATCGCCACCAGCGGCCCCCTTTGGGCACTGACCATGTGGGTCCGCTTCGACGACCACGCCGACGCCCCCGATGGCACCCGCATCTACGAAAACCAGACCGTCCTCGTCCTCCGCACCCGCTGGGGCAAGGTGGTCGAGCAACACGACTTCTACGTCGACACCGGTGCGATCCTCGACATGGAGAAGGCCCTGGTGGAGCGCGGCGTTCCCGCCGTCGCCCGCTGATTCGGCCTGGCCGATCTGCTGCACCGCCCAGCGATTGCCGTCGGGGTCGGCGAAGAAGACGAAGCGCAGCTCGTCGCTGACCTGATCGTCCACCTGATCGCCGCCTTCCGCGACGCCGGCAACCTCGACGGGGCTTCGAAGAGGTTGCGGCCACCCGGCTCGGGATCGGCGCGGGGGACCTGCGCTGCCGGAACGCGATCGAGAACGCCGGCGGCCTCACCGCCGGGGAGCTCACCGCTACGATCGCGAGGGTGGAGCAGCGAGTCAGCCTGATCACCCTCGGCGTCGCCGACCTGGCGGCCGCCCGGCGCTTCTACGAAGCGCTCGGCTGGCGGTGCAAGGAGGTCGAGGAGACCGTCTTCGTGCAGACCGGCGGCTCGGCCGTCGTCCTCTGGGGTCGCGAGAAGCTCGCCGCCGACGCCGGGATCGAGGACACCGGAAGCGACGGCTTCGGCGGCGTCGCCCTCGCCCAGAACGTCCGCTCACGCGAGGAGGTCGACGCGGCCGTCGCCGCCGCCGAGGCCGCCGGCGCGACGATCACCAAACCCGCCGCCGAGACCTTCTACGGCGGCTACGCCGCCTACTTCGCCGACCTCGACGGTCACCTCTGGGAGATCGCCCACAACCCCGGCTTCACCCTCGCCGACGACAGCGCTCTCGTCCTCCCGGATTCGCTCAAGTAGCGCCCGGCCGCAGAGCCGGGCGATGCTGAAAATTCCTGTTTCAACTACTTAATTTGTGGTAGATATGCCCGCATGACGGGGGGAGCGGCAACTCTCAGAGTCCTGAGACAGGCGCGGCGCACGGTGGGATTGTCGGCGCTCGCGTTCGTCTTGCTGCTCCTGCTGCTGATGTCGGTCGGGGCGGGCGCCACGGGAGCGGCGCCCGCCTTCGACCCCCAAGGCAGCGTCGAACAGGTCTACGCGACCGGCGTCCCGGCGGGCGCCCAGGTCACCCTCTACGACGCGGGAGGGGCCGTCGTCGGCCAGAAGAACGCCGACAATCTCGGCGGGGTCCTCTTCCGCGAAGTGACGCCCGGCAACGGCTACCGGCTCGAAGTCGGCCCCGGCGGGCAGCGCTCCGAACCGCTGACCGTGCTGACCCAGCGCTCGGCGCCGCCGAACACCTCGATCTACGACCAGAAGATCGAACCACACGGCTACCAGTACCTGACCACCCGCGACGGGACGAAGCTGGCGATCGACGTCCACCCGCCCCAGGACGTGTTGAAGATCCTCACCGGCCTGGTCCCGAACCCGGGCGAAGGCGGCTCGGGCGGGACGCCTGAACTGCCCGAACCGCCGCTCGGCGAACTGGAAGAAAAACTGAAGGAGATCCCCGGGGTGGGGGAAGTCCTGAAAAAGCTCACCGCCATCGCCCAGAGGCGCTCGCTGAAGTCGGCGGCGCTCAGCAACGCCACCGAAACCACCAACGCCTCCTCCGAACCGAAGTCCTCCGCGGTCGAACTGCCCTACATCCCGACCGGCCCCACGCCGACCCTGATCGAGTACGGCGGTTACGGCTTCGCCAACCCGGCCGGCCCCGAAAACGGGATCTCGCTGATCGCCAACCTGCTCGGCTTCACCGTCGTCGACGTCAACATGCGCGGCACCGGCTGCAGCGGCGGCGCCTTCGACTTCTTCGAGCCGCTGCAGAACCTCGACGGCTACGACGTGGTCGAGACGATCGCCCATCAGCCCTGGGCGCTCCACCACGAAGTCGGGATGATGGGGATCTCCTACGGCGGCATCAGCCAGCTCTTCACCGCCGCGACCAAGCCGCCGAGCCTCGCCGCGATCACCCCGCTCTCGGTGATCGACAACACCCAGACGACGCTCTATCCGGGCGGCATCCTCAACACCGGCTTCGCACTCGAATGGGCGAAGGAGCGTGTCCACGACGCCGAAGCGGCAGGCCCCTCGAGCGGCCAGTCCTGGGCCTACAAGCAGGTCCAGGAAGGCGACGGGACCTGCAAGGAAAACCAGGCGCTCCACCCGGAAGCGGTCAACCTGCTGAAGAAGGTCGAAGAAAACAGCCACTACAGGCCGGCGGTTGCCGACCCGCTCTCGCCCGTCACCTTCGTGAAGAAGATCGCCGTGCCGACCTTCATGGCCTGCCAGTGGACCGACGAGCAGACCGGCGGCCACTGCCCCGACCTCGCCGAGCACATGACCGGCACGCGTCAGAAGTGGTTCACCTTCACCAACGGCGCCCACATCGACTCGCTCGACCCGGCCACCTTCAACCGCTGGGTCGATTTCCTCGAGCTCTACGTGGCGAGGCAGTCGCCGCTGGTCGCGGGAGTGGTCGCCCATGCGGCGGCGCCGCTGATCTTCGAAGAAGCGTTCGGGATCAAAGGCCTGACCCTGCCGCCCGACCCGGTGCAGCTGCTGCCGACCTACGCACTGGCGAAGTCCGCCTTCGAAAGGGAGCAGCAGATCCGCGTCCTCTTCGACAACGGCGCCGGCGGCACCTCGCCCGGGCAGCCCTACCCGGCCTTCGAAGAATCGTTCAACGAATTCCCGATCCCGGGGACGCAGGCGAAAGCCTGGTATCTGGCGCCGGGTGGGAATCTGAAGGCGCAGCCGCCGACCGGCGCGCACGCCGACGAATTCACCTGGGACGCCCGCGCGCTGCCGCTGCAGGACTTCACCGGCGACACCGGCTCGGCCGAAAACGGCCTCTGGACCGAGACGCCCGCCTATCACTGGGAACAGAGCCCGCCCGGTTCGGCCGTCTCCTACGTGACCGCGCCGCTGGGCGCGAACACGACCGCGATCGGCGCCGGGGCGGTGAACGTCTGGGTGCGCTCCTCGACCCCGAACGTCGACCTCCAGGCGACCGTCTCCGAGGTGCGCCCGGACGGCAAGGAGACCTTCGTGCAGAACGGCTGGGTGCGGGCGAACGAGCGCAAGCTCGACGCGGCGAAGTCGACCAGGCTCGAGCCGGTCCTCAGCCTGCGCGAATCCGACGTCGAACCGATGCCCGCGAACGAATTCGTCAAGGTCACGATCCCGCTCTACTACGAGGGCCACGCCTACCGCGCGGGCTCCCGCATCCGGGTCACGATCGCCGCCCCCAACGGCACCCAGCCGATCTGGGACTTCGAAGAGACCGAGCCGGCGGGCACGGCCGACGTCGCGATCGCCTACTCGCCGGAGGACCCCTCGAACCTGCTGCTCCCGGTCGTCCCCGGGGTGAACGTGCCGAGCGGCCTGCCCCCGTGCCCGGGACTGCGCGGCGAGCCCTGCCGCGACTACGTGCCGTTCACGAACCGCGGCGCGACGCCCTAGGCCCCCTCGAACGTCTCGGGCTCCGGGTCCTCGAGCGGCTTGATCGTGTACTTGGCGACGATCAGGGTCATCACCAGTCCGAAGGTGACGCCGTTGGCGAGGGCCACCGCGATGTCGGAGGTGAGGATCCCGTAGGTCAGCCAGAGCGCCGTGCCGAGACCGAAGATCAAGAGCCAGGCCGCGGAAAGGTCGCGGGCGTGACGGGTCCGCAGGGTGCGGATCACCTGCGGCAGGAAGCTGAGCGTGGTGCAGGTGCCGGCGATGAGTCCGAGGATCGTCATGGGTCGACCCTGCTTATACCTGCCGCGCCGGCCGCCTCGCGCCCGGTCGACCTGAGGCCCGGTAGACGGGCCAAAGGTCGACCGCGGGCGGAAGCTAGGCCAGGTCGAAGCGGTCCAGGTCCATGACCTTCGCCCAGGCGGCGACGAAGTCCTCGGCGAACTTCTCCTTCGCGTCGGCTGAGGCGTAGACCTCGGCCAGCGCCCGCAGCTCGGAGTTCGAGCCGAAGACGAGGTCGGACCGGCTGCCGGTCCACTTCAGGTCGCCGGAGGAGGTGCGGCCCTCGAACGTGGTCGCGTCCTGCGAGGTCGGCTTCCAGACCGTGTCCATGTCGAGCAGGTTGACGAAGAAGTCGTTGGTCAACGTCCCCGGCCGGTCGGTGAGGACCCCCACCCGGGAGCCGCCGCTGTTGGCGCCGAGCACCCGCAGGCCTCCGACCAGGACCGTCATCTCCGGCGCGGTCAGGGTCAGCAGGTTGGCCCGGTCGATCAGCAGGTACTCGCCCGGCAGCCGCTGATCGCCCCTCAGGTAGTTGCGGAAGCCGTCGGCCGCGGGCTCGAGGTGGGCGAAAGAGTCGACCTCGGTCTGCTCCTGGGAGGCGTCGGTGCGGCCCGGGTGGAACGGGACCTCGACCGCGAGCCCGGCCGCCCTGGCCGCCTGCTCGACCGCGGCGTTGCCGCCGAGCACGATCAGGTCGGCGAGCGAGACGTCGCCGTCGAAGTCGGCCTGGATCTGCTCCAGCACGGTGAGCACCTGGGCGAGCTCGGCCGGATCGTTGACGTCCCAGTCCTTCTGCGGCTCCAGCCGCACCCGCGCCCCGTTGGCGCCGCCGCGTTTGTCGCCGCCGCGGAAGGTCGAGGCCGAGGCCCAGGCCGCCGAGACCAGCTGCGAGACCGAGAGCCCCGAGCCGAGGATCCGCTCCTTCAGCGCCGCGATCTCGGTCGCGCCCAGCGGATCACCGCTCGGCTCCGGGACCGGGTCCTGCCAGATCAGCACCTCGTCCGGGACCTCCGGGCCGAGGTAGCGGACCCGTGGGCCCATGTCGCGGTGGGTGAGCTTGAACCAGGCGCGCGCGAAAGCGTCCTGGAGCTCGTCCGGGTTGTCCCGCCAGCGGCGGGCGATCGACTCGAACTCCGGGTCGAGGCGCATCGCCAGGTCGGTGGTGAGCATGCGCGGCTTGTGCCTCTTCGCCGGGTCGATCGCATCCGGGACGATCTCCGCGGCGTCCTTGGCGACCCACTGGTTGGCGCCCGCCGGGCTCTGCTCCAGCTCCCACTCGTGGTCGAAGAGGATCTCCAGGAACCGGTTGTCCCAGCGGGTGGGCGTGTCGGTCCAGGTGCCCTCGAGACCGCTGGTGATCGTCGCCGTGCCGTTGCCGCTCTCGTACGAGTTGGTCCAGCCGAGGCCCTGGGCCTCGAGCGGCGCGCCCTCGGGCTCCGGGCCGACGTACTTTTCCGGGTCGGCGGCGCCGTGGGTCTTGCCGAAGGCGTGGCCGCCGATGATCAGCGCCGCGGTCTCTTCGACGTTCATCGCCATCCGGCCGAAGGTCTCCTTGATGTCGACCGCCGCGGCGAGCGGGTCCGGGTTGCCCTGCGGGCCCTCCGGGTTGACGTAGATCAGCCCCATCTCGGTGGCGCCGAGCGGTTTCTCCAGCACCCGGTCGCCGGTGTGGCGCTCGTCGGTGAGCCAGACCCGCTCGGGGCCCCAGTAGACGTCCTCGTCGGGCTCCCACACGTCGACCCGGCCCCCGGCGAAGCCGAAGGTCTCGAAGCCCATCGACTCCAGCGCGACGTTGCCGGAGAGGATCAGCAGGTCGGCCCAGGAGAGCGCCTTGCCGTACTTCTGCTTGACCGGCCAGAGGAGGCGGCGGGCCTTGTCGAGGTTGCCGTTGTCGGGCCAGGAGTTGAGCGGCGCGAAGCGCTGCTGGCCGGACCCGGCGCCGCCGCGGCCGTCGCTCACCCGGTAGGTGCCGGCGCTATGCCAGGCCATGCGGACGATCAGCGGGCCGTAGTGGCCGAAGTCGGCGGGCCACCAGTCCTGCGAGGTGGTGAGGACCTCCTCGATGTCCTTCTTCACCGCGTCCAGGTCGAGCGATTCGAAGGCCGCGGCGTAGTCGAAGTCCGTGCCCATCGGGTTGGCCTCGGCCGGATTCTTGGCGAGGATCTTCAGGTTCAGCCGCTGCGGCCACCAGCCGCGGTTGCCGCCGCCCTCGACCGGCTCCGGGGCGCGGCCGTGAACGGGGCACTTCTCCGCCTCGTTGACCTGCGGCTCGTCCATTTTCCCGACTACGGCGTCGGGCGTCTCATGCGTGTCAGACACGGGGTTCCTTTCGGCAGTTGGGGCAGTTGCCCCAGTAGATGACCTCGGCCTCGTCGATCGTGAAGCCGTGGGATTCGGAAGCGGTCAGGCAGGGGGTCTCGCCGACGGCGCAGTCGACGTCGGCGATCGTCCCGCAACCGCGGCAGATGATGTGGTGATGGTTGTCGCCGACCCGGGACTCGTAGCGGGCGACCGAGCCGGCCGGCTCGATCCGCCGCACCAGGCGGGCGTCGGTGAGCGCCCGCAGGACGTCGTAGACGGCCTGCGGGGAGACCTCGCCGAGCTCCTCGCGGACCGCGTCGATCAGCGAGTGGGTGTCGGCGTGGGGGTGGTCGTAGACCGCGGTCAGGACCGCGAGGCGGGGCTTGGTGACGCGGAGGTCCGCATCGCGCAGCATCTGCTCGTAGTCGACGGTCGCCGGCACCGGGAGCAGTATGCCGCTTTTCTGGAATCGATCAAGTTAAGGACCTGAAAACCTGCAGGTGGGTCAATCGACGAACCGCCAGCCGTGCCGGAGCGCCGACTCGAGCGCCGCACCGCGGTCGACCAAGGCCGCCGGCGACGGGGCGCCCGCCTCGCGGAAGAACTCCTCCATCCCGGCCGGGCTGAAGACGAGGAGCCGCCTCCCTGAGCCGACGCCGACGTTGCCGCCCGCATGCACGACACCCGCCGGGATATGGAGGGTCTGTCCCGGCCCCATCCGCGTGGTCGTCCCCTCGACCGTCATCTCGAACTCCCCCTCGATCACGTGGATCGTCTCCGCCGGATCCGTGTGGACGTGCGGGGGCAGCGACCAGCCGGCCGGCGGCTCGTCGACCAGCAGGCAGAACGCCCCACCGGTGTCGGCGCCGGTGAGCTGGATCTCGGTGCGGACCCCGCCGGGCATCCAGACGACCTCGGGCTCCCTTGCCATGCGACGAGACTAATCGTGACGGCGTGCCGCACGCGGGCGGCGGGTCATATTCTTCGGGCCATGCCGATTCGCGACGATCGGCGCCGCGAGGTGCCGATGGCGATCGCGGTCCGTTGCCTTCCGGCGCTGCTCGTCCTGGCGGCCGTCTTCATCGCCATACCCAGACAGACCGTGCCCGCGGTGGGGCGACCCGTGGGGCCACTGCGATGAAGGCGCTCGACCTCTTCTGGTCGGTCATGGAGTTCGCCGTGCCGGTGGCGCTGGCCCTGGCCTACGAGGCGCGGGCGCGCAAGCTGGCCGGGGAAGGGCGGCCGGTGCCGGTCTGGCGGCAGGTGATGTTCGGAGCCGGGCTGGTCGTGGTGTGCGCGTCGCTGCTCGGGCCGATCGACGACCAGGCCGACAAGCTGTTGTGGGTCCACATGATCCAGCACCTGCTGCTCGCCGATGTCGCCTCGCTCTTCATCGTGCTCGGCTTCACCGGTCCGCTGCTGCAGCCGCTGCTCAGCTTCCGCGCCGGCCGGCCGCTGCGCGGGCTCACCCATCCGGTGGTCGCGATCTCGCTCTTCACCGCCAACCTCTACCTCTGGCACCTGCCGTTCCTCTACCAGGCGGTGCTCACCGACACCTCGCTGCACGTGCTCGAGCACCTGCTCTTCCTCACCACCGGGATCCTGCTGTGGATGCCGCTCTTCGGCCCGCTGCCGAAGCCGCAGTGGTTCGGCAAGGCCGCCCACGTCATCTACACGGTGGGGATCTGGCTGCCGGGGATGGTGCTCGCCAACGTCTTCATGTGGTCGGACGCGGTCTTCTACCCCGACTACTCGGCGACCGCGGAAGCGGCCGGGATCACGCCGATCGCCGACCAGTCGACCGCGGGGGCGATCCTGATGGGCGAGTGCACGATCCTCGCCCTGTCGATCTTCGCCTGGGTCTTCCTCCGCTGGGCGAAGGAGGACATCGAAAGACAGGATCTGCTCGACCTGGCGATCGACAATCACGTCGAGCTGACCTCGGCGCGGGCGGCGCGCGCCGTCGCCGCCGGCCGCGGCCCCGAACTGCGCGCCCGGATCGAAGCAGGCCGCCCACCGGGTCCACCGCCCGCGGGTTCTCGGTGAAGCCTCAGGGTCTCGCCGGCGAGCGCGGCTGCCTGACGTAGACGAGGCGGCCGTCGGGGAGGCGGTAGACCTGGCCGACGGGGGTGCCATGGCCACTGGCGCGAGGACCGCCGGCCGGGTCGGGGATCGTCCGTTCCTTGCCCGCGGAGGTCCCGGTCGTCGCGCCGGCGCGGGCCTCGAGCCTGTCGCCTTTCGCGTTCAGGGTGAGGCCGAGGCCGGCGATCAGGAAGGCGACGGCGAGGATCATGCCGACGTCGAAGAGGTTGACGAGCCCGTCGAGCGGGTCGCCGGCGTCGTCGTCGAGGGCCGCGTGGCGGCCGAGGCCGATCCGGCTCATCCGCCCGCCCGCCCCGCGGCACCCTGCTCGAGGTCGACCAGGTCTTCGCCGTAGGTCCGCGTACGGGCGAGGGTGAGGGCGAAGGCGACGGTGCCGACGAGGAGCCCGACGACGGTCGCCCCGAAGGCGTCGCGGAGGCTTTCGGCGAGCGTCGACACGTCACCCTGGCCGAGGGCGGCGAGTCCGGGCGCAAGCGGGATCAGCGTTCCCATCAGCCCCAGCGCGGGGCCGGCGCGGACGAGCAGGCGGGTGCGGTCGAGGCGACGCTGGACGCTCAGCTCGTAGCGGGCGAGGGCACGCTCGGTGCCGTCCCGAGGTGCCTCGGCGGCGAGGTCGACGAGCGCGGCGGCGGCGGCGGTGTCAGGGGCGAGCGCGGCGTAGTGGCCGGCGTGCATCGGTTCGGCGATCGCCCGGGCGGTGAGGTCGCCGAGATCGAAGCCGCGCATGCGGACCCGGCGGCGCCAGTATTCGGCGGCGAACCGGCCGACCTCGAGCGCGCAGAGGAGGAGGACGACGATCGCCGCGATCAGCACCGGGACCCGCAGCGCGGTGGCGATCTGCGCGAGCGCGTCGCCGAGGTCGATCGCGGCGCTCACGCCGGTCGCTCCGAGTTGCCGCGCAGCTCGCGGTGGGCGCCGACCCCGAGCAGGACGAGCGCGGCCGCCGCGATCGCCAGCGGCACCGACGGTTCTTCGGGCCCACCGCGCCCGGCGGTGCGCAGCCCCGGGGCGCCGAAGGCGAGCTTGCCCTTCCGGCCCGCGGGCGAACCGATGACGATGCCGCTCACCTCTTCGCCCGTGGTGGTCG
The DNA here is from genome assembly GCA_035572835.1 of Solirubrobacterales bacterium. GTDB lineage: Bacteria > Actinomycetota > Thermoleophilia > Solirubrobacterales > 70-9 > VAYN01. The sequence goes on from DATNAG010000011.1 coordinate 41,897, forward strand.
AGACGGTCTTGGCGCCGGTGGCCGGGAGTGGGGCGCCCCGCTCGCCCGGTCCCTCCTCCTCGCCGCCGCCGCTGCCGGCTTCGCCTTCGGCCGTCGACGGGGCGGCGCCCGCGGTCACTTCTTCGACTTCCTGATCGGCTTCCGCGGCGCGTCTCGGTTCCTGCGTCTCCGTGCCCTCCGCCTGGTGGAGGTTCTCGCCGCGGCGGGTCCGCGAGTGGTCCCTCGCCCGTTCGCCCTTGGCGTGACGGCGGATCCGGGCGCCCCGTGGGGTCTTGCCCTTGCTTTCCGGCCGCGGCCCGCTGAAGTCGTCGGCACCTTCGCCGCCGCCCCCCGCGCCGACTCCGTCGGTGGAGCTCGGCTTGCTCCCGCCGACGACGTTTTCCGTCGGTGCCTCCGGCGTCGGCCCTGCTTCGCCGCAGTCCACCGTCGCGGCGGTCACGCCGGTCGAGGGGACTTCCGGATATGGCATCACCTGGCCGGAGAAGGCGGGCAGCACATACGCGGTCATCCAGATCCCGTTCAGGTCACTGCTCGCCCGCCAGCGAATGTGACCGTCGGCCTGCTGCATCGATTCCATGTAGTCGAGCGGTTCTTCGGTCGTCAGGCCGGACCCGGTCCGCCAGCTTTCCGGGTCGCCGGCCGCGGCCCAGATCCCCTGCACTCCCCAGGAGGTCGAGGCGACGTTCGATTCGCCTTCGGTCGAGGGGTACTCGGCGAAGCCACCGTCCGGCCGCTGCGCGCCGCGCAGGAAGGCGAGCGCTCGCGCTTCGGCTTCGGTGCCCTGGCGCCCCGCCGCGACCAACGCCTCGATCGCCGACCCGGTCAGGTCGACTTCGCTCGGCGACCCGGTCGAGCGCCAGTTGAAGCCGCCGTCGCTGTCCTGCCCCTCGGCGAGCAGCCATTCGGTCGCCTTCGAGACCGCCGCTTCCGCCGCCGGCTCCTTCACCGGGGCGAGCGCGAGGATCCCGAACACGGCGTCGTTCACCTGCGCTTCGCCGCCGGGTACGAAGGGAATGCCGCCATCGGCCTGTTGGCGGGAGACGATCTCGTCGACCAGGTCGTAGCCGGCGAAGTCGTGCGGGTCGGTGCCGGCGGTGTCGACGACGAGCAGTTCGCGCTCGAAGGCGGTCGTGCCCACCTGTGGCCAGGCGATTTCTTCGCCCAGGCTCGCGCTGAAGTTCGTCTCCAGGCGACGGAACGCGGACTGGCCACAGGGCACGCCATTCTCGGTGCGGAGCTGATCGCGCGGGTTGATCCCGGCGGCGGCGAGGGCCAGCGTCACCCAGGCGCTGATGCTCTGCGTCGGCTTCCTACCGGGATCCGCATAGCCGCCGCTTTCCGTTTGGTGTTCCTGTAGGAAGCGGACGATGTCGTCGATCGATTTCTGGTGCTGGGGCGCGGCGGCGCCCGCGAGCGCCGCCGCGCCCGCGAGCGCACACAAGACAGCGATCACGACCGCCGTCACCCTGCCCCGGTCAGCCCCGCGCCGCACGGGGCACGGTCACCTTGCCCAGCGCGAAGGTGGTGGTGTGGCCGGCGATGTCGGTGAGCGTGAAGCGCACCAGATAGCGGTGGCCGCGGGGGAGCCGAACACTCGCCCGGGTCCCATGCGTCCCGTGAGCGCGATTCACCCAGCCGTTCCCCTGGCCGAGCGTCTTCGTCGCGATCCGCCAGCCCTTGACCCCGGCGCCCGGGTCGAGCACCCGCCAGCTGACGATCAACTCGCCGTCGGCGATCCCGCCGAGCGCCAGCTTCGGCTTCGAGATCCGCGCCGCGGCGGGCTCGGGGACGGGGGCGGCGGTCGCTGCCGGCTTCGGGATCGTGCCCTCGATCGGCGCCGTCGGCGGCGTTTCGCCGCAGTCTCCGAACCCGGCCCGCACGCAGACTTCGAGCCCGTTCGACCGCACCACCGAGTTTTCTTCGCCGAGTGGACCGGTCGCCTTGATCCGGTGGATCCCCGGTTCGGTGAAGGTGAAGGTGGCCTTCCCGTCGGCGCCTGAGACGACCGCTTCCGGGCTCGCCGTGTCGACCCGCTGGAAGCCCTTCGCGTCGACGATCACCGGCGCCACCTCGGCCCCTGCGTAGGCCGAGGAACCTGCCCGCGAGGGCACTTCCGGCGTCGCTCCTTCACCGCCCGCGGGATAGGCGACCACTTCCACCGGCACCGGTTCACCGGGCGCGACGGTGATCCGGGTCGGTCGCGGCCCTTCGCTGTAATGCGCCGCTTCCGGGAACAGGGCCAGCAGCGGCCGATTCGAGAAGGCGTCGTAGATCCAGAGCGCTTCGTCGCCTTCGTTCATCCGGTACTGGCAGCCGCCGACGCTGGTGAGGGCGTTGTTGACGAGGATCCCCCACCAGGCGCCCGTCGCGTTGTCCTGTGCGTCCGGGCCCCAGCGGGTGATGAAGTAGTCGCCGAATGGGCCGATGCCCCCGAACCAGGTCGCGTCGAAGGTCTCGTCGACCGATTCCAACGCCTCGGCCGCAGCCAGCGTCGGAGTCGCGGCCGGTTGGGACACTTCTTCGCTCAGCCCGTCGCATTCGCGCGGTTCGGTGTCGGAGGACGCCTGGATCTGGTGGATCGCCACCGGCATCGTCCTTTCGACGAGGGTTTCTTCCTTCCCCTCGATCCGCACGTTGACGCTGGTTTCGGCCTGCGCACTCGGCGCGACCACGATGATCAGGAGGAGGGCGGCGCAGCACGCCGCGAACAGCTTCTTCATTGCCTTGGCCCCTTTCCGCGAGGGCGATCGACGTTCACGGATCGGAGGGAGGTCTCCTGACTTACGAGCCTCCTGTCGCGCCTTCCCGGCCGGGGCCAGTGGCTGTCGCATACGACGTGCGACGGAGTTCGAGCTCGATCACAGTGGCGGGTCCGTGCCGGTCTTTCACCGGACTTCCCTGTCCACCGATCCTCTTATGTGGGCGGGCAATATAGACGACGCTCGCGGATGCCTAGGATCGGGCGGGTGAGCGAGCCCCCGGATATCTGGTCGCCCGCGGCGATCCTCGCCGACCTCGACGGGACCCTGATCGACTCGGTCGCCTCGAGCCAGCGGGCCTGGGGAGCGCTGGCGCGGCGCCGCGGGCTCGACGAGGAGGAGACCCACCGCTTCGCGATGGGCCGGCCGACGCGGGAGACGATCGCGCTGCTCGTCCCGGCCGGCGAGCGGGTGGCCGAACAGGCCCAGGTCGATCGCGACGAGGTCGACGACGCGGGCTCGGTCGTCGCCTACCCGGGCGCCGCCGAGCTGCTCGCCGGGCCGATCCCGGTCGCGATCGTCACCAGCGGCTCGACCGAGCTGGCGACGGCGCGGCTGCGCGGCGCCGGGCTCGAGGTCCCGGAGGTCATGATCACCGCGGACCGGGTCACCAACGGCAAGCCGCATCCCGAACCATTCCTGCTCGGCGCCGAGGCGCTCGGGGTCGAGCCGAGGCGCTGTCTGGCGCTGGAGGACGCCCCGCCCGGGATCGAGTCGGCGCGCGCCGCCGGCATGCCGGTGGTCGCGGTGGCCACCACCCACCCGGGCGAACTGGACGGGGCGACCGTCGTCCTCGAGACCTTGGCCGAAGCCGTCGCCCGTCTGCGCTGACGCACCCTCGACTTTCTCCATGCCAGGGCATGGAGAAAGTCGAGGGTGCTGCGCGACGGCGCGAGCGCTAGGCGGCCGCGGCCGCGGCCCGCTCGCTGAGGCCCGCGGCCTGGGCGAGGATCTCGACCGAGCGGACCCGGTTCGCGACCGAGTCGGCGTAGTGCACGGTGATCAGCTCCTGCACGCCGGTCTTGCGCTGGAAGTCGGCGATGTAGGCGGCGGCTTCCTCGCCGGTCCCGACCGCGGAGTAGGTGAGCATCTCGTCGACCGCCCGGGCGCGCGGCGAGTCGAGGATCTGGTCGACCTCCTCCTCGGTCAGCTTCGCCCCGGAGGGCGACTTGAAGAGGCTTTTGACCCGCACCCGCCGGGTGATCTCGAGCTGGGCGTCGGCGCTCGCCTTGTCGGCAGCGGCGATCACGCCGATCCCCGCCATCGCGTAGGGCTCCGCCAGCTGCTCGGAGGGCTTGAAGTTGTCCCGGTACACCTGCAGCGCGTCGAACAGCGAGTGGGGCGCGAAGTGCGAGGCGAAGGCGTAGGGCAGCCCCAGCACCGCGGCGAGCTGGGCGCCGAAGAGCGAGGAGCCGAGGATGTAGAGCGGCACGTTGGTGCCTTTGCCGGGGATCGCGATGACCCCGGAGACGGGGCTGTTCTCGCCCAGCCATTTCTGTAGTTCGACCACGTCCTGGGGAAAGC
>DATNAG010000012.1:0-17697 GCA_035572835.1 Solirubrobacterales bacterium
CGCGGCAGCAGCACCTCTTTGGCGATGACCAGGCGCTGGATCTGGCTGGTCCCCTCGTAGAGCTGCATGATCTTCGCGTCACGCATCAGTTTCTCGACCGGGTACTCCTTGATGAAGCCGTACCCGCCGTAGACCTGAACGGCGTCGGTGGTGACCTCCATCGCCGAGTCGGAGGCAAACCGCTTGGCCTCCGAGGAGCGCAGCGTGTTCCGCCGGCCCTGGTCGAGCTGGACGGCCGAGTCCCAGGTCAGCAGGCGAGCCGCGTCGACCTTGGTCGCCATGTCGGCGATCATGAACTGGATCGCCTGGTGCATCGCGATCGGCACGCCGAACTGGACCCGTTCCTTCGAGTACTCGGTGGCGAACTCGAAGGCCCACGGGCGATCCCGACGGCCATCGCCGCGACGCCCGGACGGGTGCGGTCGAGGGTCATCATCGCCAGTTTGAAGCCTTTGTTTTCTTCGGCGAGCAGGTTCTCGGCGGGCACCTCGACGTCGTTGAAGGAGATCGTCGCGGTGTTCGAGGCCCGCTGACCCATCTTGTCCTCCTTCTTGTCGACGGTGACCCCGGGGGAGTTCGCGTCGACGACGAAGGCGGACATGCCGCGGTGACCGGCGTCCGGGTCGGTCTTGGCGTAGACCGTGAACCAGTCGGCGTAGGTGCCGTTGGTGATGAAGCACTTGGAGCCGTTGAGGATGTACTTGTCGCCCTGTTTGACGGCGCGGGTTTTCATCCCGGCGACGTCGGAGCCGGCGTCCGGCTCGGTGAGGCAGAAGGAGGCGAGTTTGAAGTCTTCGACGAGGCCGCCGAGGTACTTCTTTTTCGTCGCCTCGGAGCCGCCGAGGCCGACCGGCGCGGAGGCCAGGCCGTTCGCCATCAGCGAGGTGCCGATGCCGGAGCAGCCCCAGCCGATCTCCTCCTCGATCACGCAGCCGGAGAGGTAGTCGAGCCCCGGGCCGCCATAGGCCTCCGGGACGTGGGTGTTCATCAGGCCGACGTCCCAGGCCTTGCGCAGCACCTCGTCGGGCCAGGTGCCGTCCTTGTCGTACTCCCAGGCGACCGGGCGCATCTCTTTCTCGGCGAAGGAATGCGCGAGCTCTTTCAGGTCTTTCTGTTCGTCGGTCAGGGTGAAGTCGACCACCGCTTGACGCTCCTTTGTTCGTTGCTTCCAAAGCTGTGCCGGAGCGCCGCTCGGCGTTCCCGATTGACTGGTCAGTCAACCAACCGGAAGAGTACCGGATGCGGCCCCGGAGGGACAAAAGAAAGCCTTAAAGGGAGGCCGCAGATGGCCGGATAGGCTCTTCGGTATGGGATTGGTACTCACCATCGCGGTCAGCACCAAAGCCACCGCCGTGCTGGTCTTCACCGGCGTGGTCGCGCCGTTGATGGGCTTCGGGTTGTGGAAACTGACCGGCGGGCGGGACGCCTACGGCGGCGGCGCGTTCGCGATCCTCCGCGACTCCCCCGGTCGGCGGCGGAACCCCCGGGGGGAGGTCGACCCGGCGATCCAGGCCGCCGAGGTGCGCCAGATGCTGGCCGCCAAGGCCGAGCGCCAGAAGGTGCGCGGGGAGCCGGTGCTGGACGTCGAGGCGGAGTCGGCGCGGCTCCTGGCGACCGCCGACGAGAGCCCCGCGGCGGCCCGTGACGAGGAGCTCCGGGTCGAGGTGCGCCAGCTCGTCGTCGCCCGCAACGAACGGCGCCGCCGGGCCGGGCTGGGACCGCTCGACGTCGAGGCGGAGACCGCACGCCAGCTGGCCGACCTGAGCGGCTGAAGCGCTCGCGCGCCTGGCGCGCCCGAACGTTCTAAGATCGCGCCGATGGCGCTCGATCCGGAAGAGAACCTCTACGAGGTCGAAGAGCTGCTGGTCCAGCCCGGCACCTACTTCAACCCGCAGACCGAGGTCGTCGTGATCGTCGACGATTCGGCCTCGATCGACCAGGAGGTCTTCAACATGGAGGCCTATGAGGGCGCCGAGTGGGTCCGCCTCTCCGACGAGGTCCCGGTCGACGAGGACGGCCGCGATCGCGTGCTCGAGGCCTTCCAGACCCACTACCACCCCGGCTCCACCGGCTCCGTCTCCGAGACCGCGCTCGAACAGGGCGACGACGAGCTCGACGAGGACGAGGACGGCCAGGACCCGGGTCGCGAGGACTGATGGACCTCGGCCTCGACGGCAAGGTCGCCGTCGTCACCGGGGCCGGCAAGGGGATCGGGCTGGCGGTGACCAAGGAGCTGGCCGCCGAGGGCGCCTCGGTGGTCGCCGGATCGCGGACGATCGCGAGCCTCGAGGGACTGGATCGGGTGACGCCGGTCGCAGTCGACCTCGCGACGCCGGATGGACCGGCGAGCCTGGTGGCGCGGGCGATCGAGGATTTCGGCCGGATCGACGTGCTCGTCAACAACGTCGGCGCGGTGAAGATCCGCCTCGAGGGGTTCCTCGGCACCAGCGACGAGGAGTTCGAATGGGCGATGCAGATGAACTTCTTCATCGCCGTGCGGACCACCCGGGCGGCGGTGAAGGCGATGGTCGAGGCGGGCTCGGGGGCGATCGTCAACGTCGCCTCGGTCAACGCCTTCTTCCAGCCGGACGCCGGGACGATCGACTACGGCGCCGCCAAGGCGGCCCTGATCAACTTCGCCAAAACCCTCTCCCAGGAGTTCGGCCCGCAAGGGATCCGCGTCAACTCGGTCTCCCCCGGCCCGGTCGCGACCGACCTCTGGTTGGGCGAGCACGGGGTCGCCGAGACCGTCGCCGCGGCGAGCGGCACCGACGCCGACACGGCGCGCGAGCAGGTGGTCGCGGGCATCGGCGGCTTCGCCACCGGCAAGTTCACGCAGCCCGAGGAAGTCGCCAACATCGTCGCCTTCCTCGCCTCCGAGCGATCCGCCAACGTCACCGGCGCCAACTACCTGATCGACGGCGGCCTGATCAAGACGACCTAGGAGGAACCCTCGATAGGCTCCCGCCCGATGCTCGAGCCAGGGGACAAAGCGCCGGCGTTCACGCTGCCCGATCAGGACGGCAACAAGGTGAAGCTGTCGGACTTCAAAGGCGAGACGGTCGTTCTCTACTTTTATCCCCGCGCCGACACGCCGGGCTGCACCACCCAGGCCTGTGGGATCCGGGACCGGGGCGAGGAGTACGCGAGGCTGGGCGCCAAGGTGATCGGCGTCTCCCCCGACGAGCCGGCGGCGATCAAGAAGTTCGACGACAAGTACGGCCTCGGGTTCACCCTGGTCGGCGACGTCGATCACAAGGTCGCCGAGAAATACGGCGCCTGGGGCGAGAAGTCCATGTACGGGAAGAAGTACATGGGGATGCTGCGTTCGACCTTCATCATCGACGCGAAGGGCAAGATCGCTCGGGTCTTCCCCAAGGTGCAGCCGAAAAAGCACGACGACCTCGTGCTGAAGGCCCTGGCGGAACTCGCCGGCTGAGCGGCGGGTCGCCTCCTAGATGGCGACGACCACGATAAAGCTGGCGTAGAGGGCGAACCAGCCGAGCACCGACGGTAACGAGAAGCGCCTGGAGCGATGGAGGCTCTCGTAGGCGAGGAGGCCGCCGGCCAGGCCGAGGCCGATCGAGATGATCGCGTTGGTGTCGAGGCTCCAGTGGGTGAAGATGAGGCCGATCCCGATCGGGATCGTCGACTGGAAGACCATCGCGCCGCTGACGTTGCCGAGCGCCAAGGCGTCCTTGCCCTCGCGCACCCAGAAGAAGCTGTTGACCTTCTCCGGCAGCTCGGTCGCCAGCGGTGCCAGGACGAGGGCGAGGACCAGCGCCTCGACCCCGAGGGTGTCGGCGATCTTCAGCAGCTCTTCGACGAAGAGGTGGGCCCCGCCGACCATCGCGCCGAGCCCGACCAGGAGCTGCAGCGCGCAGAGGACGGCGGGCGGCTTGCCCTCGGTGCGGTCGGCGCGGCGGTCGAAGTAGAGCGGGTCGAGCGTCTCCTCACCCTGCACCTCGCCGGAGGACACCAGCGTGCGCCGTACGTAGAAGAGGTAGGCGCAGAGGAAGAGGATGCCGACCGGCAGCCGGACGCCGAACGGTGGCCCCCAGGCGAGCGCGCCGGCGAGGGCGAAGAAGGCGAGAAAGAAGAGCAGGTCGCGCTCCAGGGTCGGCGCGTGAGCCTCGAGGGCGACGCCCTGGGCGCGCCGCTCGCGGTAGAGGTAGGCGAAGAGCCCGATCAATCCCATCGCCAGGGTGCCGAGCAGGAAGGGGGCGCCGACGATCGCGCCGATCGCGACGTCTTCGGATCCTTCTTCGGCGCTGATCAGGGCGATGATCGCGATCAACGTCTCCGGCGTCGCCGTGCCGACCGCGGCGAGGACGCTGCCGACGGCCCCCTCACCCAACCCGAGCACATGGCCCAACCACTCGACCGCGTTGGTGAACAGCAGGGCGCCGGCGAGGACGATCGCGAAGCTGACGAGCAGGAGCAGGTATTCCATCGTCAGGCGAAGTAGAAGGCGAGGCCGAAGACGATGTAGACGGCGAGCAGCTGGACGCCCTCGAACCAGGTCGACTCACCATCCTGGATCACGTAGTTGGCGATCAGGATCGCGATCACGATCGCCCCCAGCTCGAACCCGTTGAAGACCAGCGCCAACGGATAAGGACCGACGAAGTAGGAGGCGATGACGAGGAACGGGGCGACGAAGAGGGCGACCTGGCCGCTCGAGCCGATCGCGATGTTCACCGCCAGGTCCATCTTGTCTTTGCGGGCGACCAGCACCGCGACCCAGTGCTCGGCCGCGTTGCCGACGATCGCGACGACCACGACGCCGATGAAGAACTCGGAGAGGCCGACCGACTCGGAGGCCTCGGTGATCGAGCCGACCAGCACCTCCGACATGATCCCGACCAGCACGCCGGCGATCGCCAGGGCGATCACCGACTGACGCACCGACCAGCCCCAGCTTTCCTCGTCCTCGTAGTCGGGGTTGAAGAGGTCGCGGTGGGTTTTCAACGAGAAGATCAGGCCGAGCGCGTAGGTGATGATGAGGACGATCGCGACGGCGAGCGAGAGGTGCTCGACGGTGCCGCCGTAGTGGGTCGACTCGCTCCCCGGCAGCGGCAGGCCCTTGCCCTCGACCAGCTCGAAGATCGCCGGCATCAGCAGGGCCGCGGCGGCCAACATCAGCATCGAGGTCTGGATCGCCGCACCGGTGCGGTTGAACTTCTGTTTGTCGCGGCCGAGCCCGCCCGCCAGCATCGCGGCACCCATCACGAGCAGGATGTTGCCGACGATCGAGCCGACGATCGACGCCTTGACCACCTCCTGCAGCCCCTTGCCGAGGGCGAAGAGGGCGATGATCAGCTCCGGCGCGTTGCCGAAGGTGACGTTGAGGAGGCCGCCGATCCCCGGCCCCGCGCGCGCGGCCAGCTCCTCCGTCGCGCGCCCCATCAGCGCCGCCGTGGGGATGATCCCGAGCGCCGAGGTGGCGAACACGACGATCGCCGAGACCCCCGCCAGGTCGAGGGCGACAGCGACCGGGATCAGTGGCGCCAGCAGGTAGGGATAGCCCTGCGGCGTACGCAGGAACGCCGCATTCAGGCGCGGCGCTCCCGCGGGCTGCTGTGGTGGCTCGGGCTGTGGCGCGGTCAGACCGCTATTCCATCAGCGTCGCGCACTTCTGGACATCGGCGGCGCTTTCGGCGTTGTCGAGGCATTCGGTGAATTCCTTCGAGTCTTCGGCCGAGGGCAATTCCGCTTCTTCGAGGCCTTCTTCGATCTGGCCGCCGAGGTCGCCCGACGAACTGCCTTCGCTTTCCCCGCCGATCCCTTCGAGCAGGCTGTCGAGGCCACCGGACCCGCCGCCTTCCAGCATGCCGAGCAGTTCAAGCGGGTTGATGCCGATCTTTTCGAAGAGCTTTTCGATCGGCTCGGCGCCGGCCGGGGCCTTGATCGTCTGCTCTTCGTTCACCCCCGAGAGGGTGAATTCGAGTTCGACCTCGGCCACTTCGTTGCTGTCCTTCGGTTCGATCGTCATCTCGGCGGCGACCTTGCGCGGGATCTGGTCGTCTTCGCCGATGTTCACCGTGATGTGGGCCTTCTTGATCGTTTCGGTGAGTTCCGACTCCTGTTCCTTGAGTTCGTCGAGCGGCAGCGCGCCGGTCGCGTCGAGCTCGGAGGAGCAGGCGGAGCTTTCGGCCAGCTTGATCACGGCTTCGATCGCCTTCTTCGGGTTGAGATCCCCGCTCAGCTTCGTCGTGCCTACCCCGTCGACGTCTTCGGAGCCTTCGTTTTCGAGGTTGTCGATGAAGTCACCGAGGTCGAGCGATTCGGCCGCCTGCTGGCAGGCCGTCGTTTCACCGCCGCCGCCTTCGCTGCCGCCTTCCTGCGCAGCTTCTTCGAAGCCCGATTTGATGAAGCCGAAGGTGGTCGGGTCGACTTCGTAGTTGGTCCCGTCGTAGGCGATGAAGGCGCGATCGCCGAGGACCGTCAGGCCGCCGTCGAAGTTCACGTTTTCGCCTTCCGCGTCACCGTCGGCCTTGATCGCCAGGGCCAGTTCGGGCAGGCTCGCCTTGCCGGTCGTCTGGAACGGGCCGGAGAGGTCGACCTTCACGTTCCCGGCTTTGTCGCCTTCGGATTCGACGTTCACCGAGAGGGCGACTTCGCCGCTTTCGATGCCTTCGAAGGTGGCGCTTTCGATCACCTTCTGGGGATCTTCGCTGCTGCCGCCACCGCCTCCACCGCAGGCGCTGAGGATGGCGGCCAGGGCCGCGAAGGCAGCGAGCAGGAGGACAGAACGTTTACGGCTCAAGGATTCGGGCTCCTTCGATTCGGAAACGGGCAGGACGAGATACCACTGTACGGGCTATTCACCGAAGCCGCCTTCCAGCGATTCTTCCGCCGGCGGGGTCTTTTCGTCCGAGGGGATGCCGGCGGCGAAGGGCAGGAGCAGGGCGCCGAGCACGATCAGGGTGATCCCGACCCCGACCAGCCACCGCACCCGGAAGACGTGCCCGATGGTGCCCACGACGAAGCCGGCGCCGACGATCGCGAGGTAGGCGCCGGGGCTCTGCGGCAGGGCCGCCGACGGCAGGAGCAGGTCAGCCACGGAGTCGGATTATCATCGCCGCCATGCCAGACGAGTCAGTAGAGGACGTTAAGAGATCCCTGGCCGAGGTCGGCTACCTCGCCGACGAGCCCGCCGCCCTGGTCTCCTTCCTCGCCCAGAAACTGGGCAAGCCGGTCCTGGTCGAGGGCCCGGCGGGGGTCGGCAAGACCGAGCTGGCGAAGGCGCTCTCGCGCTCGACCGGCCGGCCGCTGGTGCGCCTGCAGTGCTACGAGGGCCTCGACGAGGCGAAGGCGATGTACGAGTGGAACTACCGCAAGCAGCTGCTGCGGATCCAGGCGGGCGGCGAGGCCGGCTGGTCCGACGTCCAAGATGACATCTTCGGCACCGACTTCCTCCTCACCCGGCCGCTGATGAAAGCGATCTCCAGCGAGGAGCCCGTCGTCCTGCTGATCGACGAGATCGACAAGACCGACCAGGAGTTCGAGGCGATGCTGCTCGAGCTGCTCTCCGACTTCCAGATCACGATCCCCGAGCTCGGTCAGATCAGCGCCACGACGATGCCGATCGTCATCCTCACCTCGAACGACTCGCGCGAGCTGACCGAGGCGCTGAAGCGCCGCTGCCTCTACCTCTGGCTCGACTATCCGGGGGTCGAGCGGGAGATGGAGATCGTCCTCCTGCACGCCCCGGAGATGAAGGTCGAGCTGGCCCGGCGGCTGGTCGAGGTGATCGAGATGGTCCGCGACCTGGACCTGAAGAAGCCTCCCTCGATCGCCGAGTCGATCGACTGGGCGCGCACCCTGCTCCTGATGGGCGTCGACGACATCGACCGCGAGACGTTCCAGCAGTCGATGTCGATCATCGTCAAGCACCGCACCGACATCGACCTGGTGGCCGAGCGGGTCGGGCTGAAACTGCCCGAGCGGGCGAGCTAGCGCCCGTAGTCAAGGACGGGGGGCAGGGACGCGGCCTTCTATCTGCGCGGTTCCTTTCTTCGCCCATGGCGAAGTTTCGAACCGCGCAGTCTCCTGACCGTTGGAGTTCGTCGCCAAATCGCGACGGTCCACTCCCCCAATCGGCCCGATCCGAACCCTTCCCGGCCCCTAGCCCTCCAGCTCTGAGCGGTCGAAGATCTCGGTGAGGACGGAGGCGTCGGGGGCGCCGTCGTAGGCGAGGCGGCCGTCGCGGATCGCGACGCAGCGGTCGGCGGCGGCGATCACGTCGGGACGGTGGGTGGAGACGACGACCGCGGCGCCCGCCGCCTTGGTCTCGGCGAGCATCGCGAAGAGGACCTCGCGGCTTGGCGGATCGAGGCCGTCGAGCGGCTCGTCGGCGAGCAGGACCCTGAACGGCCGGACCAGCGCCAGGGCGATCGAGACCTTCTGCCGCATGCCCTTCGAGAGTTCGGCACCGAGCGCGTCCTCCCAGCCATCGAGGCCGAGGCGCCGGATCAACTCGTCGATTCGCGCGCTCGCGTCCTCCACGCCGTGCAGGGCGGCGACGTATTCGAGGTGCTCGACGACGCTCAGGTCTTCGTAGAAGACCGGCGTGTCGGGGAGGAAGGAGAGCGCCGTGCGAGCGGCGAGCGAGCCGGGCACCTCCCCCGCCACCTCGACCCGACCCGCGGTCGGGTCGAGCAGCCCGGCGACAAGGTTGAGGAACGTGGTCTTGCCCGCCCCGTTGGGGCCGATCAGGGCGACGAACTCACCCGCCTCGACCGCGACGGTGAACGAGCCGAGGGCGATGTAGCCGTCGTAGGAGCGGCCGAGCCCCTGGGCGCTCAGCACGGTCCCGCCGGAGCCCGCGACCGGGCGTCGCCGCGGCTCGCCGTCCCCCACTCCGGTCGCCGCGATCGCCCCGCCGCCGTTGCCGCTCACATCGCCTCCTTTTCCCGTTTGTCGAAGCGTAGGTTCAGCACACCGACCCCGGCGATGGCCAGGATCAGGAGGACGAAGTCGGCGCCGAGGACGCCGCTGACCCGGGCGCCGTTGGCGCCTTCGATCTTCCAGGCGAAGAAGAGCGGCACGAAGCCGGCGATCATGGTGGCGACGATCGGGCCGAGGCCGGCGACCTGGGAGAGCTGCGGGTTGAGAGCGAACTCGTACGGGTCGTTGGTGGCGCTGACCGCCGCGGCGCAGACCAGCACCGCCGCCAGCGGCAGGACGACGACTGCGCCGACGCCCAGTGCCAGGCCGGGGTTGCCGCTCGCGATCGCGGCGGTCACCGCGGAGATCGCCACCACCACCGCCATCGTCGCGATCGGCGCCCAGAGGTGGCGGCGGATCAGCACGGCGGCGGTCTGCGGCAGCAGCAGGCGCCGGGTCGGATGGTCCGACTCCTGGGCAAGCGGCTCGATCAGGTCGAGGGCGGCGACGAAGAGGAGCGGCCCGGGCAGGGCGAAGAGGACCGGGGTGAGGTCGAAGCCGCCGACGGCGAGGCCGCCCGCGGCGACCGCGATCAGGACGACGCGGACGATCCGCACCAGCGGCCAGCGCAGGTAGCTCTGCCAGTCGCGCCGCCAGATCGGGTTGGCGGCCGGGCCCCGCAGGCGGAGGCGGAGCCAGGGCCGGCGGCGCGGCAGCTCCGAGGCCAGCTGGCGGCGCAGCAGGATCACCGTGCGCAGATCCTGAACCGAGGCCGAGAAACGCATCTCGGCGACCAGCTCGGCCCGTCGGCGGGCCGCCTCGAGCCGCAGGCCACCGATCCCGAGCAGACCGACCCCGAGCGCCACCAGGGCGAGCGCCGCCCCCGCCGCCGCGAGGGCCGCATCCAACCCGTGGTGGAGCGGCAGCGTCGCCAGATCGCCGAGCATCGTCGTCGGCGCGCTGGTCCAGCCCAGCGCCAGGTCGAGCGCCGACCAGGCGACCAGGAGCACGCCGATCGCGCTCGCCACCCCGATGTGCAGGCGACGCCCGCAGGCGACCAGCGCCGCGCCGAGCACGGCGATCGGGACGACGGCGCCGAAGGCCGCCAACGAGCCGATCCACTCGACCGCGGTACCGGGGAAGCGACGGAAGACGAAATTGCCGACCACGGCGCCGAAGATCGCCCCGGCGAACACCGCGATGCGCAGCTGGGCGAGCGCCGCCGGCCGCAGCGCGGCGCGCCGCGAGACCGGCGCCAGGAGCGTGTAGCGGACCTCGGCCGCCTCGATCGCCAGCGGCCCCCCGCGCGCCCCCGCGCGCAGCCCGGCGAGCACCAGCAACCCCACGGCGAGGCCGATCACCGCGGGCGCATGGGCGCGGATGCTCTCGACCGAGCCAGGGTCGGCGGGCACTTCGCGCAGCGCCCCGGCGAGGAAGGCGAGGATGAAGATCGCCGCCAGGCCGCCGAGGTAGACGCGGTAGAGCACCTCCATCACGTCGGCCCGTTGGACGTAGCGTCGCCGCCGCGCGCGGCGCATGGCCTTCATCGCGGCGACCGGGTCGGCGGCCGCGAGCACCGTCCCGACCGGCTGATCCACCTCGCTCACCGGCCTATTATCGAGGGCGTGAACCCCGCTTCGCCCTACGGCCCGAAGGCGGACCCCGGCCCGCCCGGGTTCGGTCCCAAGCTGCTCGGCTTCTGCGAGGAGCTGCGCGGCGAGGGGGTGGCGGTCGGCACCTCGGAGATCCTCGATGCCTTCGCGGCGCTCGAACACGTGCCCTGGACCTCGCAGGACGACTTCCGCGAGGCGCTGGCGGCGACGATCGCCAAGTCCCAGGACGACCGCCGCGTCTTCGAGCTGATCTTCGACCGCTACTTCTTCCGCGCCGCCGAGGCGAACGCGATCGAGCAGGGGATCGGCGAGCGCGACGCGAGCGAGATCAACCAGGGCGCCCAGCCGGCCGGCGAGGGCGAAGCCGACCGACTCGACGGCGAGCAGCTTTCCGAACTGATCCGCGACGCGATGGAAGCCGGTGACGAGAACGCGCTGCGCGACCTGGCGAGGCTGGCGATCGCCGCCTTCGGCCGCGAGGAGGGCTCCGGGGTTGTCGGCGTCGACGTGCAGCGGATCCGCCGCTCGCTGGGCCTCAGCGCCGGCGCCCAGCCGCCGACCGAGAGCGGCGAGAACCGGCCGCCGATCGACCGCGACCAGCTGACCGGCTTCGAGCGCCACCTGCGGCGCGAACTCGAACGCGATCTGATCGAGCGCACCGAGACGCTGCCCGCCTCGCGCCCGCTGGCCGAGCTCGACCGCGCCCTCCCCACCAGCCCCACCCAGGACCTTGCCGCCGTCCACCGCGCGGTCTCGCAGATGAAGCGGCGGCTGGCGACGCTGGGGCACGAGCAGCGGGGGGTCAAAAAGGGCCGCACGGTCGACGTGCGGCGGACGATGCGCGCCTCGCTCGAGACCGGCGGCGTGCCGATGTACCTGCGCTACCGGCCGAAGCGGCCGCGCCGGCCGGAGATCTACGTCCTCTGCGACGTCTCCACCTCGGTCACCTCGGCGAGCGTCTTCTTCCTCTCCGTCCTGCACGCCCTCCACGACTCGTTCCGCAAACTGCGCAGCTTCGTCTTCATCGAGCGGATCTCCGAGGTCACCGACGTGTTCGAGCACGAGCGCGACTTCGCCGTCGTCGCTCAGAAAATCTCCAGCGAGGGCGGCGTCGCCGACGTCTCCGGCTACACCGACTACGGCCGCGTCTGGCTCGAGTTCCTGACCGAGATCTCCGAAGACCTCGACCCGCGCTCGACCGTGATCGTGCTCGGCGACGCCCGCACCAACGGGCGCGAGCCGCACGCCGAGGTCTTCGCCCGGATCAGCGAGCGGGCCGGGCGGCTCTTCTGGCTGAACCCCGAGCCCAAGCTCTACTGGAACTACGGCGACTCGGTGATGAGCTCCTACGAACGCTATTGCGACGGCACCTTCGAGTGCTGGACCACCCGCCACCTGGAGAACTTCGTCGACGTCGTCGCGGGCGGCACGCCCGCCGCTGAATGAGGGTCCTCTTCCTGCGCCACGGCGAGTCGGCGCACAACGCACACACGGGCGAGGAGGAGTTGAGCAAGGAGCTCGGCGACCTGCTCACCGAGCGCGGCCGCGCCCAGGCCGAGGCGGCCGGTGCGGGCCTGCGCGACCAGGGGATCACGCGCCTCTTCACCAGCCCGATGCGCCGGGCAACCGAAACCGCGGAGGCGATCGGCGCGGCGCTCGACCTGCGCCCGGAGCCGATCCCCTACGCCTTCGAGTTCCACTCCGGCGAGACGTTCGCCGACGCGATCGATCGCGTCCATCTACTGAAGGCGCGCTTCGAGAAGGAAGCGGCCACGGCCGGCGAGGACGACCTGCCGCTGCTCGTCACCCACGGCATCCTCACCCGCTTCTTCCTCCTCGACTCGGTGCTCGGCGACGCCTTCACCGCCACGATGGCCGAGCGGATCTGGCACCTCGGCTCCGCCAACTGCGCCGTCAGCACGTTCAAGGTCGGCGAGGTGGTCGAGCCGGGCGGCGCTCCCGCCGCGGTCGGCTGGACCTGTCTCAGCTGGATGGCGCGGCCGTGGGATCCGCAGTGATCGTGCGGGTCGGCTCGTCGGGCGAGACCTGCCACTGCTCGTTCACCTCGGCGCCGACCGGCGCCGCGACCGGACCGTCGAGCAGGGGGTCGTCGGTCTCGCGCATCCACTCGTCCAGCCGCCGGCGCATCTCGGCCAGGGCCGCGGCGGCGTCCGGGTCGTCGGCCCGGTTCTCCATCTCGGAGGGGTCGAGCACCAGGTCGTAGAGCTGCTCGCGGGGCACGGTCCGCTTGCCCCACCCGGCCTCCACCCAGATCTCCTTCGAGGCCGAGTCGTCGCAGTTGGCGAGGACCGGCCCGGGGAAGTCGTCGAAGCGGCGGATGTACTTCCAGCGCTCGGTGCGCACCGAGCGCTGCGGCTCGTAGGCGGCGTGGTAGGTCATCTCGGCGAAGGTCGCCTCGTGCACGGTGTCGGTCGCGCCGCGCAGCAGCGGGATCAGCGACTCGCCCTGCAGCCAGTCGGGCGGGTCGACCTCGGCGACCTCGCAGATGGTCGGGTAGACGTCGAGGTGGGTGACCGGCTGGTCGATCACCTTGCCGCCGGCGAAGGCCCCCGGGCCGCGCATGATCAGCATCACGCCGGTGCCGCGGTCGGTCAGCGTCGCCTTGCTTCCGGGGAAGGCGACGCCATGGTCGGTGGTGCAGATGACCAGCGTCTCGTCGACCAGCTGCAGGTCGTGGAGGGCGTGGAGGACGGCGCCGATCCCCTGGTCGAGCGAGCGCACGCTGGCCTTGAACTCGGCCATGTCGCGGCGCGTCGCTGGCTGGTCGGGGAGGTTGCCCGGGGGCAGCGAGTAGAGGGTGTCGCGAACCGAGGTCGGCGCCGAGAAGTCGCGGTGGGTCTCGAAGAAGCCGACCGACATGAACCAGGGCCGGCCGGTGCGTCTGGCCCCGCGCAGCGCCTCGATCGTCAGCGGCGCCACGTCATCGGCTTTGTTCGACTCGACCTTGATCACCTCGTCGTAGCCGATCACCGCCGGGTCCTTGGAGATGTGCTGCTCGCCGACCAGGATCGAGTGGTAACCACCGCGCCGCAGCGCGTGGACCCAGTGCTGCCCGTAGTCGCGCAGCTTCCAGCCGCGGTGGGCGAGCCCCTCCATGCCGTTGTTGTGGCAGTAGAGACCGGTCAGCAGGCTGGCGCGGCTGCCGGAGCAGGTGGGGGCGGCGCAGAATGCCTGGCGGAAGAGGACCCCCTGGTCGGCCAGCATCTGGATGTTCGGGGTCGGCACCTGGAACCCATAGGGCTGGACGACACGACCGGTGTCGTGCGAGTGGATGTAGAGGATGTTCGGTGGTTTGCTCACGAAAACGATGATTGCCGATCGAACGGGGTATCTAATCCCCGCAGAGGGTGTGCACGTCGCCTCCCTTTGTTGATTAACTTAATCAGCAATGACTCCCGACCGCTCCTACATCGTCTGCGCCACGCCCCGCAGCGGCTCGACCCTCGTCTGCCACGCGCTCGGCGAAACCGGGGTCGCCGGGCGGCCGGAGGAGTACTTCGAGGCGCTCCGCCACTCCGGCCGACCACGTCGCCCGGAGGAATACTTCCTCGGCGTCGAGGATCAGTCGATCCGCGACCACCTCGGCGAGCGCGGGGTCGGCGCCGAGCAGACGCCGCGCTCGCCCCTCTGGAGCCGCGCCGCCTACGACCGCTACCTCGAATGGGCCTTCGAGGCGGGGACGACCCCGAACGGGGTCTTCGGCGCGAAGCTGATGTGGGGCTACTTCGGCGATTTCGTCAGCCTCGTCCGCAACGTGCCCGCCTACCGCGACCTGCCGCTGGCCGAGCTCCTCCCCGCCGTCTTCCCCAACCTCACCTTCGTCCGCGTCGTCCGCGCCAACAAGGTGCGCCAGGCAGTCTCGCTGTGGAAGGCGGTGCAGACGGCGACCTGGCGCGAGGACCAGGCATCGAGCTCGAGCGCGATCTCGATCGAGGAAGACGGCTCTCCCCCCTACCGCTCGTTCATCGAGGAGCACCGGCCCCAGCTGCGCTTCCACTACCGGGCGATCGACCACCTGCTCCAGCATCTGCTGATCGAGGAGGCCTCCTGGGACGCCTTCTTCGAGCACGCCGGGATCAAGCCGCTCCTTGTCCTCTACGAGAACTTCGCCGCCGACTACGAGACCTCGACCTTGAACCTGCTCGATCGCCTCGATCTCTCACCGCCGGACGACTTCAGCTTCCAGCCGCGGATGAAGAAACAGTCCGACGACGTCAACGACGACTGGACCAAGCGCTACTCCGAGCTGCGCCTGGGCACCGAGTTCGACCTGGTGCCGGTGCCTACCGCCAAGAAGTAGCGCCGCTTTCGAACTCTTCTGTAACGGCGCTTGAAGTGGCCGTTCGAGGTTGCTTCCATCGTTCCATGAGGGCCTTTTGGGACGAGCAGAGGATCGGCCGATTGGAGGAGAAAGTGGACCGGCTCGAGACGAAAATGGACGATGGCTTCGCCGCACAGCGAAACGAATCTCGCGCAGACTTCCGACTCCTGATCGGGACACTGCTGACCATGTACCTGACGATGATCCTGGGCTTCGCCGGGATCCTGCTGCAGCAAGCGCTCTGAGCTGTTTCGACTAGATGGTCACCGAGCGCCGCGCCCAGGGCCAGGAAGCCGGCGCCCGGGGAAGGGACGGCCGGGGGACGCGGCCGTCTCGGGGAAGGGACGGCCGAGGAAGGGACGGCCGGGAAAGGGACGGCCGAGGGACGCGGCCGTCTCGGCCACGGCCCGGGCAGGCTGTGGCCGTGGCCGAGACGGCCGGGGGTGCGGGGAGCGGGAGCGGGGTGCGGGGAGCGGTGGATCGTCACGAGGGCGTGCCGGATCCGTCACCGAAGTCCGGTCTCGTCACGAAGATGCCGGGAACGTGACTCTTCCGCGTGTGTTCTTCAGACGTCACGAACACGTGACCCGGGTTTGACCCTCCTATAGGAGGGTCAAAGTCGACAGCGCGTCCTGGGGGCCTCGATTCCGGCCTCCAGCGGGCCGGAAAGCGTGACGTTCCCGGCGTCTTCGTCCACGATCGGTTCTCCGGGGCGGCTCTTCCGCACGAACCCTTCACCGAAGCGTGGACCCCGTCACGACCTGTGACCACCCCCCCACGGACCCCTCACGTCCCGGGCGTCTCGTGGCGGCCACAGCCTGCCCGGGCCGCCACGAGACGCCCGGGACGCACCTCGGACGGCCGCCAGGGCCCCGAACCCCGTACCCCGCCGTCCCTTCCGCGGGCCGACCCCCTAGCGAGCAGCCCAGGAATCGGGCTCGGCGGTCAGTGCCTCCACCGAGCTCGGCATTTCCTTGGCCACGAGGTCGGCCAGGGTGACCTCCTCGAGCACCGAGCGGATGTTGGCCCGCACGGCGATCCAGACGTCGCGGAGGCTTTCCGCGTTGCCGGCGTATTCGATCGTCTCCGGGGGCATCGATTGCACGTTCGCGATCGGCCCCTCGACCGCGCGGACGACGTCGGCGACGGTCACCTCGTCGGCCGGGCGAGCGAGCCAGTACCCGCCTTTGGCGCCGCGGCGGGCGCGGACCAGGCCCTGGTGCTTCAGCTCCAGCAGGATGTGCTCGAGGAACTGCAGCGGGATGTCCTGAGAGGTCGCGAGGCGCTCGCCCTTGACGGGCTCCCCCTCGCCCGCGGCGGCCAGCTCGACGGCGGCGCGGACGGCGTAATCGGCCTTGGCTGAGACACGCATGCGTATGAATTAAAACAACCAGCCGGACGCCGGGCCGATCAGGAGGCCGCCTGGGAGGCCTCGACCGCCGCGGCGGCGGCCCGTTCCTGCTCGCGCCGGTAGCGCTTGTTCATGTAGTGCGGGGCGTAGAGGACGGCACCCAGCAGCAGGGCCGCGACCGCGGCGGCGATCGGCCAGACGGTCGAATCGCCCTTCTGGATCGTGACGATGCCGGAGGCCATCAGGACGATGCCGAGGGCGATGCGGATGAAGCCCTGCGGAGCCTTGTCGGAGAGCGCGGCGCCGATGATCACGCCCGGGATCGAACCGACCAGGATGTTCCCGGCGAGGCCGAAGTCGACGTTGCCGGCGACGATGTGGGCGAGCCCGGCGGCGGTCAGTAGGACCGCGGCGTGGACGATGTCGGTGCCGACCACCCGCTTCGGCACGAGCCGGTAGACGGCGATCAGGAGGATCGCGATCACCGTGCCGGAGCCAGCGGAGGTGATCCCGATGACGAAGCCGGTGGTGGCGCCGATCACGACCGCGGCGACCTTGTGGCGTTTCTCGACCTCGAAGCGCTCGCGCTCGTCGATCAGCCCGCGCAGGATCAGCGCCCGGGTCAGCGTCACCACGCCGACCATCAGCAGGGTGCCGCCGAGCACCGCGTAGACCAGCGAGTTGAGCCGGTCCTCGGAGATGTGCTGCTCGAGGACCGAGACGAGGGCGACGCCGGCGATCGCGGCGGGGACGCTGCCGAAGCTGAGCCACTTGACCAGCTCCAGGTTCACCGTCCCCAGCTTCAGGTGGCGCCAGCTGCCGACCATCTTGGTGATCGCCGAGTAGACGATGTCGGTGCCGATCGCGGTCGTCGGCGAGGTGCCGAAGATCAGGATCAGCAACGGGGTCATCAAGGATCCACCGCCCATGCCCGTCATTCCGACGAGCACGCCGATGAAGAGTCCGAAAAGGACGATTGCCGGGTCCATGGGTGCCTGTTCCTTGCCTTGTTCTCCGCACCGGTACTGCTTCTCGACTTTCTCGACTCTTCAGGTCGAGAGTGCGGAGTGCGGGAGGATAACGGGGTGAGCGTCGTCGCGCGAGGCCTCTCCCATGTCTACGGCGAGCTCCGCTCGCTGGACTCGATCGAGCTCGACGCCCGACCGGGCGAGGTCGTCGCCTTGGTCGGCCCCTCCGGCTGCGGCAAGTCGACCCTGCTCGAGATCGCCTGTGGGCTGCGCGAGCCGAGCGCCGGGACGATCGCGGTCGAAGGCGACACCGACGCCGCCGGACGCCTCTCCCACTGCGCCTACATGCCCCAGAGCGACCTCCTGCTCCCCTGGTTCTCGGCGCTCGACAACGCGGCGCTGGCGCTGCGCAACCGCGGTGCGGGCCGAGGCGAGGCGCGGGCGGCGGCGGGCGAGCTGTTCGGGCGCTTCGGGCTGGCCGGGTTCGAGCGGGCGCGGCCAGACGAGCTGTCGGGCGGGATGCGCCAGCGA
>DATNAG010000013.1:0-9591 GCA_035572835.1 Solirubrobacterales bacterium
TCCCGGAGGCGTCGGAGCCGCCGATGTGGTGGCCGTACTCGGGGTGGTCGCCGTAGCCGAAGACCGACACCGGTTTGCCCAGCGCCGCCCAGACGTTGTTGAAGTTGACCCCGGCGGCCATCACCCGCACGATCACCTCGAAGGCGCCCGGCTCCGGGACCTCGATCTGCTCGAGCTGGAAGGCGTCTTTCGGTTCACCCTCGCGCTCCTGGCGGATCACCCACGCCGCCATCGTCTCCGGGAGCGTTCCCGGCTCGACGTCGAGAGTGGTCAGATTGCTGGTGTCGACAGCCAAAGTCTTGCCTCCATCGTGGTTTCCCGCCTGCGGCGCTGATCCTAGATGAGGGGCGGCGAGCCGGGAGTCCCGCCGTCGCCTCAGGCGGCGTCGCGCTCGTCCGCGGGCCGGGTCGCCTCGTCGACCTCGCGCAGCTCGTCACGCAGCTCCGGGGCCGAGATGTGGCGCACGGTGATCTGCGTCGGCTCCGGCGATTCGATCTCCTTGCCGGGCGCGACGCCCATCCCCTCGACCTTGCGCAGCTGGGGCAGCAGGCGGGCCTCCATCGAGCCGACCGCCTTGTCGTAGGCGGTGGCGGCCGTGGTCAGGCCCTTGCCGACCCGCTCGAACTCGCCGAGGAACCGCGAGAAGCGCGCGTGCAGGGTGCCGGCCGCCTCGGCGATCTCGGCCGCCTCGGCGACCATCCGCTCCTGGCGCCAGCCGAGCTCCATCGTCCGCAGCAGGCCGATCAGCGAGGTCGGCCCGACCAGCAGCACGTTGCGTTCGAGCGCGTAGTCGAACAGCGCCGGGTCGGCGGCCAGGGCGGTGTGCATGGCGGGCTCGTTGGGCATGAAGCAGACGACCAGGTCCGGCGTTTCGCCCGCCTTGAACTGGCCCTGGTAGTCCTTGGTGCTGAGGCTGCGGACGTGCTCGCGGGCCTGGCGGGCGTGACGGGCCAGGTGGACCTGGCGGGTGCTCTCGTCCTCGGCCTCCTGGGCGTCGAGGAAGGCGTCGAAGGGCACTTTCGAGTCGGCGACGAAGCTCCGGCCCTCGGGCAACAGGAAGCGCGCGTCGGGGCGCAGTTGGCCGCTTTCGGTGCGCAGGGTCTCCTGCAGCTCGAAGTCGACGTGCTCGGTCATCCCGGCGATCTCGATGCAGCGGCGCAGCTGCATCTCGCCCCACTGGCCGCGGGTCTGCGGCTGACGCAGCGCCTTCTTCAGCCCGGCGGTCTCCGAGTTCAGGTTGCCGACCGTCTGGCCGACCTGCTCGAGCAGGGTGCGGGTCTGCAGATCGACTTCGCCGCGCTTGCGCACTTCGGCCTCGATTTTCTCCTGGCCGCGGGCGATCCGGTCGGTGAGGGCCTTGATCTCCGCCTGGCGCCGGTCGATCTCGCTCTGGCGCTTGTCTAGCGACGCCTCGGCGTTGGCGACGTCGACCTTGCGCGCCTCCTCGTTGGCCTGCAGCAGGTTGGACATCATCTGCGAGGCGACCTGGGCGGTCGCTTCCTGGATCGCGGGCCCGAGGTCGGGCTCGGCGGCCGGCTCCGCTTCGCGCCCGACGAGGACGTAGATGAGGGCGGCGACGAGGGCCAGGACGGCGATGGCGAGGACGGCGGTCATAGGACTGTCGATGGTTGCGCGCCGAGCGGACGGCAAGCGCCGTCCCGAAGGCCGCAAGGACCGCGGATTTAGCTCTGTGCGCCACCATGGAGGCGAGGTGCAAGATCGATTGCTCACGGCGCTCGGCGTCCTCGCCGCCACGGTGGCGGTGGTTGCCGGCTTCGCCCTTCTCTTCAGCGTGCTCGACGAAGGCGGCGAGACGTCGCCGACGAGGACGGTGATCGTCCGGGTGCCGGGTGGCCACACGACGAGCGGCGGCACGGCGAAGGCGGGGCACGCCTCGGTCGGCGCCAAGCTGCCCAGGCCGTCTCCTGCCCGTCCGGTGCGGGTGCCGACCCTTGCCGAGCGCCCGCCGCACGGCGTCGCCTTCGCGATCGCCCACATCCGTGACGGGGAGAAGGTCGATCTGCGCTCCGCCCCCGACGGCCCGGCGATCGCCAGGCTCGGCGACAAGACCGAATTCGGCTCGCCGGTCTCCTACTCGGTGGTCGCGACCAAGCCCGGCTGGCTGGGCGTGTCGACGCCGGAGCTGCCGAACGGGGAGCTCGGTTGGATCGCCCGCGACCCGACCAAGGTCGACGTCTACTGGACCCGCTACTCGCTCCATGCCTCGCTCGTCGGGCGCAGCCTCGAGCTCCGCTACGGCCACAAGATGGTCAGCCGCTTCGAGGTCACCGTGGGCGGGCCGGGGACGGAAACGCCGTCCGGTCGCTACGGGGTCACCGACGGGGTCAGCTTCGACGAAAGCCCCTACTACGGCTGCTGTGCGCTGGCGCTGAGCGGCCACCAGTACGCCGAACTGCCGGCGGGCTGGATCGGCGGCAACCGGCTGGCGATCCACGGCACCCCGGGCGCGGTCGGCGGCGCCGAAAGCCTCGGCTGCATCCGCGCCACCGACGCGACGATGCGCTACCTCTTCGCCCGCGTCCCCCTCGGCACGCCGGTCTTCATCGACGCCTGATCGGGCGGGACCGGGCGGGCCGGCAAGGGTCCGGCCGGTGACGCCCGGGACGGAGCCGTTGCGATCCGGCACCAGATTCGAACGGTCAGGAAACTGCGCGGTTCGAAACTTGCTCTATACGTGAATAAGGAACCACGCTAATTCCTGACCGTTGAGGTTCCCGGCATCTCTGTGACTTCCGCCGCGCGGGTGCATTCCTCACGAACCCTCGGCGAAACCCGCCGCGCGCCCGCACCCTCGCCGTCTCCCCGAGACCCGGCCCTCTCGGCGGCGGCCACAGCCTGCCCGGGTCGCCGCCGAGAGGGCCGCGTCCCTTTCCCGTCCCTTCCCGACCTCGGGGCCGCCCCCTCAGGGCAACAGCAGGTCGTTCTGCGAGGAGGCCCGGTAGGGGCCGACCCGCAGCTTCGCCGGGGCGCCGCGGGGGCCGGCCGAGATCGTGTAGCTGCCGGTGGGCAGTTCGGCCGAGAAGGTGCGGGGGCTGCGCGGCGAGATCGCCGGCGAGCTCGCCGATTTCGGGCCCTTGACCTTCACCGTCTCCTGCTCACCGGTCTGGTTGGCGGTGACGAAGACGACCGCGACCGGCTTCTGGTTTTCGATGTCCGGCTGCGGGTGATCCTGATTCTGCGGCAGCTGCTGGTGCTTTTCCGGGCCCATCGCGATCGTCGACGGTTTCACCACGATGCCGTTTTCGCCGATCGTCACGCTGACCCGGATCGGCACCGCGGGGCGCGGTTCGTTGGGGTGGCTCTCGGCGCCGCAACCGGCGCCGACCAAGGCCAAGATCAGCGCGGCGAGCGCGCCGCCCCCCGCGACTCTGGCTCTCCCGAGAACCATCTCGCGGTGAATCTAGCCGAAGGGGAGGGCGACAACTTCAGCCGTAACGCCATCTTCACCTACGGTGAGCTCGGTGCCGGGCTCCGCCTCGCGGCGGACGATCGCCAGCCCGATCGGCCCGAGGGCGGGGGAGACGACGGCCCCGCCGAGCGTCCCCACCTCCTTCTCGCCGAGGCGCAAGGCGGCGCCGGGCACCGCGGCGCCGCTCAGCTTCAGCCCCCGCAGGTGGCGGTTCGGCTTGCCCTTGTAGTGGAGGCGGGCGACCGTCTCCTGGCCGATGTAGCAGCCCTTGGTGAAGGAGACGGCGTCGTCGACGATCGCCGCCTCGGCGGGCATCGTGCGGGCGTCCATCTCGGCGCCGAAGCGGGGGACCCCGGCCTCGACGCGGACGATCTCCGCCGCCTCCGGCGAGACCTCGACCGCGCCCGCCTCCACGAGTGCGGCCATCACCCGCTCGCGCTCGGCGAGCGGCGCCAGGAGGTCGATGCCGTCGCGCGTCCCGATCGCGACGACGTCGACGCCCGCGATCGTCGTCGGTTCGTTGGCGAACTCCGGCAGCGGCGCGGTCGCTGCGATCTCCGCGGCGCGCGGGCCGATCAGTGAGACCAGCCCGCGCTCGTCGGTCGCGTCGCCTACCCGCACATCGCGGCCGACCGAGTACATCGTCAGGTGTTTGAGTGCCTGGTCCTTCACCTGCGGTTCGAGGTCGATCAGGATCGCCGCCTCGCCGACCCGTACCAGCCGCAGGTCGGTCTGCATGTGGCCCTTGCGGTCGAGCAGCGCCGCGTACTGACCCTCGCCGACGGCGAGCGCCTCGACGTCGTTGGTCACCTGTCCCTGCAGGTATTCGGCCGCGTCGGCCCCGAGAACGTCGATGAAGCCGCGGTCGCGGACGAGCACCCCGCATTCCTCTCGCAGCTGTCGGTACTGGGCGTCGAGCTCCACGGTGGCGGTCATGGGCGGATTCTAGGAAGTGGCCGTCCCCCGCTTTTAGATGTGTCTAAACTCCCGATTTAGACGTGTCTAATTCGCAGGCCATAGAGGACTACGCCAAGGCGGTCTACGTCTTGGCCGTCGACCGCGACGGCCTCGTCCCTTCCGGCGAGGTCGCCGTCCGCCTCGGCGTGACGCCGGCGACCGCGACGGCGATGCTGCAGAAGCTCGCCGAGCTCGGCTTCGCCGAGATAACGCCTTACAAGGGCGTCGCCCTGACCGACGCGGGCGAGCGGGTCGCGCTCGAGATGATCCGCCACCACCGTCTGATCGAGGCGTTTCTCGCCGAGGCGCTCGGGATGCCGAGCGACCGCGTCCATGCCGAGGCCGAGGTGCTCGAGCACTACATCTCCGAGGACCTCGAGGCGCTGATCGCGGCGAAGCTCGGCGAACCGAGCCACGACCCGCACGGCAACCCGATCCCCGGCCCCGACCTGCTGCCGCCGACCTCACCGCCGCCGGGGGCGAAGCGGTGACTCCACCGCCGTCGCCACCGCCCCTGCCGGTGGTGCGCCCGGAAGCCGAGGTCGCGCTCCCCGGCGAGGCGGCCGTCGCCCGCGCCGCCCACGCCTCGCTGCGCGGCGAGAGCCGTGGCGTCGCCCGCATCTGGCCGTTCCTCGGCCCGGCCTTCATCGCCGCCGTCGCCTACATCGACCCCGGCAACTTCGCCACCAACATCAGCGGCGGGGCCAAGTTCGGCTACCTGCTGCTCTGGGTCGTGCTCGCCGCCAACCTGGTCGCGATGCTGGTCCAGACGCAGTCGGCGAAGCTCGGCATCGCCACCGGCAAGAACCTGGCCGAGCTCTGCCGCGAACGCTATTCCCGGCCGACCTCGATCGGCCTCTGGCTACAGGCCGAGGTGGTGGCGATGGCCTGCGACCTGGCCGAGATCGTCGGCGCCGCGCTCGGCCTCAACCTCCTCTTCGGCATCCCTCTCTTCGCCGCCGGGCTGATCGCCGGCGTCGGCACCTTCGCCCTGCTCGCCCTGCAGCGCTACGGCTTCCGTCGGCTCGAGGCGGCGATCACGGTGCTGGTCGGCGTCGTCGTCGTCTCCTTCGCCTACGAGCTCTTCGACGCCTCACCGGACGGCGGCGAAGTCGCCAAGCACCTGTTCGTGCCCGGCTTCGGCGGCACCGAGAGCCTCCTGCTGACGACCGGCATCGTCGGCGCCACGGTGATGCCGCACGTCATCTACCTGCACTCGGCGCTGACCCAGAACCGGATCATCGGCCGCAACGACGACGAGCGCCGCCGCATCCTGCGCTTCGAGAAAATCGACGTGGTGATCGCCCTGGCGATCGCCGGCGCGGTCAACCTGGCGATGATGATCGTCGCCGCGGCGCTCTTCCACGGCAGTGGGATGACCGGGATCGAGACGATCGAAGGCGCCTTCAGCGGTCTGCAGCAGGTCGGCTCCCCGGGTGCCGCGACGATCTTCGGCATCGCCCTGCTGGCCTCCGGCTTCGCCTCCTCCTCGGTCGGCACGATGGCCGGCCAGGTGGTGATGCAGGGGTTCATCCATCGGAAGATCCCGATCTTCCTGCGGCGCGCGATCACCCTGGCCCCGGCATTGCTGGTGCTGGCGATCGGCGTCAACCCGACCGACGCGCTGGTCGGCTCCCAGGTCGTCCTCTCCTTCGGCATCCCCTTCGCGCTGGTGCCGCTGATCCTGATCGCCTCCAAGCGCGAGGTGATGGGGAAGCTGGTCAACCCGCGCTGGCTGACCGCGCTGGCCGGGGTGCTCGCCTCGCTGATCATCGCGCTCAACGTCTTCCTCCTCTACCAGTTCGTCGCCGGTTGAGAGCGGTAGCCTTGGCGGCGATGGCACTCGCAGAGGACTTCCGGCGCATCGTCGACGCCCTGCCGCCCGACTGGACCGACCTCGAGGTCGACCTGCGGATCGAGGACGAGAGTCGCTACATCGACAGCGCCGTCTTCGTCAGCCAGGTGAACGCCCAGGTCTACGACCGGCACGAGTGGCACTGGCGGCTGATCGTCGCCCACAGCTTCGGCCACGCGGCCGCGGCGGAGACGGTCGAAGGCGTGCTGGCGAAGCTCGACGCCGAGGGGATCGCGGGCGAGCTCCGCGTCGCCGAGGTGCGCGAGGGCCGCTCCGAGGTCGTGCAGATGTGGGGGCGCCCGGAAAGCGTCCGCGAGGAGTTCCGCGAGCGCCGCAGCATCTGACGCCGGCCGATGGCCCGCGTCGTCTCCATCGCCACCGACCTGATGCTCGCCAGCCGGGTCGACGCCGGGCTGACCGCGGCCGGGCACCATGTGGTGCTGGCCCGGTCGGTGGCGGGAGCGCCACTCGACGAGGCCGAGGTGATCGTCGCCGACCTCGAAGTCGCCGATCCCGCGGAGCTGGCCGCGACCGGGGTGCCGGTGCTCGGCTACTACTCCCACGTCGACGCCGAGACCAAGGCGCGCGCCGAGGCCGCCGGCCTGGCCAAGGTGGTGCCGCGCTCGCGGATGTCCCGCGAACTGCCGGACCTGGTCGCCGGCCTGCTCGCCTAGTTCAGATCGAAGGTCTTCGCCACGTCCGCCGGTTGCGGCAGCAGTTCGTGTTCGCTCGCCCAGGCGGACCATTCCTTCAGCACCGACTCGTCGAAGGGCGAAGGCTTCAGGTCGGGGAGGAGGACCTTCAGCTGGGCCGCCTGGTCGGCCCGTTCGAGGCTCGGATTCGCCGCCAGCAGATCGCCGAGGGCGGCTTGCGGCTCGGACACGGCGAAGTGGTAGCCGCGCCGCGTCGCCGCGACCATGTCCTCGACCGTCGCCGGTTCGTGTTCGAGCTCCTTGCGCGTCGTCGTCAGGATCAGCTCCGGGTAGCGCGGCGCGCCGTATTCGTCGACCTTGAAGACGCGCAGCGGGATGCCATTCCGTTCCGCCTCGACCGCCTCGGCGTTCCAGAAGCCGGTCGACGCGTCGACCTTGCCGGCCGCCAGCGCGCTCACCGCGTTGAAGCCGATCGTCACTTCGTCGACCCCGTCCGGGTTGCCGCCGTCGCCGGCGACCTCGGAGCGGACCACGGCGGTGTCGGAGGGGAGGCCGGTGACGCCGACCGTGTTGCCGTCCATCTCACGCGGGCGCTCCACCGGCCCGTCGCGGCGGGCCAGGACCGCGGCCAGCGGCGCCTGCACGATCGGCATCAGGCCGACCAGTTCGAGCCCCTTCTCGTCGGCGATGCCGAGGTCGGTGATGTCGAGGATCGCGAAGTCGGTCCGTCCGGCGGCGAGCAGCTTCGGCGCGTCGGTCGATTCGCCCGGGACCTGGATATGGAGGTCGATCCCGGCGTCTTCGTAGAAGCCTTCGGCCTTGGCCGCGTAGATGCCGGAGTGGACCGCGTTGGGAGAGAAATCGAGCACGACGGTCGCGCCTTTCGGCACGCCCGGTTCCGCACCGCTCCCGCCGCAGCCGGCCACGCCGGCGAGCAGCAGGGCGGCCGCCAGCAGCGCGACAGCCCGTCTCATCTGGACGGCACCCTAATTCTTTGAGGAAATGTGGGTAGACTGCCGCCGCTTCATTTTTGGTCAGGACCGGATGTCCGTGGCCATCCGTTAGGGACAAAATTTCTAGGAGGGGAACGAAGAGTGGAGCTGGAGCAAAAAGGAATATCCGCATACCTTGCGGAGCTGATCGGCACGTTCTTGCTGGTCTTCTTCATCACCAGCGTCGTCACTCTCTACGTTTCGACCGGCGCCCAGTCGTCGTTCGGCTCGGACTTCGCCGTGGTCGGCTTCGTCCAGGGACTGACGCTCTTCGGTGTGATCTGCATGTTCGGCGCGGTCAGCGGCGGGCACTTCAACCCGGCCGTCACCTTGGCCGCGGCGACCATCCGCAGGATCAGCGTGATCGATGCGGTGATCTACATCCTCGCCCAGCTCTCGGGCGCGGTGCTCGGTGCGCTGCTGACCAAGGGCCTGCTGCTCGACGAGGGTCGTGCAGGCCACTACGGCGCCGGTGAAGTCTCGAGCCTGCTCGCCAACAACGCCGCCGGTGCGGCGGTCGAGGCGATCGGCGTCTTCGCCCTCGTGCTGGTGATCCTCGCCGTGGTCTTCTCCGAGCGCAGCCTCAAGGACTGGGGCCCGCTGGCGATCGGCCTCACCTTCGTCTTCATGGTCATGGTCGGCGGTCCGCTGACCGGCGCCTGCTTCAACCCGGCCCGCTGGTTCGGCGCCGCGCTCGTCTCCAACCATTGGGGCGGGGTCTGGCCGTACCTGGTCGGCCCGGTGGTCGGCGCACTGGTCGCCGTCGGCGTCTGGCGCTTCGTGATCGAGACCGGCGGCGTGGCTCCGACCGAGCCCCCGCAAAGGGTCGCTCCGGCCGTCGCCCGCGGCGGCAAAGGCGCCGGCCCGGTCGAGCCGAAAAAAGACTAGGGCGAGGGCCTGGCGCCGAGCGTCAGGCCTGACCCCCCAGATGGGAACAGGGCGCGCCCGGCCGAGCCGGCGCGCCCTGTAGCTTTGCCGGAGTGCAACGGGTTACTTTCTCCCGCAACTTCACCCTTTCGCTTTCGCGGACCTGTCAGTGCTACTGCAAGTACTGCGCCTTCGCCACGCATCAGGCGCATCTGCACGCGCCGGTCGATGTCGAACGGATCCTCGACGAAGCGGTCAAACGCAACACCAAGGAGCTGCTCGTCCTCACCGGCGAGAAGCCGGAGATCAATCCAGTAGTCGCCGAACGGCTGGCCGCCTGGGGCCACGAGGACTTCACCTCGTACGTGATCTGGGCCTGTGAACGGGCGATGGAGCGGGGCATGCTCCCCCACACCAACCTCGGCGTCCTCTCGAAGGGGGACCTGGCCAGGCTGCGCGAGGTGACGGCGTCCCAGGGGCTGATGTTGGAGTCCGTCGACGAGCGCCTGATGGAGACGGTCCACGCCGGCAGCCCCACCAAGCACCCCAAGGACCGCCTCGCCACCATCGAAGCTGCCGGCGAGCTGAAGATCCCGTTCACGACCGGGATCCTGGTGGGGATCGGCGAGTCCCCTGACTCACGCGTCGAATCACTGGAAGCGATCGCGTCCGTCCACGAGAAGTACGGCCACATCCAAGAGGTGATCCTCCAGAACTTCGTCCCGCACCCCCGCTATTACGGCGCCGAGGTGGCGGAGATCGCCGACGAGGCCTCCCGGGCACGCTGGAGTGGCGATGGGGATGACCCCGCAGGAACCTCCAGATCCGTGACGGAGG
>DATNAG010000014.1:0-3215 GCA_035572835.1 Solirubrobacterales bacterium
GGAGATCCTGGTCGTCTCCGGGATCGCCGCGGCGATGTTCCTCGGCGGCTGGATGGGTCCCGGCCCGGGCTGGCTCGACCCGATCTGGATGCTGATCAAGATGCTCGCCCTGGTCTTCGTCTTCATCTGGGTGCGGGCGACGCTGCCGCGTCTTCGATATGACCAGCTGATGACCCTGGGCTGGAAGATCCTGCTGCCGCTGGCGACCCTGAACGTGCTGGTGACCGCGGTCCTGGTGGTGGTCACGTGAGCGCCAAGGCAAGCATCGCCGCGCCGGTCTTCGACGAGAGTCGCGAGCACCCCGGTTTCAACTGCCGGCGCGCCCGGCTCGGCCGCCAGGCCGGCAGCGAGAAGCTCGGGATGAGCCTCTTCGAGCTGCCCGCGGGCGAAGCCGCCTACCCGTACCACTTCCACCTCGCCGAGGAGGAGCTCATCGTCCTGCTCGAAGGCGCGCCGAGCCTGCGCACGCCGGAGGGCTGGCGCGAGATGGAGGAGGGCGAGGTCATCTGCTTCCGGGTCGGCGAGGAGGGCGCCCACCAGATCGTCAACCGCACCGAGGAGCCGGTCCGCTTCCTGGCGATCTCCAACCAGCAGCCGGACATCATCGTGCGGCCGGACTCCGGGTCGGTGGGCGTCGCCGAGCGGCGCCCCGAGGGCGGCGGCCTGGCCTTCCACTTCCGCATCGCCGACGGCGGCGGCTACTTCGACTTCATGGAAGAGAGCGACCGATGAGCGAGCAGAGCTTCGATCCGCAGACGGCCCCCTACCTCGACGCCGGCGATGTGGTCGCGGTGCAGCGCGGGCCCGAGCCGGGCGGCGTCGGCGGCGCCTACCGAGCCTTCGGCGAGACCCTGCGGGGGCTGAAGACGACGATGTCGCGGCTGATCGAGGGGCCGCTGACGATCCAGTACCCGGAGGAGAAGACCCCCGTCTACCCGCGCTTCCGCGGCCGCCACAAACTGCACCGCTTCGAGGACACCGGGCTGGAGAAATGCGTCGGCTGCTCGCTCTGCGCGGCGGCCTGCCCGGCCGACTGCATCCGCGTCGTCGCGGCGGAGAACATCCCCGGCGAGCGGGTCTCCTCCGGCGAGCGTTACGCCGCCGTCTACGAGATCAACCTCTCGCGCTGCATCTTCTGCGGCTACTGCGAGATCGCCTGCCCGTTCGACGCGATCACGATGGGCCACGACTACGAGATGGCCGACTACAAGCGCAGCGACCTGATCTTCACCAAGGAGATGCTGCTGGCCGAGCCGATCGAGCGGACGCCGCTGAAAAACGTCGGCGACGGGCTGGAGGACGCCTGATGGAAGCGGTGCTCTTCTTCCTCGCCGCGATCGGCGCGACCGCCGGCGCGATCGGCGTCGTCGCCCTGCGCAACCCCTTCTACGCGGTGCTGGCGCTGATCGCCCACCTCTTCTCGCTGGCGGTGCTGTTCCTGCTGCTGACCTCGGCCTTCATCGCGGCGGCGCAGGTGGTCGTCTACGCGGGCGCGGTGATGGTGCTCTACGTCTTCGTCGTCGCCTACGTCGGCAGCGCCCACGAGGCGAAGTGGGATCCGGTCCCCGGGCAGCGACTGTTCGCCGGCCTGCTCGCCTTCTTCCTCTTCGTCGAGATCTCCGCCGCCGTCCTCTCCTCCGCCCTCAAGGCGCTCGGCACCCACGGCCCCGACGTCCCCGCCGGCTTCGGCGACCCCGCCGCGATCGGCACCCTGCTCCTGGAAAAGTTCCTCGTCCCCTTCGAGGCCTCGAGCATCCTGCTTCTCATCGCGGCGGTCGGAGCGATCGTCCTGGCCGGCAAACGGAAATCCCAGAACGCCCCCGGTGCCGGTGACGGGGTGATGTCCTCCGGACACTCAGCGCCGCAGGCGCGTCCGGAGGGCGTTACCCCGGCGCCGGCCTCGCCGGGCCAACCCGTGGGAGCTCCGAAATGAACATCTCCTGGTACATCGTCCTCAGCGCCCTCCTGTTCACGATCGGCGCGATCGGCATCCTGGTCCGGCGCAGCCCGATGGTGATCCTGCTCTGCCTCGAGCTGATGCTCAACGCCGGCAACCTGGCGCTGGTCGCCTTCAGCCGCGAGGTCGGCAACGCCCAGGGTCAGGTCTTCGCCCTCGTGGTGATGGTGATCGCCGCCTGCGAGGTCGTCGTCGGCCTCGGCCTGATCGTCGCGATCTTCCGCCGCAAGCTGCCGCTCGACGTCGACGACCTGCGGGAGCTGCGCGGATGAGCGCCACCAGCTGGGCCTGGCTGGTCCTCCTCTTCCCGCTGCTCGGCTCGATCGCGATCGCGCTGAGCTTCCGCCGCACCTCCTGGCGCTTCGCCGGGATCGTCGGCACCGCGGCGATCGCGCTCGCCTTCATCTGCGGCATCGGCGCCCTGATCTGCCTGCTCGGCGAAGACTCCGACGCGCGCCACCACGCCTCCTCGCTGTGGGAATACGCGAGCGTCGCCTCGCTGCAGATCAAACTCGGGATCTACGTCGACCCGCTCTCGGTCTTCATGGTGCTGATCGTCAGCGGCGTCTCCACCCTGATCCACCTCTACTCGTTCGGCTACATGCAGTCCGACGAGGGCTACCACCGCTTCTTCAGCTACCTGAACTTCTTCGTCTTCTCGATGCTCTTGCTGGTGCTGGCGGGGAACTTCGTCCTCCTGATCGTCGGCTGGGCCTTCGTCGGCTTCGCCTCCTACGCGCTGATCAGCTTCTGGTACCGGCGCACCACCGCGACCCAGGCGGGGATGAAGGCCTTCGTGATCAACGTGGTCGGCGACATCGGCCTGGTGCTGGCCGCCTTCCTGATCTTCCAGCAGCTCGGCACCTTCGAATACACCGAGGTCTTCGCCAAAGCGCCGGAGGTCTTCCACACCAACCAGTGGACGATCACCGCGATTTGCCTGCTGCTGCTGGTCGGCGCCTTCGCCAAGTCGGCGCAGCTGCCGTTCCACACCTGGCTGCCGGACGCGATGGAGGGCCCGACCCCGGTCTCCTCGCTGATCCACGCGGCGACGATGGTGACCGCGGGCGTCTACCTGATCGCCCGCACCCACGTCCTCTTCGTGCTCGCCCCGACGGCCGCCGACATCGCCGCCTTCGTCGGCCTGGCGACGCTCCTGGTCGCCGCCTCGATCGCCCTGGTGATGACCGACCTGAAGCGGGCGATCGCCTACTCGACGATGAGCCAGATCGGCTACATGGTGGTCGGCGTCTCGATC
>DATNAG010000015.1:0-16953 GCA_035572835.1 Solirubrobacterales bacterium
GCCGTGAATGCGCTGGGGGCGGAAGGCCGCGGCGAAGGACGCACCTTCAACACCTTCGGGCCGCCCCTGATCGAAACCGAGATTTCGATCGCGCGAACCCGTAGCGCCACGGTCAAAGCCCGGATCAATCCCTCCGGCAGCGACACCACCTGTGAAGTCGAATACGTGGACGCCGCCCGGTTCGAAGCCGGGGGATACGCGGGTGCCACCAAGATCCCATGTCCGGAAGCGCTTCCGGCGGGATTCAGCGGCCGGACCGCGAGCGTCGAGCTGACCGGCCTGACCATCGGCACGGCCTACCACTACCGCTTCGTCGCCCACAACGGCGCCACCACCAACGCCGGGACCACCGTGGGCGCGGACCAGGTGTTCTCGACTTTCGGCATCGAATCGTTCTCGGTCGAAACCCTGGACCGGGAAGGCAATCCGTTCACCCAGGCCGGTGGACATCCGTACCTGCTGAAGGTCATCATCGCGATGACCACCACCGCCACGGTCGGCACCCCGCCGCCGGAACAGGTCGGCAACCTCGAAAGCGTCAGCGCCAACCTGCGGTCGGTTCGGGTCAGCCTGCCGCCGGGCGTGATCGGCAACCCGATGGCGGCGCCGAAGTGCGATCCGTTCCTGATCAAGCCGCAGGACTGCGCCGCCAGCACGCAGATCGGCAACGCGTTCGTGCGGTCGGCCAGGGGCACCAGCGAAGAAGGCCCCGTCTACAACCTGGTTCCCCCTGAAGGCGTCGCCGCGCAGCTGGGAACGCGGTTCAACAACGTGGGTGTCGCGCGTATCGACGCCAGGGTCAGGACCGGCTCGGACTATGGAATCGACGCCGACACGCTCTCGATCACCGCTGACGAAGGGGTCAAACGGGTCGAAATGTCGATCTGGGGAGTACCGGCCGACGAAGGCCATTTCGGTGAACGCTTCTGTCCTGAGGTCGGGATCCCCGGCTGTGGAAGCGACGCTCCGCTGCGGCCTTTCCTCGCCAATCCGACCTCGTGCTCGGGTCCTTCGGCCGCCACCTTGTCGGTCGATTCCTGGCAGGAGCCCGGAAGCTTCGTCTCGGCGTCGGCGCCGATGTCGGCGATGATCCGCTGCGACCGGCTCGACTTCTCGCCGACCATCCGCATCCAGCCGGAAACGAAGGTCGCCGATTCGCCGACCGGACTGCACGTCGACCTCCACGTCCCACAGAACGAAAACCCGACCGGCCTGGCGGAGGCGAATCTCAGGGACGCGGTCGTCACGCTGCCGCGTGGTCTGGTGATCAACCCGGCGGGCGCGAACGGCCTCGAAGGCTGCTCGCCGGGGCAGATCGAACTGCACGGCCCCCGACCCGCCCGTTGCCCGGACGCCTCGAAGATCGGCTCGGTCGAGGTCGACACGCCACTTCTCGATCATCCGATCGAGGGCGCCGTCTACGTCGCCCAGCAGGGCAACGCCGGGCCCGCCCACGGCGCCAACCCGTTCGGCTCCCTGCTCGCGATCTACATCGCGGTCGACGATCCGCAGAGCGGCGTCGTCGTGAAGCTCGCGGGACACGTCGAGGCCGACCCGCAGACCGGTCAGCTGACGACGACCTTCAGCGACAACCCGCAACTGCCGTTCGAACACTTCAAGCTCAACTTCTTCGGCGGGCCGCGTGCGGCGCTGAGCACCCCGACCACCTGCGGCTCCTACGCCGGCGCGGCACGCCTCACGCCCTGGAGCGCGCCCGAAGGAGCCGCTGCCTCGCTCGCCGACTCCTTCCAGATCGGCGCCGCCCCCGCCGGCGGCCCCTGTGCCGGCAGCGAAGCCCAGCTCGGCAACACCCCCAACCTCGAAGCCGGCACCGTGAGCCCCGTCGCCGGAGCGTTCAGTCCGTTCGTGCTCAAGCTCTCGCGGCCTGATGGATCGCAGCGGCTGGCGGCGATCGAAGTCACCTTGCCAAAGGGCTTGGTCGGTCGCCTGAAGGGGATCCCGTACTGCTCGGAGGCGGCGATCCAGCAGGCCCAGGCGCGTGACCAGCCTGGCGATGGTTCGCTCGAGCAGGCGGCCCCGAGCTGTCCTGCCGCCTCCCAGGTCGGCAGCGTCGACGCCCGAGCCGGAGTCGGCACCAGCCCGATCTCGGTTGCGGGCAAGGCTTACCTCGGCGGCCCCTACAAGGGCGCTCCGCTCAGCCTGGTCATCGTCACGCCCGCGGTCGCCGGCCCGTTCGATCTCGGCAACGTCGTGGTGCGGTCCGCCCTACGGGTGAATCCGGAAACGGCCCAGATCACGGCGGTCAGCGATCCGCTGCCGACGATCCTGCACGGGATCCCACTCGACCTGCGCTCGGTGACGGTGAGCGTCGACCGAGAAGACTTCACGCTCAATCCCACCAACTGCGATCCGATGAAGGTCAGCTCGGCGATCAGCGGGACCGGGGGAGGAGTAGCCCATCCGAGCTCCCGCTTCCAGGTGGGCTCCTGCGAACGTCTCGGCTTCAAGCCCAACCTCGCGCTCTCGCTGAAAGGTGGCACCACCCGCGCCAAGAACCCGGCGCTGAAGGCGGTGCTGACCGCCCCGGCCGGCCAGGCAAACATCAGGAAGGTCCAGGTGATCCTGCCGAAGAGCGTCTTCATCGACAACCGCCACATCAATGGGCCCTGCACCAGGGTGGAGTTCGCCGCAGGGGCCGGCAACGGCACCGAGTGCCCGGCTAAATCGATCCTCGGCAAGGCCACGGCCTGGTCGCCGCTGCTGGAAAAGCCACTCACCGGGAAGGTGTACTTCCGCTCCAACGGAGGGGAACGAAAGCTGCCCGACCTGGTCGTCTCCCTCGACGGGCAGATCCACGTCAATCTGGTCGGCTTCATCGACTCCGTCCGCCAGAAGGGTTCCCAGATCTCAAGGACGAGGAACACCTTCGCCCTGGTGCCGGATGCCCCGGTCTCGAAATTCGTCCTCGAACTGCAGGGTGGCAAGAAGGGCCTGTTGCAGAACTCGACCAACCTCTGCAAGTCGACCAACAAGGCGACGGTGAAGATGGACGGGCAGAACGGCAAGGTCCACGACTTCGAAACCGTGGTCAAGCCGCGCTGCGGGCACGGCGGGCGGTCGAAGAAGTAAATCTCGCCGCGGCCAGCCCGATCGCCGCCCCGGCGATAACGTCGGCGGGGTAATGGACGCCGGTGTGTACCCGGGAGTAGCCGACCGCGCAGGCCAGGGCGAGCAGCGGGAGGCAGACGCTCGGATCGGCCCCGCCGGCGCCGCAGGCGAAGGCGAACGCCGAGGCGGCGTGACCGGAAGGGAAGGAGCTCGATCCCGGCATCCGGCCGCGGCGGCGCTCATGCACCCCCAGCTCGATCTGCACCGGGCGCACCCGCCTCGTCGACGGCTTGCCGATCAGGTTCGTGAAGGCCGAGGCGAGCGCGAGGGCCCTGATGCCTTCGCGGGCGGCGCGGCGCTCACGCGGCCCACCGGAGATCGAGAACGCGGCGGCGGTGCCGAACCAGAGCTTGCCGTGATCGGCGGCGCGCGAGAGGCCGAGCATCGCCGCGTCGAGTCGCGGCGTCTCCGTTGCCGCGATCCGGGCGTAGACCGAGGCGTCGACGGATGCGGCTCGTGCGAGCGCTCGGCCCATCGGGCGATGATATGAGCCGCCGGGTCGCGGCCATCGTGGCGATCGTCGGGAACTCGGTCGCGGTGGCGGCCGCCGTCTACGTCTTCATCGACGAATTCCCCCGTGGCATCGTCGTCCTGGCCGCGATCCTGGCCGCGGCCGTCGCCGGTTGGTTCGGGCTGGTGCGGCGGGGCCGGCGGCGTCGCGCCGGCTTCGTCCTCGCCGCCTTGCTTCTCGCGATCGCGGCCGCCGTCCTCCTCGCCGGATCGGACCGCTGGCTCCTGGCCGTGATCGCGATCGCTGCGGCGATCGGGGTCGGCGCGGCGCGGATCAGCTTCAAGCCACACAACCTCCTGCCGCCGGCCACCCTCCCGACCAGGCCCGTCGTCTTCATCAACCCGCGATCAGGCGACGGGCACGCCGCCCGGTTCGGCCTCGCCGAGGAGGCTGACCGACGGGGGCTGGAGACGTCGATCCTCGAGCCCGGCGGCGATCTCGAGGAGCTGGTCAGGTCTGCGGTCGACCGTGGCGCCGACGGTCTGGCGATGGCCGGCGGCGACGGCTCGCAGGCCCTCGTCGCGGCGATCGCCGCCGAGCACGAGCTGCCGTTCGTGTGCATCCCGGCCGGGACCCGCAACCACTTCGCGCTCGACCTGGGCGTCGATCGCGAGGACGTCATCGGCGCACTCGACGCGCTGGCGCCCGGGGCGAGGGAGCGGATCGTCGACCTGGCCGAGGTCAACGGCCGCACCTTCGTCAACAACGTTTCCCTCGGCGCCTACGCCGAGGCGGTCAGCCACAAGGGCTACCGGGAATCGAAGCTCGGCACGTTGATCGACTCGGTCGCCGACAACCTCGGGCCCGACGCCGATCCCACCCACCTGCGATGGCGGGACCCCGACGGCACCGAGCAGACCAGCGTCGCGCTGATGCTGGTCACCAACAACACCTACCGCCTCGGTCCGGCGCTCGGGGCGGGGACGAGGCCGCGGCTCGACGTGGGGGAGCTGGGGATCGTCGACTTCGTCCCGCCGGAAGCGCGGCAGGGCTCGGCGGGACCGCCCTGGCGTCAGTTCAGCTTCGAGGAGATCGACATCGACGCCGGTGGTCGCGTGCCGCTGGGGATCGACGGCGAGGCGGTCACCCTCGATTCACCCCTCCGCTTCCGTAGCCGGCCGGCGGCGCTCCGGGTGCTGATCGCCCCGCGCCACCCCGGGGCATCGCCCGCGTCCTCGGTCCCGGCGGGGCCGTTGCAAGGGATCCGCGCGCTCGCCTTGCTGGCGATCCACGGCGATCGGGCGCCCTGAGGTCCGGCGTGGGTGTCAGCTCGCTTCCGCGCTGCCCCAGACCAGTGGCTTGACGATCGCGGGCATCCCTCTCCAGCTGCCGCGGTCGATCGACGTGATCCGCATCTGGGCCTCGATCGTCGCCAGGGTCTCGCGGTCACACTGGCAGCCATCGGCAAACGCCGCCCAGGGGCGGACCGAGCGCCGCTGCAGCGCCCGCCGCCAAGGCTGCTCGGCGCGCACGTGCTCGAGGAAGAGCAGGCACCCTTCAGGTCGCAGGACCCGCGCCACCTCGGCCACCGCGCGGCGCGGGTCGCCGACCGTGCAGAGGACGAGGGTCGAGACGACGGTGTCGAAGCTCGCGTCCTCGAAGGGCAGGTACTCCGCGGGCGCCTGTTCGAGGCGCACCGGCACTCCGGCGGGAGCGCGGTCGAGGTCGATGTGGGCGCCCATCCGCTCGCCCGGCTCGGCGAGGACGAGCTGATCGAGGCCGGCGGGATAGTGGCGGAGATTGAGGCCGGTGCCGGCGCCGATCTCGAGCACGGCGCCGCGGGCCTGGGCCAGCAGCTCGCGCCGGCGCCGCGCCATGCCCAGCTTCTCGGCGCCCCAGAGGAACGGGTTGTAGAGGGCCGCGCCCAGGCGGCTGTCGACGACTTCGACGGGCGGGTGCGGGTGCGGAGGCGGGGAGGTCTCGGTTATCGGCATGCCCACATTCCATCGCCGCGTACCCGTCGCCGCTTCCCCTTTTCGGGCCAACTTGATGGCCGGTTCGGGCCATCTTGAGCGCGACCTCGAGTCCTAGTTTCCGCGACCGGGTCTCACCGCGGGCGACGCCGCGGACGAAATTCGACCCTGATCCCGGTCGGCGCATTGACCCCGCCCAGGAGCGGATGTAGACCAAACGATGGACGGCCGAGCAGGCCGAGCCTGGGAATGATCCGACCGAAGCAAAGCCGACGGTACCTGCCGGCCATCGCGATCGCCGCGGGGCTGCTGCTCGGGCTCTTCACCTCCTCGGCCCTCGGTGCGGTGGCGGTCGACAAAACCGTCACCACCCACCAGTCCGCGGCGGCCAAAACGATCGTCTCGCCGGCCCTCACCACTTCGGCTCCGGGCGACCTGCTGCTCGCCTTCGTCACCTCCGACGGGCCGAGCGGCGCCGGGTCGATGTCGTTCTCCGGAGTGACCGGTGGAGGGCTGACCTGGCACCTCGTGCGACGCGCCAACGCGCAGGCCGGCACGGCGGAGATCTGGTCGGCGGGTGCGACCGGGGCGGTCAGCAACGCGACCGTGACCGCGACGCGGGCCTCGGGCTCCTATGCCGGCTCGATCACCGTGGTCGCGTTGAGCGGCGCGGATCTGACCGCCCCGGTCGCGAGCGCCGGGGCGAGCGCCGCGACCGGCGCCCCCTCGGTGACGGTGACGACGACGCGGGCCGGCTCCTGGGTCTGGGGCGTCGGCAACGATTGGGATCGGGCCACCGCCCGCACCGTGGGCAGCGGGCAGACGAAGGTGGACGAGTATCTCGCCCCGGTCGGGGACACGATGTGGGTGCAGCGCC
Organism: Solirubrobacterales bacterium; assembly: GCA_035572835.1. Classification (GTDB taxonomy): domain Bacteria; phylum Actinomycetota; class Thermoleophilia; order Solirubrobacterales; family 70-9; genus VAYN01. Next base: position 6,431 of record DATNAG010000015.1, read on the forward strand.
AGAACGCGGCGACCCCCTTGCCCGGCACGGCGGTGACCCTGAACGACACCGCGCCGACCAACGACCGCTGGAACCTCGCCGCGGTCGAGGTGCCCCCCGCGGTCACCGACACGCAGGCGCCGAGCGCCCCGACCGGTCTCACCGCGGGCACGGTCACGTCGAGCAAAGTGCCGCTCTCCTGGACCGCGAGCACCGACGACCAGGGCGTCGCCGGGTATCGCGTGTTCCGCGGCGCCACCCAGGTCGGCGAAGTCGGCGGGACCTCGTTCACCGACACCACGGTCGCCCCGTCGACCACCTACACCTACACGGTGAAAGCGTTCGACGGCGCGGGCAACGTCTCGGAAGCGTCCAGCCCGTTGACGGTGACGACCCCGGCCGCCACCGACACCACGCCGCCGACCGTCGCGATGACCGCCCCGGCCGAAGCGGCGACGATCAGCGGGACCGCCAAACTCGCCGCCTCGGCGAGCGACGCGAGCGGGATCGCCGGGGTCCAGTTCCTGGTCGACGGCACGCCGACGGGCGCCGAAGACACCTCCTCGCCCTACGAACTTTCCTGGAACTCGACCGGCGCCACGAACGGTCAGCACACGCTCTCGGCCCGGGCCCGGGACGGCGCCGGCAACACCGCGACCTCGGCGCCGGTCACGGTCACCGTGTCCAACGGTGGCGGCGGCCCCTCGCAGGTCGGCCAGTGGGGGCCGCTGATCCCGCTGCCCGCGGTGGCGATCCACTCGGCCCTGCTCCCCAGCGGCAAGATCCTCCTCTGGCAGGGGGACTTCGCGGTCGGCGGGATGCAGTACGTACTCAATCCCCAGACCGGCCAGGTGGTCCAGGTCCCGAACGCCAAAGCCGACCTCTTCTGCGCCGGACAGGCAGTGCTCGCGGACGGGCGGGTGATGGTGATCGGCGGCACCGCGACCGACGAGGGCCTCGGGGTGAACAACATCACCACCTTCGACTGGCACAACGAAACCTGGGGCGAACTCGCCCCGATGAACTTCCGCCGCTGGTACGCGACCGGCACCACGCTCGGCGACGGCAAGGTGCTGGTCACCTCCGGTGACGACAAAGACGCGAACGACGTGGTCGAAATCCCGGAGATCTACAACCCGGCCACCAACGTCTGGACCAACCTCACGGCGGCCAAAAACTACATGCCGATCTACCCCTTCATCTACCAGCTGCCGGACGGGCGGATCGTCCACCTCGGCGGCTCCGAGTTGCCGACGGCGAGCGAAGTGCTCGACCTCTCGACCAACAAATGGACGACCTTCGACAGCCGCGTGATCGACGGCGGCAGCATCGCCAACTACGCGCCCGGGAAATTCATCAAGGCGGGCTCGGCGGCCGACGACGGCTTCTCCGGCAACTCGCTCAAAACCGCCTACACGCTGAACATGAACGAAGCGGGGGCGATCTGGCAGCCGACCTCGGGCATGGCGTTCGCGCGCAGCTTCCTGAACCTCACCAACCTGCCCGACGGCACGGTCCTGGCGACCGGAGGCGGGACCGACAAATCGGGCTTCAACGACAACAACGCGGTGCTGCAGGCCGAAGCCTGGAACCCGGGCACGGGAGCGTGGACCACCTACGCGCCGATGACCGCGCCGCGCCTCTACCACTCGGTGGCGGTGCTGCTGCCGGACGGCCGCGTGTATGTCGCGGGTGGCGGCGGGGACCCCGGGGTCTCCGATCAGAAAACCGCCCAGATCTTCTCGCCGCCCTACCTCTTCAAGGGCCCGCGGCCGACGATCAGCTCGGCGCCCGGAACCCTCGAATACGGCTCGACCGCCTTCGTCGGCACCCCTGATGCCGCCTCGATCGCGCGGGTGTCGCTGATCCGCACCGGCTCGGTCACCCACGCCTTCGACGAGAACGCCCGCGCCACCCAGCTCAGCTTCACCCAGACCGCCGGCGGCATCAACGTCACCGTCCCGGCGAACCGCAACGACATCCCGCCCGGCTACTACATGCTCTTCCTGGTCAACGGGGAAGGGGTGCCCTCGGTCGCCCCGTTCGTCCGCTTCCCGGCCCCGTACGAGAACACCAGCCCGCCGACCGCGCCGACCGAACTGGTGGCCACCGGCGGCGAAGGGACGGTGGCCCTGAAATGGGCGGCTGCCACCGACGATCAGGGCGTCAGCCGGTACAACGTCCACCGCTCGAGCACCCCTGGCTTCACCCCGACCGCGGCGAACAAGGTCGGCCAGACCGCCGGGACCACCTTCAACGACACCGGCGTCCCCGCCGGCACCTGGTACTACGAGGTGACCGCGGAAGACGCCGCGAGCAACGTCGGCCCGCCTTCGAACGAAGCGAGCGCGACGGTCACCGCCGTGGCCAACCCGTCCCTCGCCCTCGACGGCCTGGTGACGACGAGGCAGGGCACCTCGGGCAACACGATCGCCTCGCCGCCGCTGAGCACGACCAGGTCGGGGGACCTCCTGCTCGCCTTCGTCTCCTCCGACGGTCCCAGCGGCGGCGGCCAGACGATCAGCGGCGTCACCGGCGGCGGCCTCCCCTGGACCCTGCGCAGCCGCGCCAACGGCCAGCCCGGCACCGCCGAGGTCTGGCAGGCCGTCGCCCCGGTCCCCCTGACCAACGTCACGGTCACCGCCACCCGCGGCAAAACCAGCTACCAGGGCTCGCTCACCATCGCCGCCTTCACCGGCGCCGACACCGCCACCAACGGCGCCGTCGCCTCGTCCTCCGCCACCACCGGCGCCCCCTCCGTCTCCCTCGTCACCACCAAGGCCGGCAGCTGGGTCTGGGGCGTGGGGGAGGACTGGGACCGCGCCGTCACCCACACTCCCGCTGCCGGCCAGACGATCGTCGATCAGTTCCTCGCCCCGAGCGGCGACACCTTCTGGACCCAGCGCCAGACCGCGACGACCGCCGCCGTCGGAACCTCGGTCCCGATCAGCGACACCGCCCCGACCAGCGATCGCTGGGACCTGGCCGTGGTCGAGATCCGCCCCGCCGGCCCCTGAGCATCCGCAGATTTCTGATCGTCTGCATCTACCCCCATATACGAGGGGTAAATGCGGATCGTCGTTTTGCCTCGATTCGATTGGGTAGCCCGAGAGCGGGAAGAAGCTCGACTTGGGGAGGCCTTTTATGGCGATCCGACGCAGGCCGGCGATCTTTGCGGTCGCCCTGACCTTGGTTGCTCTGCTCACCGGCGTGGTACTCGCCGGGGCGGGGGGAGTCTTCGCGGGGACGCGGCCGACCGACCACGGGATCCCTCGCGATCGGCATCACGGTGGCGGGCACGGACACGGGGGCGACATCGGGCGCAAAGTCGATGCGCTGGTGCGGCAGATGACCACGCACGAAAAGCTCGAGCAGCTGACGCTCGCCTCCGACGCGCAGGCCACCGAAGCCGATGCGGAAGAAGGACTCGGCGGCGTGTTCAGTCTCACCGACCCGGTGAAAATCGATGAACTGCAGCATGCGGCGGTGGAAAAGTCGCGGCTGCACATCCCGATCCTGTTCGCCTACGACACGATCCACGGCTACAAGACGATCTTCCCGATCCCGCTCGCGGAGGCGTCGAGCTGGGACCCGGCGGTGGCCGAAACGGACGACACGATCGCCGCGCGGGAGACGGCCGCGGTCGGGATCAAGCAGGCCTATTCGCCGATGGTCGACGTGACCCATGAGCCACGCTGGGGGCGGATCGTCGAGGGCTCGGGGGAGGACCCCTACCTCGGCTCCGTCTTCGCCGCCGCCCGCGTCCACGGCCTCCAGGGCGACAACCCGGCCGCCCCCGACAAGGTGCTCGCCAGCCCCAAGCACTTCGTCGCCTACGGCCAGCCCGAGGGCGGCCGCGAGTACAACACCACCGACATGTCCGGCGAGCGGCTGTGGAACCTGTACCTGCCGCCGTTCAAGGCCGCGATCGACGCCGGCGCCGAAACGGTGATGTGCTCGTTCAACGCACTGAACGGGGTGCCGGGGTGCGCGAACCACCTGACCGAGACCGAAATCCTGAAGAAGCGCTGGGGCTTCAAGGGCTTCATCGAGAGCGACTACACCGCCGTCGCCGAGCTGCGCGCCTGCCCGCCGGTGGAACCCGACGAAGGGCCGTGCGGCCACGGCGTCGCCGCCGACGGGCCGGAAGCGGCGCGCGCCGCGCTCGAAGCCGGCACCGACAGCGAGATGGTCTCCACCAACTACCTCGACTTCGGCGAACAGCTGCTCGAAGAAGGCAAGGTCTCGATGGGCCGGGTGAACGACGCGGTCCGCAGAATCCTCACGGTGAAGTTCAAGGCCGGGCTCTTCGAGCACCCCTACGTCGACATCTCGCAGATCCCGGCAAAGACGATGCAGCCCGCCGACATCGCCGCCGCGCGCTCCGTCGCGTCGCGCTCGATGGTCCTGCTGAAGAACGAGAACGGTGCCCTGCCGCTCTCCTCCGGGCTCAAATCGGTCGCCGTCGTCGGCCCGCTCGGCAACGACAAAGCCGACCCGCTCGGCCCCTGGTCGGGCAAAGGGGATCCGGAAGACGTGGTGACGCTGAAGGAAGGGATCGAAGCGGCGCTGCCCGGGGCGACCGTGACCGCGGCCGAAGGCTGCGATCCCGAATGCGCCGGCGAAGCCGGGTTCGGCGAAGCGGTGGCCGCCGCGCAGAGCGCCGAAGTGACGGTGCTGGCGCTGGGCGAGTCGGCGGCGATGAGCGGCGAGGCCTCCTCGCGCGCCAACCTGGACGTCCCCGGCCGCCAGCAGCAGCTGCTCGACGCGATCGCGGCGACCGGCAAACCGTTCGTCGTCGTCTTGATGAACGGGCACCCGCTGACCCTCGAAGAAGTCGCCGCCAAATCGCCGGCGATCCTCGAGGCGTGGTTCCCCGGCATCGAGGCCGGCAACGCGATCGCCGACGTCCTCTTCGGCAAGGTCGACCCGGGTGGCAAGCTCCCGGTCACCTTCCCGCGCAGCATCGGCCAGCTGCCGCTCTATTACAACCACGAGCCCACCGGTCGTCCGGCCGACCCGGAAAACAAGTACACGTCGAAGTACCTCGACGAGCCGGTCACGCCGCTCTACCCGTTCGGCTACGGCTTGAGCTACACCCGGTTCGGGATCTCGAACGTGAACCTCAGCTCGGCGACGATGTCCTCACATGGCGTGGTCGAAGTGAGCGCCGAGGTGAAGAACGAAGGTTCGGTCGCCGGCGACGAGGTGGTCCAGCTCTACATCCACGACCCGGTGGCGAGCATCGAGCAGCCGGTCCGCCGCCTGCGCGGCTTCCAGCGGGTGACGCTCGAACCGGGCGAGACGAAGAGCGTCAAGTTCCGCCTCGGCCCGGGTGACGTCGGCTTCTACGACGAAATGGGCAACCTGGTGGTCGAACCGGGCCAGATCGAAGTGTTCCTCGGCGACTCGAGTGAAGCGCCTCAGGTGGGAAGCTTCGAAGTGACCGGCTGAGCGCGGGTTGACAAAGCGGTGATGATCCTTTTATCATCGCGCGGATGGATGCAAAGGAAGTAACGGAAGCCGTCGAATCCGCGCAGAAGGTTGCGCGGCAGGTCGACGCGATGGCTCGCCAGGCGCACCAGGTGATGGCGGGGCCGGTCGCCCAGATGCAGCAGTTCGTCAATGGCCCGGTCGCTCGGTGGCAGAAAAGCCTCGATGAGGCCGCGTCGCGGAACCAGGCCTCGATCGAACGGTACCGGCAGGTCACGGCTGATCTGGATCGCCATCAGCACGCCGAGATCAGCCGCTGGGTCGAGTCCTTCGTCGCCTCCCGCCAACCCCCTGAGCCATGGGCTGCGCACTCTTCGATCTCCGCTTTCATCACGTGGATCACTCGCAGGCGGCGTCCTGACGGGCTCGCGCTGGAACGACGCCGCGCGCATGAGCATCCCGCGTATTTCCGCGACAGCCGGGCGACCGGTCGCCTCTGGTTCGAAGGCTGGCGGCGGGCGCTTTTCCTCGCCTTGGCGGACGGACACAGCCTCGAGCGGATCCGGGCCGAGACCCGAGGAGTCTCGCCACCGCGCCGGCGCGGTGGCGTGTTGCGTGCGCGCCGCCGCGACCCTGCCCGCCGACCTTTCCGGGAACGACTTCGTCATTCCATCTTCACGCACGGTCCGACCGTGAGCCCTTCTCCCAGTGGTCCCGTAAACGGGGGCGAGCTGCTGGTGCCTATCGGCTGACCGGCGACGGCACGTCTCCGCAGGAGAAGGAGAAGTGCTGTGTCCGAGCCGTTTTTTAAATGTCACGAATTCAATTTCCAAACCGTCGACACCCAGCCGGAGAGGTTCATCGCGGCCCTCGCGGAAACCGACCGGGCGAAGCTCGAAGTTGCCTGCAGGGGAGTCGCCAATTCCTTTGCGGACAAGTCGCCGCCGGTCCGCTCGCGGCTCGTCCGCGGAGCGAAGCTCCACGACCTGTTCGCGATCTATATCGACTGGCCGAGGTCGCCGGGGCCGACGAGATTGCTGCTCGCCCGCCGCGTCGGAACCCGGGTGCTCGTGGCGCGCGCCTTCGCGGACGCCGCCGGCGACATCCCGGTGGACGAGGTCAAGCGAGCCGAACGTGCGCTGGCCAGGGTCGCCGCGGATGACGGCGGCGCGGAAGGAGGCAACTGAGGAGACGGTCGAGGCCGCCGAGGGGACGGACCCGCGGCGGCTCGTCTTCGAGCAGGAGCGCCTCTTCAGCGACACGATCGAAACCCTCGCCGGCCTGGCGAAGGAGCAGGGCATCTCCCAGCGTGAGCTGGCGCGGCGGGTCGGTCGAAATCAAGCGCAGATCAGCCGGCTCCTCGGTGGCGCGGACAACGCCAACCTGAAAACCCTGGCCCGGATCGCCTGGGCGTTGGGAATTCGACTGGTGATCGTCGGGGTCCCCTTCGGGAGCCGTGACGGCACCCCCGCCGCCGCCGACCCGCCGCTGCCGGAATGGCTCGACGCGCAGCGCGAACGTCGGGTCGGCGAATCGCCTGCGACCATGCCCTGACCGGCGACCGGTTCGCTGCTCGTCGGCCTCCGCCCGGATATGGTCGTCCCGCAACCGAGCGAGGAGGCGGGGACGATGGCGGGGATCACCGAACGGGAGGCCGCGGAGATCGAGGCGGCGAACGCGAGCGACAGGACGCCGGTCGTCTTCATCCACGGTCTCTGGCTGCTGGCATCGAGCTGGGAGCCGTGGGCCGGCGCCTTCGAGCGGGCCGGCTACGCGCCGATCTGCCCGGGCTGGCCCGACGACCCGGCGACGGTCGCCGAGGCACGGAGGGATCCGCAGGTGCTCGCCGGCAAGGGGGTCGGCGAGGTGGCCGCCCATTTCGCCACCGTGATCGAGGGGCTCGAACGCAAGCCGGTCATCGTCGGCCACTCCTTCGGCGGCCTGCTCGCCCAGATCCTCGCCGGGCGCGGCCTGTCGGCCGCCACGGTGGCGGTCAATCCGGCGCCGTTCCGCGGTGTCCTGGCGCTGCCGCCGGCGGCGATCCGCGCGACCTTCCCGGTGCTCCGCAACCCCGCCAACCGTGGCCGCGCCATCGCCCTCAGCGTCGACCAGTTCCGCTACGGCTGGGCCAACGCGGTCAGCGAAGACGAGGCGCGGGCGCTCCACCAGCGCTTCCACGTCGCCGCGCCGGGCAAGCCACTCTTCCAGGCCGCCGTCGCCAACCTGAACCCGGGCACCGAGCTGCGGGTCGACACCCGCAACCCCGAACGCGGCCCGCTGCTGATCTTCACCGGCACCCCTGACCACGCGGTGCCGCCGGCCATGAGCCGCGCCGCCTACAAGAAGCAGAGCCGCAACCCAGGCATCACCGAGCACATCGAGCTGCCCGATCGCGGCCACTCGCTGACGATCGACTCGGGTTGGCAGGAGGTCTGCGACGCGAGCCTCGAGTTCCTCGGACGCGTCGCCCCGGCCTGACCTGACCGCGGCCCCGGGTCTTCCGCGGCCGCGTCCCCTCACCGCCCTTCTGAGGTCTCGGCCCGGTAGGCCCCCGGCTTCGGCCGCGCCCGGCCGCCCGGGAAGGCGAGCCGCAGGATCGTCCGCTGCACCATCCCCAACTGCTGGAGGAACGGACCGGAGTTGTAGGGGAGGCCGTAGCGCTCGCAGATGTCCTTGACCTGCGGGGCGATCTCGGCGTAGCGGCTGCTCGGCATGTCGGGGAAGAGGTGGTGCTCGACCTGGTAGCCGAGGTTGCCGCTGGCGACGTGGAAGAGCGGCGAGCCCTCGATGTTGGCGGCGCCGGTGAGCTGGCGGATGTACCAGCCGCCGCGGCCCTCGTCCTCCACTTCGGCCGGGCTGTAGGTGTAGGTCTGGTCGGGGAAGTGGCCGCAGAAGATGATCGCGTAGGCCCACACGTTGCGCGCCAGGTTGGCGCCCGCGTTGGCGGCGGCGGTGCGGCGGTAGGCCTGGGTGCCGTCGGCGAGCGCCCGGCGGGTGATCCGGGCGAGGCGCCCCTTGGGCTTGCGCCGCAGCCGTCGCCATGGGTGCGGCTCGGGCTTCGAGGCCTCCGCCGCCGCGCCGACCGCGGCGCTCGCCAGGGCGCTGATCAAGGGCCAGGCGATGTAGTCCTTGACCACCTGGTCGCGCGCCTTGCCCGCGATCCCGCGCAACTCCTTGCGCACCTGAGGCATCGGCTTCTCGCCCTTGCGGATCGCCTCGAAGTCGAGGTCGTGCAGCGCCACGCCCCACTCGAAGAGCCCGGCCAGGACGAGGTTGTAGAGCGGCTGGAGCAGGTAGACCGGGTGCCACTTCTGATGCGGGTCGATCCGCATGATCTCGTAACCGAGGTCCTTGTCCTTGCCGCGGATGTTGGTGAAGGTGTGGTGGACGTAGTTGTGGGAGTGCTTCCAGGCCTCGGCGGTCGAGGCGTTGTCCCAGTCCCAGGTGGAGGAGTGGACGCGCGGATCGTTCATCCAGTCCCACTGGCCGTGCATGACGTTGTGGCCGATCTCCATGTTCTCGAGGATCTTGGCCGCCGCCAGGGCCGTCGCGCCGCCGGCGGCGAGCGGGCGGAAGCGCGGCAGCAGCAGGCCGATGCGGCCGATCACGGCAAGGCGTCGCTGCATCTCGATCATCGCCTCGATGTAGCGGCGGTCGTCTTCGCCGAGCTCGGCGGCGACGCGGTCTTTGATCGCGTCGAACTCCGCGGCGAGCGCCTCCAGCTGCTCCGCCGAGAGGTGGGCGAGCGGGCTCTCCTCGTGGGTATCGATCGGGGGGGTCAGGGTGGTGGTCATCGGTTGTCTCCTTGCAGTTGGGTGTGGGTTGCCGGCGGCGCGCTAGAGCGCGATCTCGACCGGTCCTTCAGGGGCGTTGACGCAGGTGCGGACCATCTCTCCCTCGCTGCCGTGGACCTCGCCGGTGCGCAGGTCGCGGACCTCGCCGGAGCAGAGACGGCCGATGCAGGTGTGGCAGATGCCCATCCGGCAGCCGAAGGGCAGCTCGGCCCCGGCGGCCTCGCCGGCGACGAGGATCGGGGTGGCGCCGTCGCTCTCCGCCGCGACGCCCGACCGGGTGAAGGCGATGCGGCCGCCCTGGCCGGCGTCGACGGGCGCGCCGGCCATCGGCTGGAAGCGCTCCATCGCCAGCAGCTCCGGGTCGCCCTCCGCCAGCCAGTGGTCGGTGAGGGTGTCGAGCAGCTCGCGCGGGCCGGAGGCGAAGGTCTGGCGGACGCGCCAGTCGGGGCAGAGCGAATCGAGGTCGGCGGTCCCGACGCGCCCGTCGATCCCGGTCACCCGCAGGTGGAGGCGGTAGTCGTCGCGGCGAGCGTCGAGATCGGCAAGGCGGTCGCCGAAGATCACCCCCTCGGCGGTGCGGGCGGAGTGGATGTGGACCACGTTGAGCACCGCGTCGGGCCGGTCGAGCGAGCGCAGCATCGACATGATCGGCGTGATCCCGGAGCCGGCGCTGATGAAGAGGAGCTTCGCCGGTACCGGCCGTGGCAGGACGAAGGTGCCTTCGACGCCACCGAGCCGGACGATGTCCCCGGGGCGGGCGCGGTGGACGAGGTAGGGCGAGACGACGCCGCTGTCCACCCGCTTCGGGGTGATCCCGATCAGCCCGTCGGGCCGCACCGGATCGGTGGTGAGCGAGTAGGCGCGCCAGTGGTGGACGCCGTCGACGACGACCCCGATCCGCAGGTACTGGCCCGGCCGGTGGCCGCGCCACTCGTGGCCGGGGCGGATCAGCACGGTCACCGCGTCGGGCGTCTCCGGCACGATCCGCTCGATCCGCCCGCGCAGCTCCTGCGTCGACCAGAGCGGGTTGATCAGCTCCAGATAATCGTCGGGGAGGAGTGGCGTGAACAACGAGCGCATCGCGTGCAGCGCCCGGCGTCGCAGCACCGGAACCTGAGGCACCGCTCCTCGCTCAGCCATGATTGTCGATTACCCAGCCCATAGTTACCTCAAACGAGGTTACATCGATCGGTAGAATGGTCAGTGTGAGGAGCGACACGCAAACGGACGAGCAGGCGCAAGGCGAGCGGGTCGAGGCACAGATGACGGCCGAGGCGCAGATGACGGTCGAGCAGCTCGCCTACGAGACCGGGATGT
>DATNAG010000016.1:0-69016 GCA_035572835.1 Solirubrobacterales bacterium
AGGGAAGCGACACCCGGCCCATCGGTGAGAATCCCCCGGTGCCCACCCCCGCCTCCCCCGCCGAGATCGAGCTCAGCGCCGCGCAGGCGCGCCGGGCGGCGCTCGCCGCGCAGGGGCTGACGGCGGCGCGGCCACGGGGGCGGGTCGACGTGCGCCACATCCGCCGCGCCCTCGACGCGCTCGGGATCGTCCAGCTCGACTCGGTCAACGTCTTCAGCCGCTCCCATTACATGCCGCTCTTCTCGCGGCTCGGGCCCTATCCGCGGGAGACGCTCGACCTGTTGAGCGTCCATCAGGACGGGATCGACGGGCGCACCGGTAGCGACCGCCGCGAGCTCTTCGAGTACTGGGGCCACGAGGCCTCGCTGATCCCGGTCGACATGCAGCCGCTGCTGCGCTGGCGGATGGCCCGCGCCGACAAGCTCGCCTGGGCCGGGGTGGCGCGGGTCGGGCGCGAGGAGCGGGCGCTGGTCAAGCGGGTGCTGAAGCTCGTCCGCGAGCGGGGGCCGATCCGCGCGAGCGAGGTCGGCGGGCCGAAGCGCGTCCGCCGGGCGGGCGAGATGTGGAACTGGAACGACGGCAAGAAAGCGCTCGAGTACCTCTTCTTCGCGGGCGAGGTGACGGCGGAGCGGCGGGTCAACTTCGAGCGCCTCTACGACCTGCCCGAGCGGGTCCTCCCCGCCTCCATCCTGGCGATGCCGACGCCGAGCGAGGCCGAGGCACAACGTGAGCTGTTGCTGTTCGCGGCGCGCCGCCTCGGGGTGGCGACCGAGCCCGACCTCGGCGATTACTTCCGCCTCCCCCGCGCCGACTCGAAGGCGCGGCTGGCGGAGCTGGTCGAGGCCGGGGCACTGGTGCCGGCCGCGGTGGAGGGCTGGGGCGCGCCCGCCTACACCCCGCGCGACCTCCATGTGCCGCGGCGGATCCGGGCGCGCGCGCTGCTCACCCCCTTCGACTCGATGGTCTGGGCGCGCGAGCGGACCGAGCGGCTCTTCGGCTTCCGCTACCGGATCGAGATCTACGTGCCGGCGGCGAAGCGCGTCTACGGCTACTACGTCCTCCCCTTCCTGCTCGGCGACCGGCTGGTCGCCCGGGTCGACCTCAAAAGCGACCGCCAGGCGGGGGTCCTGCGGGTGGTCGGGGCGTTCACCGAGCCGCGGGTCGAGGAGAGGGTCGTGGCGCGCGAGCTGGCCGACGAACTAACTTTGGTCTCGCGATGGCTGGGACTAGGCGGAGTCGAGGTGGGGCGCAAAGGCGATTTGTCGCCGGCCCTGCGGAGGGCGGTCGCTGATGCCGCAGGATGACTACACCTTCGGCGACTCCGATCTGGCCGAACGCCGGCTGGAGCTGCTCGGCACCACCTTCCAGGACACCACCCGGGATTTCCTCCGGGCCCAGGCCCCCACGGAGCCGGCGCTGGCCGTCGACCTCGGCTGTGGGCCGGGCCACACCACGGTGCTGCTGCGCGACACGCTGCGGCCGCAACACACCCTGGCGGTCGACTTCTCCGAGGCCTACGTCGCCGCGACCGCGGCGCGGGTCGGCGACGACGCGACGGTCGAGGTGCTCGAAGCCGACGCGCTCGAGCTGCCCGAGCGGGTCGCGGACGCCGAGGTGATCTTCCTGCGGATGCTGCTGACCCACCTGCGCGACCCGCTCGGCGCGGTCGACCTCTGGTTGGAGCGGCTGGCCCCCGGCGGCGTGCTGCTGATCGAGGAGGTCGAGTCGATCGAAACCGAGGAGCCGGCGCTGGCGCGCTACCTGGCGCTGCAGCGGGAGATGCTCGAGGCGAACGGGAACCGGCTGGAGATCGGCCCGCGACTGGACGCCGAGCTGGGCCCGCACCCGTCGCTGCGCAGCAGCGAGGTGGCGACCTTCCAGCCGGGCGCGGGCGTCGCGGCGCGGATGTTCGGGATGAACTTCGGCACCTGGCGGGACCGCCGCGAGGTGGTCGAGGCGCACGAGACGAGCGAGCTCGACGGGGTCGCCAAGGGCCTCGGCCGCGTCGCCACCGCCCCCGAGGACTCCGCCCCGATCATCTGGGGCATGCGCCAGCTGGTCCTCGCCCCCTGATGTTGATGGGCCGAAAACTCCAGATATAGAGGAGTTTTCGGCCCATCAACATGGGAGGATCGGGGGGTGCGGTGGCTTGTGTGTCCGGACTCGTTCAAGGGGACCTTCTCGGCGGTCGAGGTGGCGGCGGCGATCGGGGGCGGGATCGAGGAAGCGGGCGGCGAGGTCGACCTTTGTCCGGTCGCCGACGGTGGCGAGGGGACGGCGGAGACGATGCGGGCGGCGCTCGGCGGCGAGGTGCGGACGGCCGCGGCTCACGATCCGCTCGGGCGACCGATCGAGGCGAGCTTCGTCCTGGTCGAGGGCGGCGCCACGGCGGTGATCGACACGGCCGCCGCGTCGGGACTGCCGCTGGTCGAGCCCACCGAACTCGACCCCGAGGCGGCGAGCACCTACGGGACCGGTGAGCTGATCGGGGCGGCGGTTGACGCGGGCGCGCGAACGGTTCTGTTGGCGGCTGGCGGGAGCGCGACGACGGATGGAGGGACCGGAGCAATCGAGGCTTTGCGGGGGAGCGGCATCGCCAGCACAACCACGACACACGGCAGTTGTGGGTGTGCGGGAGATGCCGCTCTCGTGGTGCTTTGTGATGTGACGACGAGATTCGAGGACGCGGCGGTTGTCTTCGGGCCCCAGAAGGGGGCTGATGCGGCGCAGGTCCAGCGGTTGACCCGGAGACTCGGGGAGATCGCCGAGAAACTGCCAAGAGATCCGCGCGGGGTGCCGATGACCGGCTGCGCCGGCGGGTTGTCGGGTGGACTCTGGGCGACATTTGGAGCGGAGCTGCGGCCCGGGGCGGAGTTCATCCTCGACCTGCTCGGCTTCGCCGACCGGCTCGCGAGAGCCGACGTGGTCCTCACCGGGGAGGGCCGGATCGACTCGCGGAGCCTGGAAGGGAAGATCGTCGGCCAGATCGCCGAGCGCTGCAAGGAAGCCGATCGCCCGCTCCAAGTCGTCGTCGGTCAGAACGCTCTCGACCCGGCCGGCGTCGAGAGCGCCGGGATCGCCTCGATCACCGAGGCCCGCAACCTCATCGACCTCCGCGCCGCCGGCCACCGCCTCGCCACCAACCGGTGAGGATCAGGGCGCGGAGTCCCTAGGCTTCGATCGATGGAGGAGCAGACGATCCGCTTCACCGACGAGCGTGGGCGACGCATCGCCTGGGCTCAGAGCGGCGAAGGCCCGCCGCTCCTCTTCGCCGGCTGGTGGATGAGCCACCTCGAGTTGAACTGGGGCGATCCGCGCTTCCGGGCCTACGTCGAAGCGCTCGGCCGCCACCGGACGGTCATCCGCTACGACGCGCCCGGGACCGGCGCCTCGGCGGACGGCGAGCTGCCGTCGGCGAGCATCGAGGACGCGGAGGCGGCGCTCGCCGCCGTCGCCGCGGCGGCCGGCGCCCGCCCCGCGGACCTGGTCGGCGCCTCCTCCGGCGCCCCGGTCGGCATCGCCTATGCGGCAAGACACCCGGAGAGGGTGCGCCGGCTGGTCCTCTACGGCGGCTACGCCTCGGGGTCCGGCATCGCCGATCCGTCGATGCGGCAGGAGATCGTCCGGCTGGTGCGCGAGCGTTGGGGCCTCGGATCCCGGGTCCTCGCCGACACGTTCATGCCGACCGCCGACGGGCGGGACCGCGAGGCGTTCGTCGACTTCCAGCGCCGCTCGGCGAGCGCCGACACCGCGGCCCGCACGCTGGAGACCGTCTACTGCTTCGACGTCGCCTCGCGGCTCGGCGAGGTGAAGGTCCCGACTGTGGTCCTGCACCGTCGCGAGGACCGGGCGATCCCCTTCGAGCTCGGTCGCGAGCTGGCGGCGGGGCTGCCCGCGGCGAGGTTCATCGCGCTCGACGGGGCCGATCATTTCCCCTGGTTCGGTGACCGCGAGCAGACGCTGCGCGCCACCTTGCACGCGATCGGAGTCGAGGTCGACGGCGAGCCCCCCGACGGCGACCGGCAGGAATCCGGCGTGGAGGAGCTGACCGAGCGGGAGACGGAGGTGCTGGCGCTGATCGCGAGCGGCCTCTCCGATCGCGAGGTCGCCGAGCGCCTGGTCCTCAGCCCCCACACCGTCCATCGCCACGTCGCCAACGTGCGGACCAAGCTCGGGCTGCCGACCCGCGCGGCGGCGGTCGCCGCGGCGGCCAAGCGCGGGCTGATCTGACCCGGAGATATTTCGACTTGCGTCGGCCGGTACTCATGAGTACCATCGCCGCATGAGCGAGACCTACCGCCTCCCCGACGGCCCGAAAACGCCCGAACTCTTCAACGGCCTGGCCTTCCTCCTCTTCCGCAACCGGGTGATCAAGAAATGGCAGCGCCGCTTCGGCGACATCTTCACCGTGCGGATGCCCGGCTTCGGCCAGATGGTCCTCGTCGCCACCCCGCAGCTGGTCAAACAGGTCTACACGGCGAAACCCGACGTCCTCCACGGCGGCAAGAACCCCCTCGGCGAAGTCCTCGGGCCCGGCTCGCTCTTCTCGATGGACGAAGAGCAGCACCTGAAGGAGCGGCGGATGCTGCTGCCGCCGTTCCACGGCGAGCGGATGCGCTCCTACGAAGCGATCATCGAAGAGGAGGCCGAATCCGCGATGGACTCCTGGCCCGAGGGGGTCGAGTTCGCCGCGATCGGGTCCTTCCAGACGATCACCCTGCGGATCATCCTGCGCACGGTGTTCGGCGCCGAGGGGCGCGAGCTGGCCGAACTGGAAAAGCTGCTGCCGCCGATGACGACGCTCGGCCAGCGGCTGGTGACGGCGCCGATCCTGCGTCGCGACCACGGCCGGCGCAGCCCCGGCGGCCGCTGGAAGCGGATGCACGCCTCCTACCGCCGGATCGTCGACAAGCTGGTCGACGACCACCTCGCCGACCCGGACCTCGACGAGCGGATCGACATCCTGGCGATGATGCTGCGCGCCTACCGCGCGGAAGGCGGCGAGATCGACCACTCCGACGTCGCCGACGAGCTCCTCACCCTGCTGGTCGCGGGCCACGAGACGACCGCCTCGGCGCTCTCCTGGTCGGTCGAGCGACTGCGTCGCCACCCCGAGATCCTGCACCGGCTCGAAGACGAGGCACGCACGGAAGAGAACGCGCTCCGCCTCGCCACCGCCGAGGAGGTGCTGCGGGTGCGACCGGTGATCAACGCCACCGCCCGCCTGGTGGTGAAGCCGTTCGCGATCGGCGAGTGGCTGATGCCGCCCGGCTCGCGCGTCGTCACCGGCATCGCCCCCCTGCACAAGGACGGGCGGTTCCACGAGAACGCGCAGAGGTTCGACCCCGACCGCTACG
Source organism: Solirubrobacterales bacterium (assembly GCA_035572835.1). Classification (GTDB taxonomy): domain Bacteria; phylum Actinomycetota; class Thermoleophilia; order Solirubrobacterales; family 70-9; genus VAYN01. Next base: position 5,358 of record DATNAG010000016.1, read on the forward strand.
TCGGCAAGAAGCCGGACACCTACGCCTGGATCCCGTTCGGCGGCGGCACGCGCCGTTGCCTCGGGGCCGCGTTCGCCCAGTTCGAGATCGACATCGTCCTGCGCACCCTGCTGCGGAACTTCGAGCTGCAGACGACGACCGAGCCAGGCGAGCGGGAAAGCTTCCGCGGCGTCGCCTTCGCCCCCTCGAAGGGCGGCGCGACGGTGGTGCGGCGACGCGAGCTCGGCGGGCCGGAGGCGGCTCAGTCGGCGGCGGAGAGCGCCGACCTGATCACTGCCTTGAACTCGTAGGAGGCCGGCCCCAGGTCTTCGCCGCGAACCAGCGCCCGCACCAGGGTCTGGTGCAGGCCGCTGACCAGCATGTAGGCGCGCTCGATCGAGATCGGTTCGACCCCCGGCTCGTGGGTCGCGTCGCTCTCCACCACCGAGACGATCAGCTCGGCGTACCGCTCGAAGCCTTCGCGCATCGCGAGGATCGTCCGTTCGCCGACGTGCGGGGCGGCGAAGGTGCCGGTCAGGTCGGGATCGCTGGTGACCAGCGCCAGGTAGGTGTCGACCGCCTGGTCGATCTGCACCGAGATCGGCTGCTCGCGGTCGATCGCCCGGTCGACCGCCTCGAGGAAGGCGTCGGCCAGGGCCTGCATCAGCTCGACGAAGCACGCTTCCTTGTCCTCGAAGTGGTTGTAGAAGGTGCGCCGCGAGGCGTGCGCGTGGCGGACGATGTCGGAGACCTGGGTCTGGGCGAGGCCTTTCTCGCGGATCGAGGCGGCGAGACCGTCCATCAGCCGCTTGTGCTGGGCCTCTTTCTCGGTCTCGGCGTCGACACTCATGTGATCAACGCTACCCGCCCGCGCCCGCGGTCGTCCTAAGGCCCGGCTACCGGGCCTAGGGACGACCGCGGGGGGCTAGACCGCCGCGGCGGTGGCGAACGCTGCGGTGGGGGCGGTGAACTCGCGGCCCTGGTCGGCGGCGACGGCGGCGTCGGTGAGCCGGCCGGCGTGGACCGAGAGCCCGCCGAGGAAGCCGGGGTCGGCGGCCATCGCCGCCGCGGCGCCCAGGTCGGCCAGCCGCACCACATAAGGGAGGGTGGCGTTGGTCAGTGCCCGGGTCGAGGTGATCGGCACCGCGCCCGGCATGTTGGCGACGCAGTAGTGGCTGATCCCGTCGACCTCATAGACCGGGTCGGAGTGGGTGGTCGGGTGGGAGGTCTCGAAGCAGCCCCCCTGGTCGATCGAGACGTCGACGAGGACCGAGCGCGGCTTCAGCAGGCCGAGCTGCGCGCGACTGACCACGTGCGGGGCCTTGGCGCCCTTGACCAGGACCGCGCCGATCACCAGGTCGGCCTCCCCCAGGCGCGACTCGATCGCGAGCCCGGTCGCGTATTCCGTCTGCACGGTGCCGGCGAAGATGTTGTCGAGTTCCCGCAGGCGGTCGATCGAGCGGTCGAGGACGGTCACGTCGGCGCCGAGGCCGACCGCCATCCGCGCCGCGTTGGCGCCGACGATGCCGCCGCCGATCACCAGCACCTTGCCCGCGGCGACGCCGGGGACGCCGCCGAGCAGCACGCCGGAGCCGCCCGCCGGGCGGCCGAGCATGAAGGCGCCCGCCTGGGTCGCGAGCCGGCCCGCGACCTCGCTCATCGGCGCCAGCAGCGGCAGCCGACCGCCCAGGTCGGTGATCGTCTCGTAGGCGATGCAGGTCGCGCCGGAGTCGATCAGCCCCTGGGTCAGCTCGGCGGCGGGGGCAAGATGGAGGTAGGTGAAGAGGGTGTGGCGCTCTTCGAGCATCGCCACCTCGGCCGGCTGCGGCTCCTTCACCTTGACGATCGCCTCCGCGGCGGCGAAGACGGCGGCCGCGTCGGGGAGGATCTCGGCGCCCTGGGCGACGTAGTCGTCGTCGCTCACGCCCGAGCCGACACCGGCTCCCGCCTGGATCAGCACCTCATGACCGCGATCGACCAGTTCGCGGACGCCGGCGGGAGTCATCGCGACCCGGTACTCGTCGACCTTCACCTCGCTCGGCACGCCGATCTTCATCTTTCACTCCTTTGCGGCTTTGGGGGCCCGCGGTCGGACAGTTGCTGAATCAGCTTCAGGCTGGGCCATCGTCCGCGTATCGCCAAGCGATCTGCCCTAATCTCCTCGTTTCAACAGCAATGGACGAGATCGACGACAGAATCCTCAGCATCCTCGCCACAAACGGAAGGGCTTCCTTCGCCGCGATCGGTGCCGAGGTGGGCCTCAGCCCGCACGGCACCGCCGACCGGATCCGCCGGCTCGAGCGCGACCGGGTGATCACCGGCTACGCGGCGCGGATCGACCCCGCCGGGGTCGGCCGCTCGCTCGACGCCTTCATCGACATCCGCCTCCTCCCCGCCACCGACCCGGAGGACTTCGAGCGCCGCGTCGCCAAGCTGACCTCGGTGCGCGAGCTCGCGTTCCTGACCGGCCGCTTCGATTACCAGGTGCGGGTCGCCTGCCGCGACGCCGAGGACCTGAACGAGACCGTGCGCGCGATCCGCCAGGGCGGCGCCGCCGGCACCGAGACGCGGATCGTCCTGCGCTCGGCGCGCTTCGAGCGCGCCCCCGCCTAGGCCACATGCAGGGCGCCGAGCTACGCGACGCGGAACTGGCTCATCAGCCCGTGGTCCTCGTGATCCAGCATGTGGCAGTGGACGACGAATTTGCCGGCGTGGTCGGAGAGGTGGCCGGCGACCAGGATGCGTTCGTTCGGATAGACGAAGAAGGTGTCCTTGAGGCAGTCTTCCCAGGGCGGCGGCGGGCTGCCGTTGCGGGAGAGCAGGTACCAGGAGGTGTGGTGCAGGTGCATCAGGTGGGCGACCGCGGTCTTGTTGTGGATCTCCCAGGTGACGGTCTCGCCGCGCTTCACCGTGGTCTCGACGTAGGACGGGTCGAAGCTCTTGCCGTTGATCAGCCAGGTGGTCTTGAAGAGGCCGCCGACGGTGATGTTCCAGATGTGGTCGGGGCGATCGTGGACGCGGCGGCGCACGTGGTGGGCCCACCCGGGCAACGGGCGTAGTCGCGCCGGGACCTTGGTGCGGTCGGCGACCCGGCGGGAGTCGACCCGGAACTGCATCAGCGGCCCGTCGAAGGAGTGGGCGCCGTAGGGGTCGCGACCGCCCCGCCGGGCGGTGCTGCGCAGCTCGACCGTCTCGCCGCGGGAGAGGCCGAAATCGACCAGCACTTCCGCCCGCTCGGCGGGCCCGAGCAGGATGCTCGCCCGATGCACCGGCCGCGGCATCAGGCCGCCGTCGGCACCGATCTGGATCAGCGGCGCGCCGTTCGAGAGGTAGAGGTCGTAGGCGCGAAATTGGGAGACGTTCAGGATCCGCAGCCGGTAGCGACGCGCCTCGACCCAGTGGTGGGGCAGGTGCGCGCCGTTGACGAGGATCTTCGCGCCGGTGATCCCGTCGGCGGGCGGGCGCCGGTCGGTGAAGGGGTCGCTCAGCTGGTTGTGGTGGTCGAAGCTGCGGTCGGCGATCGCCAGGGCCAGGTCGCGGTGCCCCTCGGGCAGCGGCAGCGAGGCCTCGTGCTCGTCGTCGACGATGAACATCCCGGCCATTCCGTGCCAGGCGTGCAGGGCGGTCCGATCGAGGCGATGGTCGTGGTACCACTTGAACGCGGCGCGTTCGGGACGGCCGTCCTCGCGCAGGTCGTAGACGTAGCGTTTGCTCTCCCCCGGCCGGATCAGCAGGTCGTTGCCGGAGGCGCGCGGCGAGAGGTCGAGGGAGATGTCGCAGTACTCGCTGAACGGCTGGGCGCCGGTGAGGCCGCCGGGCTGGCCGTCGAACTGGGTGCGGCTGTGGGCGCCGTGCAGGTGGACGCTCAGTTCACCCACCTTGGGGGGCAGCTCGTGGCGGAAGGTGACCTCGGTCCGGGCCCCGGCGGGACGGCGGATCGTCGGCCCGGGAAAGCTGCCACCGAAGGTCCAGAGCCGGGTCTTGTGGCCGGGGAGGATCTGCTGCTCGGCCGCGCGGATCGGCAGCTCGATCCGCGCCCCGGTCAGCTCCCGCGGGATCGGCAGCGGGTCCCGGAACGGCACCCCGGCCGCCTGGGCGGTCGCCCCGTCGAGCCAGGAAAGCGCCCGGCCGAGGCCCCCGCCGGGGACGAGGGTGGCGAGCACGCCGCCGCCCAGGACGCCGAGGAAGGCCCGGCGCCCCAGGCGGGGCTGTGCGAATGGACTACCTGGCTGCGACTCAGGCGGCAGGCGGCAGCACCTTGATCTTGCCCTGCATCCAGGGATGGACCGCGCACATGTAGTAGAGCGTGGTGCCGGCCTTCGCGGTCACCTTCTCTTCGACTTCGCCGCCCGGTTTTTCACCGGAGAACCAGGAGTCGCCTTCCTTCTTCACCGAGCCCATCGTGCTCCAACCTTCCGGGCCGATTTCGACGTCCTGCTTGCCGATCTTTTCCGTTTTCGGGTTGAACTGATGCCATTCGGCGATCGACAGACAGATGTGACCCGGGGTGAAGCACGACTTACGTGCCTTGGCGGTCTTCGGCAGCGAGCCTTTGGTGACCAGCGAGAAGGTGTGCGGGCCGACCTGGCTCGGCTTGGTGTCGTTGACGATCCGCAGCTCTTCGCCTTCGTGCACGGTGCCCGGCCCGAAGAACCCCATCTTTTTGCCTTCCAGCTTGATTTCGATCGTCGACACGCCTTCCGTCGGCGCGACCGATTCGGCGGTGGCGAGGTTCGGGACGACCAGCGCCGTCAACAGGGCGAGCGCAGCAAGGGGGGTCGCCAGAGCGGCGACCCGGGACTTCTTCCGGTTCATTTCTTCCTTCCGAGACGACAAGGGGACTCCGAATTGGGCAGCCTCCCATGATGGATCGTCAGATGCCATCGGCAAAACTTGGGTTTGGGATCCTTGTCCATGCCGGGCCGCTTCTCGGCTGGGGTCGGCGGTGTGGTGGACCGTTCCCTCCTGCTAGGAGGGGATTCAGTCGGGGCGGTGGATGACGAGGACGTTGCTGTCGAAGTGCGCGACGGTGGCGGCGGCGACGGAGCCGGCGAGATGGCCGAGGAGGCCGTGGCGCTGGTGGGAACCGATCACGATCAGGCCGCAGCGGTGGTCTTCGGCGACCTTCACCAGGCCCTTCCAGGTCGGGGCCGCTTCGACCGTCAGAGCTTTGGCGTCGAAGCCGGCCTCGCGGGCCAAGGAGGCGCCGTCCTCGGCGGTTTCATGGGCCGCGGCCTCAACCTCGTTGGCGGCGGCGGCTTGCAGCTGGCGGCCTCTGGTCGGGATGAAGCCGACGTCGGCGGGCTGCCAGACGCAGACGACCAGCGCTTCGCGCCCCGGGGCGAGCTGACGGCCCGCTTGCTCGATCGCGTAGGCGGCGAGGTCGGAGCCGTCGTAGGCGAAGATCGCCGGGCCGACCTCGGGACAGGGCGTCCCGTCGGCACTCACCGCGGTGGTGGTCTGCTCGTCGCTCATCAGCGTGCTCCTTGGGTCACGGTACCCGCGCCCTCATGCCCGGAACTTCGCACGCGGTCGAGGAGCGGCGGCGAGTAGTAGGCGGGCCCCTCGCCGCCGAGGAAGGCCTCGACATCCGGCTTTTCCGGGCGCGCCCCGCCGAGCCAGTAGAGCACCACCGGGATGATTCCGCCGAGGATCGCCAGGGCGAAGCCGATCCAGAGCGCGATGCCGACGCCTTCGTCCAGGCCGCCGCTGACGTTGAGGGCGAAGTGGGCGAAGATCGGCGCGATCATGAACGCCGCCACCGCGCGGAGGAGCTCGACGATCGCGAACACCCGCTGCAGGCTGGTGGCCCGCAGGGCGAAGCCGGCGGCGAAGAGCGCCGGGGCGACGGTGGCGCCGAGCCCGATGCCGGTGAGCAGGGAGGCGACCAGGGTCAGCCCTTCGTTCGAGGGGACCTCGATCCGGAAGACCGCGATCCCGGCCGCCAGGAAGACCATCCCGGTCAACGGCAGGTACTGCAGCGCCCGCTTGTTGATCACGTTGCCGAGGATCACGGCGGTGATGATCGCGCCGAGGAGCTCCGGCAGATAGAGCGCGCCGAGGTGCAGCGGGCTGTACTTGTCGGCCATCGCGGCAGCGGTCAGCGCCGTCGCCGAGACCGAGGCGGCGGCGGCCAGCAGGGCGAGCACGATGCCCGCCACCGGGATCGTCGAGGTGAGCATGTCGCGGATCGTCAGCAGCGGGTTGCGGGCGGTCGCCTGGTAGACGACCAGGATCACGATCACGGCGAGGCCGCCGATCAGCGGCACGATCGCGATCGGGTCGAGGAAGGCGTGGCTGGTCAGCTGCGAGGCGCCGAAGAAGGCGGCGACGCAGCCGACCGCGGCGAGGACCAGGGCGAGCGGGTCGTGGGGCGAGGACGGATCCGCCGGCGGCGCGTCCTCGAAGGTGAGGACGGCGAGCACGAGGGCGCCGGCGGCGACCGCGGCGGTGATCCAGAAGAGCGGCCGCCAACCGTCGCCCTGGGCCTGCAGGCCGCCGATCGCCGGGCCGAGCGCGACGGCACCGAAGATGCACATGTTCATGATCATCGCCGTCGTCTTCAGTTTCGCGATCGGGTAGCCGAGGGCGAGCGGCGGCACCGCGGCGATCAGCAGCAGGCTGGTGCAGAGACCCTGCAGCACGCGGCCGGTGATGAAGACCGGGGCACTCCCGGCGGAGGCGGCGAGGATCGACCCGATCACCAGCACGGTGGCGTAGATGAGCAGCATGCGCCGCTGCGGATAGTGCTGGGCGAGCATCACGGCGAGCACGGTGCCGAACGCGTAGGCGGCGTTCGAGAGGCCGGCGCCGAGGCTCATCGTCTGGGCGCTGGCGTGGAGCTGTTCGCCGATGATCGGGGTGATCGGCTCGAGTGCGGCGGAGAGCGCCAGGTAGGGGATCAGCGCCAGCAGCACCATGCCGGCGACGGCGAAGTAGCGGCCTGCGAGCGGGCCCTGACGCATCAGTTGCCTCCGCCCGCGGGGGCGAGGTCGGAGAGAGGAATTCTGGTCATCTGGCTAGGTTCCAAGGGGAAGAGAGGGTGTCCGGAGGGTAAAACGGACAAGGTTGTCCGCTGAGCTGAAATTGATATCAGAAAAGCGGAGCCAAACTCCGCTTGTTGCTCACACAACCCTGGCGCGCCGTGCCGGCTGATCCTGACCAGCGTCGGGACCCCCGCCGCGGTCGCCTGAACGGGGGCGCCGATCGGATTTTCCGATCAGGTGAACGCTTTATGGGCAATTACTTGACTAAGTGGGTCAACTTACTATTGTTCTGCCTCCGCGGCACTTTGCCGGGTGGCCGCGGAGGCCCGAGGGGTTGGCTGCCTCCAAGTGGCTTGCCCTTCATGACCCCGCCGTCCGGCTCAACCGCCGGGCGGCGGGGCTCCTCCCCACCCGCTTTCAGTGCCGTGCCGCGCCCTCGACCAGCACCGTCAGGTAGAGCTCGACGATCAGCTCCGGCCGCAGCGAACCACCCGACCGGTACCACCGTGGCGCGGTCCAGATCGCGTCGCGGACGAGGCGGTAGACGAGGACCGGGTCGAGGCCGGCGCGGAACTCGCCCTCGGCGACGCCCCGCCGCAGCACCCCGGTCCAGATCGCTTCGAACTTCAGGTGGGCCTCGCCGAGGTAGGCGAAGCGCTTCTGATCGAAGAGGAACCGCGACTCGTTCTGGTAGATGATGATCGCCGAGCGGTGGTCGACCATCGACTCGAGCGAGGTGCGGATCAGGGTCCTCAGCGTCTCGGTCGGCCCGAGGTCCCGTTCCAGCACTTCCTCGAAGGAGGCGATCGTGTGGTCGATGAAGCCGCGCAGGATCGCGTCGAGCATCGACTCCTTCGAGGCGAAGTGGTGGTAGAGGCTGCCGGAGAGGATCCCGGCGGCATCGGCGATGTCACGCACGGTGGTCGAGGCGTAGCCGTGCTCGGCGAAGAGGTCGGCGGCGGCGGCCAGGACCTCTCCCTGGCGGATCCCGCTGGCCGGGCCCGGCGCGGTGCCGCCCCTAGCCTCGGAAGCCATCGGTGGCCTCCTGACGCCCTCCGTCGAACCAGTCCCCGTGGTGTGGCGCGATCGTCTCCGGCGGCCCGAAGGTGGTCATGAAGGCGTCGCGGGCGAGCACGGTCAGGAGCCGGCCGGTCCCGTCGCCGCCACCGCCTCGACCTCGATCAGCATCCGCGGGTCGAGCAGCCCCTTGACCACGACGCAGGTGCTCGCCGGGGCGCTGTCGCCGAACAACTCCGCCTTCGCCGCCGCGTAGGCCGGGTAATGGGCGGCGTCGAGAAGGAAGCAGGTCACCTTGATCGTGTCCTCGACCCGCGCCCCGGCGGCGGCGAGCGCCGCCTCCAGGTTGGCCAGCGCCTGGCGGACCTGCGCCTCGATGTCTCCCTCGCCGACCAGCTCGCCGCCGGGCGCCAGTGCGACCTGCCCGGAGACATGGACGAGGTCGCCGTGGCGCACCGCCTGTGACATGCCGGCAAAGCTCAGGGCCTCGGTGTCGAAGCGCTCAGGCGGCATGGAAGGCGTTCCAGCCGCCCGCCACGTCGAGGCAGGTGCCGGTGATGTAGCGGGCTTCGTCGGAGGCGAGGAAGAGGGCAGCGTCGGCGATGTCGGAGGGCTGCAGCCAGGGCACGCCCATCGGGTTCAGGGTGCCGAACGCGTCGGCGACGTCGTCGGCGCTCGGATCGTCGAGGTCGGGCCGGAAGAGCGCATAGGTGGCCGGGTTGTGGCACATCGCGGTAGCCACCGACATCGGCGCCAGCGCGTTGATCGTGATCCCCCGCGGCGCCAGCTCGATCGCCGCCGACTTGACGAACCCGATCACGCCCCACTTGGCGCTGGCGTAGTTGGCGTTGTTGGGCCCGCCCTCGCGGCCGACCTCGGAGGAGGTGGCGATGATCCGCCCGGCGCCGCGCTCGAGCATGTGGGGGACGACGGCGCGGACCGTGTGGGCGACGCCGCTGAGGTTGATCGCGATCATCTCGCCCCAGGTTTCCTCGTCCATGGTCGGGAACGGCCCGTAGGCGCCGATCCCGGCGTTCGCGATCAACACGTCGATCCGCCCGTAGGCGGCGAGCGCCGCGTCGCGCATGTCGCGCATCTGGGCGGGGTCGCGGACATCGGCTCGCATCGACTCGGCCCGCCGGCCCTCGCTCTCGACCATCGCCACCGTCTCCGCCAGCCCCTCGTCGGTCCCCATCGGCGAAGCGCAGGGCAGTTGCTCGCCGAGGTCGGAGAGGAAGACGTCGGCACCTTCGCGGGCGAAGCGGACCGCGTGCTCGCGGCCCTGGCCCTGGGCGGCGCCGGTGATGACCACCACCGCGTCGTCGAATCGTCCCATCCTGTCCTCCGTTCAGACCGAGTTGAGGGCGCTGAGCCCGTTCGAGATGTCGACCACCGAGCCGGTCATCGCCTCGCCCGGCCGGCCGAGCAGGAAGAGGACCGTCTCGACCACCCGCTCGAGCGGCACGAAGGCCTCCGAGCGTGGGTGGCGGACCCGCAGCGCGTGGGCCGCGTCCTCGGCCCCGGCACCGTCGGCGCGGGCAGCCTGCGCCCACGAGGCGGGGGTGTCGAAGGCGGGCGTGTCGAGCTCCGTGGTGCAGACGACGTTGACCGCGATGCCCGCGTCGGCGGTCTCCACCGCGACCGACTTCGCCAGCCCGATCGCCCCCCAGGCGGCCGCCGCCTGATGGGAGAGGAGCGGCGCGCCGCGGCGGCCTTCGTCACCGAGGACGAGGACGATGCGCCCGCCGTCGCCGTCGATCATCGCCGGGATCAGCTCGCGCAGCACGTTGAAGCCGCCGTTCAGCGTCGTGTCGACGGTCTCATCCCACTGCGTGTCGCTCATCTCGCCGAGCGCGACCGGGGTGCGGAGCCCGGCGGCGAGTACGACCAGGTCGATCGGCCCGGTGCGCTCGATCGCGGTGCGGACCGCCGCCCGGTCACGGACGTCGCAGGCGATCGGCAGCGCGCTCCGGCCGGTCGCCCGGACCGCCGCCGCGCTCGCCTCCAGCTCCGCCGCGCCGGCCACCGGGTAGGCCGGCGTCGCCAGCCCGGCCGGCGCGTCGAGCAGCGCCACGTCGGCACCCGACTCGGCCAATGCCAGCGCGCACGCCGCTCCGACCCCGCGGGCGCCCCCGGCGACCAGCGCGACCCGGCCCTCGAACTCGCCGCTCATGGCATCCGGGCGCTCGCGCCCATGCAGACGTCGAGGGTGGTCCCGCTGACCATGCGGGCGGCGGGAGAGACGAGGTAGAGGATCGCCGCCGAGATCTCCTCCACCGGCGTCCACGGCTCCGGCACCGGGTTCATCGCCGTGTAGCGCGGTTCGACGTCGGCTTTGGTCGGATTCTCGAGGTCCGGCGCGAAAAGCCCGTAGAGGGCGTCGTTGTGGACCATCTCGGTGTCGACCGTGGCCGGGCAGACGGCGTTCACGGTCACGCCCTTGTCGGCGACTTCGAGCGCCAGCGTCTTCACCAGGCCGATCACTCCCCACTTGGCGGCGACGTAGTGGGCGAGGTTCGGGTTGCCCATCTTGCCGCCCATCGAGGAGGTGGCGACGATCCGCCCGCTCCCCCGCTCGACCAGGTGCGGGACCGTCGCCCGCAGGGTCTTGAAGACCCCGGTCAGGTCGGTGCCGATCATGTCGTCCCACATCTCGTCGCTGATCTCGGCGAAGGGGCCGAAGCCGCAGATGCCGGCGTTGGCGAGGACGATGTCGAGGTGGCCGAGCTCGGCGACGGCGCCCGCCACCGCGGCCTCGACCTCCGCGGTCGAGCGGACGTCGGCGACGGTGGCGAAGCAGCGCCGGCCGAGCTCCTCGACCTGGCGCTTCGTCTCCGCCAGGTCGTCGGCGTCGGCGAGCGGATAGGGGACGCTGGCGATCGGCGCGGCGATGTCGCAGATCGCGATGTCGGCCCCCTCGCGGGCGAGGGCGAGGGCGTGTGAGCGTCCCTGGCCGCGGGCGCCGCCGGTGATGAAGGCGACCTGTTCATCCAACATTCCCATGCGCGTTCCTTTCCTTGCGGAGGTCAGCGGCCGAGGCCGCGGAGTTTGGTGAGGACGACGGCGAGGATCAGCGCCGCGCCCTGGAAGGTCGGGATGACCCAGGAGGGGATCCCGTTCAGCTGCAGGCCGTTGATCCCGATCGCGATGATCGCCAGCCCGATCAGGAGGCCGAGCACGTTGAAGCGGCCGGGCCGGATCATCGTCGAGCCGAGGAACGCGGCGGCGTAGGCGGGCAGCAGGTACTGGCCGCCGACTTCCGGCTGGCCGGCGCCGATCCGCATCGCGTAGAGCAACCCGGCGGCGGCGGCGCAGACCCCGGAAGTCATGAACGCCAGGTAGAGGATGCGGTCGGTCGGCACGCCCGCCAGGCGCGAGGCCTCACGATTGGCGCCGGTCGCGTAGATCTTGCGGCCGAGCGGCGTCATCACGAAGACGTAGCCGAGGATCAGTGCCAGCACGCCGACGTAGATCAGCGGCGCCGGGATCCCCAGCGGTTCGTCGCGGCCGAGGTCGGTGAAGCCTTGGGGGATGTGTTCGGAGATCACCTTGCCGTTGGCGATCAGCTGCGAGATGCCGATGAAGACCGAGCCGGAGCCGAGGGTGACGATGAACGGCTCGATCCGCAACCGCACGACCAGGATCGCGTTGAAGAGCCCGGCGGCGATGCCGACGCCGAGCGTGGCGAGGATCACCACCGGCACCGGCATGTCGCCATCCGTGGTCTGGAACAGCAGGGTCGAGAGGATCACCGACAGGGTGAGGATGCCGCCGATCGAGATGTCGAAGACGCCGGCCGCCAGCGGCACCAACAGACCGAGCGCGACCAGGGCCGTGATCGTCTGGTTGTTGGCGACCGCGATCAGGTTGTTGTAGGTCGGGAAGGTGTCCGGCTGCAGGGCCGCGAAGACGAGGAACATCACCACCAGGAACGCCGGCCCGGCGAAGCGCTCGATCAGCGTCGCCTGGTTGCGGCGGGCGGGTGGCGACTTGGCGGGCTCGCCTTCGGCGAGCGTCGGCTCAGCTAGCTGCGGCATGGGTCGGGCCTCCTTCGGCCAGGTAGCACTCCTCGACGATCGCCTCCCGCGTGGCGGCCTCGCCGACCAGCTCGGCGGCGACCTTTCCGCCTCGGAAGGCAAGGACTCGGTGACAGACTCCGACCAGGTCTTCCAGGTCGGACGAGCAGAGGACGACGGCGACGCCGCTCTCCCGGGCGGCTTCGCCGATGAAGCGGAGGATGTCGGCGGAGCCGCCGACGTCGACGCCCTGGGTCGGCTCCTCCAGGATCAGCACCCGCGGCGCCGTGCGCAGCAGGCGGGCGACGTAGACCTTCTGCTGGTTACCGCCGCTGAGCAGCTCGATCGGGCGCTCCGGCTCGGGCGGCAGGATGCCGAAGCGGTCGAGCAGCTCGCGCGCCTCGGCCCGCTCGCCGCGGTGGTGGAAGTGCGCCGCCGACCAGAAGGGGCCGAGGTCGGAGATCGTCAGGTTCTCGCGGACGCTGAGTCCGGCGATCCGCTTGCGGTGGTTGCCGGCGGGGACGACGGCGACGCCGAGGGCGGCGATCCCGGTCGGGCCGAGGGTCCGCACCGCGGCACCGCCGACGCGGATCTCCCCGGCGCTCACCGCGGCGTCGCCGAGCAGCGCCCGGGGAACGTCGTGGACGCCCGAGCCGGAGAGGCCGGCGAGGCCGACGACTTCGCCGGCGCGGACGCTGAAATCGGCACCGTGCAGCTCGTTGTCGGTGCTGACACCGGCGAAGGCGAGCAGCTCGTCGCGGGTCTCGGCGTCGGCGGCGGCCACGGCCCGTTGCGGGGCGCTGATCTCACCGCCCGCGATCAGCCGGGCCAGGGTGCGGCGGTCGACCGCGGCGACGGGCGAGGAGTGGACGACCGTCCCCTCGCGCAGGACGGTGACCCGGTCGGCGAGGTCGAACACCTCTTCCAGCCGGTGGGAGACATAGACCACGCCGACGCCGCGCCCGACCAGCCGGCGGACGAGGGCGAAGAGTCGCCCGACCTCCTCGTCGGGAAGCGCCGCGGTCGGCTCGTCGAGGACGAGCACCCGCACCGCGTCGGAGTCCTGCAGGGCGCGGGCGATCGCCACCTCGGTCCGTTCCACGGCGCCGAGCCGGTTGACGTCGTCGTCCGGATGAAGATGCTCGAGGCCGAGCTCGGCGAGACGCCGGCGGGCGTCCTCGCGCTCGTCGCGCCAGCGGATCCGCCAGCCCGGCGCGGTCCGGTAGAGGCCGCTGCCGAGCTTCAGGTTGTCGAGGATCGAGAGCCCGTCGGCGAGGCCGAGGTCCTGGTGGATGAAGCGGATGCCGGCCGCCTGGACGCCGTCGGGGTCGCCGAAGCGCAGCTCGCGGCCGTCGAGCGTCGCCGGGCCGGAGCCCGGGTCGGGTTCGTGGAAGCCAGAGAGGATCTTGATCAGGGTCGACTTGCCGGACCCGTTGTGCCCGACGAGGGCGTGGACCTCTCCGGCGCCCACCTCCAGGCCGACCCCGGACAGCGCACGCTGCCCGGGGAAGGTCTTGGAGATCGAATGGAGCTCCAGCAGGGCCACCGGCCTAGCTGACGCCCCAGAGTTTCTTGAACTGTTCTTCGTAGCCTTCGGCGCCCTCGAAGGAGCCTTCGGCGGGAACGTTTTCCTGCGTCAGCGCTTGCTGGGTCGGGTTCTCGATGTTGTTCGGAACCGGTTCCCCGGCGAGCAGGCGGCTGATCAGGTCGACCACGCACCAGCCGTTTTCGTAGATCCCGGAGAGCACGTCGAGCTTGACGATTTCTTTCTGCCGCAGCAGTTCGAGCTCCGGTTCTTCGCCGTCGAAGGTGCCGACCGAGATCTCTTCCGATTTGCCCGCTTCGCGGATCGAGGCGGCCGCCAGCGAGCCGGCGAACCCTGGCGCGGAGACGATCCATTCGAGGTCCGGGTTGCCCTGGATCGTCGACTGGAAGAGCGGCGGCAGATCGGTCTGCGCGGTGGCGGCGGAGAACTGTTCGACCGAGACGGTGCAGCCGGTGCATTCGGAGAGGACGTTTTCCAGCCCTTTCGCCCGCTGCTGATTGCACTGGTAGACGGTGTCGGCGAAGATCGCCACGTTGGCTTCGCCGTTCGACTGGGCGACGATCTGGTTGGCGAGCAGTTCCGCCTCGTGTTCGCAGACGTAGCCGACCTCGCCGGCGTTGCCTTCCTTCGGTTCCGGTTGCTCGGCGGTGAACTGACCGATCACCGGGATTTCCGCGTCGTGGGCTTTCTTGTAGGCCTCCGGCGCGTCCGACTGCGGCCGCGCGTTGTTGACGATCGCGGCGGGCTTCGCCTGGACCGCCTGGTTCATGCAGTTCTGGAAGTTGGCGATTTCGAACTTGGCGTCGCAGACCTTGGTCTCGTAGCCGGCCGCCTTGGCGCCTTCTTCGAAGCCGTGGACCTGGGCGACGCAACCGGGAATCGACTGGTCGCAGCCGATGAAGTAGAGGAGCGCGCCTTTCTGCGGCGTCACCGGGCCGAATTCGTTCGCTTCGATTTCGGTCGGCACCTGTTCCGATGCGGCCGCCGATTCTTTCGCCGCGGTGAGCGCCGCATCGCCGCCCGCGGCATCTGAGCCACCGGCCGCTTCCTCGCCGGTCGCGGCTTCCGTGGATCCGCCCGAGCTCGTGGAGCTGTCGCTCCCGCCGCAGGCACTGAGCAGCGCTGCCGCGATCAGGGCGAGCGCGATGGACAAGAACAGCTTCGACTTCATTGGTCCCCTTCTCCTCTTAGTGGTGGCCCTGCAGTTGCTCAGCTGCCCGCCGGGGCCGACACGGCCCCGCGGATCGCCTCGCCGAGTGCTTCGATCCCGCGCACCAGCTCGTGGTCCGGCGCGTGGCTGTAGGCGAGCCGCAGGAAGCGGCGCGCGTCACCGTCGGCCATGAACCGCTCCCCCGGCCGACACATCACGCCCCGTTCGGCGGCCAGCGCCCCGACCCGGTCCCACTCGACCCGCTCGTCGAGTTCGAGCCAGAGGTAGAAGCCGCCCTGGGGGACTTCGAAGTTGACGAACTCGCCGCAGTGCTCGCGCACCGCCTCGACCGCGACGTCGCGCCGGCGCCGGTAAACCTCGTTGACCGAGGCGATGTGCGGGTCGAGCTTCCCCTCCCGCATGAAGGCGGTCATCAACCGCGCCAGCCACTGGCTGACACCGAGGTCCTGGCGTACCGCGGCCAGCCCCTCGATGACCTTCTTGTCGGCGCAGACCCAGCCGATCCGCAGCGCCGGAGCGACGATCTTGCTGAAGCCGTGGGACTGCATCACGACGCCGGCTTCGTCGAGGCTGAGCAGCGTCGGCAGCGGCTCGCCGCCGTAGCGCAGGTCGCCGTAGATGTTGTCCTCGAGCACCAGGATCTCGTGTTCGGCGGCCAGCTCCAGCAGCCGCTTGCGGCGGTCGAGCGGCGTCTCCACGCAGGTCGGCAGCTGGAAGGTGGGGATCACGTACATCAACTTCGGCTTCACCCCGTCGGCCTTCATCTCGAGGATGCGGCGCTCGAGATCGTCGACGTCGATGCCCTGCGAGTCGATCCCGACGCTGCGGATGTCGGCGCCGCGCATCTCCATGTACCGCATCGCGTAGGGGAAGCTCGCCGCCTCCAGAAGGACGCCGTCGCCGGGATCGACGAAGGCGTTGATCGCCAGCGCGATCGCCTGCACCGAGCCGGAGGCGAGGATGAAGTTGTCGGCGTCGAGCTCGCGGTCTTCGCGGGCGGACATCCACCTGGCCAGCTCGTCGCGCAGGCCGGTGTAGCCGAGGACGAGCTCGATGTAGGTGGCGAGGTAGATGATCTGGTCCTCGGCCTCGTCGTAGTCGAAGGAGATGTACTCGAGCGCGCGCGGGCCGTCGCGGTCGAGCACCTCGACGGCGAGCCGCTTCAGGTCCTCCATCGGGAAGGTCTCCTCGGCGGGGATCCCCTGATCGAGGTTGAAGGTGACGGGCGCCGGCGGGTCCGGGAAGAACAGCGGCGGGCCACTCTGGGCAAGGTCCGAGTAAAGCGATGCGTGGTCCACGCGATCTCTCCTCCTGTGTGACGGGTCCGAGCAAGCGTTTGGTTCCCGACCAATCGCTTGCTTGGTCGAGGACCCTAGACGAGTGCCGCGCCGGCTGTCAAGCAGAGGGATTGCGCGAATCGGGTGGCGCTAAGCGGTTGAACCGCCGGGCTCCGGCGAGGTACACCGGGTCGTCCGCGTCGCGGCTGCCTTCGGGAGCCTTGCCCTCGGGCGGGATCCAGGCGCCCGGGTCGAGCGCCCGGGTCCACTCGCGGACCGCCTGACGGGCCTTGATCCGCCACTCGCCATCGCGCCGCTCGAGCTGGTCGACGTAGCGGAAGGCGGAGACGAAATTACGCCGGATGTCCTCGCGCGGCGTCCCCCAGTGGTATGCGAGCCCGTAGCTCTCGGCCACGGCCCGCTCGCCGTCGACTTCGCTCTGGTGGTTGCAGACCAGGTGCATGGTGCCGTCGAAGCGGCGCACCGCGACCATCACCCAGTCGACGAACTCGTCGCGAGGCCCGGAGAACCCGGTGTGCTCGTCGGTCCCGTCCGGGTGGTAGCAGGAGCGGACCGCCTCGGCGTCGAGGCGGTCGATCCCGCGGCTGTAGCGCATCACGAGATCCTCGATCTCGCGACGGGCGAGCAGTTCCTCCAGTGGCCCGGATGCCATCCCGGGCCAACTTATCAAGCGTTTGCTTGGGCACCCACCTCGGCCGGGCCTTTTTCGACCGCGACCGGGTCCATCCAGGCGATCTCCCAGAGATGGCCGTCGAGGTCATGGAAGCTGCGCTGGTACATGAAGCCGTAGTCCTGCGGGCCCTTGGCCTCACCGGCGCCGGCGCTCGCGGCGGCATCGGCCAGCGAGTCGACTTCCGCGCGGGTCTCGGCGCTGACGCAGGCGGTGAGCGCGGTCGTCTCGGCCGGGTCGGCGAGCGGCTTGGTGACGAACTCGGCGAAGCGCTCGCGCTGCAGCAGCATCACGTAGGCCTGGTCGGAGACGACCATGCAGGCGGCGCCCTCGTCGCAGAACTTCTCGTTGAAGCCGAAGCCGAGCTGCGCGAAGAAGTCCCGGCTGGCGGCCAGATCGGCGACCGGGAGGTTCAGGAAGAGCAGGCGGGACATAATGGACTCCTTGGTGAGTGGGTCATCTGCAAGCAGAGACGGTCGTCGTGTCCGGAACTAATCGGTCGGGAGGCACCCTTGCCCTCGAGGGCGACATGGAGCGGCTACGGCCGAGCCTGACCGGCTACTGCTACCGGATGCTCGGCTCCGGCTTCGAGGCCGAGGACGCGACCCAGGAGACGCTGCTGCGCGCCTGGCGCCGCTCCGACACGCTGGCCGACCCGAAAGCGCTGAAATCTTGGCTCTTCTCGATCGCCACCAACGTCTGCCTCGACCAGATCGACGCCCGCAAGCGCCGCGCCCGACCGATCGACCTCGCCGATCCGGGAACGGCGGAGAGCCCGCTCGGGGCGCCGCTGCCGGAGACCGAGTGGGTGCTGCCGATCGCCAGCGGCCAGGTCGCCGATCCCGCTGCCGACCCGGAGGCCCAGATCGGCGAACGCGAGACCCTGCGCCTCGCCTTCGTCGCCGCCCTCCAGCACCTCCCGGCGCGCCAGCGCGTCGTCCTCGTCCTGCGCGAGGTGCTGCGCTGGAGCGCGAAGGAGGTGGCCGAGGTGCTGGAGACCTCGGTCGCCTCGGTCAACAGCGCCCTGCAGCGCGCCCGCGCCACCCTCGACGAGCTCGACCTCGCCGATGCCGACGCCCCGGCGCGGCCCTCGACCGAGGACGAGAGCCGCCTCCTCGAGCAGTACCTGGAGGCCTTCGCCGAGTACGACATCGACCGTATCGTCGCCCTGCTCCGCTACGACGTCGTCTTCGACATGCCACCGCTGCCGCTCTGGGTCCGCGGCCCCGCCGAGGTCCGTGCCTTCATGCTCGGCCCGGGCGCCGCCTGCCGCGACTCGAAGCTGATCGCCCTTTCCGCCAACGGCCTGCCCGCCTACGCCGGCTACAAGCCGGACCCCGAGTCGGGCACCTGGGAGCCCTGGTCGGTCACCCTGCTCGAGATGGAGGCGGCCGCCGGCGACGCCCCGATCCTCACCGGTGTCCACAACTTCCTCGCCCCCTTCATGCCGAACCTCTTCGCATCCTTCGGCCTGCCCGAGCGGCTCGGCGAGGCCGACCCGGTGATCTCCGCCGCCCCTTGACGGTCAGAGGGGGGCCACCAGACCGGCGAAATCCGTGAGCAAGGCCGGCGCCTCCTCGAGCTGTCCGTCGCGCGCCTTCCGGGCGAGGACATCGGCGAGACCGGCGATGACGAGCTCCTCGTGCCACGCGTTTGACCCGTCCCGGCCGGACATCGCGATACGCAACAGGGCGGCCAGGTGGGAGATCACCCCGTTGTAGCGACCGAGGGACGCCGGAGTGGCGTACGGGGCGATCACCAGGAAGGCGTAGGCGATCGCCGGTTGCTCGGCGGCCAGGCCGAGGACCGCTCGCAGCGCTGCCTCGACCCGCGCCCGGGGCTCGCCGCCTGCCGAGGCGCAGGCCCCTTCGACGAGGGAGAGGACGTCGGCAGCGGTGCGGTCGAGAAGGTCGAGGAAGATGTCTTCGCGGTTCCGGTAGAGCGAGTAGACCGTGCCGCGGCTCGTGGCGGCACGAGCGGCGATGTCGGCGATGCTCGCCGTGTGGTACTGCCGCTCGGCACAGACCTCGGCCATCGCCTCGGTGATCGTGCGTCGACGGAACTCCGCGAGGACAGCGGGATCGAGCATCGGTCTTGACCGCGGACCATCCACGCGCTCAGCTCCGGGGTCCGCGAAGACGACGGTCTGGCGGCTCTTGATCTTGGGGGTCTTGCGCTGCGACAACAGGAGTTGGCTCGGATCCAGAAGCTGGTGAGGCCCGGGCGCCGGGGCCAGGGAGACCCCGATCTGGCGCCCGGGCGCCACCGATATCGGACCTGTCCGCAGGGAAACGGGGAGGTCCGCACTAACGTGCCGATGGTCGGAGACCGCATGGGATGTACGGAACCTCGACCGCACCGACACTCAGCGATGCCTTATGCCATCGCCTCCCGCCGCGGCTGCGGCAACCAGGACTGTAAGCCGTGGTACATAACCTGTCAAGACCGATTTGCGGCACCAAAACCACCCAAATCCGTCCTCAAGCCGAGCTGAAGGCGTCAGCGGCGGACGCGGCAGCTGCGGGTCAGGGTCGAGGTCAGCGTGCGCCCGTCGGCGAAGGTGATCGCCGCCCGGGCGAAGGGGAAGGTCGCGCCCGGGAACCCTGACGGCGCGGGGCAGGAGGCGCTCAGATAGCTGTGCCGCCGGCCGCGGTAGGTGAAGTCGCGGTGCAGATCGAGGCTGAAGTGGGTCAGGTGCCCCCACTGGTCGAGCGATTCCGGCACCGAGGCGGTGAGGACGGTGCCGTAGGTCCCCGAGCCATGGCCGATGTGGAAGACGATGATGCGGGTCGTCGACGCGGGCCGCCGCCCGTAGACGTGGGCGAGGATCGCCGGCCGTCCGGCGACGACGGCGTTGAAGGCGAGGACGTGCCCGTGTGAGGGGAACGCGGCCTGCCCCGGGAAGAGCACGTCGGCGTCGAAGCTCCCTTCACCGACCAGGGCCGGGCCGCAGATTTCGCGCGCCTGGGCCGTCGAGGACGGCTGGATCGCCTCGCGGCTGCAGAGGGGAAGGCCGCGGGTGTCGAGACGGCCGCCGCGGTTGATCGCGATTTCGAGCCGCCGCAACGGTGGCGTCCCTTCGCCCGAGAACGCCTTGACGGTGCCGGCGAGGCCGACCGAGATCGGCGCCTGCCGCTCGCGCGGCAGTGCCGTGGGCGAGATG
The DNA here is from genome assembly GCA_035572835.1 of Solirubrobacterales bacterium. Lineage (GTDB taxonomy): Bacteria > Actinomycetota > Thermoleophilia > Solirubrobacterales > 70-9 > VAYN01. The sequence continues at coordinate 25,204 of DATNAG010000016.1, forward strand.
CCGCCACTGAAGTTGAGGAGAAGTCCGCCCTTCGAGACCACCTCGGCATGCGAGGCGGACGCGAAGGTGAACACGAGAAGGCTCGCGGCGAGCAGAGCGGCGAGTCGCGAGGAAGCCAAGGGGCGAACCCTCAGCCCTTCGCCTCGCAGGTGCGGGTCAGGGTCTGGCCCAGGGTGGGCCCTCCCTGGAAGGTGACGTTGGCCTTGGCAAAGGAGAAGATCGCCTGCGAGAGATCCTTCGGAGCCGGGCAGGAGGCGGAGAAGTAGGACTGGTGCTTGCCGTGGGAGACGAAGCTCTTGCTCAAGCTCAGATAGATCGCCGTGATGTAGCCGGTCCCCGCCTTGACCGGTGGGAACGCGGCCTCCAACGTGGTGCCGAAGGTCCCCTTGGTCGGGGAGATGACGAAGGGGATGGTGTAGGAGGCAGGCGCCGGTTTGGTGCCGTAGACATGGGCGAGGATCGCCGGGCGGCCTTCGAATTCACCGTTGAAGGCATACACCTTGCCTTCCGACGGAAACGGGGCGGTACCGGTGGACACGACGCTGGCGAGAAAGCGGCCTTCGCCGACCAACGAGCGGTGACAGGCGGCCAGGGCGTCCTGGGTGGTGGCGGGCTGGATCTGTTCCAGTTGGCAGACCGGCAGCCCGGTGCGGTTGAGGTGCCCGTATCTGTTGATCGCGATCGACATCTTGGTCATCGGCGGCGGCGGCTTGGCGGTGGTCGAGCTGACCTTCACCGAGACCGAGACGCTCACCCCCGCTTCGGCGGAGCGAGGCAGTGCCTTTGGTGACAGCTTGCCTTCGAAGGCGACCCGGAGGCCACCATGCTGGACGGTCTCGGCCTGGGCCAGCCCGGCCAACGAGAAGACGGCCAGGACCAGGAGGCCGGCGACAAGCTCGCGCCGCCTCGACCAGAAAGTCGTGTTCATTTCTTCCCCTTCTTCTTCTTCTTCGCGCACTTCACCCGCAGCGGCACCTGCAGCTTGTGGACGGCGTTGTCCTGGGCGACGAACTTGGCGCTCGCCACCTGTGGGTGCAGGCAGGTGTCCGTCGCGTTGGTGATCAAGCTGTGGTCGCCGCCACGAAGCGACATCGTGAACTTGGTCAGCGGCGCGTCCGGCAGCAGGTCGAAGCGGGCCCGCAGGCCGCCCTTGAAGGAGTCGATCTTGCCCAGCGCTTCGACTTCGATGCCGCGGCCGCTGAGCGCGGCGACCAGGTCGGGCAGCTTGCGTTCGCTGCCGTTCGAGCGCAGGTAGACCGGTCCGGTCAGCGGCGTTTCCAGCAGCGGCGTGACCGCGGTCGCCTTCCCGTAGACCGATCCCGACGGGCAGGCATGGACGGCGAACTGTTTCGGCGTGCAGACCGTGTCCAGGTGTTCCTGGGCAAGGAAGAGCCGCGGCGACATCGTCACCGTCGCCTTACCGAGATTGGCGTCGCCGGGGCGCGGGGTCAGCGTCGCCTGCAGGGCGGGAAAGCCACCGCGGCGGTGGCTGCCACTGAGGCGGAGGGCAAGCCGGGGCGTGAAGCCGAGCGCCGTGCAGTTGGAGACCTGGAAGGGCGAGCTCAGGGCGGCGCTCGAGTCGTCGGCCGGATTCGAGAACACGGCGCCGGACCCGGTCAGGACCGAGGTGACGGCGAACGGGTCGCAGGAGGTCGGGTTGACCATGAATTCCGGCCGGTCGATGTAGATGCGGATGTCACGCAGCCGCAACGGGAAGCCCTGCAGGATGTGCGGGATCGGGTCGGAGCCGGCCGAGTCGATCGCCACCTGGGCGGTCTGCCGGTTCACCCGGATCGCCGAGCGGATCACCACGGTGCCGAGGTCGAAGGGACCGACCTTGGCCGAGTCGATCGCCACCACCGAGAGCGGCGAGCCATGGTAGGGGCCCGCCAGGTAGAGCCCGCCGGGCGCGTAGGAGAGCGAGGAGCCGACGCCATAGCCGGTTTCGGTACGGCCGATCAGCGAGGCGGCCGGGCAGGCCGGCGTGGCCGCCGATTCAGCTCCCGTCTGGGACTTGGCCGCGGCGATCAGCGCCTCCGGGCAGAAGGGGACGCCGCTGATCTTGCCGAGCAGCCCGGGCGGCAGCGCCGCCGAGTAGGAGGTGATCTCCTGTTCGCCGTCGCGCCGCATCAGGTGCAGGTAGAAGGGGCTGTACGAGGAGGCATTGGCGTTGACGGAGGCCCCGACCGCGGTCGGGGCGAACGGGGCGAGCGCGGATGGGCAGGGCCCCCCTCCCACCCCGGCCGACAGGGTGAAGGGCGAGGACTGGTGGAGGACCTGGCTGGGATCGAGCCAGGGGCTGGTTTCGACTTCGGTGGCGTAGGTGCCGCAGTTCGACGGCGTCGCGAGCGGGCTGCGCTGGCCTTCGCGGAAGTGGACGTCGAAGTGCGAGTACGGCAGCTGCGGCAGGTTGTCGAAAGTCGCGGTCAGCTGCCCGGTGGCGGCGTCGGAATCGACCCGCCCGGCCACCTTGACGAGGATCCCGCGGTCGGGGGACTTGGCGACCATGTAGAGGGCGATCAGGGTGCCGAACGGATTCGCCCGCGGGCTGGCGAAGAACATCGAGCCTTCGATCTGGCCTTCGATCAGCGGGCTTTCGATCGTCAGTTCGCCGACTTTGGAGTCGTTCGGACAGCCCGCGCCAGGCGCCGAGGTGACGGTCTCGGCCGCGAACCGCGCTTCCGAGCAGGTGCCGAGGCCGGAGGCGACTGAGGGGTTGACGCTCATCCCGTCGGGCAGCCTGACCACCGCCTTTTTCGCCTGCGAGGAAGCCCGCGAATTCGGGTTGAGCAGCGCCGAGCTGCTGCCGTCGAGGGTGAAGTCATAGCCGCTGGGCGAGCTGGTGCGGTTGGTTGAGAGGCGCCCGCTCGGGACCGGGTTGAAGCTCAATTTGCCGCATTCGGTGAGTGCCCCGCCGCTGGTCCAGGACCGTTCCGCCACGGTCGGCTGCTGCCAGGAAGTGGCGCGGATGTGGAAGTCGAGCGGCGTTTCGCAGGAGCTCGGCAGGGTCAGGTAGGCCCGGGTCACGTGCGGCGGGTTCAGTTCGGAGACCGGGCAGCTGCCGTTGCCGACGGCGGGTTCGGTCTCTTTCAGGCAGTTGCCGCGCTGTTCGTCGTGGGCCGTCGCCCAGGGCACTCCCCAGATCACCAGGCGGAAGCCGGTCACGTCGAGTTTCTGGGAGAAGTTCCGCAGGTCGAGGGTGAGGCCGTATTCGCGGCCGGCTTCGCGGACCTGCGGCGTGATCGTGATCGGTTCCCCGTACGGGGAGAAGCCGAAGCGCGAGGGCGCGCCCGGCGGCGGCGCCAGGTTGAAGACGCCGAAAGTCCTGCTTTCCCCGCCGGCGTGGGAGCTCTCGAGGGTGATGATGCCGATCTGGGTGGTGCCCGAGCAGCTCTCCCCCGAGAAGGTCGTTTCGTAGGGCGAGACGCGTGGGGTGGCGAACTGCTCGACTCCACAGCGAGGAATCGCGATCGGATTTTCGATCAGCCCTGGAGGGAGGTCATAGGTCAGGTCCTTGAGGTCACCGTCGGAGAATTCGCCCGCTTTGTTGAGCTGGACTTCGGTGACCAGCGAGTACGGATGGGAGCCCGCCAGGGTGGCGGCTTCCCCGCCGGCCGAAGAGGTGGCGGTCGCCTTGAAGCCGGCTTCGCCGGGCACGAAGCCGAAGGCCGCGTCGGCGGCCGCAGGGACGATGAGCAGGAGGATGCTGACGAGCATCGCGCCGAGGCCGGCCGCGAGGCGGATGGAGGGCCGGGCGACGCTCACTTCTTGCCTGCCTTCTGGTGGTCGGATTTCTTCGGCTGCGACTTCTTCTTGGGGGAGCTCTGCTTCTTCCGGGTCTTCTTCGCCACGCACTTGCCGTTCTTTTTGAAGCGGCCTTTCTTGCAGTGGCGCGCCTTGGTCTTCAGTTCTTCGAGGTTTCCGGAGGCTCTCGAGCGCAGCGTGCCGGTGGCCGGATTCAGCGGTTCGGGCGGCAGCGGCTGACAGGCGTCGCCGAAGCACGGAAGCGACGGTCCCGAGGTCGGGAAGCCACCGCCGACCCGGGCGTCGTAGACGTCGAAGCCGCCCGCGTCCGACGGGACCAGCGAGCCGTCGGTGAGGAAGAAGACATCCGAGCCTTCGGCGGAGGCATCGAGGAAGCTGGCACCGCCTTCGGCGCGACCACTGGAGATCGGGCCGACACAGCCGACCGGCTTGACGCATCCACCGACACCGGGGGCCTCCCACTCATAGACGTCGCTGTCGCCGTTGGTGTCGCCGACCGACAACGCGTCGAAGGAGTCGAAGAAGACCTGGGTGGAGTCGGTCGAGAGGTCGCGCGGCTTGTAGAAGTCCGGGGCGAGCGGGTCCGAGCCGTTGGGGCTGGCACCGGGGATGCTCGCGGGACCGACCGGCCGTTCGCCGGATGGGTTGCAGGAGACGCAGAGGATCCCGGCGCCGGCGGTGCCCGGCGCGGCGAAGAGGTAGGCCTCGGGTTCGGGGGTCCCGGTGAACTGGTTGCGGTTGTCGTAGCTGGTCAGTTCGGCGGTGGAGACGAAGAGGAGGTGGTGCCCGTCGGCGCTGACGCGGGCGTTGCCGGAGCTCGGCGGCGTGCTCCCCGGGTCGACCTGGGGCGAGACCAGGGTCTTCGTTCCGTTGCGTTCGAGGAAGAGGCCCGCGGGCGTCCGGTAGTAGACGAAGCTGCCGTCCGCGGAGGTGCCGAGGACGCCGAGGACTTCGCCGGCCGGGGTGAGGTCGGTGACGGTCCCGGCGGCTGCCGTGTAGCGATACAGGTGCCCTCCCTGGATGAAGAAGGCGAGCGAGCCGTCGGCGGAAGCGGTCTGGAAGCTCGCCCCACCGCCCAAGGTTTCCGGCAGGAGCTTGGTCGGTCCGCCAGCTTCACGCAGGTAGATCGGACCGCCTTCGCCGGCGGTGAAGTAGATGCGTTTGCCGTTGGTGGAGATGCCCCCGCTCTGGGCGGCGAGGGCGGCACCTGGGGTGCCGGTGGTTTCGCCGGGAAGCAGGTTGATCAGGGTCAGCACTCCCCCACTCCACTCATAGAGGTTCTGTTTGGTCGGGTCGCATTCGCCTTCGGCGCCGGCGACTTCGGTCGCGTCCGCGGTCAATTTCGCGCAGGTCGAGAGGATCACGTGGGCGAGATCGGGCGTGGCGCCGGCGAAGGCGAGTTCGAAGTGCGAGGAGTCGAGCGGCAGCCCGGCCACATCGGCACTTGAGAGCAGCCCCGTGAATGCGCCCGCGGCGGAGCGCAGATAGTAGTTGCGGTACCCCGCGGGAGCGCCGGAGCCGGGCAACGGCGGGTTTTCGACCGGGCACTGGGTCACCGCAGAGGTGCGGCAACGGCGGCCGTTGGAGACGAGGGCACCGCCGAGGTCGGTCGAGAAGACCTGGTACGGGACGCCGCTCGTCTGGCTTTCAGGATAGGTCCCCGAGAGCATCGGCAGGGTCACGTTCTGGGTCGCCCATCCGCCCGCTCCGAGGGTCGAGACGTACTGGTTCGGCCCCGGCGATCCCTGCGGGCCGGCGAAGGAGGAAGCCGACGTGTAGGTGATCGCCCCGCCCTGGGCGGCGGCCTGGATCACTCCCCCTCCCTGGTTGGCGCCGAAGCTCTGGATTTCGCCGCCGTTCTTGTCGGCGGGGGAGACCATCTCCCAGCCACGACCGTCGGGGAGGGTGAACACCGGCGAGAGTTCGTCGGTGTTGAAGGATCGGGGTGGACCCGGCGTGGTTCCAATGAGGCTGTTGTTCTTTGCGACGACGCGGAAGCGGTACGCGGTGTCAGGCTGCAGACCGCTGAGGTGTTGAAGGACGAAGCCGGTTCCGATGCTGATTCCCAACTGCGGGACTTTCGTCGCCCCGATGAACCCTTTTGTGCGGAAGTTGGCTTCGGTGGTGTATTCGAAGAGGTAGGTAGTTGCCAGGTTTCCTACTCCCGGTTCGATCTGCGCCCGCAAGTTGGCCGATTCGGCACCGACCGCGCTCGGCCACGAGCCAATCACGACCGGAGGTCCTGGTTCGGCGGCAGAGGAATCCGGAGGGCGGAAAAGAAAGCAGCCGAGGGTGACCACGAAGGCCATGAGGAGTGTCTTTTTCACTCGTGCCTCCCGGCCCCGGCGTGCTTCCCGTTCTTGGCCTTACCGGACTTCTTGCAGCTGGCAGAGATCACCGGCCGGGTTTCGCTGGTGACGGCGTTCTGCCCGTCAACCACCGCCGCCGCGCGCTGACTTGCCGCACAAAGGTTGGTGGCGTTTTCCAACAGGCCCTTCTTGCCACCGTTGATATTGAGGACGAAGTCGGAGATCGGCGCGTCAGGGAGTTCTTCGAACTCGACCCGGGCGACGCCCGCTTTGGTGGCCCGCAGCCGACCGGCGAGGTCGACATCGATCGCACCGCCGAGGTCGGCGACGAGTTCCGCCGGCTGTTTGCCCCTGCCGCGGCGGAGGAAGACAGGGCCCTGAAGCGGATTCGCCAGCAGCGGCGTCGAGGCTTTGGCGGAGCCGATGACGCCACCCGATTTGAGATGGGCCTTGTCGAGGCCGAGCGCCTTGGGCAGCGTGAGCGATGCGGTCGCCAGATTGGCGCTGTTGCCTTTGACCGGGAACGACAGGGTCGCCTTCAGGGCCGGATGGTTGTGCGCCTTGGTGCCGCCGGTGAGGGCGAGCGCCAGCTTCGGCTTGAAGCTGAGCTTGCCGCAGTCGCCGACCTGGAAGTGGGCGCTCTGGGCGGGGACGGCGCCGGCGAAGGCAAGCGGGTTGCAGGAGGTCGGGTTCTTGACGAAGCCGCCGTCGAGGGTCAAGGCGACCGAGCGCAGATCGGTCCCGATTCCCTGCAGAGTCGTCGGAAGAGGGTCGGAGACGGCGTGGACCCGGGTGGTGCGGGGGTCGACCGAGAGGGCGACCCTGAGCACGACGGTGCCGAGGTCGAAGGGGCCGGCGAGCGTCGGGGTCACCACCGCCAGCGACAGCGGGGCGCCTTTGTAGGGACCTGCGAGATAGACGGCGCCGGCGAGGTTGTATGGAGTCGGTCCGGCGCCCGCCGCGATCGCCACCGAGCCCACCCGTGCGGAGACCGGACAGCTCGGGCTCGCCTGCTCCTGGGCGCCGGAGTGGGCTGCGGCGAGCGCCAGCGCGCCATCAGGACACTGGCTGACCCCGACCAATTTCGCGAGCAGACCCTCGGGCAGCGTGGTATCGATACCGGCCGGTTCGCGGGCACCGTCTGGACGTGAAAGTCGAAGCGTGAAGGGTGAGTAGGCGCCCGCCGACGGTTCGACCGTGCCCGCTTCGAATTTGGTCGCGTCGGGAGCGGCGGCGGCACTGGCGGCGCAGGGGCCCGCTCCGGCTCCTTGGACGACGGCGAAGGAGTCTTTGGGTCGACGGATTGCGCCTTCGGGTGCCGACCAGGGCGTCATCGTCGTTTCGACCGGGTAGGTGCCGCAGGCGACCGGCGTCCGCAGCGGTGCCGCCGTGCCCTTGAAGAGTTCCAGCCGCAGGTCTTCGAAGGGCAGCTGCGGGGTCTCGGCGAAGGTGGCGCTGAGCTGGCCGGTCCGCGGATCGGCTTCCACCTTGCCTGGCAGCTTGAGGACGATGCCGGTGGCCGGGTCGTCGACCGCGATGTAGATCGCGAGCAGCGAGCCGAAGGGGTTCCGGCCCGGGGTGGCGAGATAGACGTCGCCGCTCAGCGGGTGATCGAGGACCGCCGGTGAGTCGATCCGCACGGTGCCGATCTTGGCGGCTTCGGGGCAGGCCGCCGGGCTGGGGCTGAACTGTGGCGTGCCCGGTACGTTGCCGCCGAAGGCGGCGACGCTGAGTGAGCGCGGCTGCGGCGGTTCCTGGGGGGTGATCGTTGCCCCTGCCCCAGGACCGGTCAGCGAGGAGATCGCGGTAATGACCGGTTTGGTGCCGGCCAGATCGCCGGCGAAGATCAGCTGGAAGGAAGTAGTGGATTTTTCGGTTCCGGCGGGTTCGACGAAGACATTGCCGGGGAAGAGATTGCCGAGTCCGAGCGCGGGGATCGACCGCAACGCTTCGCGGATTTCGAGGGTAGTGGCATCGAAGGGCAGCGGTGCGGTGGCGACGCCGCCGTATTCGAGTTCGAAGCTGCCGGCTTCGCCGGTGATGGCGAGGATCTGGCTCGGGTTGTCGGTCACGGTGCCGCTCAGCAGCGGCACCGGGCTGCCCGCCAGGGCGCCGGTGAAGGTGACGATCCAGCCGCCAGGAGCGCCGCCGACGGCGACGTTGCCGCTGAGGCCCGAGAGAGTCTCCAGTGCGGCGGTCACCTGGGCGCGGCCGGCCGTAGCGGGGATCGGCGCGGTGGTCTGGCCGCCGAAGCTAACCCTGAAGCTGCCGGAGAAGTTGGTCGGCGGCATGTCGTAGCGAAGCAGCTGGCGCGCGTTGCTGAGGCTGGTGAGCCCGATCTGTTCAGGGCCGCAGGTTCCGATGCCTGCGGCGGCGGCGGGATTGAGCGCGAGTCCGACGGGAAGAGCGATCCGGACGCTGCGCAGCTGGGCGGAGGCACTGCCTTCGGGATCCTGGTTCTGCGGGATGTGTAGGTGGACTTCGAGACCCGACGGGGAGTCGCCGAGGTTGGTGGTCGGCTTGGCTTCGAAGGTCGGGCTGAAGTCGAGCTGGTTGCACCCCGCGACCGCCGGCGCTTCGAAGGGAGCCGCGGAGATGACCTGACCCGGTTGCTGCCAGGTGGTCGCTTCCATCGTCGTCACCAACGGCCCGGTGCAGGAGGTCGGGTTGGTGAGCAGCGGGCGGAAGGGCGGTGCTTCGGGATATGGACCGGGGGCGGGCGTGCCGTTGCCGGTGAAGCGCAGCGCGTCGTGGCTGGAACTGCCGGGCACGCCCCAGATCCGCACCGAGGAGCTCAGCAGGCCGGTGGCCTCACTGAATCCGGCGATCGTAGCCGTGGCGCCGTAATCGCCCCCGTTGCGGAGCTTGAAGTTGATGTGGACGGCGCTCCCCCTGGCGCGGAATGCGAATTGCGCCGCACTGCCACCAGGGGGCATCAGGTTGAAGACCGGGACGGTGATGGTGCCGATGCCGGCGCTGAGCGTCAGTTTGGCGACGCCCACCTGGGTCACCGTCGAGCATGCACTCGCGGCGAAGGCTTCCTGACTGCAACGGGGGAAGGTCACCGCCGTGGCGGTCACGCCGGGTGGCAGTTCGAACCTGAGGTCCTTGACGTTCGCCGTCGGGCCGACGTGACCGCCGCCGCTGAGTTCTTCGACGGTCGGGCTCTGGTTGACCGTGAACGAGTTGACCATTTCGAACGGCCTCGCCCCCGGAGCGGTCGAGGGCGAGTTGTCCGAGTTGAGCCCGGGCGTGGTGAAGATCGGGACTTCGAGTTCGCGGGCCGACGCGCTCGCCGAGCAGAGGCCGGCGAGGAGGAGCAGGATCGCCCCGAACGCCAGGGTCGGCCTGCTCAAGCGACGGGCGTGCCTGCCGAACGCGCTCACTTGCCGTCACCCTTCCGCTTGCCCGAGCCCTTGTGTTTGGGGCCGGCTTCGAATTTCAGCGCGACGACGGCACGCGAGACTTCCGCGGCGGTGGAGCGGAAGGTGAGTTCAGCTTCGGTGCGATAGATGCCGAGGTTGCGGCGCTTGCGGTCGGCCTTCGAACCGAGGGCGAGCGTGATGACCAGCGGCCCGCCTTTCGCGACCTGCTTCTTGACCGCTCCCATGCCACGACCGGAGACCGTCAGGTCACCGGGTCCGGGGACGATCACCCGCAGTTGGACCTTGGAACTCCTCGACGTCTTGGCTTCGGCGGCCGCTACCTTCCCGGGGGATTCGAAGCTCGACGATCCGGCCCCGGGGAGAGTTGGCGCGGGCGGCCCGGCGCCACGGCAGGTTTCTCCCTGGCACCCCGACGAGGCGGAGGGCGGAGGCGGCACCACGGCGTTTTCGCGCGCGTCGTAGATGGCGAAAACCGGGCCCTGCCCCTGCGGAGACAGTTCTTCGAAGCTCGCGATGAAGACGTCCTGGCCGGAGGCGCTTGCGCCGAGGAGGACCGCGGCCGAGCCTTCGCCCGGGGTCAGCAACCGAGCGACGCCGCCCTCGTACTCGAAGACGTTGGTCTGGCCGCTCTGGGCTTCGGGCAGGAGCGCGTCGGCGCTCTGGAAGAAGAGACGAGATCCATCGTCGGAGAGCGCCCGGCCCGCGATCGAGGAGTCGACCGTAGGCGGTTCGCCGTCGGCCCGACAGGAGGCGCACCGGAGCGCCCCGCCGTAGGTGTACTCGTAGACCTCCTCGAAGCTCGCGTTGTCGTAGGCGCCCTGCGGTGCGTCGCTGGTGAAGGCCGCATGGAGGCCGTCGGGGGTGACGTAGAACGGACGACCCGCTTCCGGGTCGACGGTCGGGTCGGTGGCGACGAAGGAGATCTGGCCATCGTGCTCGACATATAGGTTGCGCTCGCCCGAGGTTCCCCCGGTGGCCAGGTTCCCGGTGGCGACGAAGTAGACGTACGAGGCGTCGCGACTGGCCCCGACCACCTGCTCGACATCCGCGCCGGTCGCCGCGTCGGCGGGGTTTTCGTCGACGGTGAGATCGGTGAGCGTGCCGGCGGCGACGTCGTAGGAGTAGAGGTCGCTGCCTTCGTCGTTGGGCACACCTCCGGTTTCACCGGTATTGGCGTCTTCGGTCAGCTCCGAGGCGCTGGTGAACAAAGCCTCGGAACCGTCGGCGGCAAGCCCGGCGGCAACCGCGTCGGCAGGGGGGTTGGGGTCGGGTAGGGCTCGTTGGGAGGTCGAGACCTCGACGCTGTGGGAGCCGTTGCTGCGCAGGTACAGGCCGGGGAGACCGACCGCCTTGAAGAGGACCTGGCTCCCGTCATCGGACACCGGGGGCATCGGCCCATCGGGGAGGCTGCCGCCTTCGGGCGCTGGTTCTTCGACCGCCCCGGGCAGGACCGCGACCAGGTGTAGCGCCCCGTTCCTCCATTCGTAGGTGTTGCCACCGGCAACCGGATCGGTGCCGAGCTGTTTGACGGTCGAGGTGATGAAGAGCCGGGTGAAGTCCTGGGAAGCGCCGGTGAGCTCGCCGCCGGCTTCGAAGCTCGGTGCCCCCACCGTGGTCAGGGGCACGAAGGCGCCGTCCATACGACGCAGGTAGAGATTGGTCCCGGTCGGCGAGGCGGGGCCGGCCAGAGGCTGGTTGGTCCAGAGCACCGACTGGGTCAGGTCGGCGGAGATCCCCACGGTCGAGCGATCGGCGCCGAAGTCGGTTCCCGAGGCCAGCGGGGTCGGGGCCGAGAGGCTCTTCGTGCTCCAGCCGGCGGCGCCACGGAAGGCGAGGATGGTGTTGGTCGTCGCGGTGGAGCCTTCGGCGGCGTCCGGGGCGTCGCTGCTCTGGAAGGCGAGCGCGTTGCCGTCGGCCCGGACCGCTTCGACGACCAGTTCGGACAGCCCTCCGACAGGGGCGGAGTTGTTCAAGCCGGGCGTGACGAGTTCGTAGGCGCGACAATCGGGAAGGCGACTCGATGCGCCCACTCGCGAGCTTTCGTTAGGACACGCCGCCGCGGCCTCGCCGGCGGTGCCGGCGAGGAGCGCGAGGGCGCAGGTCGCCCCGGCGAGGGCAACTTGGGTACGTCGCTTCATCTAGTTCAGCCAGGAACCCAGACTGGGGAGCCAGCCAGCCGAGGCTCGCTTGCTCGCGGCTCGGTCGCTGTGCTTGGCGCCTTTCCCCTTTCCGTGCTTACCCTTGCGGCCCTTGTGGTGCTTCTTCTTGCCGCAACCGTTGGCGATCGTCGGCTTCAGGTTCAGCACCGCGCCGTTCTGGCCGGTGAAGGTCGCGATCGCCTTCTGCGGTTTCCTACAGAGGTTTTCCGAGTTTTCGAGCAGCGAGTACTTCGGTCCACCCTTGAGGTTGAGTTCGAATTTTTCGACCGGGGCGTCGGGGACCGCTTCGAAGGTGTTGCGGATCCCCTTGTTCGGACCGGAGTCGACTTTGCCGACCAGCAGCACTTTGATCTGGCCGTTCAATTCGGCGACCAATGCGGGCAGCTTGTAGCCGTAGCCACCGACCAGGTAGACCGGGCCTTCCAGCGGTTTGTCGAGCAGCGGCGTCCAGGCCTTGACCTGTCCGTAGATCGATTTCGCCGGGCAGGCGCCCGCGAGCAGGACCGGTTTGGTGCAGGTCTTGTTCAGGTTGGACTGGTCGATGAACTCGGAGTGCGGCAGGTTGACCTGGGCCGAAGCGATGTTCGCGTAGGAACCCTTCGGGTAGGTCAGCACTGCCTTGAGGGCGGGATGGCCGGCGTGTTCGGTGGAGCCCTTGAGGCTCAGCTTCAGAGACGGCTTGAAGCCGAGCTTGTTGCAGCCCGCGACCTGGAAGGCGGTCGACGGACCGGCGCTCGCTCCGCTCGAGCCGACGATCGTGGCGTTGATCGTCTTCGCCGCGCAGTTGGTCGGGTTGAGCGTGAAGTCCACCCGATCGATCTGGGTCACGAGCGAGCGGATCCGTAGCGGCACCCCGTCCAGCATCTGCGGGATCGGGTCCGTCTTCACCGTCACCTGGGCGGTTTCCGGATCGACGAAGGCGGCGGCGCGGACGACCACGTCACCGAGGTCGAACGGGCCGGCGACGGCCGGGGTGATGAAGACGAAGCTCAGCGGAGCCCCCTTATACGGGCCGGCGAGATAGGCCTTGCCTTCGGTGTAGTACGGATCAGAGCCCGGCCCGGCACCGACGACGACGCTGCCGATCCGGCTTGCCGCCGGACACGACGGGCTGGCCTGCTCGGCCGCCCCGCTCTTGCCCGCGGTCGAGGCGATCGCCGCCTCCGAGCAGTACGGGATCCCGGCGAGCTTCGCCAGGAAGCCCTTCGGCATCGTCAGGTTGAGCGCGCCGAATTCTTGTTCACCATCGTTCCGGGTCAGCTTGAGGACGAACGGGCTGGCCGCACCCGCGGCAGCGGATACCGTCCCGGCGCTGAGGCCGGGGCTGAACGGCCGCGCGGTCGCACTGGCCGGACACGGCGAGCCGCCGGGACCCGTCGCCACGTTGAAGCTCGAGCTCGGCGTCGCGTCCGGCGTCTGGGGCGCACTCCACGGCGTCAGATCACTGGTGGTCGTGAAGGTGCCGCAGGTGACGGGCGTCGCCAACGGCGCCCGCGGGCCGGACTTCAGGTTCACCTGCAGGTGTTTGACAGGCAGCTGCGGGTTGTTCGTGAACGTTGCCGTCAGCTGGCCCGTGGCCTTGTCGGCGACCGCGGTGCCGGGGAGCTTGAAGTTGATCCCGTAGCGCGGGTAGTCGAGCTGCAGCAGCAGACGGAAGGTGCCGTCGTGGTTGCCGCCGAGTGGCAGGTCACCGGGGTGGGGCTTCAGCAGATAGACGTCACCCGGGATCGGTTCGGCGCCGACTACATCGTCAGTGACCGGGTCGTGCGACGCGAGCAGGGGCGTCGTCGCCGTCACGGTGCCGATCTTCGAGGTTTCCGGACAAGTCACCGGGTCCGTCGTGTCGTAGTGGACATGGTCGCCGGTGGGATCCGACGCGAGGTCCGAACAGGCACCAAGGCCAGTCGCCGAGGACGGTGAGATCGTCATTCCGGCTGGCAGCCTCGTGGTGATGTTCCTGAGCTCCGGTGCCTGGGGCATCGAGGGGTCGTAGGTGGTGTTGGGGTCAGTCGGATCGTTCGACTGCGCGAAATCGATGCCGACAGCGAGGCCCGCCGGCTGATCGGCTTGGAGCACTCCCGCCTGAAGCGGCTGGACGTCGAGTTTCGTCTGTGCGAACTGTGCCGCGAGGTCAGGGTTATTACAACCGGTCACCGGCGGAGCCGGGAAGGTCGCCTTCTTCCAAGCCGGATCGGTCAGATCGGGCAGGCCCGAGGACAGTGAGCGCGCCGGGTTTTCCCAGGCATCGACCGACAGCTTCCAGATCGGAGTCGCGTCCGAGCAGTCGACCGGATTGACCAGGAACGGTGCTTCGATCCCGTTCGGAACGGTTCCGTTGAAGACCGTCGTGACATCCGAGATTCCTTCAGGACCGGACAGCCGGCTGGCGTTTATCGAGCCGATCGACAGTCCGTAAGATTCGGTCCGGGGGAGCGGCGTCACGACCAGGGTGACGATGACGCCGAGGAAGTTGAAGGCGAACTCCGCTGGATACCCGCGTTCGGGCTTGACGTTGTAAAGACCCAGACTTTCGCCGGTATGAATGCCCGCCGTGCCCACTTTCGAACCTTTCGGGCAAACGGACCCTTCGGGAAATTCGCCGAAGAAGCTAGGGATTTGCGAGATGTCACAGCGCGGAGCAGCCGCCGGGTTGCCGAAGAACCCGTTGACGAGGGTGACGTGAGCATCCTTGAGGTATTCCACGGGCGGATCTGATGGACCTTCTCTCGTCAGGGTGAACTCGGTCCGATTCTGTTCCGGATGTCCACCAGCCACCGTGTAGGGGGCACCGCCTTCGCTGGTCACAGATTCGAAGCTCGTGGCCGTCCATTCCGGGTTGGCTGCGGAAGCCGTCGGAACTGCGTTAAGAAGGATGCAGAAAACGATCCCGACCAACCATACGGCGTGAGTCTTGAGATTTTGGGTTGTTCGGACTTCCGACGTCACGTCTGCGGTCTCCTTCTGTTTGGCGTTTCGGACTCGATCGTTGACCGCAGAGATCACTTTGAACCTCCGTGCTCGCCCTTTGCACCTCGTTTGTCCTGCTTGTGCTTCTTCTTGCCGTGCTTCTTCACGGGCTTCTTGGTGCACTTGCCCTTCTTCAGCACCTTGCCCTTGGGGCAGACCAGCCGGGGACCCGCTTCAGGAGCCCGTGACTGGCTGGTCGCCGGACCCGGTGATGGGGGAGCTCCGGCTCCCGATGGCTGGCAAGCTTCACCCGAGCAGACAGGAGCTTCTGGGAAGCTGAAGCCTCCATTCACCCTGGCGTCGTAGACGTCGAGGATGGCGTCGCCGTCGCTAGGCGTCAGTGCATCCCGAGTGGAGAAATAGATGTCCTGACCAGATCCATCGATCCGCCCCTTTTCACTGCCGAACCCGGCCGAGCCGCTGCTGATCAGGAAGACGTGTCCGTTGTTCCAGAGATAGATGTCTTTCGCGCCGTTCCCGTCGAGCGGACTCAACGCCCCGGTGGTTTCGAACACGACGGCCTGTCCGTCGTCGCTGATTGCATCGTGAGTGTTCCACCAACGACCCCCGTAGACATCGTCGTTGGAGTACTGCGTGAATACGGCGTCAGCTCCGTTGACGTTGCCACCGGTACCGGAAACAGAGGTCGACAGTCGGATCAGCGCGCCGGTCACGGTGTCGTAGCGATACACATCTCGCGCTTTGTCGGTATCGTTTGGAACAAGACGGCTCGCGGTGCTGAGAATCACGTACCGTCCGTCGGCAGTCATTTGTGGCTTGTATTCGTGAAAGCCGGGGCTCAGATCCGCAGTGCGCAGGTGACCGACAAAGCTCACTTGGCCAGCCGGATGTTCTGCGTCACTTCGCCACACATAGACGTTGTTTTCACCAGACTTCGCCACATCTCCCAGCGCGTCTTCATTGTTGGCGAGAACTCCGGTCGCAACGAACATGGCGGTTGAACCATCTTCGGATACGAAGACTTCTTCCGGGTTCACGCCAGCTCCGCCGGGTGCGTCGGAGATGTTCATGAGGGCACTCGGCTGGGACGCGGTGGCCAAACGGTAGACGTAGAGATCCACGCCTTCGTCGGTGTCTTCGTTGACGAGCTGCTGGGTCGTGGTGAAGAAGACGTCTGACCCATCGCCGGCCGCGCCCTGGAATTGGGGCGATATTGGCGCATTGCAGTCCGGACGGGTGCATCGTGATTCGGAGACCTCGTAGCTCGTGGCCGCCGGGGTGCCTCCGCCGACCCGGGCCCAGATCTCGTTGGTGGCCGGCCCGGCTGCACCGCAGCCGCCGAACGCCAGGAAGAAGATCGTGTGGACGTTTCTCGAAGTTGCCAGGCCCTGCGCGCCAACCGAACATTCCGAAACTGGCTGGTCAGCTGCGTCGAGATCGACTCGACGCGGGGCATCGGTGCCCGTGCCGACGATTTCGTATACACCCTGGCCGTACTTACCTGGGCCATACGGAGTCACCGCTCCACCCCCGTCGACCACCATCCGGGAGAAATCTGGAGTGGCGCCGATGACTTCTACTCCGAACGAATACCCGGGGCTCCATCCGGGGTTCGTGGTGCCGATCTGCGTGAAGTGCCCGTCGGGGCCCCGCAGGAAGGGCTCTCGATCGGGCGACGCCGCCTTCACCTGATGCGTCATCCAATACGAGGACTGCAGATCCTGCGAGTAGACGAGAGGCCACTCGGTTTCCAAAACGCCTTTGCCGCTGACCAATGCTTCGGGTCCTGCATACAGTGACCCAGTCGGTCCATTCAGATTCGGGATCGTCTTCCACCCGGAGGCGGTGCGATTGGCAACGTAATAGTTGCCAAAGCTGACACCGCCACCCATCCCCGAGTTTTCGATGTTCCCAGCCGTGCTGGCGTAGAGAAGAGAGCTACCGCCGAAGGCCCCGAGGTACCGGGCCGGATATCCTGACTTGTCCGGCGCGGTGATCTGCTCGTAGGCGCGGCATTCGGGCAGCGCCAGCGAGCTGTTTTCCTGCCGGAGATCTTCGTTCGGGCACGGTGGACCTTCAGGATTCAGAGTGGGGACGAAGGTGTTGTCTCCGCTGGAAGCCGTCCCGGCGGCGTTGGTGGCGACCAACTGGAAGTGATAGGTCGCACCGGGCGTCAAACCGGTCAGGCTGGCTTCGACCGTGATCGGGGCGCTGTTGCCGCCTTCGACCTTGACCGTGGTGTTGACGCTACCTACCCGTCCTTCTTCTACTTGAGGATCGGTATTCGTATTTTCCCCGGTGACCTTGGGCAGGTTGGCTTCGCCGAGCGGTCCGCCGAAGGTGACCACGTACGGGCCGCCCGATTCGTGGGCCACGCTCGAGATCCCACCCGAACCGATCGTCGACAGCCCTTCGAGCACTGCCTTGAATTCGGCGGCCGACGGGTGCTGGTCGGGCGTCGAGGCGGTGGTCCAAGGGATGTCCCCGGTCGTCTGCCCGCGAAAGGTGAAATTCACGTCGCCGGAGGGCGCGTCGACCGCCACTTCCTGGATCTCGTCGATGCCCGAAGGACTGGGCGAGCAGGGAGCCTGGAACACGTAGGACGCAGTTGGGCCATATTCGAAGTGGCAGTCGGTTACCTTGGAGCCAAGCGGGTTCACGATCCCTTCGATGGTGTAACCACCTTTGCCGTCCGACGCACCTGGTCCAGTTCTGACCGCAGGCACGTGGATCGGCGTCACGAAGTTCCCTTCAGCGACGGTTTCGTTCAATCCCCCAGCGTTGGTGGCGATCAGTTTCACCTGATAAGGGGTGTTGCCTTCGAGTTCCGTCGGTTCGAAAGCGACGGGTACGGTCCCTTCCCCACCTTTAACGACGCCAGCAGAGCCGCCGCCGAAACATTCCGGTTCACACTCGAAACGCCATTTGGTTTCGTAGCCCTGCCCATTGTCCAGAAGCGGGCCCGCAGGTGCGTTGGCATCTACCGTCCCCGAGAATTGGGCGCTTGAAGGCGTGAGCCCCGTGACCGAATCCAGAGTGACGATGGGCGAGTTGACGTGCCCGGTCGTGAAGGTTTCGTACGGCGGATTTTGCGGGAAAAAGAAAACTTCTTCATTACCACTGTCGAAGTGACCTACAAGCACCACTTTGTATTCGTAGGTGGTATCGGGTGCCAGCGAGACTTCGAAGCTGTCGTCGAAGCTGGTGCCCGGTTCCGAGGGTGGACTAAAGACTTCCTGGTGCCAATAGTCTTCCGGTTCACCTTTGCTGCTGATGATTTCGATTATGACGAAATCCAGTTTCCCGCTGGGTACCTCGAAGTGTGAGTTGAATTTGGCCGAGATGTAACCGGGTTCCACGGTGGTCGTGACAGTCGGAGGGGCGGCAGCGGCAGATGCGGTCCCGAAGGCGAGGCTCGCGAGCAGCGCGACCGCCCCGAGCAGCGATGCCGTCATTAACGATCGCTTCGCGCACGCGCGAAGCGATGACGCACCGCTACCGCCGGAAGCACCGGTAGCGCCATGGCCGGCGAAAGCACGAACGAAGAGGCTCCGGAAACTGTCGGAGCCGTGGCTTGATCCCGCGGACGGTGCCTTCGCGTGGCGTCTCACTTATATCTCTCCTTGCTCTGACCGGCTTTCTTTCCTGGCTCCTCAGAACTAGTCGAAGAACTCAGGCCCCCTGGCCGATTCGTTGATCCCTGTCCCCAAAAGCTGGCAGACCGGAGCAATGTACGCGCTCTGACAAGATTTGTCAAGAGCGGTACACAGACCGTGAATACAAGTGCCCCGGGCCGATTCGACCGGCCCGGGGCACCCGAGTGGATGGACTACGAATAGATGTTGACGAGCATCGTCGTCACGCCCGAGATGGTCGAATTGCCGACCGCGGCGCAGAACGTCGATGCCGGACAGCTGACCCCGAGAAGCGTGGCCGAAGTGCTGCCTTTCGGAAGCGGCACCGTGTCCTGCGACCAGGCGGTCCCGTTCCAGCGCTCGGCCAGTGACCGAACGGTTCCTTCGGCCGTGTAGCTCCCGACCAACACGCATTCCGTGGCCGAGCGGCAGGTCACCTCAGTGCCGGTGCTGGCAGTCGAACCAGTCGGGCTTACCGGTAGCTGCATCACCCAGGAGGTCCCGTTCCAGCGGCGGACGATCAGTTTGCCCGAGCCCTGTCCGACGGCGGTGCAGGCGGTCGTTGCCGTGCAGGAAACGCTTTCAAACAGACCGGTGACACCAGTCGCCACCTGTTTCCATTCGGTTCCGTTGTAGAACTCACTGAGCGCACCGGCGCCGACCCGGCCAACAGCCACACACGACGTGCCGGAGGTGCAGGACACGTCCGAGAGCCGGCTTTCGACCCCTTCTGTGCTGGGACTGGTCTGCTGGCTCCAAACCCCACCGCTTACTTTCTCGATCAGGGTTTTCGAGGTCGTAGAAGCGCTGGTCGCCTTGGTGGTCCCGACCGCCACGCAGTAGGACGGCGAAGTCGTGCACGTGACGCCATTCAATTCGGTGAATTCGTCGGCGCCTGGCACCACCGGTTTCTCGATCGTCCATTTGTAGAGCCCGGATTCATAAGCCATTCGCATGGCGAAGGGCTTACGCGTTTCAGCTTTCGGCGTGTAGTAGCCGACCGCCTCGCAAAACATTTCGCTGACGCAGTAGATCGATTCGAGAACGGCACCGGGATATCCCGTGTAAGAAATGGATTCCGGCCAGGTGTTCCAGAAACTTGCTTCTCCAATTACGAGCAACGGCTTGGTGCCCGACGGGGACGTGGTGCTTCCGACTCCGATGCAGCCATAGATCGAAGCGGAGATAAAGGTAGGACAAGACACGTCCCTGATTACGTTGGCGGTTGATTCCGGTGGCGGATGCGGTGGTTCGTGCACAGACCATGCTGGCGTCGCCGAGGCTGATCCGACCACGGACATCAGGATCGCGCCGGCGCACAGGCCTAACGCGATCAGACGATGACTGGTTTTCATCTCTCTCCCTTTTTGGAGTTCGTTTGTAGGCGCCCGCAACCCAGCGGGCTGCCTCAACGTACCCTCGTGTGTTCCCAAGTGTCAAGCTTGGTACATAACCTCTAGGCGTGGCAGTTGGACGGATGGACGGCCCAGGATGGAAAGCGGCCCGTCCCTGGGAAAGGACGGGCCGCGCAGGAAAACGCCGGGCCGGGTCCAGGGAAAGGCCGAGCCACGGCACCGCTCGGACGGCTGTCGACCTTGATAGGCCGATGTCCAAAGCGAGGTCAGACTACGCCGTCGGAAGGCCGTCTGTCAAGGCGGGTACACGAATGCCTTATCCCCCGACTGTCTGCTCTGTACCTCGCTTTACATGACGTGGGCCCCGCGCCCGTCTATCTTGAGTCCGCGATGGAGACGACCGAGACGACACGGGAATCCGAGGATCGGGCGGAGGCGCGGTACAAGCGGCTGCGTAGCGGGCCACACCGGATGACGCCTGAGCAGGTGGCGGCGAATCAGCGCGCCCGGCTCGAGGCGGCGATGATCGAGGCCGTCGCCCGGCATGGCTATGCCGCGGTGACGCTGCGGGAGCTGGTCGGCCTCGCAGGCGTCTCGAAGCAGACTTTCTACCAGCACTTCGAGTCGAAGCAGGACTGCTTCCTCGCGACTTTCGACGCGATCGTGACGGAGGCGTTGAAGCGGGTCGGCGGGGCCTATCGCGCCCAGACGAAGGGGGACTTCCGCGAGCGGCTGCTTGCGGCTCTCCATGCGTTCATGGACCTGGTCGTGCAGGCGCCCGAGGCGGCAGCGCTCGTCGGCGTCGAGTCGCTGACCCTGGGCTCGGCGGGAGTCGGGCACCGCGAGCGTGGCTCCGAGCCTTTCGAGGAGATGGTGAAGCAGAGCTTCCAGCACTCACGCTCGCGCATCGACGTGTCCGAGACGATGGTGCGGGCGGTGGTCGGCGGATGGCGCGGCGTCGTCTACCACCGGCTGCGGGACGGACGGGAGGGGGAGCTGCCCGGGCTCGTGCCGGAGCTGGTCGACTGGGCCCTGTGTTACCAGCGCCGCCCGAGCGCGGCGCTGAACGCCGCGGTGCGGGGGGTGGAAGATCCGGTGCGGGTGGCGGTCGAGGACCGCTCGCCGGTGCCGCTCTCCGAGCCCGCTTCCTCCAAGCGCTCGCGGGCGGAGCTCACCCAACGTGAGCGGATCCTGCGTGGCGCCGCCCAGGTGGTGGTCGACAAAGGCTACGACGCGCTCAGCATCCCCACGATCAGCGCCGCTGCGGGCACCTCGAACCAGACCTTCTACGAACATTTCGAATCCAAGCGGGACGCCTTCCTCGCCGCCTTCGACCTCACCGCCTCGAGCGCCCTGCGTTATTGCGCCGCCGCGTTCGCCGCCGGGGAAGGACGCCCCGAAGCGGTCGGCACGGCGATCCGCGGCCTGCTCGACTACATCTCCACCCACGAGCTGTTCGCCCGCCTCGCCTTCTTCGAGGTGCCGACGGCCGGGCCCGTCGCCCTCGATCGTGCCGACGAGACGCTGAAGGCATTCAATGCCTACCTGCGCCCGCCGCTCGCCCCCGAGGGGATCGGCGGCCCGGTGTCGGACGTGGTGATGGAGGCGATCGGCACCGGCACCTGGGTGGTGCTGCAGTACGAGATCGCCCATGGGCGTCGCGAGCAGATCGCCGACGTCGGTCCCGATCTCTGCGCCGTGGCCCTGGCGCCGTTCGCCGCCGCGAACCGGCGCTAGTCGGGCCGAAGCGCCTGTCGCCGCGCCTCGTCGAGGCCGAGGTACGGCATCAAGAGCACCTCGACCAACTGCGGCTCCAGTGCCGGCAGGGCGGCGGGTTCCTCGGCCAGCAGGTGCTCGCTGATGACCGACGCCACGCCGCCGACGAGAAGGCGCTCGGTGGCTGGCGGCAGCAGTGCGGCCCGTGGATAGGCGGCCCGACCGCGGAGCAGGAGGTCGGCGAGCCGGCCGAGGAATGCGTACTGGCGCTCGGCGGCGGCCATCGAGGCGGCCGTCGCCTCGACCATGAACACGCGGGCGAGCGGACTGGCTTCGACGAAGATCGCGAGCACCGCGTGAACCGCCGAGCGCACCCCGTCCGGCCAGTCCTCGGCGGCATCACCGGCGCCGATCACCTCGGTCCAGAGGCGCTCGAGGAAGGCGTCCTGAGCGGCCACGAGGCCTTGTTCCTTGGTGGCGAAGTATTCCTGGCACCGCTTCAGCGGAATGCCCGCGTAGCGGGCCACCCGCTCCATGTCGAGGCTCCGGTACCCGAGCTCCGAAGCAGCCTTCGAAAAAGCTGCCACCACCCGCGCCCGCTCCTCGGCGAGTACGCCAGAATCCCCAGCTTCTTCAGGCCCGCCCGACGTCACGGCGGCGGAGACTAGCCGTCGGCCGGAACCGCTGTCAAGCTGGGTACACGACCTGTCCGAAGGCAGCAGGAAAAATTCGGTAGGGAGGAGTGGGGAACCTCGGTCCCGCTCGATTCCGAGCGTGCGATTTTCCGTGGGTGACCCGATCGGCCTACGCTAACCGGAATGTGACCACTCGTCTACAAAGCGTAATTGACTGCTGTAGCCGATTGCAATGTGCGATTCTGGCCCACCATTGACCCTGTGCGATGGGCGGTACTGGGCTCGAACCAGTGACCCCTTCCTTGTAAGGGAAGTGCTCTCCCAACTGAGCTAACCGCCCGCGCCCGCGGCGTCCGCGGGCTCCGATCGTAAAGGCTAGCCCTGGGGGCGCAACTCGACCGGCAAGGTCTTCAGCTGGTTGGCGAAGGGCGATTCGACGTGGCGGGGCTCGCCGGCGATCTCGATCTCGGGGTAGCGGGCCAGGGTCTCCTCGATCAGGATCCGCAGCTCGAGGCGGGCGAGCGCGGCACCGAGGCAGAAGTGGCGGCCGCCGGCGCCGTAGGCCTGGTGCTCGGCCCTGCGGCGCAGGTCGTAGGTGTCGGCGTCCTCGTAGCGCTCCTCGTCGCGGCAGGAGGACGGGTACCACATGACCACCTTGTCGCCGGCTTGGATCGGTTGGCCATGCAGCTCGGTGTCGACGGTCGCGGTGCGGCCGAAGTGGGCGAAGGCGGGGTACATGCGCAGCGCCTCCTCTACCGCGTCCGGGATCAGCCCCGGGTCGTCGCGCAGCAGCCGGCGCTGCTCCTCGTCTTCCATCAGCGCCCGCATGCCGCTGCAGAAGGTCGCCTTGGTCGAGTCGTTGCCGGCCGCCATCAGCAGGAAGAAGCCCATCACGATCTCGTGCTCCTCGAGGCTCTCGCCCTCGACTTCGGCATGGACGAGGACGCTGGTGAGATCGTCGGTCGGCTGCTCGCGCCGGTCGGCGATCATCCGCCCGCAGCTGGCGAAGATCTTCGGCAGCACCTCCGCCGCCACCGCCTCGACGCCGTCCGGGTTCATGTCCTCGTCGTTGGCGGCGAGCGTCGCGTTCATCATCTCCGCCCACATCTGGTCCTCCTCGGGCGGGATCCCCATGAAGCTGCCGATCACCCGGGCGACGACCGGCTGGGCGACGTCGGTGACGAGATCGCAGCGGTCGCGGCCCTCGAGCCGGTCGAGGACGCCGCGGGTGATGTCGCGGATCTGGTCTTCGTGATCGGCGATCCGCTTCGGCGTGAAGCCGCGCTGGAACAGCGCCTTCAGTCGGTCGTGCTTGGGCGGGTCCATGCCGATGAACATCGCCTGCTGGAGCTCCAGCGGCATGATCGCGTTCTTCAGCGCCGTCATCCCGCCGATTTCAGACGAGTAGGTCTGCCAGTCGCGGCTGACCGCGTGGACGTCGTCGGCCCGGGTCACCGACCAGAAGCCCTCTTCCTCGGGAAATTCGCTGAACCCCGGCGACCAGTGGACCGGGCACTCGCGGCGCATCCGGGCGAACAGCTCGTGGGGCGGGCCATCGGCCCAGTGCTCGGCATCGGCGACCTGCAAGCCATCAAGCGACATCTCTGCTCCTCACCTTTGCTCTCCTTGGCCCACCTTAATCGACGTTGACGATCGAGCAGATCGCCGGCGCGGCGGGGGTCTCGCGCTCCTCGGTCTACTTCTACTTCAGCGACAAGGTCCAGATCCTGGTGCTGCTCTACGGCGAGGTCTTCGAGGAGATGTCGGCCGAACTCGAGCGCTGGTTCGCCGATCCCGACAAGCACTCCGAACCGTGGTCGCGCACCACCATCGCCGCCGCGGTGACGATCGCCCGCCGCAACTCGGGCGTGGTCCGCTCGGCCCTCGACAACCGCTGGACCAACCCCCAGATCGACGCGGTCTGGACGAGCTATTTCGACCGGACCGTCGACCGCGCGACGACCCTGATCGAACGCGAGCGCGATGCCGGCCTGGCCTCCCCCGCCGGACCGCCGGCCGCGGCGATGGCCCGCGCGCTGATGCATATGACCATGGAGAGCATCCATGAACTCCTGCGCTCGGGCGGCGGCGAGAGGCCGGCGGCGGAGCTGGTCGACACCCTGACCGTCCTCTGGGCGCGCGGGGTCGGTACCGAACCCGCCTAGTTGAGAAACCCGCAGCTCGGTTTCTTGCCTGGCGTCGCCCGTCGACCGAGGGTTCGCCACGAGCAGATCACCGACCACAGTCACTAGCCGTAGTTCCTCGGCACGTTGTTCAGCAGGCTGCTCGTCAGGCGCATCGACGATCACCATCGAAGCGCTTCGACGAATCTGGAAATGGACGGCTCGCTGGTCTACGACAAGTTCGCCCCCACGGCGCCCGCGACGAAATTCACCGTGGTCAGACTCCGCGAATGCGTCGGTGGCGGAACCTTCTCCGCCTCTGAATAGCAAGCGATCAACCACATGCATCGAGGACCTGGGCTCCATAGAGTTCAGCGTTCGCGCATGCCCTCCGAGCAGAAGCCGCCCATCTCGTTGCCTCGCAACCAGTTCATCGCCCTGATCGTCGGCGTCTGCGTCCTCAGCGCGGCGATCGGGTCGGGGCTGGCGTTGTTGGCGCAGACCGGGCCGAAGGGGCCGGCGGGAGACCGCGGGCCGCGCGGGCACGTTGGCAAGCAGGGGCCGGAAGGGCCGGCCGGGGAATCGGCCGGGGAAGAACTCGGGGCGCTCGAAGGCGAGGTCGAAGAACTGCGCGCCGAGGTCGAAGAGGGCGGCGAATCGGGCGGCGAAGTCGTCGAACTGGAAGAACGGGTGGAAGCGCTCGAAGAAGAAGTCGAAAGCTACGCCGGGTTCGCGGAAGAAATCTGCGGCGAAGGCAGCTTCATCTGCTGAGTAACCTGGCGGAGATGGATACCTCCCTGCTCTGGCGCTCCGCCCTCGTGCAGCTCGTCTCGGTCGGGCTCCTATTCGTGATCCTGGCGCTGGCGCTACCGAAGAGCTTCTTCGAAGCCTGGGGCTGGTTGACCGGGCCGGTCGCCTGGATGGGCTGCGCGGCGATCACCGCGCGGGTGCTGAAGATGGACCTCAACGACACCTTGCTGGGGGCGCTGCTGGCCGGACTGCCTAGCGTCGTCGCGGTCCTGGTCGGCGCCCACGAGGTCGGCGGGATCGTCTCGATCGTCCTCTTCGGACTGTGGTGCGGATGGGGCCCACGCCGGGAGGTGGCTGCGTGAGTGTCTCGCCTGAGACCCCGCTGCACGGCAGCTGCGGCTGCGGTGCGATCAGCTTCGAGGTGCGCGCCCCGTTCGAACTCGCCCGCTACTGCCACTGCCACCGCTGCCAGAAGCGGACCGGGACCTCGTGCTCGGCCAACGCCCGGGTCGCTCGCGCGGCGGTCGACATCAGTGGCGCCGAGCACATCCGCTCCTGGTCGCCCGAGGGCGGCGCGCCGAAGCACTACTGCGGCGAGTGCGGCGGCCACGTCTTCTCCGGACCGCTCGACGAGGAGAAGATCGTGATCCGCCTCGGCGCGATCGACGGCGACCCGGGCATCCGTCCCGAGTACCGCATGTGGGTCAGCAGCGCCGCGGCCTGGGAGGAGATCCCCGACGACGGCCTGCCGCGCTACCCCGAGGCCGGCCCCGCCTAGACGTCGTCGCGGCTCAGAGCGCGGACCCGCGTGCGGCGCGGTCGGCGCGACGTGCGGTGGACGGTGAACTCGGGCTCCGGTTCGGACCTGGCCTGCGGCTTGGCGGATCGGTCCTCCTCGCCGCGCCGGGCGCGGACGAAGTCTTCGAATCCGACCCGGGCGCAGAACGAGGCGGCGCCGAGGATCAGGACCAGGAGCCCGGTCCCGGCCGAGCCGAAGAGCGCGGCGAGGAAGGCGACCGCCATCAGGCACCAGAAGAGCCGGCCGAAAGCCTCGGCGATGCCCGCCATCCGATCCAGGTCCGAGAAGTCGATCCGCATAGGGACGGATTCGACCCGCCAACCCTCTGTCCTTCGTCGCCCACAGGGCTACGAAGGACAGAGGCCATCTGCGACTAGCTGTCCTCCTCGATCATCTGCTCGACCAGGTCGATCTGCTGGCGGTTGTAGATGATCCCGGCGCGTAGGACGGTGGCCGGACCGGTCCAGCCCGGCGCCAGCTTGACCGCCTCCAGGTAGGCCTCGAGTTCCTCCACCTTCCTGCGGTAGAACTCGAGCCGCTCCTCGAGCAGCGGGTCCGGGTCGGCGCCGGCGAAGATTTTCAGCAGCAACTCGTCGCGCAGCTGCGGCGGCGCCGCGACCGGCTCGTCGGCCCAGTCGCGCAGGGCCTTGCGGCCGGCGTCGGTGAGCGCATAGCGCCGGCGCCGGCGGCCGCCGACCTCCTGCCGGGAGGACAGATAGCCGCCCGACTCCAGGCGCGCCGGCTCCTGGTAGGCCGTCGTGTGGGGGACGGGCCAGAAGTTCTCGACCGAGCTCTCGAGCGCGTCCTTGATCTCGTACGAGGTCAGTTCGCCGAACCGGTCGAGCAGGGCGAGCAGGGCGTAGGAGGTACCGGTGAGTTTGATCGGCTTGCTTTTCATCGTTCGTGGCGTATAGTTCCACACGTACTATTAGACACCCTCGACGACGCGGGAGGCGGACGATGGCGGAGACGGTGAAGTCCTATGACGCGGTGATCGTAGGCGGCAGCCTCGCGGGCTGCGCGGCGGCGACGATGTTGGGACGGGCCGGCGCCCGAGTCGCGGTGGTGGAGAAGAGCCCCGACCCGGCGGCCTTCAAGCGGATCTGTTCGCACTTCATCCAGGCCTCGGCGGTGCCGACGCTGGAACGTCTGGAACTGGTCGAGCCGATGCTGGCGGCGGGCGCGGTGCGCTCGCGCTTCAACGCCCACACGCCGTGGGGCTGGATCGAACCGCCGCCGGAGACCGCCGCCCTGGCGATCAACCTGCGGCGCGAGAAGCTCGATCCGATGGTCCGCAAGATGGCCGCCGCGACGCCTGGGGTCGAGCTGCTGCTCGGCCAGACGGTCACCGGGCTGCGGCGCGAGGGCGGCGCCTTCCGCGGCGTGGTCGCCCAAGGCCGTGATGGCGCCGAGACCGACTTCGAGGCGCCGTTGACGATCGGCGCCGACGGCCGCGACTCGCGGATCGCGAAGCTCTCCGGGGTCAAGGTGAAGACCTACCCGCACGGCCGCTTCGCCTACGGCGGCTACTTCGAAGGGGCGGCGCCACCGCGCGAGGACCCGACCACCGCCTCGATCTGGCTGATGGACCCCAACTGGGCTGCCGCCTTCCCCTCCGACGACGGCCTCCTCTTCTGCGCCGCGATGGCGACCATGGATCGGCTGCCGGCGTTCAAGGAGGACCCCGAGGCGGCCCTGCTCGCCTACTTCGACGAGGTGCCGGAGGCGCCGGGACTGCGCGCCGCTCGGGTCGCCGCCGATCCCGGCGTGGTCGGCAAGATCGACATGACCAACCGGATGCGCACCCCGACCGCGCCCGGCCTGGCGCTGGTCGGCGACGCCGCCCTCGCCACCGACCCGCTGTTCGGGGTCGGCTGCGGCTGGGCCTTCCAGTCGGCCGAATGGCTCACCGACGCGGTCGCTCCGGCGCTGCGTGGCGAAGAGGGCCTCGAAGCGGCCCTGCGCCGCTATCGCCGCCGGCACTCGCGCCACCTGCGCGGCCACGCCTGGATGATCCACGACTACGCGACCGGGCGGAAGATGCAGCCGCCGGAACGGGTGCTGTTCTCCGGCGCCGCGCGCGACCCGCGGGCGGCGAGGGTCTTCGACTCCTTCGGGGCGCGCCAGATCGGCGCGGGTCGCATGATGGCGACCGGCATGCCGCTGGCGGTCGCCGCCAACGTGCGGCATGCGCTGCGGCGCCGGCGGGGCGGGGCGGAGTCGCCGGCGAGCGCCGGGGCCGGGGCGGGGAGCCACGCCTGATGGCGACCGAGGCTGCCGGCGCCGCGGTCCGCCGACGCCGCTTCGAGGCGGCCGGGACCTCTTCGCGCCTGGTCGAAGCGGGGCCCGAGGGAGCGTCCACGGCGGTCGCCTTCCTGCATGGCAACCCGGGGTCCTCCGACGACTGGGAGCCGCTCGTCAGCGCCGTCGGGGGAACCGGCATGCGGGCGCTCGCCTTCGACCTGCCCGACTTCGGCGAGACGATCGCCCCGGCCGGGTTCGAGCACTCGGTGCCCGGCTACGCGGCATTCGTCGACGCGGCGCTGGCGGCGCTCGGGGTCGAGCGCGTCCACCTGGTCCTGCATGACTTCGGCGGGCCGATCGGGCTCTACTGGATCGCCGGCCACGCCGACCGACTAGACAGCCTGACCCTGATCGACATCGGCATCCTGCCCGGCTACAAATGGCACCGGCTGGCGCGGATCTGGCGCACCCCGGTGCTCGGCGAGATCTTCCAGGGGACGGCGACGCGGGGCGCCTTCCGCTTCCTGGTCAACCGCGACGAGCCGCGCGGGCTGCCGCGGCCGTTCGTGGAAAGGATGTTCGATCACTACGACCGGCGGACCAAACGGGCCGTGCTGAAGCTCTACCGGGCGACCGACGAACCGGGCTCGCCCGACCCGGAGCTGCTGGCGGCGCTGCGCGAGCGCGGCGAGCTGCCGGCGCTGGTGATCTGGGGCGATGGCGACGCCTACCTGTCCTCGAGCTACGCCGAGCGCCAGCGCGAGTTCTTCCCCACCGCCGAGGTCAACGTCCTCCCCCACAGCGGCCACTGGCCCTTCGTCGACGCCCCCGAGGACGTGGAACGCCTGCTCCTCGCCTTCCTCGCCAAGCTCCCGGGTTGATGGGCCGAAAAGCGCTCATATGGAGCGCTTTTCGGCCCATCAACATCGTCAGTGCCACCATGCGTCGAGGACGCGGCGCCAGTTGGACCAGGCGATCAGCTCGAGCTCGGGCTCGCTGAAGCCGACGGCGCGGAAGGCGTCGAGCAGCTTCGGCAGGCCGGCGACGTCGCCGAGCGGGCCGGGGATCGTGGCACCGTCGAAGTCGGAGCCGAGGCCGACGTGCTCCACCCCGATCCGGTCGGCGACGTAGCGGGCGTGGTCGGCGATCGCCGAGAGCGGCGTGTCGGGGTCGTCGGCCATGTCGGCGCGGATGAAGGCGGTCGCGTAGACGATCCCGACCAGGCCATCGGTCTCACCGATCGCGTCGAGCTGGGCGTCGGTGAGGTTGCGCGAGGCCGGCGAGACGGCGTGGGCGCCGGAGTGGCTGGCGACCAGCGGCCCCGCCTCCAGCCTGGCGACGTCCCAGAAGCCCTTTTCGTTCAGGTGGCTGAGGTCGATCAGGATCCCCATCTCGGCGCATGCCTCGACCAGGGCGATGCCCGCGTCGGTGAGGCCGGGTCCGATGTCCGGCGAGGAGGGGAAGACGAACTGGACGCCGGTGGCGAAGGCGTTGGCGCGGCTCCAGACCGGGCCGATCGAGCGCAGGCCGGCGGCGTACCAGGCGGGCAGCGCTTCGAGGCCGGGGTCGATCGGCTCGGCGCCCTCCATGTGGAGGACGGCGACCGGCGGCGCGCCCTCGGCCAGCGCCCCGTCGACGTCGTCGATCGAGCGCGCGACCGTCACCTCCCCCGCCCGCTCGAGGGCGAACAGGCGCCCGGCCGCCGCGCCGGCGTCGGCGGCGGCGACCTCGTAGGGGACCGGCTCCGCAAGAGGCTCGACGAATGTGCCGCCATCGGCGCCGAACCCGTGGCCGATCGACGCCGGGCCTTCGTCCCCGGGCGAGGAGGTGAAGAGGGCGAAGATGCCGCCCCGCACGCCCCCCGCACGCATCCGCGGGAGGTCCAGGTGCCCGCCCTCGCGCCCGCTCGCGAGGCGCGCGTGGTCCTCGCTGGTCAGCGCGTCGTTGTGCCCGTCGAAGACCGCGATCACGCGGCCGAGATTACCCGCCACCCCACGTGTTGATGGGCCGAAAACTTGCCTATATGGCAAGTTTTCGGCCCATCAACACCGTCCCTAGCTTGGGGCCGGGGCGGGTTCGGCCGCTCGGGCTTCGGCGAGGACGCGGGGGGCGAAGTCGTCGAGGACGGCGTGGGCGGCCTCGTTCAGCGGCGGCTCGAGGGCGAGCAGGCTTTCCAGGTGGCGCTCTGCCCAGGCGATCGCGAGGCCCGGCGGGATGCCGCTCTCCTCCGCCCCGCCGAGCACCACCTCCGGGCCCGTCTCGCGGTTCAGCCGGCTGGTCGGGCCCGCGGCGCGCGCCGGGGCGCCCGGCTCCGGCGCGGGCGGCTCCTCCCCCGCCCCGATCGCCCTGCCGAACGTGGCGAACCAGTCGCGCCGCGCCTCCCACTCCTGATCGAACGGCCCGCACGCCGCCGCCACCCAGGCGGCCTGCGAGTCGAGCGGAGCCAGCGGCGCGATCCCGGAGGCGTCGTGCATCAGCCGCGCCACCCGCCGCACCCGCGTCGCCCCGCCGACCAGCCTCGCCAGCGCGTCGAGATCACGGCGGGCGGAGCCGTTCTCGGCGAGGTACTCGCGCACCGTCTCGTCCAACCGCAGCGCCGCTTCCGAGGCTTCGATCGCGACCGGCTCGATCGGGTCCGCCTTGCGCACCCCGAGCATCGTCGCGATCGTCGTGTCGAGGTAGTGCGCCGCAGTCTCATAAGCGCCGCCGATCGATTCGCGCAGCACGTCCGCGGCCCCGCGCGGCCAGAAGAGGAAGCCGGTGACGAGGCTGACCGCGCAGCCGATCGCGACGTCCTCGATCCGCACCACCCCGACCGACCAGCCGACCGGGTTCAACAGGTTGAAGAGGACGACGATCACGACCGTGAAGCTCGCCTGACCGGCGGTGAAGGAGATCGCCCGCGGCGAGTAGGCGCCGACCAGGACCGCGAACGGCAGCACCGCCCAGAGCAGCCCCGGCTCGGCGCCGAGCGCGGCGACGATCAACCCGCCGACGACGATCCCGATCACGGTGCCGGTCAGCGCCTCGACCACCGTGGTCCCGGTCGCCAGGGCGCTCGAGCGCAGCACCGAGATCGTCCCCAGCACCACCCAGAAGCCGTTCTGCGCGTTGGTCAGCTTGGCGACGAGGACCGCGAGCGCCAACCCGGCCGCGCCGCGGACGCTGTTGCGGAGCCAGACCGAGCCCATGCGACGGTGGGAGTCGGCGATCCGCCGGGTCGCGCGCAGGCCGGCGCGGCTGGTGGTCAAGGTCGGCTCGCGCGGCGCCTCGCCGCCCGCCGCCTGGACCGCGTGGCGGCCGATCTGCAGCGCCGCGAAGGCCAACCCGCGCAGCCGGTAGGCCTCGTTCAGCTCGGCGGTGACCCGCTTCGCGTCGTCCTCGACCCGATGCTCGGCGAGCTCCGCCAGGAAGGCGCGGCCGATCGCCCGGTGGTCGTCGGAGAGGCCCCGCAGCTCGTGACCGTCGTCGCCAGGATCGTTGGTGCGCAGGCGCTCGGCGGCGCGGCGGAGCGCCTCCGGGACCGCCGCTTCGACCGCCTCGCGCTCAGCCGCGAAACCGCTCGACACCGACGCCGGCGCGGGCTGCTCGCGGGCGAGCACGTCGAACCAGTCGAGGTCGTCGATCAGCCGGCCGATCGCCGCGGTGCGGGCGCCGACCCCGCTCGGCCGGTGGGGAATCGCGACGAAGGCGTTGCGGGCGGCGACGGTCGCCTCGTAGGCCTCCATCGACAGTTCGCCGAGCCGTTCCTCCTCCACCTGACTCGGCCGCTCGCCGGTCCGCGCCACCGCGGCCATCGCCTCGATCAGCTCGGCCAGCTTCTCGATCGTCGCCGCGGTGCGGCGCCGCAGCTGGTCCGGCGGGCGGCTCGGCCAGAGGCCGAAGATCGCGGCCAGCGAGAGCGCCCCCGCCACCCCCCACCCGGCGAGCCGGTCGGGGATTTCGCCGACGTCGGCCTGGACCATCGCCGCGATCACGAAGGTGAGGATCAGGACCAGCGAGGCGGCGGCGAGGTAGCCGTCGATCACGCCGGAGAAGAGGACCGCGAAGCCGACCAGCGCCATCACCACAACCGCCAGCCAGGTGGTCTGCGAGCAGAGGGTGCCGAGGGTGATCGTCAGGCAACCGCCGGCTAGCAGGGCGAGGTAGGCGAGCAGGCGGGCCCGCGTGGTGCCGCCGAAATCGACGAAGACCAGCATGCCGATCGAGCCGAAGGCACCGAAGAGGCCCATCTGCGGCAGATCGAAGACCTTCAGCCCGATGACGAAGGCGAGCGGCACGACGATCGCCGCGCGCACCGCGTTCTTGAGAGCGAAGTGACCGGGGTCCGAGATCGTCAACTTCACCTACCGAACATACTTCGACTTTCAGTGGCGAACGAGACCCAGACCTCGAACGGCGGCAAGACCGCCTGGGCGCGCAATCTCGCGACCCCGGTGCGGGGCTTCCTCGGCACCGAGACCGGCTCGGCGCTCTTCCTCGTCGGCGCGGTGATCCTCGCCCTGCTCTGGGCGAACGTCGACTTCGGCAGCTACAGCGAACTGTGGCACACCCACCTCTCGATCCAGGTCGGCTCCCACGGGATCGCCAACGACCTCCGCGCCTGGGTGAACGAGGGGCTGATGACGCTCTTCTTCCTCGTCGTCGGGCTGGAGGCGAAGCGGGAGATCGACCTCGGCGAGCTGCGCGAGCACAACCGGCTCTGGTACCCGGCGCTGGCGGCGCTCGGCGGGGTCGCGGGCGCGGTCGGCATCTACCTGCTCTTCAACGCCGGCGGCGACGGCGGCGGTGGCTGGGGCGTGGCGATGTCGACCGACACGGCGCTGGCCCTCGGCGTCCTCGCCCTCGTCGCCCCGACCGGCGCGACCCGCCTGCGCGTCTTCCTCCTCACCCTGGTCGTGTTCGACGACCTGGCGGCGCTGGTGATCATCGTCATCGCCTATACCGACTCGATCGACGCGGTCGCACTGGCCGTCGCCGTCGGCCTCTTCGGGCTGCTCGTGCTGCTGCGCTTCCTGCCGACGATGCGCGGGCCGATCGCGATCCTCGTCGGCACCGCGATCTGGGTGGCGCTGTACGAGTCGGGGATCGATCCGGTGATCGCCGGGCTGGCGATCGGCCTGGTGACGAGCGCCTACCCACCGGCCCGCGAGGAACTCGAGCGCGCCACCGACCTCACCCGCGAGTTCCGCGAGCAGCCGACGCCCGGCCTCGCGGCCGGCGCGCGCCGCAGCCTCGCCGAGGCGATCTCACCGAACGAGCGCATCCAGTACGCCCTCCACCCATGGACGAGCTACGTGATCGTGCCGCTCTTCGCGCTCGCCAACGCCGGCGTCCACATCACCGGCGGCCTGCTCTCCGACGCCGCCTCCTCGCCGATCACGATCGGGATCGTCGCCGCCTACGTGGTCGGCAAGCCGCTCGGCATCTTCCTCGTGCCCTGGCTGGCGACGCGGGCGCCGGTGCGCAAGGTGGTCGGCGGTGGCAAGCTGACGATCACCTGGCCGGGCCTGCTCGGCACCGGCACCGCGGCGGGCGTCGGCTTCACCGTCTCCTTCCTGATCGCCAGCCTCGCCTTCACCGGGGCCGAGCTCGACGAAGCGAAGATCGGCGTGCTCGCCGCCTGCCTGATCTCGCCGCTGATCGCCGCCGCCGTCTTCCGTGGCACCCGGATGCTGATCCCACAGTCGCGCCGGCTGGAGCAGCTGCGCCGCACCGCCGAATCGATCATCGACCTCTCCGACGACGTCGACCCGGAGCGCGACCACATCCGCGGCGACCCCAACGGCGCCGTCACCCTGGTCGAGTACGCCGACTTCGAGTGCCCCTACTGCGGCCGCGCCGAGCCGACGATCCGCGAGCTGCTCGGGATGGAACACAAGGGCGGCCTCCGCTACGTCTTCCGCCACCTGCCGCTGCAGGACGTCCACCCGCACGCCCAGCTCGCCGCCGAGGCGAGCGAGGCGGCCGCCGCGCAGGGCGCCTTCTGGGAGATGCACGACACGCTGATGGCCCATCAGGGGGAACTCGACCTCGACGACGTCCACCGCTACGCCGAAGAGCTCGAACTCGACGCCGACAAGCTCGAAGAAGAGGTGCGCACGCGGGTCTACCTTCCGCGGGTGTCCGAGGACGTGTCGAGCGCCGACGCCTCCGGCGTCTCCGGCACGCCGACCTTCTTCATCAACGGCCGCCGCCACCAGGGCGTCTATGACATCGACGCGCTCACCAAAGCGATCAGCCGGGCGAAAGTCATCGCCGACGCGGAAGCGAAAGCGCTGGTGGACAAGAAGCGGGCGAAGGAAGCGGCGAAGGCCGAGAAGGAGCGCGAGAAGGCCGGCAGACCCTGATGGCGGACTGGGACGACGTCGCGAAGGTCGCCCGGGATCTGGAGGCGGCGGAGGAAGGAACCTCCTACGGCAACCGCGCCTGGAAGGTCGGCGGCAAGCTCTTCGCCTGGGAGCGCCCCCTGCGCAAGAAGGAAGTCGAGGCGTTGGGCGGCTTCGAGCCCGACGGCGAAGCGCCCGCCGGGCCGATCCTCGCCGTGCGGGTCGCCGACGAGGAGGCGAAGGAGGCGCTGCTCTCGAGCCGACCGGAGATCTACCTCACCACTCCCCACTTCGACGGCCACCCGTCGGTCCTGATCCGCCTAGACCGGATCCTCCGTGCCGACCTTGAGGAAGCGATCGCCGAGGCCTGGGCCTGCCGGCGCTAGCTCGCGCGCCTCGCGCCAGGTGAGCAGGCGGCCGCTCGCCGGGTCGATCAGCTTCAACCGCAGCGACCGCACCCCGTCGGCGAAGGTGAGCACCGGCACGTCGGCGAAGATCGGGCTCTCCTCGTGCGCGCGCTGCAGGTTGTAGTTGGGGACCTTGGCGCTCAGGTGGTGGACGTGATGGAGACCGATGTTGCCGCTGAAGAAACGGAAGAGCGGCGACAACTTCAGGTAGGAGCTGCCCTTCAGCGCGGCGTCGGCGTAGTCCCAGGTCTCGCCACCCTCCCAGTAGGCGTCCTCGAACTGGTGCTGGACGTAGAAGAGGAAGACGCCGCCGACCCCGGCCAGCATCGCGGCGGGCATCTGCACCAGCAGCCAGTCGACCGGGCTGGTCACCCACATCGTGGCGCCGACGAGGAGAAACACCGCGATGTTGGTCAGCTGGACGCTGTGGATCTGGCGCGGGCGCATGTCCTTGTTCCAGAACCGCGGGCCGAACATCAATGACCAGAGCGGACCGATCGTGAAGAGGACGAACGGGCTGCGGAAGCCTCGATAGAAGAGGCGGCCCTTCCAGTCGCGCGCCGCGTACTCGGCGACGGTGAGCGTCTCGACGTCGCCTTGACCGCGGCGGTCGAGGTCGCCGGAGGTGCCGTGATGGACGGCGTGGTTGTGGCGCCAGTTGGCGAACGGCTGGAAGACGAGCAGGGCGGTGAAACGGCCGATCCAGAGATTGCCGCGATTGCTGGGCACGAAGGAGCCATGGCCACAGTCGTGGAAGACGATGAAGGTGCGCAGGAGGAACCCCGAGGTCGGGAGCGCCAGCGCCAGGCCGATCCACCAATGGTCGCCGACCAGGAGGTACATGACGACCATCAGCGCGATATAGGCGCCGGCCGAGAGCATCAGGTCGAGGATCGCCCGCGACCAGGAGGCCGTCTCGTATTCCGCCACGGACTCGCGCCAGTAGGCGCGCGCGTTGGCGTCGATGCACTGCTGGGGTGAGTCGTCCATGCCCTGCCGGATCCTCCGCGTAGGTGTGGTCGGGAGCCGACCTGAGGGCAGTCGACGGGATACTTATACCGGGCCAACCTCAATCCAGGGTGAACGCGGCGGTTCGCGCAGCCACGACCTAGGCGTCGAAGATCTCGTTGACATCGCCGGCGGAGACGGCGTGTACGCCATCGATCTCACCGAGGTCGGCGGCGAGGTCGGCGACGTGGGCACGCCCGTGGATCTCCAAGGAGACAGCGACGTACTCGCCGGGATCCTCGCCGCGGTCGACGTTCACGTCGGCGACCTTGAAGTCGCGCGAGGTGCAGGTCTCGAGGACCTTGCGGAGGATGCCGCGGCCGTCCTCATAGACGACCCGCACCGCCGAGGGCGCGTACGGCGAGGCGGGCAGCCGCTGGGCGAGCGGCGCCAGGGCGTAGACGGTGACGAAGTAGGCGACCGTGGTGGCGATCGCGAGCGCGGGTAGCGAGGCGCCCGCGGCGGCGCCGACCGCGGCGGTCAGCCAGACCCCGGCGGCGGTCGTGAGCCCGCGGACCGAGTCACGGCGGACGAAGATCAGGCCGGCGCCGATGAAGCCGATCCCGGAGAC
The DNA here is from genome assembly GCA_035572835.1 of Solirubrobacterales bacterium. Classification (GTDB taxonomy): domain Bacteria; phylum Actinomycetota; class Thermoleophilia; order Solirubrobacterales; family 70-9; genus VAYN01. Next base: position 61,323 of record DATNAG010000016.1, read on the forward strand.
GATCTGGGCGGCGACGCGCGACGGGTCGAGGACCACCTGTTCGGGCACCAGCACGTCATAGAAGCCGTACTTGGAGATCAACATGAAGAGCGCCGATCCGACCCCGACCAGCGTGTAGGTCCGCAGCCCGGCGCTTTTCTGTCGCAGCTCGCGGTCGAGCCCGATCGACGCCGAAAGCAGCAGAGCCAGCCCCAGCCGCCAGATCAAGTCCCATTCGTTCATCCGGGGCATTCTCTACCCATCCGGTCAAAAATGTACGGCGGCCCTCCTAGCCCCCGATCGGCAACCGCGGATTGGCGCCCCAGAAGACCAGGGTGCCGACCATGCCGATGATGTGGACGGCGACGATGTTGAAGGCCATCGACTTCGCCGTCGCGGTGCCGACGCCGACCGGCCCGCCGGAGGCGTTGTAGCCGTAGTAGCAGCCGACCAGCACGATCACGGTCGCCATCGTCATCCCCTTGACCAGGCTGAAGATGACGTCGGTGGGGTCCTGGAACATCCAGAAGATCAGCGTGTAGCCGCCGGAGGAGACGTCACCGACCTGTTTCACCACCGAGAGGTAGCTGGCGAGGTACATGACCCCGATCCCGACCAGGTAGATGAACGGCAGCGCGATCCAGGCGCCGAGCAGCCGCGAGCCGCAGAGGAAGGTCAGCGGCGGCACGCCCATCACTTCGAGCGCGTCGATCTCCTCGTTGATCCGCATCGCCCCGATCTCGGCGACGATCCCGGTGCCGACCTTGGCCGAGAGGATGTAGCCGAAGGCGTAGGGAAGCGCCTCGCGCAGGTCGCAGAAGGCGGAGAAGAGACCCGCGTACGAGGGCACCCCCTGGGCCCGGAAGAAGTAGGCCCCCTGGATCCCGCACTGGAGGCCGAGGATGAAGACGAAGCCCCAGATGATCAACCCCGAGCCGAGGATCAGGATCCCTGACTGCCGCAGGACCTCGCCGAAGAACCGCAGCGCCCGCCCGCTCCAGACGATCCCGATCACGCGCGCCCCGAATCGCGCGATCTCACCGAAGGACTCGAGGTAGCCCAGCGGCGCGAATGCGTCCCCGCGCGATCCGTCGCTCATCGGATCGTCTGCAGTTCCGGGTTGGTGGCGAGGAGGACCGCGGTGAAGACGTAGTTGAAGGCGAAGACGCCGACCAGCGAGATCACCACCGCCTGGTTGACCGCGCGGCCGACCCCGGCGGCGCCGCCGGAGGCGGTCATCCCCTTGAAGCAGCAGACGACCGCGATGATCGCGCCGAAGATCCCACACATCACCACCGAGGCCCAGACATCGGTGGCCGAGGCCTGCAGGAAGAGGGTGGCGAAGAAGCCGCCGAGGCTCTGGTGGTAGATCAGCTCGGCGGCGATCCCGGCGAGCAGGCCGAAGACGATCGCGAACACGTCGAGCAGCGCCGTCACCACGACCAGGGCGACGAAGCGCGGCACGACCAGGTTCTTGATCGGGTCGACGCCGAGGACCTGGAGGGCGTCGAGCTCCTCGCGGATCTTGCGTGCTCCGAGGTCGGCGGTGATCGCGGTGCCGGCGACACCGCCGACGACGACCGCGGTGACGATCGGGCCGATCCAGCGGATCGCGGTGAGGACGAAGAAGCCGCCGAGCCGGTCGAGCGCGCCGAAGACCTGCAGCGGCCCCGCCGCCTGCAGCCCGGGCGCGCCGAGGTTGAGGGCGAAGGTGGAGATCAGCAGTGGCAGCCAGCAGAGGCGCAGGGTGAAGGCGAACTGCTCGACCAGCTCCTCGCCGTACGGATACGGCGGGCGTAGCGCCGACACCATGGTTCGGGCGGTGAGGATGATCATGCTCCCCACCACCTCGAACAGCGGGCCGAGCCGGCCCAGCCCGCGATTTATCGCTTGGCTCGCCACCAGCCCATCGCCCGGGCCAGTGGCCCGCCTTCCTCGCCGTCGCCGGCGCCTGCCTCGCCGACCCGGCGCCGGGCCTCCTCGCGAGCGCGGCGCTCGGCGGCGCGACGCGCCTCCGAGAGTTGCGCGACGAGGGTGTCGCGGGTCTGCTCGAGCTCCTCGACCCCGGCCACGTGGGCGCTGGTCACGCGCGGCGCGGTCGGCATGTCGAGCGGGATGTCACGGACATAGCCGCCGAGCTCCGACTCGAGCACGGCGATCTGACGGCGCAGCTCGCGGCGGACGCCGATCACTTCCGCCTCGGCCGGGTCGATCGCCGGGGAGGGGGTGGCGGCTCCGCCGGAGGTGGCGGCGGAGCCTGGAGGGCCGCCGGGGATCTCGGCGCAGACGAGCGCGACCTCGGCGAGCTCGCGGGCGCCGAGTCCGGCGGCATGGGCTTTGCGGATCGCCTCGGCGGCGATCTCCTCTAGTTCGGGGGCGGCGCGGACCTCAGCGGCGACGAAGGTGCCGCGGCCCTGGTGGCTGACCACGAGCCCGGTCGCTTCGAGGCCGGCGTAGACGCCCCGGACCGTGTTCAGGTTGACGCCCGCCCACTCGGCGAGGCGGCGCACGCTCGGCAGGCGCTCGCCGGCGGGCAGGCGCCCGGTGGCGATCAAAGCCCGCAGGCGCAACGTCAGCTGGAGACCGACCGGCAGCTCGTCGCCGGGGTCGACCGCGAAGGGATTCGGCGATTCCGAGGTCTGGGCCAACTGTGCCACTGTGTCAGCACAGTAGCACTCAGGTGTGCGTCAAGGCAAACAGTGCGCCGGAATTGGCTCTATTCGCAGCTTGGGCGTTCGCCTTCGGGGAGTTCGCGGAGCTTGCCGTGTCGGTCGACGGTGAATCCCATCGGGCTCGGCGTCGAAGGGGTCCGGGCGCGTTTGCCGTCGAGCCAGACTTCGACCGATCCGTTGCCGAAGGCGGCGGTGAAGGATTCAGCGTGGAACGGGCCGGTGGTTTCGCCGGCGGCGAGGGTGGCGCCGTCGACCAGGGGCTTGCCCTTGGCGTCGAGGACACAGGCCCAGACTTCGGCGGTCGGCTCGATCTTCAGGGACACCGTCTGGGGCTTCGACGCGCGATGCGAGGTTTCGGAGGGCGCCGGTTTCTTCTTCTGCGCCTTCGCCTTTTCCTTCGCGGCGGCGGCGCCGCCGTTCGCCTCCTTCGCCCCTCCCCCGCCGCCTCCCGATGCCAGCAGGACGATCACGACGACGATCGCCGCCACCACCGCGGCCCCGCCGAGCCAGGCGTAGACCCCCTGGCGGGCGCGGCGGCGGCGCAACGCCTCGGCGCGCCGCGAGCTCGTCCGGGCGAAAGGCGAGGTCGGCGCCTCGCCGGGGCCTCCCGTCGTCCCCCGTTGGCGCCGATACTCGGCCACCAGCGGCTCGGGGTCGACGTCGAGGAACTCGGCGTACTTGCGAATGAAGGAGCGGGCGTAGAACTCCTCCGGCAGCCCGTCCCAGTCTTCCTGCTCGATCGCGCGCAGGTAACGGGGGCGGATCCCCGTCGCCGCGTGGATCTCCTCGAGATCCACGCCACGCCGCGTCCGCGCCTCGGACAGGGTGTCGCCGATTACACCCACGTTTCCATTGTGCATGTCTCCGGTGCAGATGTCGTTACAGCACCCCTGACGAATGTCACCCTGTGGGTGACAAACGGGCTAGACGCCGACCGGGACACGGGGCGACTCCTCCGCCCCCATCGCGGGCGGGTCGACGGCGAGGCCGTCTTCGCCGACGTCGCGCACCTTCGACATCCGCGACGGGATCAGCCAGAGGACGCCCGCCATGCCGCCGATCGCCGCGATCCACATCGTCGGGCGCAGCCCGATCGCCGCCGCCAGGAGCCCTCCGCCGAGCGCTCCGAGCGGGCGCACCCCCCAATTGACGAACAGGATCGCCCCCCAGACGCGCGAGCGCAGGCCGTCCGGGATCACCGCCGCCTGCATCGAGGCGAGGCCGACCTCGAGGATCATCACGCCGACCCCGGAGCCGAACTCGGCCACCGTGAGCAGCACCCAGGAGAGCGCCGGCGGGCCGGAGGCGAGCGGCACCAGCACCAGCGGCAACGGGGCCATCACGAAGGAGAAGATCAGCGCCTTGCCGAGGCCGATCCGCGCGTTGAGGCGGCGGGCGCAGGCGGTGCCGAGGATGCTGCCGAGGGCGCCGACCCCGAGCGCGATCCCGATCGCCCCTGAGCCGAGCCCGAGCTCGCGGGTGGCGAAGAGGACGAGCAGCGCCCAGAAGGCGGTGTTGAAGAGGTTGAAGGTGGCGGTTCCGAGCAGCGAGACCTGCAGCAGCGGTGTGCGGCGGATGAAGCGGTAGCCCGCGGCGAGGCCACCCGAGCCGGGAGGAGCGGCGGGCGGCTCGGGCACCTCGGCGCGGCGGACGAAGAGCGCCGAGAAGAGGAAGGTGACCGCGTCGACGGCGACCGCCACCGGCGCCGTCAGCGCCGCCACGAGCAAGCCGCCGAGGGTTTTGCCGCCGACGATCGAGACCGAGCGGCTGCCGATCAGCAGCGAGTTGGCCTCGACGTACTCGGTCGGTTTGACCAACGAGGTGAAGACGGTCTGTTCGGAGACCATGAACAGGGTGCCGAAGGTGCCGGTGGCGAAGGCGGCGACGTAGAGCACCGGCATCGTCAGCACCCCGAGGAGGCTCGCCAGCGGGACGCTGAGGAGGACCGCGGCGCGGCCGAGGTCGGCGCCGATCAGGATCGCCCGGCGACTGCGGCGGCGATCCGCCCAGGCACCGAAGGCGAAGGCGAAGAGAAGGTTCGGGACCAGCTCCACCGCGCCCAGCAGGCCCATCTGCTCGGCGTCTGCGTCCAGGGTGAGGACGGCGAGCAGAGGGATCGCGAGCAGGGCGATCTGGTCGCCGAAGAGGGAGATGGTCTGCCCGGTCCAGTAATCGCGGAAGGGGCGGTTGACGCGCAGGAGGCGGGGGACGCGACGGCGCATCAGCCGACCCGGCCTTTCTCGCCGGCGTCGGACGGACCGTCGTCCTCGACCGGGAAGGCGAGCTGGACGAAGGTGACGACCCGCGCCTCGTCGGGGCGACCCGCGGGGTCGGTGACGCGGCGCGCATAGGGCTCGAGCAGCGCGCCCATGCGCCGGTTCAGGTCCTCGAGCTCGGCCGGGGTCAGGTAGACCAGCCGGTCACCGAGGACGGCGGCCTCCGCCCACTCCTCGGTCTCCTCGGCGCGCCGCTCGACCCAGCTCAATGCCTCTTCGAACCAGCGCTCGACCACCACCCGGGTCAGCAGGTCGCCGGCATCGTCGGGCTCGCCGCCCGGCCCGCGCGAGGCCCATTCGTGGCCCATCGCCGTGGCCTGCCATGGTCGTGCCCGCCCGCGCCCGCCTCCCGCTTCCTCGACCAGCCCGTACTTCGCCAGCAGGCGCAGGTGGAAGGAGCAGGCGGCCGGGCTCTCGCCGATCCGCTCCCCCGCCTGGGTCGCGGTCAGCGGGCCGATGCGGCGGAGCTCACTGAGCAGCTTCAGCCGGGTCGGGTGCGCGACGGCGCGCAGCGCGCGCGGGTCGGTCAGCTGTAAGACGCCCTCCGGCATCTGTCGAAAGATACCTTTCGAAAGGGTCCTTTTCAATAAGAACCGAAATGTTTACGCTGCATTTTACGAATGTCTCTTAACCCCATTTCTGGCCAACGGCGCAAGGGTCGGCTCCTCCACCGGAGCGTCCCCGAGCGCCTCGTCGATCGCCGCCAGGACCTCGGCGGAGAGCTCGACCCCGGAGGCTTTGGCGTTGGCGTGGACCTGCTCGGGCCGCGAGGCGCCGACTATCGCCGCCGCCACCTCCTCGCGCCGCAGCACCCAGGCGAGCGCCAGCTCGGGCAGGCTGAGGCCCTCTGCCACGGCGATCGGCCGCAGCCGCTCGACCGCCTCCAGGTTGGCGTCGTTCATCACCAGCTGCATCGACATGTTCATCGCGTCGTTGGCGGCCCGCGAGTCGGCGGGCGGCTCCTCGCCCGGCCGATACTTCCCACTCAGGAGGCCCTGGGCGAGCGGCGACCAGACGATCTGCGAGATCCCGTTGGCGGCACCGAGCGGGAACACCTCGGCCTCGGGCGCCTGCCAGAGCATCGAGTACTGGGGCTGTGAGGAGACGAAGAGGTCGGGCCCGGCGATCTCCAGCGCCGCCTCGATCTGCTCCGGCGTCCACTCGCTGAAGCCGAGGTAGCGCGCCTTGCCTTCACTCACCACCTGCTGCAGGGCCCCGATCGTCTCCTCGATCGGCACGTCGGGATCGAAGCGGTGAGCCTGGTAGAGGTCGACGAAGTCGGTCTGCAGCCGGGTCAGCGAGGCGTCGATCTGCTTCGCGATCTGGGTGGCGGAGAGGCCGCGGTCATCCGGGTCGTCGGACATCTGGCCCCAGACCTTGGTCGCCAGGACGTAGGAGTCGCGTGGCCGGGCGGAGAGGATCTCCCCCCAGGCGGTCTCGGCGGCGCCGCGCCCGTAGACGTTGGCGGTGTCGAAGAAGTTGATCCCCACCTCGAAGGCGGCGTCGGTGCAGGCACGGGTCTGGTCGGCCTCGATCCCGCCCGCATAGGTCAGCCAGGAACCGAGGGCGATCTCCGATACCTCGAGGTCCGAGCTGCCGAGCTTGCGAAAGCGCATGTGTCTCCTTTCCGGTTCTCCTCCCGGGAAGGGGATTACCCGGGACCGGGGCGCTCGTACCGGGCTTGCCGGGTGGCGACGCCAGGAGGGATTAGAGGCCGACCGGATGACGGACGATGAAGCCCTGGCCGAGGAAAGGTTCGGTGTGCCAGCGTGGCCCGGTGACGCCGGGCGGGTCGCCGCCGGTGTCCCAGCGGAGACCGGCGACGGTCATGAAGACGTGCTGCCTGTTGGCGTAGATCGTGATCCACCTGCCCGGGCCCGCTTCGCCCCAGGTCATGAACGAGCCGGAGACCAGCGGCGCTTCCAGCAGCTTGCCACCGTGCAGGGCATAGCTGACCGAGCCGGAGCAGTCGTAGCCCTTGTCCCACCAGCGAGCGTGCCCGCCGCCCCATATATAGGGAGTGGCACGGATCCGGTTGGCGGCGGCGATCACCTGCTTGACCGCGGCGGGCGCCGAGGCCGGGGCGACGGCGCGTTCGCCGGCCAGGGTGGCGGCGGCGCCGGGGACGGTCGGGGCCGGGATCGGCACGCCGCTGGGCGAGCTGACCGCGGGGATTTCGGTTTCCGTGGTCGAGGCCGGGATCGACGGCGTTTCGACGGTTTCGCCGGAGTAGGAGGCGCCGAGGCCACCGGGATCGGCGCTCGCCACGGGGACGATGACCGAGCCCACGGCCAGGGCCACGAGGACCAGTGCGTGCAGTCGCCTTGAGAAGGAGCTCACCTGAGGGTTTTCGGCCCTCCGTCCGGGGCCCGAAATCCTGCACGTCGACGCCCAAGGGCGAATTCCTGCTCCGCGACCGAGGAGCCGGATCGCTAAAACCTCACGAGGTGCGCCGACTTTCCTTGATCCTCGCCCTGCTCGCCCTCTTCGGAGCGGTCGGGACCGCCTCCGCCCAGGCCTCCCCCTGGACGCTGACCAACCTCAACCTCGGCGACGGGGAAACGATCTTCGGCATGCACTGCGAACCGAGCGGCTTCTGCGTCGGGGTCGGCCAGGAAGGGGTGGTGATCCAGTCGAGCGCGCCGACCGCGGGCGCCGGCGCCTGGGCGGTCGGCCACGTCACCCCGGCCGAAGGCCTGGCCGCCAACCTGCGTGGGATCTCCTGCCCGACCGCCGCCCTCTGCGTCGCGGTCGACTTCAGCGGCGG
>DATNAG010000017.1:0-6271 GCA_035572835.1 Solirubrobacterales bacterium
AACAATCCGGGCGAGGTGTGCCTTCTCTCGTACGGGACGATCACGGAAGTCCGACTTCGTGCCGTCCCTGTGTCCTGATCCATGGGGCTCCTCCCACGTCCCGGGCGTCTCGTGGCGGCCACAGCCTGCCCGGGCCGCCACGAGACGCCCGGGACGGCCGAGCCCCCGCCGCCGGGGCCCGGACCCTCGCCGTCCCGGACCCAGATCGACCGGGCCGCGAGCCCTCGCCGGCCCATCCGCCGCCCCCTAATCGCCGGAGATGACCTCGTCGAGCGTCTTGCCGCTCGCCACCGACTTCGGGGACTCGGCGACGACATCGGAGCCGGGGCGGGCGGCGTCGTCTTTGCGCTTAATCAAAAGCCACTGGGGCTTCTCTCCCGGACGCGTGCGCTGCAGGGCGAAGCCGCCCTCGAGCTTCTCGCCGTGCAGGACGAAGACCGCGTGGCCGCGTTCGAGCGCCTCCGGCCAGGGCACCCGACCGCCCTGCTCGTAGGTGCCGCGATCCCAGACGATCACGCCGCCCTCTCCCGCCTTGCCTTCGAAGTCGTTGTGGGACTTCTCGTGGTCCTCGACCTGGACCGCCAGCCTTTTCTGCGCCGGGTCCATCGAGGGACCTTTCGGCACCGCCCAGGAGCGCATCACGCCGTCGACCTCGAGGCGCAGGTCCCAATGGTGCGCGGTCGCTTCGTGCTCCTGGACGACGAAGACGCCGGCGCTGATGCCGCGGATCGCGAACTGCTCGTGGCCTTCGACCTTCCCCTTCTCGACCTCGACCCCCTCGACCTTCGCCCCGGGCGGCCCTTCGCCGAGCCACTCGACCAGCGCGTCGACGGCCTCGTCGGGGCCCTCGGCGTGAACGAGCACCGCGCCGTCGTCCTGGTTGCGGACCCAGCCGAGCACGCCGAGCTCGTTTGCCCGCTCCACCGTCGAGTAACGGAAGCCGATCCCCTGCACGCCGCCGCGCACGGTCGCCCTCACCCCCTTGCCCTTGGCTTTCGCTTTTGCCATGGTGAGGTTCTACCCGTCCCGGGGCGCCGGAGTCGCCGCCGAGCGGAGCGCGCCCGCGCTCGCCGCCACGACCAGGGCGATCGCCACCGCTTCGCTCCAGCTCAGCCCCTGGTTCAAGGCGACGAACCCGACCAGGGCCGCGACCCCCGGCTCGAGGCTCATCATCACCCCGAAGACCGCGTTCGGCAGCCTCCGCAGCGCCTCGATCTCGAGCGCGTAGGGGAGCGCCGAGCTGAGCACGCCGACCGCCAGCGCGGTCGCCAGCAGCCCGGCCGAGCCCATCCCCCCGCCTCCGGCCGCGAGCCCGACCGGGGCCAGGAGCAGCGCCGAGATCGCCATCGCCGCCGCCAACCCGCCGAGGCCCTCCGAGCGCCCGCCGACCCGCGCGCTCAGCAGGATGTAGGCGGCCCAGAAGGCGCCAGCGGTGAGCGCCAGGACGGCGCCGAGCGGATCGATCGACTGCCCACCGAAGTCGCCCGACAGCAGCACGATCCCGGCCGCCGCCAGTCCCGCCCAGATCAGGTCCCGTCGCTGCCGCGAGCCGAACACCGCGACCGCCAGCGGGCCGCTGAACTCGAAGGTCACCGCGACGCCGAGCGGCAGCCGGTCGATCGCCTCGTAGAAACAGAGGTTCATCGCCGCCAGGGTCACCCCGAAGAGGGCGACGTCGCGCAGTTCGACCCGCCGCAGCCGCAGCACGTCGCGGCGGGCGACGACGAGCAGGACCAAGGCCGCGAACGCCGCCCGCAGGAAGACGGTGCCCGCCGGCCCGACCTGGTCGAAGAGCGTCGTCGCCAGGGCCGCCCCGCACTGGACCGAGGAGATCGAGCCCAGCACCATGCCCACCGCGATCGCGGGGTTGCCGCGGATGCCGCCCGCGGTCTCCGGTCGGGTCTCGGTCCGGCTCGCCATCCGATCCACGCTAGCCATTGCCGAACCCGAGCCGCATGACGCCGCCCCAGGCGACAAGATGTGCGCCGTGTCGAGACGGATCTTCGCCATCGCCCTGCTCGGCGCCCTCGTCGCCGCGGTCCTCGCGATGAGCGCCGCCGGGGCCGAATCGGAAGCGACGCCGACCTGCCACGGCAAGCGCGCGACGATCGTCGGCACCGACGGCGACGACGTCCTCCTCGGCACCGAAAAGGCCGACGTGATCTGGGCCGGACCCGGCGACGACAAGGTCTACGGCGGGCTCGGCAACGACATCGTCTGTGGCGGCCCCGGCGACGACCTGATCCACGGCGGTCGTGGCAACGACTGGCTCGAAGGCGGCGCCGGAGCCGACCGCCTCTTCGGCGACCTCGGCGACGACCACGTCGGCGGGGGCGGCGGCGACCGCGACGAAGTCAGCGGCGGGCTCGGCATCGACACCGTGAACGGCGGCGCCGGCAACGAAGACCTGGTCCGCGGCGACTACGGCTACGACCGCATGGACGGCGGCCCCGGCAGCGGCGACATCGCCTCCTTCGCGACCTCGGTCGCCGGGCTCAAAGGCGCCGGGGTCTGGGTCTCCCTCCCCCGCCATAAAGCTCTGGGGGACGGCCACGATCGACTCTTCCGCTTCGAGTCGATCGAGGGCTCCGCCTTCCACGACGACCTGATCGGCGACCACCAGCCGAACGTGATCGACGGCGGGCCCGGCAACGACACGGTGGCCGGCGGCGGCGGCGCGGACACGTTGAACGGCGGGCAGGGCGACGACCACTGCGAGGGCGGGCCGACCCGGATCTCCTGCGGCAAGGAAGCGGCGCCGGTCGGCTCCGCCTACATCCGCCTCGACCCCGATCCGGAAGGCGGCGGCGGGCTGCAGATCATCGGCGGCTCCGGCCCCGACGACTTCACCGTCTCCTTCATCGAAGGAACCTCCGAACAGGGGGAGCCGGGCGTGACCGGAACCTTCACCGTCGACGCGGGCGCCCCGCTGGCGGCAGGTGAAGGCTGCGCCCGCACCGCCGGCAACCCGAAGCAGGTGACCTGCCCGACGCTCGGACCGGGTCGTTGGCTGATGGCCGACCTCGGGCCCGGCAACGACGGACTGACCGTGAGCGGGAGCCTCGAATCGATCGACTTCACCCGCGTCAACGGGGGCGAAGGTGACGACACGATCCGCGGCGGCCCGGAGGAAGACCTGCTCCAGTCCGGCCCCGGCGCCGACCACATCTACGGCGGCGACGGCTCCGACGGGCTGATCGGCGGCCTCCCCGGCCCGACCTTCATCTACGGCGAAGGCGGCGGCGACCTGCTGGCGGCGGGTGGCGGCTGCGCGGGCGGGACGCTCGACGGCGGGCCGGGCGATGACGACGCGTCATTCGCCGAGACCCAGGCCCACCCGGGGACGCTCTACGTCTCCCTCGAAGCGGGCTGGGCCTGGATCAACGCGATCAAGCACTGCGCCAAGGTGCGGCTGCCGCGCTCGGATGAGGACATCGAGGGCTCGTTCGACAACGACGTCCTGATCGGCGACGGGGAGGACAACGTGATGCTCGGCCAGCCCGGCGTCGACAGCTACTTCGGGCGCGGCGGCAACGACGTGATCGTCGCCGCCGACGGGGTCAAGGACTGGTACATCCAGTGCGGCGACAAAGGGCACCCGGAAGGGATCGCGATCGTCGACACGATCGATCCGGAAGTCCAGGACTGCGCCAAGGTCGTGACCGGGTCGACCGTGCAGGGCCTCGGCAAGGCCGCCCACGGCAACTGAGGCTCCACCGTCCAGTCACCGACAAACGCGCGCTCGAGAGGAAAGAGCGCGACTAAGGCAGGTGCCACAGGCGCCAGCCGAGCGACGGTTCGCCGAGCGAGTCGGCGGCGACGGCGGGAGCCCGCTCGACCGTCGTGCCGCGCACCATCACCGTGCCCCAGCGTTCGCCGGTGCTCGCGGAGCGGCGCGGCGGGCCGACCCCGAGATGGACCGGCGTCCGCATCCCCGGCCAGCCGATCTCCTTCAGCGCCCGCTTGGTCTTCACCGCGACGACGTCGCCCTCGGCGTTTTCGAGCCGCATCACGGTGGTGCCCTTCGGCACCGCGACCCGGGTGCGCACCGCGTCGGCAACCGAGCCGGCCAGTGCATCGGCGCCGGCCAGCGCGGCGCTCACCAGTTCCCCGTCGTGTTGGCCGAAGATCGCCCCCAGCACGGTGAAGGTGTGGCCGTCGACGGTCATTTCCTTGGCGAACAGGAGGCAGCCCCCGGCCGCCGAGTCAGAGCCGGTCTTGATCCCGATGTAGCCGTCGTTGCCGACCAGTTCGTTGTAGTTGAGGACGCGGCCGACGACCGGCAGCACGGTCGAGGGCTTGGCGACGATCTCGGCGAAGGTCGGGTCGGCCATCGCCACCCGAGCCAGCTTCACCTGGTCGGAGGCGGTCGAGACGGTGGTCTCTTCGAAGCCGCTCGGGTCGGTGTAGGTCGTCTGCGACATCCCCAGTTCGCGCGCCGCGGCGTTCATCTTGTCGACGAACGCCTCGATCGAGCCGGAGTCGTGGACCGCGAGCAGCGCCGCGATGTTGTTCGCCGAGGGCAGCATCAGGGCCTCCAGCAGCTGGCGCTCCGACAGCGTCTCCCCTGCCCGCACCGCGACCGTCGATTGATCGAGCGCCACCCGGTCGCGCTCTTCGTCGACCTGCGCCTGGGAGATCCGCACCCTGAAGCCTTCCTCGCCCGGGGCCAGAGGGAACTTCTTCAACGTCAGGTAGGCGGTCATCACCTTGGCGACGCTGGCGATCGGCACCGGCTTCTGCCCGCCGGTCGAGCCGAGGCTGCCGACACCCTCGACCGCCACCGTCGCCTCGCCTTCGCTCGGCCAGGCGGGGGTGAAGGGCTTGCCCGGCAGCTTCACCGCCTTCGGCAGCACCCGGTGGACGGTGAGCTCGGGCATCGTCTTCGTCTCCGCCCGCACCAGCGCGGCGACGAGGAGCGCCAACAGGACGATCCCGACCAGCAGCGGGATCACCCAGAGGCGTCGGCGACGCCGCGGCGGCGGCGTCGGACGGCGGTACCTCAGCGGTTCGATCGTGCTCGCCACGAGCACCGGACGGTAGCCGAGAGCCAGGAGGTCAACCAACTACGTGGTTTCCACGTAGCTGGTCCGAAAATCATCCGCCATGGCCCGCCGGGACCGAAATGATGCCGCGTCTGGTCCAGATATGAGCGCGGCACGCCCGGTGCCCGCCACGAAAGGAAGTTGATGAAGACCAAGCTCCACCTCGGACGCGGCGCCGCGATCCTCGCCTGCGCGGCCTCCCTGGCCGGCACCGCCGCCGCCATCGCCCCCACCACCGCCGCGGCGCGCGGCGCGAGCACCTGCCCCAACAAGACCGTCAAGCTCGAGCTCGAAGACGGCACGCTCTACCCGCTGCCCGTGAAGGCGATCACCGTCGAAGGCGGCATCAGCTGCGCGGAAGCCTACAAAGTGATCACCGGCATCCTCGAGGGCAACCCGCCGAGCGGCTGGAAGTCGTACGGGGCGAACTTCCCGGTGCCGGAAGGTCTCGTCCCCCAGGCCGCCAAGAAGGGCGGCAAGAAGATCAAGTTCGCCACCCGCGGCGGCTGACCCCGCCCGCGTCGATGGGCCGAAAACTCCAGGCATGGTTGAGTTTTCGGCCCATCGACACCGGGGTTAGGGGCAGACGACGATCAGATTGAAGTCGCTGTCCTCGTTGGCGCCGGTTTTGTCTTTGGTGTGGACTTCGATCGCGTTCGGGTCAGGGTCGCGTTGCCCTGTCCGGCCGCGTCACCCCGTTGCGGCACAAGGCACCCCGGCCGTGGGCGCGGCTAGGCTCGACCCGAGATGCCATCCCGCGACTGGGCCCTCGAGCAACGTGTGCGCGGCGCGGCGCGGGCGCGCCTCCGGCTGGTCTCCGGCTCCTGGCCCGCGATCCTCCAGTCGGCGCTCGCGGCCGGGATCGCCTGGGCGCTGGCGAAGTTGATCGTCGGCCAGTCCGAGCCGTTCTTCGCCCCCGCGGCCGCGGTCATCTCGCTCGGCCTCTCCCGCGGGCAGCCGCGCCGCCGCGCGATCGAGCTCTCGATTGGCGTCGCCGTCGGCATCGGCCTGGCCGCCGCGATCGTCTACCTGATCGGCGTCGGGGCGATCCAGGTGACGGTGCTGGTCGCCCTCGTGATGGCAGTGTCACTGCTCCTCAACGGGAGCCAGATCCTGATCAACCAGGCCGCGGTGTCGGCGCTCCTGATCATGACCCTGCCCGGCCAGGGCGCCGAGATCGACCGCTTCCTCGACGCCTGCGTGGGCGGCGCCGTGGCGATCGCCTT
>DATNAG010000018.1:0-54734 GCA_035572835.1 Solirubrobacterales bacterium
TCGATGCCGAGGTTGCCGGCCATGTGGGCGGCGTAGCCCTCGTCGCTGGCGAGCTCGTCGATCTCCGCCTCCTTGCGCCGCGCCTCCTCCTCGGTGCCGCCGACGATCGCGCTCATCCCCTGGAAGAAGAGGATGTCGCCGCCCTCACGGCCGAGGCGCTCGGCGCGGCCGCGGACGTCCTCGATCTGCGTCCGCGCCCCGAGCGGGCTGCGGGCGGCGATGAAGATCGCCTCGGCGTTGCGGGCGGCGAACTCGCGCCCACGCTCGGACGAGCCGGCCTGGAAGAGGACCGGAGTGCGCTGCGGCGAGGGCTCGGAGAGGTGCGGCCCGACCACGTCGGGGTAGAACGGCCCGCTGTGATCGATCTCGTGGATCTTCGCCGGGTCGGCGTAGACGCCGCGCTCGAGATCGCGGATCACCGCGTCCTCCTCCCAGCTCCCCTCGAGCAGCTTGTAGACGACCTGCATGTACTCCTCGGCGCGCCGGTAGCGGTCCTCGTGCGAGGGCAGCCCGCCGAAGCCGAGGTTGCGGGCCGCGTCGGGCAGGTAGGAGGTGACGATGTTCCAGCCGACCCGCCCCTTGGTCAGGTGGTCGAGGGTGGAGAGCCGGCGGGCGAAGTTGAAGGGCTGCTCCTGCAGCACCGACTGGGTGAAGGCGAAGCCGAGGTTCTCGGTCGCCGCCGCCATCGCCGGGACCAGCAGCGAGGGGTCGTTGACCGGCGTCTGCAGGCCCTCCTCGACCGCCGCATCACGGTTGCCGCCGTAGGCCGCATAGGTGCCGACCACGTCGGCGAGGAAGAGAGCGTCGAACTTGCCCCGCTCGAGGATCTGGGCGAGCTCGATCCAGGCGTCGAGATCGGTGTAGTCCATCTGGCGCGTGTCGGGGCGCGTCCACTGGCCGTGGTGGATGTGGGAGACGCAGTTCATCGAGAAGGCGTTGAAGCGGAGGCGGGGCATTTGGGAGTGTCCTTCCTAGACGAGCGGGTTATCGGGGCCGGGCAGGACACCGTCGAGCCGGTAGCGGCCGAGGTGCACGTGCTTCCAGCGGGTCGGGTCGTGGAGGGTGTGGGTGCGGGCGTTGCGCCAGTGGCGGTCGAGGCCGTAACGGGCGTCGGCGGCCGAGGAGCCGAGCGCGTCGAGCGCGTCGGAGGAGACCTCCAGCGCGGTCTCGGCGCCGCAGGCGCGGGCCGCGGCGACGCCGATCCGGGCGGCGTCGATCAGCTCCGGGGTGGGGTCGGCGTAGGCCGCGTCGAGCTGGCGGGCGGCGGCTTCCAGCAAGGCCTCGGCCGCCTTCACCTTCACCTCGAGCCGGCCGAAGTGGGCGACGACGTAGGGCTCGTCGGCGGGCCGCTCGACCCCGGCCTCGAACCAGGTGCGGCTGTGGGCACCGAGGTGGCGGGCCGCCTCGTCGAGCGCCCCGCGGGCGATGCCGACGTCGACCGCCGCGTGGAGGATCTGGCCGAAGGCGGCGAAGGTGTCGGCGGGCTTCTCGGACGAGAAGCGAAGCACCCAGCCCGGGTGGACCTTGACATCGTTCAGGTTCGTCGTGCCGCTGATCGTCGCCCGCTGGCCGAAGGCCGTCCAGTCCTGGTCGACCTCGAGGCCCTCGGTGTCCCGGGGCAGGAAGACGAAGGCGAGGGCGTCCTTGCCGGGGGGCGGCGTGAGCGCGCCCGAGGTCTCGTCGCGCGCCAGCACCGGGACCCACTGGGCGGTGAGCGCGCCGGTCGAGTAGTACTTGCGCCCGTCGAGGCGCAGGCCGCGCGGGGTCTCGCTGAGGGTCGTCTTGGTGTCGAGCGGATGCTTGCCGCCGCGCTCGGACCAGGCGTTGCCGAAGCGGGCGCCGCGGACGACCTCGCCGAGCAGCAGCTCCTTCTGCGCGACGTCGCCGTAGCGGACCAGCGCGTCGACCAGCATGTAGTGGTTCTGGGGAACCTGGCCGATCGCCGGGTCGGCGGCGGAGATGATCCGCATCGCCTCGACGATCGTCACCGCCCCCGCCCCCGCGCCGCCGCGCTCGACCGGCACGCCCAGCGCGAGCAGGCCGGTGCGCCCGAGCGCCTCCAGCTCGGCCACCGGGACGCGGCGCTCGGCGTCGCGCTCGACCGCGCCCGGGGCGATCTCGGCGGCGAAGGCGCGCGCCGCCGCCAGCGCCTCCCCCGGCGTCCCGAGCCGCGGTGCTTCCGAGCTTAAGGGCCATATATGGCCGTTAAGCTCGGAAGCTGAGGGGGAGGTTGGCGTTGCGCTCACGCGGCAAGCTCCTCGGTGAACTCCGGGCCGGCGGCGCGCGGCGGCCGGCCGAACGGTCGCGGACCGGTCGGTTTCGGCCGCTCCAGCACCGGCAGCGAGGCGACCAGCTTCTGCGTATAAGGGTGGTGCGGGCGCAGCAGCACGTCGTCGGCGTCGCCGAACTCGACCACCTTGCCGTCGCTCATCACCAGCACCCGGTCGGAGATGTGGTGGATGACGCCGAGGTCGTGGGAGATGAACAGGTAGGAGACGTTCAGCTCCTGCTGCAGGTCGGCGAGCAGGTCGAGCACCTGCGCCTGGATCGAGACGTCGAGCGCCGAGACCGGCTCGTCGCAGACGATCACCCGCGGCTGCGGGCCGAGCGCCCGGGCGATCGCGACCCGCTGGCGCTGACCGCCGGAGAGCTGCAGGGGCCGCCGCCTGAGGTGCTCGGGCTCCAGCCCGACCATCTCCAGCAGCTCCGCGATCCGCACCCGCCGCGCCGCCTTCTTGTCGTATCCCTCGCCGAGCGCGTCGAGCATGATCTGCTCGACCGTCCAGCGTGGGTCGAAGGAGCTGAGCGGGTCCTGATAGATGACCGAGATGTCGTTGCGGCGCTTGCGCCGCTCGCGCTCGGGCAGGCCCGACCACTCCTCGCCGGCCAGGGTGACCCCGCCGCCGTCGACCTCGAGCAGGGCGAGGGCGAGGCGCGCGGTCGTCGTCTTGCCCGAGCCCGACTCGCCGACGATCCCCAGCGTCTCCCCCTGCTTCAGCTCGAAGGAGACATCGTTGACGACCGTGCGATCGACCCCGTCGGGGCCGCGGAACTTCTTCAACAAACGCTCGGCCTTCAACACGGGCGCATCAGTGGTCTCGTACTTCCGCGCCTCGCCGAGCGAGTGGCTGCGGACCACCGGCGAGAGCCGCGCGCCGCGCGAGTCGGCGCTCGGGATCGCCTCGATCAGCCGCTGCGTGTAGGCGTTCTCGGGGCGGGAGAAGAGCTGCCCCGCGGGCGCGTACTCGAGGATGTCGCCGTCGAACATCACCGCGACGGTGTCGGCGAGCTGTGAGACGACCGCGAGGTCGTGGCTGATCAGGATCAGCGCTTTGCCCCGCGCCTTCGCCTGCTGCAACTGCTCCAGCACCTGCGCCTGCACGGTCATGTCGAGGGCGGTGGTCGGCTCGTCGGCGATGATCAGCTGCGGGTCCATCGCGATCGCCGAGGCGATCAGGGCCCGCTGCCGCAGACCGCCGGAGAGCTCATACGGGCGCTGCTTGGCGCGCACCGCCGGCTCCGGGATGCCGACCAGCTCCATCAGCTCGATCACCCGCTCCTCGCGCTCTTTCTTCGTCCCCCAGTCGTGCAGCCGCAGGGCCTCGTCGATCTCCTTGCCGACCGGCCGCAGCTGGTCGAGCGAGACGAGCGCGTCCTGGAGGATGAAGCCGATGTCCTTGCCCCGCAGGCCGCGCCAGTCGCGGTCCTTGAACGAGAGCAGGTCGCGACCGCCGAACTCCAGCCGGTCGGCGCTGACGTGCGAGCTGCCGCCAGTCAGCCCGACCAGGGTGCGGGCGGTGACGCTCTTGCCCGAGCCCGACTCGCCGACGATCGCCAGGCACTCGCCCGGGGCGAGCGAGAAGGAGACGCCATGGACGATCTCGGTGACGTTGCGCTTCTCGCCGAAGCCGACCTGGAGGTTCTCGACTCGCAGGAGGTCGTTCTCGGGATCGGCGGGACGGAGCCCGCCCGTCGTGATCGGGGTCGGAGCGGTGCTCATCGGTTCACTCCTCCTTCGAGGCGTTGTTGCAGGTGGCGGCCAAGGGTGGTCAGGGAGAGCGAGAAGAGGACGATCGCCACCCCCGGCATCACCTCCAGCCACCAGGCCTGGGTGATGTAGTTGCGCCCGGCGTTCAGCAGGGCTCCCCACTCGGGCGAGGGCGGCGGCACGCCGAGGCCGAGGAAGGCGATCCCCGAGGCCCAGACGATCGACTGGCCGACCCCGAGCGTCATCACGACGACCAGCGGTCGCATCGCGTTGGGGAAGATGTGGCGGCGCACGATCGAGCCATAGGGATGCCCGAGGGCCCGCGCGGCCTCGACGTAGCCGGAGTCCCGCACGGCGAGCACCTGGCCGCGCACCATCCGCGCGTACCCGGGGGCGGTGCCGAGCCCGACCGCGACGATCTCGGTGGTCACGCTGGGACCGAAGACGGCGACGAAGAGCAGGGCGAGCAGCAGGATCGGGAAGGCGAACATCACCTCGACCCCGCGGCTGATGATCCCGTCGACCCACTTGTTGCCGAGGCCGGCGAGGACGCCGAGCGCGATCGCGACCCCCATCCCGAGCGCGGTGGCGCCGAGCCCGATCAGGAGCGACTCGCGGGCGCCGTAGACGATCCGCGCATAGAGGTCGCGGCCCGACTGGTCGGTGCCCATGATGTGGGACCAGGACGGCGACTGCAGCGTCTGCTCGAGGTTGACCGCGTAGGGGTCCTGGCCGGTGAGCAGCGAGGGCACGATCATCGCGACGACGAAGAAGGCGACGACGAGCCCGGCCAGGGCGACACCCGGTCGGATCGATCGCACCCACTCGGGGATGGCGATTCCCGATCTCGCCGATCCCGGGGTGCCGCCAGGCGCCCCGGGGCGGCTGATGTCCGGCGTGGCGCTCATCCGCGCAACCTCGGATCGACGATCGCGTAGGCGATGTCCACGAGGATGTTCGAGATCACGTAGATGAAGGCGACCAGCATCACCACGCCGCTCACCAGCGGCACGTCGCGGTGTTCGGCGGCGCCGACGATCATGTTGCCGATCCCGGGCCGGGCGAAGACGTTCTCGACGATCACCGCGCCGGAGATCAGGGCGCCCATCGCCCAGCCGGAGAGGGTGATCGCGGGCAGGACCGAGTGGCGCAGCACGTGCTTGAGACGCACCGCGAGATCACCCATGCCGCGCGCCCGCGCCGAGGTGACGAAGGGCTGGTCGAGCACCTTCTCGAACTCGTCGCGGGTGACCTGGCCGATGAACCCGGCCAGCGGGATCGCCAGGGTCAGCGCCGGCAGCACCAGGCCCTCGATCGAGGTCCCGCCCTGCACCGGGAAGATCTTCAGTTCGATCGAGAAGACGACGAGCAGGATCACCCCGAGCCAGTAGTACGGCAGGCCGGCGCTGAAGATCTCCCACCCCGAGCCGAGGGTGGAGACCGACTTTCGTCGTCTCGAGGTGAGCAGGATCGTTCCCAGGGCGAGGATCCAGGCGACGATCAAGGCGGTGATCGTCAGCACCAGAGTGGGCCCGACCTGTTCGCCGATGATCTCGGTCACCGGCTTGAACTGCGAGTAGGAGTTGCCGAGGTCACCGTGGCTGAGCCCCTTGATGTAGTCCCAGTACTGGGTCAGCACCGGCTGATCGAGGCCGTATTTGGCTTCGGTCGGGGCGAGCTGCTCGGCGGTGTAGCTCTGCTGGTTACCGGTCTGCTGATTCAGGATCAGCGTCGCCTGGCTCCCAGGCAGCAGCTGCTGGACGAAGAAGACGAAGGTGGCCGCCGCCCAGAGGACGAAGATCGCCCCGAGGATGCGCCAGGCGATCCGCTTCGCCCAGGGGGCGCGACGCGGCTTGACGCCGACCGCCGCACCCCCCGCTGGCTCCGCGTAGGTGGCCATCGTCAGCTCTGATCCTCGAAGTAGGCGTCAGCGAAGACGGGCTCGCCCTGGGATGCCTCGAGCCAGACGCCTTTCAGATTCGGTTCCACGGCCAGGGTGGTTTCCTGGGTGTAGACACCGACCACGGCGGCTTTCTCCTTGGTG
Organism: Solirubrobacterales bacterium; assembly: GCA_035572835.1. GTDB lineage: Bacteria > Actinomycetota > Thermoleophilia > Solirubrobacterales > 70-9 > VAYN01. Next base: position 6,033 of record DATNAG010000018.1, read on the forward strand.
ACGATCTCCTGTGCTTCGCCGTAGTACTTGTCTTTCTCCGCCTCGGTAAAGGAGGCGTTGCCTTTTTCGATCAGGTCGATCAGGTGGGGGTCGTTGTAGAACGGCGAGTTGTAGGAGTTCGGTTCCTTGCCGTCCCAGGGCCGCCAGGTGATCAGCATCACGCCGGCCGTGGGCGAGGTCCAGTAGCCGATCGTCGCGTCGTAGGAGGTCGGTTTGGTGTACTCGGCGGCGAACAGTTCGGCGAAGGCGAGCGGTTTCAGCGTCACGTTGAAGCCGATTTCCTTCCACTGCGCCTGCAGGTCCTGGAGGACGGTCGCGCCTTCGTTGGTGATGATCGAGTTGGCGCCGTAGATCAGCAGGATGTCGAGCGGCTTGCCGTCTTTTTCACGGACGCCGTCGCCGTTCTTCTTCCAGCCCGCCTGGTCGAGGAGCTGTTCGGCTTTCTCCGGGTTGTAGGGCCAGGTGTCTTCCAGATCCGGGTTGAAGTTCGGGGTGGTCTGGGAGAGCGCGCCGTTGCCGTTGTAGGGCGTCTTGCCTTCGAAGGCGCTGGCGACGGCGGCTTCGCGGTCGGCACCGTAGGCGAACGCTTCGCGGACCTTCTGGTCCTTGAACGGCCCGTTGATCGTGTTCAGGTCGAGCGTGTCGGGACGACCCGGGGTGATGTACTGCTGCACTTCGAATTCGTTCTGCGCCGTCGCCCAGTCAGGACCGGGGACGTCGTAGATCACGTTCGACTGGCCGGTGGTCAGCGAGCCGTACCGGGTGGTCGGGTCGTTGACGTAGCTCCAGATCAGCTTCTCGGCGTACGCCGGGCCCTGGTGGACGGCGTTCTGCGGCGCCGAGTTGTAGTCGTCGTTACGGGAGAAGGTGATGTTCTGCCCGTGCGTCCACTTGTCGACGATGAACGGACCGGAGCCGATCGGTTCGTTGCAGACGGCTTCCGCCCCGCCCTTGTAGGTGCTCGGCGAGAGGATCCCGAAGTAACCCTGCGAGATCACCGGGAGCAGCGGCGCGTACGGTTTCGAGAGGGTCAGCTGGAAGGTCGTGTCGTTGACGACCTTGGCCGACTTGAAGTATTCGCCGATGTAGGTCTGGACGGTCGGGTTGATCGTTTCCGGGTTCAACCAGGCGTAGAAGTTGTCCACCACGGCCTGTGCATCGAGCGGTTCGCCGTTGGTGAATTTGACCCCGGGCTTCAGGTTGAAGGTCCAGGTCAGGTGGTCAGGCGAGGTTTTCCACGAGGTCGCCAGCCAGGGGACGATCTTGCCGCCCTTGGTCATCGAGACGAGGCTGTCGGCGTACTGGCGCTCGATGTAGGCCTCCTGGATCCAGCCACCGGTCAGGCAGGGGGTTTCCATCTCGTGGGCGTAGTTGATCGTGCCGCCCGATTTCGGCGTGCCGGTCGGGGCGGTCGCGCCTTCGGTGCCGACCACGTTGACCGCGGTATCGGTGGAGCCGGGGACGGCGCCGTTGCCGGAGCCATCCGTCGCGCCTCCCCCCGCGCCGGTCGCCGACGATCCGCCACAGGCGGAGAGTCCGACGGCCAGCAGGCTCGCCATCGCCACGGCGGCGAAGACGGCGAAGTGCGCCCGCAGGGCGCGGAGGGAGGCTCGCGGGTGGAGCGCGCGCTTCGGTGCGCGCGCCGGGCTGGGGGAGGAGAGATTCTTATCTTTTCGGTTCATCTTGGGACCCATACTGGATTAAGTTGACCAAGTAAGTAGTAAAAGCAGGGTAGATGTACCCGATCGGGGAAACGGCCTGTCAGCAATCCCCCGCCGCGCGGTCGACCTAAGGCCCGGGCCCCACTGGTGCGGTCGACCTAAGGCCCGCTGTGAGGGCCAAAGGACGACCGCCGCGGGCGAGGCGGGCCAAAGGACGACCGCGGGGTGGGGTCAGGCGGCGATCGCCTCCGGTTCTGGGCTGCGGAAGGCGCCGCGGTACTGGGCGGCGGGATGGCGCTCGGTGAGGCGGTCGTGGCCGAAGAGCTTGTTGCGCAGGGTGCCCTCGCGATATCCGTCCTTGGCCAGGCCGCGCTCGCGCAGGACCGGCATCACCTCGTCGATGAACTCCTGGTAGGAGCCGGGGATCGTCGCGTTGACCACGTTCACCCCGTCGACGCCGGCCTCGCGGTAGACGGCGAGCCGGTCGGCGATCTGCTCCGGCGTGCCGACGACGCGGGTCCGCCGGCTCATCAGGTGCATCACGTCGCGCACGGTCGGGTTGCCGCCCCCGGCGCTCTCTTTCAACCAGTTGAGGATGCCCTGCACGCCTTCGGTCGACTGCGCGTCGAGCGGGTCGTCGATGTCGAGGCCGCCGAGGTCGACCCCGATCGCGCCGCCCATGTGGGCGACCATGCCGTCGTCGTCGATCTTCTCGTCCAGCTCGCGCTCCTTGCGCAGAGCCTCCTCCTCGGTGGCGCCGACGACGAAGGAGAGCCCCTGGAAGAACTTGATTTCCTCGCGGGTGCGGCCGTTCCGCTCGAGCAGGTCACGGGTCTCGGAGATCTGCTTGCGGGCGTCCTCGGGCGAGGGGCTCTGGATGAACTGGGCCTCGGCGTGGCGGGCGCAGAAGTCACGGCCGACGGGAGAGGACCCCGCCTGGAAGAGCAGCGGCGTGCGCTGCGGCGAGGGCGTCACCAGGAACGGGCCCTCGACCTTGAAGTGCTCGCCGACGTGGTTGATCGGGTGGATCTTCGACGGGTCGGCGTGGACGCCCGAGGCGCGGTCGGCGAGCAGCGCGTCCTCCTCCCACGACCCCTCCCACAGCTTGTAGAGGACTTCGAGGTACTCGTCGGCGATCGCGTAGCGCTCGTCGTGCGCGGGCATCCCCTCGTGGCCGAGGTTGCGCCAGCCGTTCGGGTTCGCCCCGGTGACGATGTTCCAGGCGATCCGCCCGCGCGAGGCGTGGTCGAGCGTCGACACCTGCCGCGCGAACTGGAACGGCGGCACCTGGCCCCAGCCGAGGGTGAAGGCGAGGCCGAGGTTCTCGGTCGCGGCGGCCAGCGCGCTGATGATCACCATCGGGTCGTTCGAGGGGATCTGCAGGCCGAGCTCCTCGTGGAAGTCCGGGCCGCCGCGGAAGTCGTGGTAGAGACCGATCACGTCGGCGAAGAAGACCGCGTCGAAGCCACCCGCCTCGAGCCGCTGCGCCAGGTCGATCCAGAGCTCGAGCTCGTTGAAGCGCAGCTGTTCGCCCTCCGGGTCACGCCAGAGGCCGTGGATGATGTGGGACGGGGTGTCCATCACGAAGGCGCAGAAGTTGAGCGGTTGGTCGTTCATCGGAGGTGCTCCTTGGTAGGTCTTGTCGGTGATCTCGGGTCAGGCGGCGAGGACCGTCGCGGCGCGCTGGGCCGCCTCGGTGCGGTTGCGGACGCCGAGCTTGCGGTAGAGCGCGGTGGCGCTCTTCTTGATCGAGTCGGGGCCGAGGTGGAGGCGCTCGCCGATCTCGCGGTTGGTCAGCCCGGTGCCGAGCAGGACGAGGATCTCGCGCTCGCGATCGGAGAGCTCGGGGCACCCGGCGGGCGGCGGGGCGTCGAGGGCGAGTGGCTCGCCGCCGAGGACCGCGGCGCGGACCTGGTCGACGACGTCCTCGGAGGTGATCCCGGCGGGCAGGAAGCCGACCGCGCCGAGGCTGGCGGGCGGGGCGCCGGGGGAGGTCCGACAACGGGAGCTGAGCAGGATCTGGATGCCGGGATGGGCGGCGCGGATCATCGCCGTGACCGAGCCGGCGAAGGGGCCTGTCTGGGAGATGTCGAGGATCGCCACGTCGGGGCGATGGCGGCGGGTCAGCGCCACCGACTCCTCGCTGCCGGAGGCGAGCAGGCAGCCTTCGATCCACGGCTGCTCCTCGAGCAGGGCGGCAAGCCCGATCCGCGAGGGCGCGTGGGAGTCGATGACGAGGGCGCGCACCGAGCTGTCCGGCAGCGCGTCGTGGTCGACGTCCGCGGGCGGAGGGGGGTCGGCAGGACGCGGCGCGGCGGGAGGCGCGGCCAGGCGCAGTTCGGCGGTCGGCATCTCGGCGGTCGGCATCAGCGGGCGGCGGTCGTCGGACGGGGATCGGCGGGGGCGGACGCGGCGGGTCGCGGTTTGATCGCTCTCGCGGCCAGCGGGCTCGGCTCGTGGCCGGCGGCGGTGCCGGCCAGGGCGGCGGCGGTCTCGGTCGTCGCGGCGAAGAGCTCATCGAGCAGCGTCGCCGCCCGCTCGCCGGGGACGCCGTCCTCGAAGTCGCCGCCGTTCAGGTAGACCGCGACCGGCATCACGACCGCGCCGAAGAAGGCGAGCACGTCGCGCAGGTGCCGTTCCGCCCCCAGGTAGTGATGGTCGGAGGCGCCCATCGCGACGATCCCGACCACCTTGCCCTGCAGAGCCGGCACCGGGGTGAGGTCGAGCAGGTTCTTCAGCGAGCCGGTCAGCGAGCCGCGGTAGATGGGCGTCGCCACGATCAGGGCCGCGGCCGACTCGATCGCGGCGATCGCGGTCGCCGTGTCGTCGGTCAGGTCCTCGGCCGGCGTCCCGTCGGCGAAGCCGATCGAGTGGGCGCCGAGGTCGAACAGGTCGGCCTCCACCCCACGCCCGGCGGCGCGCTCGATCGCCCCGCCGACCGCCCGGTGCAGACGCCCCGGCGGCGTGGTCGATCCCAGCAGAACCGTTAGATGGACGTCGGTCGCGCCGTTGGCGACCGACGTCGACTGATCACGCGGCAAGCTCGTCCTCCTCGATCTGGATCTGCGAATAGGAGCCGCGGTAGAAGAGCAGCGGCCTGGCCCCGGGCTCACGGTGCTCCAGGTGGTGGGCGAGGCCGACGACGATCTCGTGGTCGCCCGCCGGGTAGATCGACTCGACCTGGCAGGCGATCGTCGCCAGCGCCCCCGGCAGCACCGGCATGCCGTGACCGTGGTCTGCGAACTCGACCTCGTGCACGCCCACCGCGCTGCCCTTGCGGGCGAAGCGATCGGAGTGGTGGCGCTGCTCGGCGGCGAGGACGTTGACCGCGAAGGTGCCGCTCTCACGAATCGCCGCCAGGGTCTCGGAGCTGTGCGCCAGGCAGGCGAGCAAGAGCGGCGGGTCGAGCGAGACCGAGGAGATCGCGTTGGCGGTGGTCCCCACCGGGGCGCCGTCGGCGTCGCGGGCGGTGACCACCGAGACGCCGGTGGCGAAGTGGCCCATCACGTCGCGCATCAGCCTGCCGGTCTCCGCCTGCGTCGCCGGCGCGTCGGGGCGGGCGGCGCGCCGGTGCTCGACCACATCGCTGACGGTGAGGATCGCCAGGCCGTGACGGACGGCGAACTCGTCGAGATCCTCGTCGCGCGCCATGTGGCCGTCGTCGCGCATCAGCTGGCAGAGCACGCCGCCGCCGCGGAGTCCGGCGATGTCGGCGAGCTCGACCGCGGCCTCGGTCCGTCCCGCCCGCTCGAGCACGCCGCCGGGGCGGGCACGGAGCGGGAAGACGTGACCGGGTTGGACGAGATCCTCGGGGCCGCTCGCCGGATCGACCGCGGCGGCGATCGTGCGGGCGCGGTCGGCGGCCGAGATCCCGGTGGTGACCCCCTCCCGCGCCTCGATCGAGACCATCGCCGAGTCGCCCAGCGAGGACCGGTTGCCGCGGTTGCCGATCTGCTCGAGACCGAGCCGGGCGCAGCGCTCGGTGGAGAGGGCGAGGCAGACGAGCCCGCGCGCCTCGGTGACCATGAAGTTGATCGCCGCGGCGTCGGCGAACTCGGCCGCGATCAGCAGGTCCCCCTCCCCCCGGCGCTCGCAGTCGTCGCGCAGCAGGACCATGCGGCCGGCCGCCAGCTCGTCGGTGGCGAGGGAGACCGCGTCCGGCGCCGGGGCGTCGACGAGGCCGAGCCGACGGGCCGTCATGCCGCCTCCCACTCGGTCGGGGCGCCCGCGACGGCGGGGCGGATCTCGGTCGGCAGCGGCAGTTCCTCGGTTTCGCCCGTCCTCCCGATCTTGCGCGCGATCGCGCCTGCGTGGTCGCGGATCTCGGTCACCCCGATCGCCTCCCACTCGACCCCCTTGCGGAGGCTGCCGACGACGAAGATCCGCTCCGACTCGGCGCCCTCGGCGTCGAGCACGGCGCCCTCCTCGCTCACGTCGAGGCCGAGGCCGAGCTCATCCGGCCGGGCGCGCCCGGCGGCGAGCAATCCCGCGAGGACCGGCGGGGCCTGCCGGCGCAGGTCGCAGCCGGCGCCGCTGCAGTTGATCACCCGGTCGACCTCGACCGTGTCGAGCTCGTGCGAGCCGGGGGTGCGCAGGAAGACGCGGGCGCGGGGCCCGTGCGGCTCGACCGAGACGATCGCGCTCGCCTCGGTGACCAGCCGGCCGGAGACCACCAGCGCCTCGAAGCGATCGGCCACATCCGGCGCCATGCGGAACCGGTGGACGTCCCAGAGCCGCTGGAACTCGCTCAGGAAGCGCTCTTTGTCCTCCCGCCGCAGCGAGCGCCAGAGCTGGGGCGAGATCGGACGCATCGAGTCGATCACGTCGCGCCAGTCGTCGCCCTGCCGGGAGACACGGCAGATCTGGGCGAAGACGGCGGCGACCACCGGCTCCAGCTCTCCCGTCTCCATCGGGATGTGGAAGCGGCGCAGGTTGGTCAGGTCGCGGCGGTGGCGACGCGGCACCAGGCCGTGACGGGAGACGGCGCGGATGCGCGGCCCGTCCTCGATCTCCCCGAGCGAGAGCGCCACGTCGACCATGGTCAGGCCGGTGCCGACGATCAGCACCGAGCGGTCGCTCCGCACCTCCTCGAGCGCGCCCCCCGCCCACGGGTCCGAGACATAGACCCCTGACTTCTTCAGCTCGGGCGGGACCCGGATCGGGTCGCCGGCGCCGAGTGGTCCCAGGGCCAGGATCACCCGGTCGGCCTCGAGCCGCTCGCCGTCGGCGAGGGTCAGCTCCAGCGGCGCGACTCCCGGGCCGGTCAGCTCGGCGATCGACTCCACCTCGCCCCCGCGCCGGCGCAGCCGCGCGCCGCTGGCCTCGCGCTCGGCGCGAGCGAGCAGGTCACGGATGTAGGTCGCGTAGAGGCCGCGCGGGAGGAAGGCTTCCTCGGCCACCGGTTCGCCACGTTCGGCGAGCCACTCGTGGAAGTGCTCCGGATGGCCGTGGATCGCGCCCATCCGCACCGCCGGCACGTTCAGCAGGTGCAGCGGGTCCTCGGTGCCGTAGGCGACCCCGGCGCCGAAGGTGCCGGTGCGGTCGATCAGCTCGATCTCGAGCCCGCCACGTTCGCGCGGCTCGCGCAGCAGGTGGACGGCGGCAAGCGCCCCGGCGGCCCCGCCGCCGACGATCGCCACGCGCTGGACCGGCGCGTTCATCGCTGGGCTCCTACGGCGAAGGGGACGGCGGTGCCCTGGCGGCCGCCGGAGAAGGCGAGCCCGGTCGGGTCGGGCGGTCGCCAGAGGCCGCGCCGCTCGAGCAGCGGCAGGACGCCCTCGCCGAACCAGTAGAGCTCCTCCAGGTGCGGGTAGCCAGAGAGGACGAACTCCTCGATCCCGGCGTCGGCGTACTCCTCGATCCGCTCGGCGACCTCGGCGTGGGAGCCGACCAGCGCCGTGCCCGCGCCGCCGCGGCCGAGCCCGACCCCGGCCCAGAGGTTGGGGTAGACCTCGAGCGAGTCGCGCGAGCCGCCATGCAGCTCGCGCATCCGCCGCTGCCCCTCCGACTCCGAGCGGGCGAGGTGGGCCTGGACCTGGGCGATCGTCGCCGCCGGGACCGAGTCGAGCAGACGCTCGGCTTGTGCCCAGGCGCTCGCCGAGTCGTCGCGGGAGATCGTGTGCAGGCGGATGCCGAAGCGCACCTCGCGGCCGCGCTCGGCCGCCGCGGCGCGCACCCGCTCGATCTTCTCGGCGACCGCCGCGGGCGGCTCACCCCAGGTGAGGTAGACGTCGACGTGGGCGGCGGCGACCTCGATCCCGGCGGCCGAGGAGCCGCCGAAGTAGATCTCCGGCCGCGGGTCGGGCAGGCGGTGGATCGTCGCCCCCTCCACGCGCAGGTGCTCGCCGGCGAAGTTGACGGTCTCTCCGTCCCAGAGGCGGGAGACGATCTCGAGGAACTCGCCGGTCCGCCGGTAGCGCTCCTCCTTCTCGAGGAAGTCGCCGAAGGCGCGCTGTTCGTCGGCGTCGCCGCCGGTCACCACGTTGAGGAGCAGCCGCCCCTGCGAGTGCCACTGGAAGGTCGCCGCCATCTGCGCGGCCAGCGTCGGCGACACCAGGCCGGGCCGGAAGGCGATCAGGAACTTCAGCCGCTCCGAGGTCTCCGACAACATCGCGGTCACCACCCAGGCGTCGTCGCACCAGCCCCCGGTGGGGGTCAACGCCGCCTCGAAGCCGAGGTCCTCGGCCGCCGTCGCGACCTGGGTCAGGTAGGCGATCGAGGCCTCGCGCAGGCCGCCCGCGACGCCCGCGGGAGGCGCGTCGCCCGTCTCGATCAGGCCGCGACCGTCGCCCTGGGTGGGCAGGAACCAGTGAAAGCGCAGGTTGCCGCTCACGCCGCGGCCCCCGCCGTGAGCGTCCGGCCGAGCCGGCGGTAGGAGGCGCCGGGGTGGGACTCGGGCAGGCGCGGGCCGCCGTCGAAGAGGCGCTGGCGCAGGGTCGGGCCGGGGGCGTACTCGGTCGGCGCGACGCCGCGGCGCTGCAGCTCCGGGATCAGGTGCTCGACCAGGTCGACGAAGGTGCCCGGGGTGATCGCGTAGGCGAGGTTGAAGCCGTCGACGTCCGAGTAGTCGATCCACTCCTGCATGTGGTCGGCGACTTCGGCGGCGGAGCCGACGGTGCGCGGGCCGAGGCCGCCGATCCCGCCCCAGCGGGCGATGTCGCGGACCGTCCACTCGCCGCCCTCGGGGTCGGCCTGCTGGAAGGCGGCGACGGCGGAGTGGATCGCGTTCGAGTCGACGTCGCCGATCGGGTCGTCGAGGCTGTACCGGGAGAGGTCGACGCCCATCCAGCCCGAGAAGAGGGTGAGCGCGCCCTCGTCGTCGGCGTAGCGCTCGAGCTCGTCGTGCTTGGCCCAGGCCCTCTCCTTGGTCTCGTCGACGATCGCCGTCATCAGCGTGTAGATGCGGGCGTCGTAGGGGTCGCGGCCGACCTCGACCATGCGCCGGCGGATGTCGCCGACGACCTCTTTGAGGATCTCCTTGGTCGGCGCGGCGGTGAAGATCGCCTCCGCGTGCTCGGCGGCGAACTGGCGGCCGCGGGAGGAGGCGCCCGCCTGGTAGATCACCGGCGAGCGCTGCGGCGAGGGCTCGCAGAGGTGGATGCCGGGGACCTTGAAGAACTCGCCCTCGTGGTCGATGCCGTGAACCTTCGAGGGGTCGGTGAAGATGCCTAACTCGCGATCGCGGAGGACCGCGTCGTCCTCCCAGCTGCCCTCCCAGAGCTTGTAACAGACCTCGAGGTACTCGTCGGCGACGTCGTAGCGGTTGTCGTGGTTCAGCTGGTCGGCCTCGCCCATGTTCTCGGCGCCGCTCTTCAGGTAGGAGGTGACCACGTTCCAGCCGACCCGGCCCTCGGTGAGGTGGTCGAGCGTCGACATCCGGCGGGCGAAGGGGTAGGGGTGCTCGAAGGAGATCGAGGCGGTGAGGCCGAAGCCGAGGCCCTCGGTGACCGCGGCCATCGCCGAGACCAGCATCGCCGGATCGTTGACCGGGACCTGGGTCGCGTGGCGGATGGTCGCGTCGCGATTGCCGCCGTAGACGTCGTAGATGCCGAGCACGTCGGCGATGAAGAGACCGTCGAAACGCCCTCGCTCCAGCAGCTGGGCGAGGTCGGTCCAGTAGGAGAGCTTGCGGTAGTCCCAGGCCCGGTCCTCGGGGTGCCGCCAGAGGCCAGGGGACTGGTGGGCGACGCAGTTCATGTCGAAGGCGTTGAGGCGGATCGGTCTGGGCATCTCCGTCTATTCCTTACTAAGTTGATCGACAAAGCAACGTAAGCGGGGACGCATGATGCGGGCCACCCCGGGGCGATGTCAAATCGGAATACCGAGTAGCCCTATAGTCTTTCCTTACCTAGTCGGTCAACTTTGGTGAATATCACCGACACCACCCCCTGATGCGCATCCAACAACTCGAATACGCCACCGCCGTGGCCCGCTTCGGCTCCTTCCGGCGCGCGGCGGAGAACCTGCACATCTCCCAGCCCGCGCTGAGCGAGAACGTGCGCCGGCTGGAGCGCGAGCTCGGCGTCGAGATCCTCGACCGGCGCCGCTCGGGGGCGACCGTGGGCGAGTACGGGCGCGAGCTCCTCCCCCACATGCTGGCCGTGATCGAGGCCGCCGACAACCTGAAGCGGGCTGCCGACGCAAGCAAGGAGCAGAGCCGAACGGTGCGGGTCGGCACCGTGACCGCGGCGACGGTGCCGTTGCTGGCGCCGACGATCCACGCCTTCCGCGACTCCCACCCGACCACCCAGGTGGAGATCCTCAGCGCCCAGCAGACGGGGATCCACCGGGCGATGCTCGAGGGCTCGATGGACCTCGGCCTGGTCAACTACCTGGAGGGCGACGACATGCCGCCCGAGTTCGAGTCGACCGAGCTGCTGCGCGGCCGACCGGTGGTCTGCCTGCGCCCGGACGACGAGCTGGCGAGCGCGGCGACAGTCCGCACCGCAGACCTCTGGCAACAGCCGCTGATCGCGATGCGCGCCGGCTACGTGATGCACCGCTACGTCATGCGTCTACTCGACGGCCGCGAGCCGACCTTCTCCTACTCCGCCGACGGGGCGGAGATGGGCAAGCTGATGGTCGCCGCCGGCCTCGGCGTCGCCGTCCTCCCCGATTACAGCGTGATCGGCGACCCGCTCGAGCGCAGCGGCGAGATCGCCTACCGGCCGCTGGAGGAAGACGGCACCGGCGTCCTCCTCGTCCTGCAGCGCCGCCGCTCCGCCCCCGCCCACAACGCGATCTCGGACCTGCACGACCTGTTCGTGGCCGAAGCCGAACGAACCAAGGCCGCCGCGTAGCCAAATATCGTCGGGGTGTGCTCACCCTCGTCGATCTCTTCTCCGGCTGCGGCGGAATGACGCGCGGGTTCGAGGACAGCGGCGCGTTCCGCTCGATCTTCGCGGTGGAGTTCGATCGCGACGCGGCGGCGACCTATGCGGAGAACTTCGGTGACCACGTGGCCTGCGGGCGGATCGAGGACGTCGCCGCCTTCCCACGGGCCGACGTGGTGATCGGCGGACCGCCGTGTCAGGGGTTCTCGCCGCTGAACCGCGCAGCGGCCGGCTTCGAGCGCCGTGGGCTGTGGCGGGAGTATCTGCGGGCGCTGGAGGCGGTCGAGCCGCAGGCGTTCGTGATGGAGAACGTCCCCGAGCTGCTGCGATCCGCCGAGTACGCCGAGTTCCGGCGGCGCGCCGAAGCCCTGGGCTTCCAGGTCGAGGCCGAGATCCTCAACGCCGCCGACTTCGGCGTCCCCCAGCGCCGCCGCCGCGCGATCGTGCTCGGCGTCCGCGCCGGCGCGGCCGCCTGGCCGCGGCCGACCCACGCCGACCCGTCCCAACCCAACCCCCTGTCCTTTGTCGCCCACAGGGCGACAAAGGACAGGGGGCCTGTTACGGGATCGCCACGACTTGCGCCTTGGGTGACGTTTCGGGAGGCGGTCGAGGGGCTGCCGCTGCGGGCAGACGGGCGCGACTGGCATCGGCCGCGGAAGCCGCGGCCGGAGTCGGTGCGGCGCTACAAGGCGGTGCCGCGCGACGGCGGCGACCGGTTCGCGATGCAGCGGAACCTCGACCGGGCCGGGCTCGGCGATCTGGTGCCGCGCTGCTGGCGGAACAAGCCGACCGGGACGACCGACGTCTTCGGCCGGCTCTGGTGGGACCGCCCGGCGCTGACGATCCGCACCGAGTTCTACAAGCCGGAGAAAGGCCGCTACCTCCACCCCTCCGCCCACCGGCCGATCACCGTCCGCGAGGCCGCCCGGCTGATGTCCTTCCCCGACGATTTCGTCCTGCCCGAGGACCAATCGATGTCTTCGATCGCCCGCCAGGTCGGCAACGCCGTCCCCCCTCTCCTCGCCCGGCGGATCGCCGAGTCCTTGGCCGCCGCCCTCGCCGGGGCCGAGCCGGAGCTAGTCGCCGCCTAGCGCCGCACGCACCGCCGCCTCGACCCGGTCCGCCGCCGCGTCGATCTCCTCGTGCTCCCAGACCCGGACCACGGTCCAACCCGCGGCGGCGAGCGCCTCGTTCGCCGCCGCGTCGCGCTTGCGGTTGCGGTCCAGCTTCTCCTGCCAGAAGGCTTCGTTGGAGCGCGGCATGCTGCCGTGCTCGGGACAGGAGTGCCAGAAGCAGCCGTCGACGTAGACGGCGACCTTGGCCGGGCCGAAGACGAGGTCGGCGCGGCTCGGCACGCCGGCCAGCGGGCGGCGGTCGACCCGGTAGCGCAAGCCCCGCCGGTGCAGCTCGGAGCGCAGTCCGAGCTCCGGCGCGGTGTCGCGCCGGCGCACCCGCGCCATGCGTTCGCTGACACCGGGCGAGGAGGGCGTCATCGGGGGGCGGGCGCGCGGGGCCACACCCCGACCTTACGGGAAGGAGATCACCTGGTTGGTCAGCGGCAGCTCGGCCTGGCGGACGCCGCGTCCGGTCGCTTCGACCCTGGCGACTTCGCCTTTCTGGATGCCTTCGGTGTTGGTCAGCGTGCCTTCGACGGTGAAGTTGCTGAACCGGTAGGGCATGCCGTTCGCCTCGAGTGGATGCGGCGTGCTCATGATGTGGAAGTGGAGATGCGGGCCGTCGGAATTGCCGCTGTTGCCGAGCAGCCCGAGCACCTGACCGACCTTCACCTTCTGCCCCACCTTGACTCGCACGCTGCCGGGCTGCAGATGCGCGTAGAAGGCGTAGCGCCCGCCGCCGATCGCGACGACGACGTGGTTGCCGCCCGCCTTTTCGGCGGTGATCGACGGGGGGAAGGTTCCGGGTGTCGTCTCCGGCACGTTGTCGAGGACGCCCACCACGGTGCCGTCGGTCGCCGAGTGGATTTCGTCGCCGAAGTACGGATAGCTGGCGAGTTGGTCGAGCGGGCCGCTGAACAGGTGGCCCGTGGGATCGATCTGGACGAAGTCGATCGCGAAGCGCTCGGCCACGTGGGCGGCGCCGTTGACCGGCAGCACCGTGCCCCGATGCGCGTTGAATTCCGCGCAGCAACCGTTGGCGACGACCCAGCCGGGCCCGCGCAGCGGTGGCGCGACGACGATCGCTTCGCGCCTGCTGACCTTCGTCGGCGCCAGTCGGTAATCGGTCGCGACGGCCGCCTGCTTCGGCTTCATCGTCAGCGAGATCCGATGGGTCAGTTCCGACGGGACCTTCGCCTTCCGCGCGAGGCTGACGTCCATCAGCACGTAGGCGCCCTGCCCCGGATTGAGCTTGACCGCGTGCCGCGGCTGGCCGTACGGCGCCATCTGCGCTTCCAGCGCCTCGCCGCTCAGCTTCTGCGCCAGCTTGCCGCCGGCCAGCGCCTCGAGGCTGCGCACCGTGACCACCGACTGGCTGCGGTTGATCAACTGCAGCTCGTAGGCGAGCTCGCGCCGGCCGTTGGCGGCGAGCACCGGTTCCGGTTCGGCGATCACGTTGCCGATCACCGGCGTGAGTTGTTCGCGTTCGGTCGCGGCGGAGGCGAGCGGCGCTCCGGGCACAAGCATCAGAAGAAGGGCAAGGGCGGCGGTGAAGGGCAGTCGACGAGACATGGACGACACCCTATTCACGCGGGCCACCCCCGGCCGCGAGCGGCGACCGCGGGTTGGACGTTCGTGGGACGGGCTAGCGGGTGACCAGGTCCGTCACCGTCTCGGTCACGGTGTGGCCATCGACCTCCATCGTCACCTTCACCCTGTGGCGGCCGAGGGAGACGTGGCGGCCGACCGGCAGGGTCGCGGTGGTGGCACCGCGACCCTGAGTCCCTTTGTAAAGAGGCTGTGACCGAGTGCCCCTACGCGGTCGTCTCGAGGACCATCGCCAGGCCCTGGCCGACGCCGATGCAGAGAGTGGCGAGGCCGTAACGCCCACCGCGGGCGCGCAGCTCTTCGACCACGCGGCCGACGACGCGGGCGCCGGAGGCGCCGAGCGGGTGGCCGATCGCGATCGCCCCGCCGCTCATGTTGACCTTCTCCGGGTCGAGGTCGGGCCAGCCCTTGAGGCAGGCAAGGCTCTGCGAGGCGAAGGCCTCGTTCAGCTCGACCGCGTCGATGTCCCCCCAGGTGAGGCCGGCCCTCGCCAAAGCCCGGTTGGCGGCCTCGACCGGGGCGATGCCGAAGACGTCGGGGTCGACCCCGTGGACAGCGCGGGAGACCACCCGGGCCAGTGGCGCCGCGCCGATCCGCTCGGCCGCCGCCTCGGAGCCGAGCAGCAGCATCGCGGCGCCGTCGTTGAGCGGCGAGGAGTTGCCGGCGGTGACGGTGCCGCCCTCGACGAAGGCAGGCTTCAACTGGCCGAGCTTCTCCAGGGAGGTGTCGGGGCGGATGCCCTCGTCGCGCTCCAGGTCGACCCCGGGGACCGGAACGACCTCGGTGAAGCGCCCCTCGTTCCAGGCCCGGTCGGCGAGGGTGTGGCTGCGGAGGGCGAACTCGTCCTGGGACTCGCGCGAGATGTCGTAGATGTCGGCCAATTTCTCGGCCGATTCGCCAAGGCTGATCGTCCACCGGTCCGGCATCTCGGGGTTGACCATTCGCCACCCGAGCGTCGTCGACCAGAGCTGCTCATGGCCCGCCGGGAAGGCGCGCTCCGGCTTCAACATCACCCAGGGGGCGCGGCTCATCGACTCCACCCCGCCCGCGACCATCACCTCGGCGTCGCCGGTCTCGATCGCCCGCGCCGCCTGGATCGCCGCCTCGAGCGAGGAGCCGCAGAGGCGGTTGACGGTCGCGCCGGGCACAGTGGTCGGCAGTCCCGCCAACAGCACCGCCATGCGGGCGACGTCGCGGTTGTCCTCGCCCGCCGCGTTGGCGTCGCCGACGATGACGTCGTCGATCACGGCCGGATCGAGCCCGGACACGCGATCGAGCAGGGCGCGCAGCGCATGCGCGGCGAGGTCGTCCGGGCGCACCTTCGAGAGCGCCCCGCCGTAGCGCCCGAACGGCGTGCGCACCACCCCATAGATGTAGGCGGCGGTCATCCTGCGGACCCTACCCGGCCGTCGGCTCAGCCATCTCGCCGAGGACGTCCAGCGTCGGTCGCGCCTTGAGCAGCATCTCCTCCCACTCGTCCTCCGGGTCGGACCGCACGGTGATCGCGCCGCCGCTCCCCACCGTCGCCATCCCGGCGCGGAGGACGGCTGTGCGGATGACGATGCTGAGGTCGACCCCGCCGGCGAGGCCGACGTACCCGAGGGCGCCGGAGTAGATGCCGCGGGGCTCGGGCTCGAGGCGGTCGAGGATCCGCATCGACCGCAGCTTCGGGGCGCCGGTCATCGACCCACCGGGGAAGCATGCTTCGACGCAACCGAGCGGGTCGCGGATGTCGCGAAGCCGGCCGCGGATGGTCGAGACCAGCTGGTGGACGTGCGGGTGGGTCTCCAGGCCGAAGAGCTCGTCGACGACCACCGATCCGGCCTCGCACTCCCGGCTGAGGTCGTTGCGCAGGAGGTCGACGATCATCAGGTTCTCGGCGCGGTCCTTGGCACTGGTCCGCAGCTCTTCCCGCAGCCGTTCGTCCTCCTCCCGCCCCGCGCCGCGCGCCCGGGTCCCCTTCACCGGCCGCGCCTCGACCGTCCCGTCGCGGCCGATCCGCAGGAACCGCTCCGGCGAGGAGCTCAGCACGGTCAGGTCCCCGAAGCGCAGAAACGCCCCGTACGGGGCCGGATTCAAGCTCCGCTGGCGCAGGTAGACCGCCAGCGGATCGACCGCCCCGACCGGCATCGAGAGTCGGTTGGTGAGGCACAGCTCGTAGGACTCCCCGGCGTGCAGTTCGCGCCGGGCGGCGGCGACGGCCTCCAGGTAAGCCGGCCGATCGAGCGCCAACGCGACCCGCGCGGGGTCGTGGGGCCGGGCCGCGACGGAGGCGGGCGCCGCGGTCGCCGGCAACCGCTCGAGGCGCCGGCACAGAGCGTCCACCTTCGCCGCCACCCCCCGCCTCGAGGTCCCCGGCGCGACGAGGCCGATCGCGAACGCGCGCCGCGCCCGGTGGTCGAAGGCCACCACCTCGGCCGCCGCCATGAAGCAGGCGTCGGGTGTGGTCGCCTCGAGTCGGTTGGGGCTGCCGAGTCGACTCTTCAGGCCGTAGCCGAAATACCCCACATAGCCACCGACGAGATCGAACGGAAGGTCGGACTCGATCCGTCGCTCGCGCGAGCGACGCCTGAGGAGGTCGAAGATCGAGTCCTCCCCCGGCGCCTGGGTCAAGAGCTCGGCCCCGTCTCCCGCCGAGGCCCCGATGAAGCTTCGCCCCGCCCCGGTCGCATCGTCGAGCCAGAACGCGTTCGGCTCATCGCCGAAAAGAGCAGCGAAGGCGAGCTCGGGGGCGGGGAAGCCATCGACCTCGCGCACGACCACATCCCACGCCGGCGCCTCACGCCTCTCCATCTGCCCGGCGCTCGCCTGGAGACTTTCCGCCGCATAGGGACGGTTTCGCTCCACGGCACCCCCGGCCGCCGCGACGAAGTTGCGCACGATGCTCGCGCCGACGGCGGTGCCGATCGACTCGGGATGGAACTGGACGCCCCAGATCGGTCGCCGCCTGTGCGCGAGCGCCATCACCGAGCCGTCCGCGGCCCGCGCCGTCACCTCGAGGCAATCGGGCAGCGGCTCGGAGACGACCCACGAGTGGTAGCGGACCGCCTCGAAGCTCCGCGGCATGCCGGCGAACATCAGCGCCCCCTCGTGGCGGATCTCGGTCGCCTCGCCGTGCACCGGCCGCGGCGCCGGCTCGACCGCACCGCCGAACGCCGTCGCGATCCCCTGATGGCCGAGGCAGACACCGAGGATCGGCAGGTCGAAGTCGAGGATCGCCTGACGGCAGCCACCGAAATCGCCCTCCTCTTCCGGCCGCCCCGGTCCCGGCGAGATGACGAGGCCCCGGAAGTCGCCGCGCCGCAGGGCGTCGAAGGGGATCTCGTCGTTGTGGCACACCGTGGGCAGCTCGCCGAGCTCCGCTGCCAGCAGGTGCCGGAGGTTGAAGGTGAAGGAGTCGTAGTTGTCGACCAGCAGGAGGGAGCTCATGCGTCGCCTACTTGACCACGAGGACCACGGCGACGATCACGCCGACCGTCACCACCGTCCAACGCAGGGTCTGTTCGGGGATCCGCCGGCCGTAGCGGGCGCCCAGCTGGGCACCGCTGATCGAGCCGACCGCGACCAGCGCCGCCGCGTCCCAGGCGACGTGGGCGACGATGACGAAGAGGATCGCGGCGATGCCGTTGGCGACCCCGACCATCACGTTCTTCAGGCCGTTCAGGCGCTGCAGGTGGTCGGGGATGAGGAAGCGCAGCGCCGCGAGCAGGATCACGCCCTGCGCCGCCCCGAAGTAGCCGCCGTAGACGCCGACCGCGAACCCGATCGCGACCAGGGCGACCTTGCGGTGGTGGCTCAGGGACCCGTGGCTCAGCTTCGGTTTCGGCCGCAGCACCATCAGCCCGCAGGCGAGCAGGATCAGGATCGGCACCACGGCTTCGAAGACCCCTTCGGGCAGGGTCAGCAGGAGGACGCCGCCGACGATCGCGCCCGCGGCCGTCCCCGCCCCGCCGATCAGGGCGCGCCGGCGCTGGCCGGCCAGCTCCTCGCGATAGCCCCAGGCCGCGCTGACGTTGCCGAAGACCAGGCCGACCGAGTTCGAGACGTTCGCGGTCACCGGCGCGAAGCCGACCGCCAACAGGACCGGGAAGGTGATCAGGGAGCCGGAGCCGACGATCGCGTTGATGCCTCCGGCGGCGAAGCCCGCGGCGAGGACCGCGAGCGCCTCGAGCAGGGTCACCGAGGAGCCTCGGGTGTCGCGGGGCGCGGCATGACTCGCCAGTCTTGCCGACCGTGCGCTCGAACCGCCTACGACCGCCGCCCTCGGCGGCCCGTCGACCAGGTCGAAGCGATGTTGATGGGCCGAAAACTTGCCTATATGGCAAGTTTTCGGCCCATCAACGCTCGCGGGCCCGCTCGCCGCCGACCACCTCGGCGACCGCGCCGGCCGCCAGCACTGTCCGTCCGAGCCGGGTCGGGGTGTAGTCGAGGCAGTTCATCGCGGTGTGCGTCTGGGGCCGGATCAGGGCGGCGTGCTCCAACGCCTGCACCGCCTCGGCGACCAGCCGCTGCAGCCGCAGCCGGGTCCGATCGTCGGCGCCCTTGGTCGACCCGTCCGGCGCCATCTCGGTGGCGATCCCCGTGACCGTCGCCCCGGCACCGACGGTGGGACCGCCGACCGTCACCTCTTCCTCGGGGTCCTCCCACCGGGCGCCCGGCCCGAACGCCTTCGCCATCACCTCGGCCGCCAATGCCGGCAACGGCATCTGGTCCAACCGCTCGATCTCGGCGTCCAGCTCGGCCGCCTCTGCGCTCCGGTCGCCCCTGCTCCCGAACAGCGCCATCCCGCCTCCTTGTCGTCGAAAAGCTCCCGCCGCGATCGGCGGCGCGGCAAATATAGGTATGAGGCCGGACCGGGCGCGGTTCGACGGTTCGCAGGGAACTCAGAGGCGCAAGGCGATCAGGCCGACCGCCAGCAGGGGCACCGCGAATGAAAGGGCGCGCAGCGCCCCGTCAAGTGGCTGGACCAGATCCTCGCGCCGCAGCTCGCGGACCGTGCCGTCGAGGCTGCGCTGGGTGCCGGTGACCTCGGCGGTGCGGCGGCGCAGCTCGCGGACAGGGGTCGAGAGGCGCCGCTGCGCGGTGACCAGGAAGGCGGTGCCGGTGACCACGCCCACCACGGCGATCGCTTCCGCGACCGAGTGCACGCCGAGCGCGTTCACCCACCAGCCGGTGAAGGTGGCGAACCCCGCCCAGGAGATCGCCAGCCAGAGGTCGGTGTGGAAGCGACCGTCGAACCACTCGAGGTTGTAGGCGGGGGCGATGAAGGCGCCGAAGAGGATCAGGGGGATGAGGGTCGGCGAGACGATGAAGATGCCGGCGATGCCGATCGCCAGCGCGCCGCCCAAGGATCCGATCGAAAGGCCGATCAGCGCCCGGTCGGAGAGCTGGGTCTGGAGCGGGCGACCGTTCAGCTCGTCGAGGCAGTGGGCGGCGATCCCGACCGCGAGGAAGAAGGCGGCGACGGCGGCGGCCAGTCGCACCGGGTAGACGTGGAAGGCCACCGACGCGCCGATCACCACGTTGCTGAGGTTCCAGAGCGTGTAGGGCGGGTGAAGCACGGTGACCAGGTCGCGCCAGCCGCCGGGGCGCAGAGCGTAGAAGGCCGGCCGATCGACGGCCGCCTGCCTCAGGTCGGGATTTCTCGCATCCACCGCTCCCAACGTACCCCGGGCGAAGATCGGATCAAGGTCGGTTCAGAGGCCCAGCTCGAGTTCCCCTGCCCGAAGGGCGGGAGGGGTCAGTCGCAGAAGATCGCCGACGCGGGCGACCAGCCCGACCTCGATCAACCCCTCGATCGCCTCGCGGATCGCCGCTGTTCGCTCCGGCGTGTTCTCGACCGCCGTCAGCTCCCGTTGCACCGCCGATTCCGTGAGCTCGTCCGGGTAGGCGTCGATCAAGGCGGCAAGGACCACCGCTTCGACGTCTCGTTGACGCTCGATCGACCGCACCGAACATAGACTTTAAGCTATGGCGCTCAGCAGATGTAAGCGTAATGCTGCCAGCGCGTGTCCGCACCGGTACCGAATTCGAAACATCTCGGCGTCGCCATCCGTGAGCGACGCGAAGACCAGGGGCTGACGATCGAAGAACTGGCCGCCGCGGCCGGGGTCGACACCAGCTACCTCTCCGGCATCGAACGGCTCGGCCGAAATCCCTCTTGGAGCAAACTGGCGCGCATCGTCGGGACGCTCAAGATCGACGCCTCTGAGCTGATCAAACGGGCCGAGCAGATCGCGCAGTCCGAGTGCGGTCCAGACGGTGACCGCGCCGCCTGAACACTCGTCTGCGCGTAGAGAATCGCCCACCGGCGAGCAGTTCGGGCGCGTCGTCCGTCAGATCCGCGTCGAGCGCGAGATGAGCCTTCAGACACTGGGGAAGGCAGCCGGCCTGCACTGGACCTATCTGTCCGGGATCGAGCGCGGCCGCCGCAACCCCTCCTTGCGAGTCCTCGCCGCGATCGCCGGCTCCTTCGAGCTCTCCACCGCCGAGCTCATCCGCCAGGCCGAACAGCTCCGCCCCTAGCCCCCGTCCGCGGTGCCCCCTGGCGATATCCGACGGTGTCGGTCGGAATTAGGTATGGTGCCCGGCGCCCGGGAACTTAGGGCACCCTAACACGACTCAGGAGACTCTCATGCGCCGAACGCGACACGTCCTCACCAAGGCCCATCGTTGGGGCTCCTTCACGCTGGGACTGCTGCTTCTGGTCGTCGTCATCTCCGGCGTCGTGTTGGTCCTCGACCCGGAGATCGAGCAGGTCACCCACCCCTCGCTCTACGACACCGCGCCCGGGCCGACGAAGCTCGCGCCGGGTGACGCGCTCGCCGTCGTCCACGAAGAGCTGCCGGAATTCGACACCACCGGCACCTTCGTCTACGACAACCGCGGCGCCTGGGAGGTCCACTCCCCCGCGACCGGCGAGATCGCGCGCGTCGACGACACCGACGGCAGGCTGCTCGGCACGATCGACCGCGAACACGGGCTGATGGGCTTCGTCGCCAACCTCCACGAGTGCGGCTTCACCTGCGAAGAAATGTCCGGCTACGTCGGGTTCCTCGCCAAGCCGGCGCAGGTCCGGGGCCTCGATCTCACCCTCGGCAACGAAGGCAACTGGGGCGGTTTCATCCTCGCCGTCAGCGCGATCCTGCTGCTGATCCTGGTGCTCACCGGCATCGTCCTCTGGTGGCCGGGTCGCGGTCGGGTCAAGCGCGGCCTCAAGGTGCGGCGCGGTCGAGGCCGCTACAAGCTCCACTACGACCTGCACAAGGTGGTCGGTTTCCTCGCCCTGCCGGCGCTGGCGATCTGGGCGCTGACCGGGATCAACTTCGAGCTGCCGAAGCAGACCGAAGGCGCCTTCTATGCCGTGACCCCGGGCTCGGCGCCGCCCGAGTCGATCTACGAATTCGAATCCAAGCCGGGCTCCGGCCCCGGGGTGACGATGAGCGAGGCGATCGAGGAGGCCCGCACCGCGGTCCCCTCCGACTCCACCCTGATCTCGGTCACCAACCCCGAACGCGGCGAAAAGACCTCCTACTACGAACTCTGGTTCGCGCACGGGGTCGACACCTGGGCATACGGCGACTACCCGGGCAACTACGGCGTCTACGTCGACCGCTACAGCGGCCAGGCGCAGCGGTACTTCCCCAACCCTGGCAACGACACGGTCACCAACAACTTCATGCAGAACTGGGCCGGGGCGATCCACATGGGGACGCTGGTCGGCTGGATCCCACGGCTCGGTTGGATCGCCTTCGGGCTGACGCCGCTGCTGCTGGCGATCACCGGCACCGCGACCTGGGTGATGCGCCGGCGGATGGGGCGACGGAAGAAGGGTGGACGCGGGGGCGGCGGGGCGGTGGCGGTGCCCGCCGGGGCCGAGGCGTGACCGGGCGCGCGGCGAGCACGGCGGCGCTCTACTGCGGCTTCCTCGCGCTCTGGGCGCTAGGCGACGCGGCGCTGCGGCGCGAGCCGAGCCCGTACCTGCTGCTCGGCGGGACGCTGCTCGAGGCGGTGCTGCTCGGCGGCGCGGTGGTCGGCGCCACCGACCTCGAGCGAAGCGGCGACGCGTCCGTCCACGGCGGCTACCTGATCGCCTCGGTCGCCCTGCTGCCGCTCGGCCTTCTGCTCGCGCGGGACCGCGAAGGCCGCCTCGCCCCCGCTCCGCTCGCCGTCGCCCTGATCGCGCTCGCGGTCGTCGTCCTCCGCGTCGAGGCGACGGCGTGAGTGCCGGTTGGGCCCGCGCGCTGATCGCCGCCTATGCCTTCATGGCGCTCGCCGCGGGCGCCCGCTCGAGCGTCCAGATCGCGACCGAATTCGACGCCGCGCCGCTCGCCTTCACGCTCTCGGCGATGAGCGCCGCGATCTACCTGCTCGCCGCCGTCGCCCTGCGCCGCGACGGCCGCCGCTGGTGGCTGCTCGGCACCGCCGCCTGCGCGGTCGAGCTCGCCGGCGTCCTCGCGATCGGCACCTGGAGCCTCCTCGACACCGCCCGCTTCCCCGCCGCCGCCGTCTGGTCGGGCTTCGGGTCCGGCTACGGCTGCTTCCCGCTCGCCCTTCCGCTGCTCGGTCTGCTCTACCAGCGCTTCCGCCGGCCCAGGAGGGATCGGCGAAACTCCCGGCGCACTTCCGCACACCCGAGTTTCGCCGATCCCTCATAGGCTTGGGGGATGGCGACCGACCTCCCTGAGCACGTGGCCCGCAACCGGTCCTACTGGGACGAGCGCGCCCGCGAGTACGTCGAGAGCGGGCACCGCGACTGGGAAAGCGAGGAGCCCACCTGGGGCATCTTCCGCGTGCCGGAGTCGGAAGTCGGCCTCCTCCCCGAGGAGATCGACGGTCGCGACTCGATCGAGCTCGGCTGCGGCACCGGCTACGTCTCCGCCTGGCTGGCCCGCCGCGGCGCCCGCCCGGTCGGCATCGACAACAGCGAAGCCCAGCTCGCCACCGCCCGCGCCTATCAGCAGGAGTTCGGGATCGAGTTCCCGCTCCTGCACGGCAACGCCGAGGAGGTCCCCTATCCCGACGGATCCTTCGACATCGCGATCTCCGAGTACGGGGCGAGCATCTGGTGCGACCCCTACAAGTGGATCCCCGAGGCGGCCCGCCTGCTGCGCCCCGGCGGCGAGCTCGTCTTCCTCGTCAACTCGATCCTCTCCATCCTCTGCGGTTTCGACGACGAGGAGCGGCCGGCCGGTGACGAGCTCCTCCGTCCCCTCTTCGGCATGCACCGGGTGGAATGGGAGGACGAGCCCTCGGTCGAATTCCACCTCCCCCACGGCAAGATGATCGACCTCCTGCGCGACTGCGACTTCACGGTCGAGCAGCTGATCGAAATCCGCCCGCCCGCCGACGCGACCACCACCTACCCTCACATCGCCCTCGACTGGGCCCGCCGCTTCCCCTGCGAGGAAGTCTGGCGCGCCCGCAAAAGGGACTAGTACGCAAAAACCGCCGCAAGGCACCCGTTATAGCTGCGGTACTTATGCGTTCTTTTCCGGAACGAATCGCCCAACTAGAGAAGGTACTGGCCGCGCGACAGGCCAAAGACGGCGGCTGGCCGCACCGTCTGGACGTGAAAAACGCCGCCACCTCGATCCCTTCTACCGCGCACGTGATCGAGATCCTGCGGTCGCGCAACTACGAGTACGGGCATCCCTCGATCCAGGCGGGCCTGCGATACCTGGCGACCTTCATGACCCACATCGTCAAACGCGGCAAAGGCGATCGGGATGCCACGCGCTATCCGGTCTTCGCCCTCTGGGGCCTGACCCGCTTCCCGCAGGGCGCCCTCGACAAGAAATTCGACGAGGCGATCGGGAAAGCGGTGAGGTGGCTTGACAAGAATCGCCTCGAGGACGGCGGTTGGGCGACCGATCGCGACGACTGCTTCTCGCTGACGGTGACGATGCCGACCGTCCACGCGTTCGATCGGCTTCGCCATCACCCCACCTACGGCGACGCCGCGCAGGGGATGGCGGACCAGGCACGCCGCCGGGTCGTGCGCGAAGCGCGCGGCACCAAAGCCTCTGCCTGGTGGACGCCCTACGGCGACGGTGGGGACCCGAGCGGCGCGACCACGGCGATGGCGGTGCTGACCCTCGCCGCCGGCACTCCCGAGCAGCGCAAGGTCGCCCGCGCCGGGATCGCCTGGCTCATCCAGCATCCGGAGGAGTGGGTCGACCGCTGCGAGGCCGACATCCACGTTGAGACCCGATCCTGGCAGATGCTCTCGTTCAGCCTCGGGCTGCGCGCCATCCTCCATCCCTGCGCCGACGAAGCGCCGCCGCAACGGATCCTCGAAGCGGCGATCAGGCACTGGGACGACCTCTGGGTCGAAGACCCGGGCGCCTGGAGCCACACCCGCGGCGACAAACCGAACACCAGCGGCAGCTTCGGCGTGATGGTCGCCGCCCGCGCGCTGAAGCGCTCGTTCGAGTTCGACCCCGCGGTCCACCTGAAGGTGCGCCCGCGCAGACGGCGGCTCAAGCAGAAGGGCGAAGCGCGTTTCGCCCTCAGCCTCACGATCGACCGCGACCGCCGGCACGTGAAGGTCGTCAACCAGATCGGCCACCAGGTCGTCGACACCACGATCCAGGGCGCGACGCAGTGGCTGATGCTGAAGCTCGTCACCGAACGCCACCTCGCCGGCCAGGGCACCAACGATCAGGCCAAGCAGACGATCACGCTGGCCGAGCTGGCGGCGGCGAACGAAAGCACCGAGGAAGCGTGTGTGCGGGCGATCGACCGGGTAAACGAGGTTCTCTCCAGATGGGCGAAGGAGAACGGGCGCCAGTTCCTGCCGACGCTGATCGAACCGATCAAAGACCCGCGCGGCATCGCCCCCGACGGCTTCGGCTTCGACCAGGTCGAGTCGGTCGTTTTCGTCGACGGCGGGGACTGAGCCCGCGACGGTCCCGAATCGTCACCTGGGACAGTCGACGAGCCGCGCCAGGGACAGTTTTCCGCCTCCGTTTCCCGGCTCAGCGGGGCGCGTGATCGGCGACATCTTCGCCGCGGCCTCGTCCTGACCCGCAGCGGGACAGTCCGCAATTTCCGCACAGACAGGTTCCCCTGGACAGCCTCCGTACCCCGCCCAGAATGGCCTCATTCCCTGAGTCGAGGAGGTCGTGCATGGAAGCCACCGTAGTACCAGTAGAGGTCGCCATCCTGAGGGTGATCGTGATCGAACGCCGGATGACCACGCCTTCGGCGCCGATGGTCGAGATCGACGAGGACGTGCTCCTCAGCACCGCCGGATGGTTGGACACGCACACACGCGAGCAGCTGATCGCGGCCCGTGCGGCCCGCTGAGTCCCGGCGGGATCGAGAGGTCGATGAGTCGGCTCACGGGTTCTCTATGCTGCCGGCCATGGACGCGCGGCTGGAGGCGCTGCTCGACCAGCTCCATCAGGAGGGGCTTGCTTTCGACGCCGCCAAGGCCGACCGGCTCGAACGCCGCCGCAACCTAAAGCCCGACTCGGCCCGCCTGCTCCACCTCCTGGCCCTGGCGACCGGGGCGAGGCGACTGCTCGAGCTCGGCAGCTCGAACGGCTACTCGACCGTCTGGCTCGGCGCGGCGCTCGCCGCCGACGAGGGCGAGATGGTCAGCGTCGATCTCGATCCGGGGAGACTCGAGGAAGCGCGCGCCAACGTCGCCGCGGCCGGGCTCGAGGCGACGGTCGAGCTGCGCCTCGAAGACGCGGCGGCGGCGCTGGCGGGCTCGCCCGACTCCTCCTGGGACATGGTCTTCCTCGACGCCGAACGGTCCGAGTACCCGGCCTATTGGGCCGACCTCGTCCGGGTGCTGCGACCCGGCGGCTTGCTCGCCGTCGACAACGTCCTCTCCCACGCCGACGAGGTCGCCGACCTGCGCACCCTGATCACCGCCGACCGGCGGGTGGAGGAGGCCCTGGTCCCGACCGGCCTCGGCATCCTCCTCGTCACCCGCCTCCCGCGGCCCGCCGGCTAGCCGACGCGGATCAGCTTCTTGTTGACGAACTCGTCGGCGCCGAAGCGGCCGAGCTCCCGTCCGAAGCCGGAGCGCTTGAAGCCGCCGAACGGCAGCTCCGGGCTGTCCGCGCCGACGATGTTGACGTAGACCATGCCCGCTTCGATCGCGTTCGCGACCCGCTCGGCCTGCTCTTCGTCGTTGGTCATCAGGTAGGAGCCGAGCCCGAACGAGGTGTCGTTGGCGAGGCTGATCGCCTCCTCCTCGGAGCCGACCTTGTAGACCTGGGCGATCGGGCCGAAGAACTCTTCCTGGGAGGCATCGTCGCCCGGCTTGATCCCGGTGAGGATCGTCGGCTCGAAGTAGTTGCCGTCGCGCTTGCCGCCGACCACGACTTCGGCACCGCTGTCGATCGCCCGCTTGATCTGGTCCTCGAGGCGGTCGGCGGCGGTCTTCGAGGAGAGCGGTCCGAGCGTCGTGTCCTCGCTGCTCGGATCGCCCGCCTTGATGCCCGCGACCTGGTCTTTCAGCTTGGCGACGAATTCGTCGTAGTACTCGTCCTTGACGATGAAGCGCTTCGCCGCGTTGCAGGCCTGGCCGGCGTTCTCGAAGCGCGCTTCGGCGGCCTGCTGGGCGACCGCGCCGACGTCGTCGGTGCCGAGCACGATGAACGGGTCCGACCCGCCCAGCTCGAGCACGACCTTCTTCAGGTTGCGGCCGGCGATCTCGGCGACCGCCGCACCGGCCCGCTCGGAGCCGGTCACCGACACCCCGTGCACGCGCGGGTCGGCGATCACCCACTCGATCTGCTCGTTGGTCGCGTAGATGTTCTGGTAGGCGCCCTCGGGGAACCCGGCCTCGTCGAAGATCTGCTGCATCGCCTCGGCCGATTCCGGGCACTGCGGCGCGTGCTTCAAGAGGATCGGGTTGCCGATGATCAGGTTCGGTCCGGCGAAGCGGGCCACCTGGTAGTAGGGGTAGTTCCAGGGCATGATCCCGAGCAGCGTCCCGTAGGTGCTGCGGCGGACGACCGCGGTGCCGTCGCCACCGAGCAACTTGATCGGTTCGTCGGCCATCAGGTCCTCGGCGTTGTCGGCGTAGAAGTGGTAGATGTCGCCGGCGAAATCGGCCTCGCCGACCCCCTCGGCGATCGGCTTGCCCATCTCACGGGCGATGATCGCGCCGAGCTCTTTGCTGCGCTCCTTGTGCAGGTCACCGACCTTGCGGATCAGCGCCGCGCGCTCGGCGACGGTGGAGGAGTGCGACCACGATTTGTAGGCGGCGTCGGCCCGGCCGATCGCATCGCGCAGCTCGTCGTCGGTGATCGTCGGGTACTCCTTGATCGTCTCCCCGGTGGCGGGATTGACTACGGCGTAATCGCTCATCTGACTCCCTCGCAACTGAAGTTGGGTCCGTACTCAGAACTTACCCGCTCGGCTGGGTCAGCCCACACCGATCTGTACAGGCCGACCGGGGTCACGACTCCATTGCGACCAAGAGCCCGGGAACAGGCGCCCGCGGCCCAGTCCGGCCTGCTCCATCGCCAGCAGGTTGTGGCAGGCGGTGACGCCGGAGCCGCAGGAGGAGATGACCTCGGTGGCGTCATCGACGGCGAAGCGAGCGCGCAGGTCGGCCGCCGGGAGCAGGCGGCCATCGGCGTCGACGTTCTCGCGGCAGGGGACGCTGCGCGAGCCAGGGATGTGGCCGGGGCGCGGGTCGAGGTGGTCGGGAGCGCCGGCGAAGCGCTCCCCCGGGCGGGCGTCGATCACGGTGCCACCGCCCGCCGCCGCGGCCGCGGTCTCATCGATGCTCGCGAGCAACTCGGCGGGCCAGGGCCGCGCGGTGAAGGTCGCGGTCAGCTCACCCCCGCGCGGTCGTCCCTCGGCCCGCCGGCCCCCGCGCGGTCGTCCTTCGGCCCGCCGGCCACCGTGCGGTCGTCCTTTGGCCCGGTAACCGGACGTTAAGTCGACCGCGCCTGGGCGACCGGGCGTCAGGTCGACCGCGGCGGGCGGGCCGGGGTCGAGCTCGCCGTCCCAGGCGGCGAGGCCGCCGTCGAGCAGCGCCGCTTCGTGGCCGGTCGCCCGCAGCATCCAGACGAGGCGGGCGGCGATCACCCCGCCGGCGTCGTCGTAGGCGATCACGGTGTCGTCATCGCCGATCCCGAGCGCGCCCATCGCGGCGGCGAAGTCGGCGGGCTCGGCGAGCGGGTGGCGGCCGCCGAGCGCCGCGTCCTGATGGCGGCTGAGCGCGGTCTCGAGGTCGACGAAGACCGCGCCGGGGATGTGGCCGGCGAGGTAGGCCTCGCGGCCGGACCGCTCGTCGGCGTACCAGCGACAGTCGGCGAGCACGACCTCGTCCCGGTGCTCGCGGACCCACTCGATGTCGACGAAGGGATCGATCACGGTCGGCGCCGAACGCTACCGGTGGCGCCGCTAGGGTCGGCGGCTTGACCCGCCCCTTCCTCCTCGCCCAGATCAGCGACCCCCACATCGGCGAGCGCGCGGCGCACGGCGTCGACCCCGAGGGATGTCTGCGGGCGGTGGTCAAGGCGCTCAGGCGACTGCCGGACCCTCCTGACGCGATCCTCGTCTCCGGCGACCTCGCCGAGCACGCCAAGCCGAAGGAGTACCGCCTGGCGGCAAAAATGATCGGCAAGCTGGAGGTCCCGATCCACGTCCTGCCCGGAAATCACGACGACCGCGCCACGATGCGGGAGGTCCTCGCCCTCCCCGGCGAGGGCGGCGCGCCGCTCGACTACGCCGCCGACCTCGGCCCGCTGCGCCTCGTCGTTGTCGATTCGACCATCCCCGGCGAGGATCGTGGCGGCTTCGAACCCGGGCAGCTGGAGCGGCTCGAGACCGAGCTGGCCACCTCGACGAAGCCCGCGATCGTCGCCATGCACCACCCGCCACTGACCACGGCGATGGCCGACTGGGACGGGGTCAACCTGCCGGTGTCGGAGCGCCAGGCGCTGGCCACGGTCATCGCCCGCCACCCCCAGGTCAAGGCGATCGTCGCCGGTCACCTCCACCGGGTCGCCGTCGCCGGGCTCGCCGGCCGCCCGGTCCTCGCCGCGCCGAGCACTTACCTGCAGGCGCGTCCCGACTATGGTGCTGAAACGATCGAGCTCTACGGTGGCGCGCCGGGGTTCGCGATCCACGCCCTGCGCGGCGAGGAGCTCTCGAGCCAGATCGAGATCGTCTCCCCCGCCTGAACCCTCCGCCCGCCGCGTGCGTATTCCGCACGTAACTTCGAAGGGAGGTAACGGCATGAGCAAGAGGTCCATATCTATCGGGGCGCTTTTGGCGGTGGCCGCCGCTCTGGTGATCGCGGGCTGCGGTGGCGGCTCCAGCAGCTCGACTTCGGAAGCGGGCGGCTCCGAAAGCGCGCCCGCGACGAGCAGCGGAGGCGGCTCCGGCGGCGGCACGATCTCCCGCGCCGAAATCGAAGGTCTCGGCTCGGTCATGGTCGACTCCGAAGGCATGACCGTCTACCTCTACACGCCTGACGAAGGCGGCACCGAATCCACCTGTTACGGCGAATGCGAAGCGGTTTGGCCGCCGGTGGTGGCCGAAGGCAAACCGACCGCCGGCGAAGGCGCGTCGTCCTCCGAGCTCGGCACGACCAAGCGCAAAGACGGGACGATGCAGGTGACCTACGGAGGGCACCCGGTCTACACCTTCACCGGCGACCAGGCGCCCGGCGAAGCCAACGGCCAGGAATTCGAAGGCATCTGGTTCGCTCTCGACGAAGCCGGTTCGGCGGTCGAAGGCAAAGCATCGGGCGCGGCGGCCGGCGAAGAAGGCGAAAGCGGCGGCTACGGCGGCTACTGAGTGCCGAACAGCGCCGGGCTCAGTCGCGCCAGGGGTCGACGACGGCGATCCGCCAGAAGCCTTCGATCCGGTTGAGGACGATGGTCGAGCGGGTGGTGCGACGCACGGAGCCGCCGTCGCCGGCGAACTGCACGGTCCAGTTCTCGGAGCCGATCGCGACATCGCCGGCGGTCACCATCGTCCGCTGTTCGAAGGTGAGTTCGCCGGCGATGTCGCAGAACTGACGCAGAAAGCCGCCGATCTGGCGGCGGCCTTCGATCACCGTCGCGTCAGGCGTGACGAAACAAGCGTGGCGGGAGAACAACGCCGTCGCCGAGCCGACGTCTCCGGCGCGCAGGGCGGCGCCGAAGCCGTCGACGATTTCGTGCGGCGTGTTCTCCCCCACGGCCCCTCAGGTGAACTTCGCCGGTTCTAGACGGCAGTAGCGGAACCCGAACGGCAGCACTTCCAGGTTGGCTTTGTTGGCATTCTGGGTCAGTTTGGTGACGATGTGCTCAGCACCCGCCTTGTCGCCGGCCTTCAGCTTCTTGCCCGCTTCACCGAATAGTTCGGCCTCGACCTTCACCAGCGCGAACCATTTACCGAGCCGCGCTTCGTCGGCGGCCGGCCGCGGCACGGCTTCCAGTTCTTTCAGCGTCCGCTTCAGTTCGCCGGATGCCTTGGTGAACTTCGCCGCCGCCGTCTTCAACTTGCCCGTTTTCACTTCCTTGCGCACGCCGGCGAGGATCTTTTCGTTCGCCTTCGTGTTCGCCTGGCAGATCGGTTCGACCGATTCCTTGTATTCGTCACGGCTGACTTCGGCGGCGAACGCGGTCGCCGCCAGGATCAACGCCAGCATCAGCGCGGCGCCGAGCCCCACCGGCCCGCGTCGCATCAACTTCATCTTCATCGTGTCCCCTCCTTTGGTGCCGCCGGCTCATCCGGCCGGCGTGCACGGTCTGACGACTTCCCCGCTGCCTTTGGTGCCGTCGGCGAAGAGGAATTCGCCGCGTGCGTGGAGCGAGCCGGTCGGGCACTGGGCGAGCAGCAAGCTCTGCTTCTGCCCCTTGTAGGTCCAGGATTTGCCCAGCTTCGCCTTGAACCCGGTCAGCGACCCCTGGCCGCTGGTGATGGTCGGGATCGCGATTTCGGCTTTGGTGCCGAAGCGGCCGCCCTGTTTCGAGATCACCGCGGTGGTGACGAAGGTGGTCGGTGCCGGGACGTTGGCGTGGACGTGGAAGATCAGCACCTGTTTGCCACCCTTCGGCGCCCCGTTGAAGATCAGCAGCGGGCCGCTGGCGCTGAACGGCGCCTGTTCGGGGAAGGCGATCTCGGCAGTCACCGTGCCGGTCCCGACCAGCGCCTTGCCACAGAGCTGCTTCGCCTGCGCGGTCAGCGTGCTGATCAGCTTACCCACCGTGCAGGTCGGCAGCCCCTTGGTGTTCAGTTCCCCGTTTTTGTCGAATTCCAGCTTCAGCGATTTCAGCGCCGCCGGGTGCGAGCCGTCGTCGGATTTGATCGAGCCGCCGACCTGCAACGTGATTGGCGCTTTTTCCTTCTTCGGCAGCTTCGTCGGCGTGATCCCGCCTTCGATTTCGACGTTCAGGTTGCCGACTTTGAAGCTTTCCGGTTCCGTCTGGGCGGCGACCGCGACGGCGGCGCCGAGCAGCAAGAGCGCGGCGATCGTCACCAACCCGAGCCGGCGCATCCCCAGCCGCCTCACTTCTTCACCTTGCATTCACGCACCAACGACGAGCGCATCGAGATCCCTTCTGCGAATTTGTATTCGGCTTTGGCGAACGGGAAGCTGGCGCCCGGAAACCCTTCCGGCGCCGGACAGGACGCCGACGCGTAGCTGTGCTTTTCGCCCTTGAACGTGTAAATGCGGGAAAGTGCCAACGAGAAGGCCGAGATGTAGCCGTATTCGGAGGCGATCGGCGGCAGCGTTCCGATCAGCGTCGTGCCGAAGTTGCCGCCGCTCTTTTTCACTTCGAAGGCGATCACGTAGGTGAGCGGCAGCGGCGCCTTGCTGGCGACCTGCGCCAGCACCGCGGGCTTCCCGTGCAGCCTGCCGTTGAAGGCGAGCAGTTCACCGGTCGAGGCGAACGCCCCCTGGCTCGGCAGCGACACCCGCGAGGTGACGTTGCCGTGCCCGATCAGCGCTCCGGCGCAAGCCTTCTTCGCCTGGGCGGAGCCGAGTGAGTTCAGCTTCGCGATCGAACACGTGGGCAAGCCCTTGTCGTCGAGCACACCCTCCTTGTTGATCGCCAGGACGATCGTTTCGAGCTTCGGCGGCACCGAGCGATCGGTCGTCGTGATCTTGCCGCTCATCAACACCGTCACCGGGGCCAATTCGTCACGTGGCAGCTTCTGCGGTGAGATGCCGCCGTTGAACGACACCTGTAGCGTCCCTTCGCGCACCACCTCGGCACTCGCCCCCGCCACCGCCAGGGCGCACACCATGATTCCGACGCAGGCAAGCGCCGCCAGTGCGATACGTACTGTCATCCGCATCCTCTAACGCACCAGCTGGTACACGCAGTAGTACTTCGCTTCCGCGTCGACGCTCTGTTCGAACAGCCTGCCGGTGCCGTCGAGCACGATCGTCGTGTAGTTCGACCCGGTCCCCTGGGCGGAGTAGTAGCTGTCCGTGAACATCCGGTCGGTGCCCGCTCCGGTGCCGAGGTTCAGCACGGTGCGGGTCGAGTAGAGCAGCATCGGCGACGGCAGCGTCCCGCCGGCCGCGGCGCAGGCGTCCTCGGCGGCGGCCAGCGACGGCGCCGGGCCTTTGGCGGCGGCGTCGAAGCAGATCCCGCGGATCAGCGTCGTCCCGCCTGGGCAGGAGGCCGCATGGCCGCCGACGGTGTTGGCGTTGCCGGCGCTGGCGGCGGTGGTCGCGCTCGGCACCGTGCCGAGCGCCGACAGGTTGATGTCGGAGCCGGTGAGCGAGTTCTTGGCCACCTTCGCCGAGGTGACCGCGTTGTTGGCGATCTTCCCGACGGTCACCGCCTGCGCCTTCAACTGCCGCGTGCCGACGCTGTTCTTGCCCAACGCCGCGTAGGCGCTCCCGCTGAGCGCCGCGACCAACGCGACGACGGCGACCACCATCGCCGGGGAAGGACGACCGAACCGGATCTTCATTTGCTCCCTCGCTTCTTGCAGGCGGCCTGCGCCTTGATGTTCTGGGTCAGTTTCTTGCCGCTCTGCGCGACGTATTCGATCGTCGAGACGACCTTGTGGGCGCAGAGGCTCCGGGTGTTGATCAGGTAGCCCTTCTTGCCGCCGAAGACAGTCAGGCGAAAGTCACCGATCGGGGCGTCGGGCACGGTCGGCACGACGGTTTTCAACGCGCCATCGATCGAAGAGGATTTTGCCCTCGGGACCAGCGACACCTGCCCGTCGAGGATGAAGGCGAGTCGCGGCAGGCCGCCTTTGCCGGAGACGGCGTAGGCCGGCCCTGACAAAGGCGCGTCGAGCAGCGGCGTCTTCACGCTCACCTTGCCGATCGCCTGCCGGCCGGCGCACTTTTTCGACACGAGCTCGGCCTCGGAGCAGAGGTTGCCGAGGTGGCGCTGGTCGATCGCCCACGCTTTCGACAGCGTCACCGCCACCGATTTGACGTTGGCGTCGCCAGGACGCGTCTTCAGGTGGAATTCGAGCTGCGGGTCCTGGGCGCGACCGGTGCCGCCCTTCTGGGTCACCGTCATCTTCGGCTTGAACGCCAGCGTCGCGCAGTTGACGGCCTGGAAGAAGGAGCTGAAGGCGGCGACCGTCCCCTGGTCGCCGGTCCCGTGCGAGGCGACCCCCATCGGTTCGCAGTTGGTCGGGTTGAGGATGAAGTTCGGTCGTTCGAGGTTGACCTGGATCGAGCGCAGGCGCAGCGGGATCCCGCCGATGATCGAGGGCACCGGGTCCGAGTTCGCGGTCACGTGGGCGTCGAGCGAATCGATCCGCAGCGCCACCCGGACCACGACGACGCCGTAGTCGTAGGGACCCGCGAGCGCCGGCGTGATCGCGACCATCGACAGCGGCGCCCCCTTATAAGGACCGGCGAGGAACATCCGCCCGACCGCATGGAAGGGATGGCTGCCGGGGCCGGCGGCGACGTTGGCACTGCCGATCTCCGAGGCCGCCGGGCAACTCGGGAAAAGCTGCTCGACCCGGCCCGCGCGCGCCGCGGCGGCGGCGATCGCGGCCTCCGGGCAGTAGGCGATCCCACGCAGCGATCCGGTCAGGCCGGGCGGCATCACGAAGCCGAGTTCGCCGAGGTACTGGTTGCCGTCTTCGCGATCTAGCTTCAGGGTGAAACTGGAGAAGGATCCGGCGCGCGAGTTGCTGGTCCCGGCCTCGAGCTTCGGCCCGAACGGGCGCACGGTCGCCGGGCAGGCGGCGCCGCCCGGACCAGACTGGACGCTGATCCCGAATTTCGAGTTCTGATCCGCCAGGGCCGTGTTCCACGGATAAAGGTGGGTCGCCACCGCGTAGACCGCACAGTGGGTCGGCGTCGCGAACACGCCGCGGTCGGAGGCGAAGATGTGCATCTGGAACCTTTCCAGCGGCAGCTGGGGCAGGCCGAAGAACTGGGTTCGCAGGTGGCCGGTACGCGGATCGGGGATCAGCTTGCCGACCAGCTTGACGTGCAGTCCGTAGCCGTCCGCGAGCAGGAACAGCCGGTACTGTTCGCCGGGCAGTGGTTCGCCGAGGTAGATCGAGCCGAACAACGGCCCGGTCAGCGATTCGGAGCTCAACACCACGGTCCCGACCTTGGCGTTGTCGGGGCAGCCTTGGACGATTTCCCTGCCGAACCCCGCCTGCGCGTCGGAGCAGGACCGCTGCCCGTCGGCGGCGTCGGGGTTGATGGTCAGACCTTCGGGGAAGATAAGTTCCGCCCCCTTCAGCGACGCCGGCGACGCGGCGTGGGTCTGCGCCTGCGGGATCGTGAACTCGAGGTCGAGTCCGGAGGCCGAGTCGGCCTCGCTGGAGGTCAGGTTGGCCTGGGCGACCGGCACGAACGTCTGCCGTTCGCATTCGTGAATCGGCGGATAGGTCGAGGAGGCCGTCACCTGCTGACCGGGCCGCTGGTACGTCTCGACTTCGAGTGCCGTCGGCTGCGGGCCGGCGCAGATCGAGGCGTTGCCGGTGAACGGGAGCTCCGGCACGCTCGCCCGGGTCGGGATGGTGAGGCAACTCGTGTCGGCGAGTTCGGCACAGCCCGCCGGATTTCCGGGGGTCCCCTTCGGGAAACGTTCCATTTCGTGCAGCGGGCTGGCAGGGAAGCCCCAGAAGGTGATGTCGGCTTCGCTCAACGGCACCGCCTGGGTGATCCCGGAGACGGTGAACCGCAGGCCGTAGTCGGTAGCCGAGCGGACGTTCACCGGCAGCGCGATCGGGATGTCCAGGACCGGCACGTAGAAGGAGAAGCGGGCGGCTTCTTCAGGGCCCGGCACCACCGTGTAGATCGGCGCGGTACCGAGCAGGTAGTTCGGATTGCCTTCGTATTCGGCGCGGATGGTGATCAGGCCCGCCTGCGAGTTCGGCGGGCACTGCTGCTGGGCGAAGTCGAGGTCGCTGCATTCGGTCAGCACCCGCGGGTTGCCGAAGAGCCCGGGCGGTGCCTCGAAGGCGATGTTCTTCGCCACTTCGTTGTTGAGGCCGCGGTTCAGTTTGAAGTGGGTGAAGAGATCCGGATGCCCACCCGCCCGGGTTTCCGAGGCGGTGGTGTTGAATTCTTCGATCGTCAGGGCGGCCCGCGCCGGGCCGGCGCCGAGAGCGAGCACGAAGACGGCGAGCAGCGGTACGAGGATGGCCTTACGCATTCTTCTTTCCCCCCTGCTGCTTGCCGCCCTTGTGGGCCTTCGTCCTGTGCTTCTTCACGCATTTGCCGTGGCGCTTGGCCTGGTTCTTCTTGCAGACGACGAAGTTGCCGGGGGTCGATTTGCCGGAGCTCTGGATGACGGGTGGTCCCGGCGCCACCGTGCCGGGCCCATGGCACTCGTCGGAGGCCTTGCAGGGGATCTCCGGTGGCAGCTTGAAGAAGCCGCCGCCTTCGCGGGCGTCGTAGATCTTCATCAGCGAGCCGCTTTCGTCTTCTTCGGGTGCGAGGGCTTCGTGGGTGAAGAAGAAGACGTCGACGCCGCCGGCGGACACGGTGAGGAGTCCCGAGTTGAAGGGCCCGCTTCCGGCCGAGATCAATTCCTCCCGGCCCGTGTCGCTGTACTGGTAGACGTCGGTGCGGCGGTTGGCGTCGTTCAGGACCAGTTCCTGGAGGGTGGTGAAGAAGACCCGGCCGTCCGGCAGGATGCTGAGGCCGTTCGGCGCCAGCGCCGCGTCGAAGGCAAGGCTTTCGTCGCTGGTCCCGGTGTAATCGCAGGAGGCGCAGACCAGGCCGGCGCCGGCGCCGTAGCGGAAGACCTGCAGGTGGTCGAAGGTGTGGACGCCGGTGAGCGGTTCGGCGCTCAGGAAGGCGGCGTAGTTGCCGCTCGGCGTGGTCTGGAAGTCACCCGTACGGCGGGTGGCGGCGGCGCTGACCGAGTCGATGACCAGTGGGTTGTCCGGTTCGAGGGTGGCGACGAGCACCGGGGCACCGGCGTCTTCGACCCGGTAGAGGTTCGGCTCGTTCGCCGTCCCCTGCCCGCCGAACTGCTCCGGGCTGAGGAAGTAGATCGTGTTGCCGGAAGCGGAGACGCCACCGCCGCCGCCGACCGCGACAGGGTCACAGTTGGCGGCGGCGCCGACGCTGTTCCAGCGCGTCCGCGCCGCGTTGGCGACGGGGTCGCAGCTGGCCGCGCCGCCGCCACTGAGGAGGCTGATGGTGGGCTGGCCGGAGGGATCGGCCGTGGCCTCGTACAGGTCGGCGGAGGGGTCTTCGTCTGCGGGAAGCAGTTTGTCGGTGGTCGTGAAGTAAGCCTTCGAGCCGTCTTCGCTCATGCCCGCGAAGAGGACGCCCGCGCTCGTTCCCGGGTCGAGGTCGACACTGCCCTGGCGGCCCGCGATGTAGAGGTAGGGATGGACGTATTCGTTGCCGGCCGAGTCCACCGCGACGCGTTTGCCGATCAGGACCCGTGAGCCGTCATGGGAGACGGCGAGCTCGGAGATCCCGGCCCCCGTCAGGGTCGAGCCGCCGGCGTCGGTGGAGACGATCCGGGTCGTTCCGGTGGCGAGATCGCGCTCGTAGACGGTCAGGTCGGTGCCGTTGCTGTTGGCGTCCGCCTCGAAGGCGTATTTGGAGGCGAAGATCAGGTAGCGGCCGTCGCCGGAGAACCACTTGGCGACCTTTCCTTCCGGCCGGGCGGAGACGGCGCCGGGCGGGTTCAGCGAACCGGCCATGCCCTGCACCAGCGATCCGTTCGCGAGGCGGACGGGGATGCCCGTTTCGGGCGTCGCGCCGGCGAAGCAGGGGGCGCACAGTTTCGGCCCGGCGAAGGCGAGCGAGCCCAGCGACGGATCCGCTTCGCCGAGCGAGGAGGCGAAAGACGGCGTCTGCGCGTTCAGGTTCGCGGGCAGCCCGGCGTAGGTGGTCGTCCATCCTTCCGGCCCGCGCGTGGCGATGTAGGGATCGATCCCGTTGTTGGTCGCGTTCCAAGGGCCCGGGATCGCGCCCGAATGGGTCGAGTAGAGGACGCGGTCGACCGCGTCCGGGTAACCCCCGAACGAGTTCTGACCGGGGGCAAGGTAGGACTCGACTTCATAGCCCGCGGTGTCCTTTGCGCTCACCAGCTCGTAGGCGCGGCAGTTCGGCAGGCGCAGGGCGGCGGTCTGCTTGCGGGCGAGCGAGTTGGGGCAGGAGGCTTCGATTGCGGCGCCGGGGACCGCGTAGGTCTTGAAGACACGGTCCGCTCCGTAGGTGGTGTCCACCGCGTTTTCCGCCACCAGCCGCACGTGGTAGGTGGTGTTCGGCTGCAGGCCCACGAGTTCTTCGCTCAGGGTGAGCGGGAAGAAGGTGAACGGCGCCGCCACGTCAGGCGTGCTCTGGCCGTAGGCGGGGGTGGTCCCGTATTCGAAGTGGTAGGTCGTCGGCGCGCCACCCTCGATCAGGCCGGTGTGGAATTCCGCCTTGTAGGAGCGGATGAGATCGACCGCGATCGGCTTCAGGCCATAGGGCGCGCTCGCCGGCTCGCGATGGAAGACGCTGACTTGCCGCTTTCCAGGTTCGCTCACGTAGAGGGTCTGGCCGTCGGCGGAGAAGGTGTAGCCGCCGTCGTCATGGGAGATCGGCAGCTGCAGGAGTTCGAAGGGAGCGGCCGGGAGGGTGCCCGTCGTGTGGATGCCTTTGATCTTTTCCCACTGGCGCACGTACAGGTCGTCGTTGCTCGGATCGAAGACAGGCTGACCGATCACGCTGAGGAAGCCTTCGACGGCCTGCCACGGCAGCCCGGTGTCACCGATGCGGTCGAAATTTTCGGCCGGCGATTTGAACTTTTCGTAGTTTTTGTCTGCGCCGGGCGCGTACCAGTTGCCGGCTTCGTCGAAGACATCGGGGTCGACCCCGGCGGTCGGCGATTGCGGCAGTTCGATCGGCGATCCGACCTTCACATTTTCAGGGGTCAGGCGCTGAGCGATGAATTCGGTGCCTTCCCAGCCGGAGTAGAAGACCCAGAAGTTGCCTTCCGGGTCGACGGCGCCGCCCCGGACGAAGCCTTCCACCACTTCTTCCGCCCACGGGTGTTTTTGTCCCAGCCCTTCGCCGTTCGGTTTGAACGCTTCGAAGGTTTCCTGTCCGTCGCCGTGGAACGAGGTCACGTAGATGTAGCCCTGACGGGCCCCGCCGCTGTTGTCGATGTAGATCCGGTCGGGATTGAACGACACCGTGATGCGGTTCGTGCCGGTGGCGGGGAAATCGACCGGTTCACCGTCGGGCCCCAGCTGGTAGATCGTGGCGGGAACGAAAAAGCTGTTTTCGAGGATCAGGACATTGCCGGAGGCGTGGTTGTCGACTGCCCGGGTGACCCCGTTGAAGGGTTCACCGATACCGTCGGTTGAAGATTTCCACTGGAACGGATCGGTCGACGCCGCGCTCGCCGAGGCGACGTTGGCGACGAGAGCCATGAGCGCGATCACGGCCAAGAGCATCACCCGACGCATCACCTACCTCCGCTCTTTCCGCCGGCCCGCTTGGCGCGCTTCGTACGCGCCGAGCCGCCGCACTTGGCTTCGAGTGGCGTGTTCGGATTGATCACGGCACCGTTCTGGCCGACCATCCTCACCTTGGTGATGTGAGTGCCCTTGCAGATGTTGGTCGAGTTCTGCAGGAGCCCCTTCTTGCCGCCTTTCATCGAGAGGACGAACTTGCTCACCGGCTGGTCGGGGATCGATTCGAAGCTCGCGCGGATGCCGCCGCCCTTGGAGTCGATCCGGCCGGCGAGGTCAATCTCGATCGGCTGCGAGGCCGGGCCCCTGAGCGCCGCCACCAGGTCGGGCAGGGTGTGGTTGCTCGAGCGCAGGTAGACCGGGCCGGAGAGCGGCTGGTCGAGCAGCGGCGTGGTCGCCGTCGCGTGCCCGTAGATCGAGGCCGCCGGGCACTGCTTGGCGGCGAACTGGACGCGGGTGCAGACCGTGCCGATGTGCGACTGGTCAAGGAACTCCGATTTCGGCAGCGTGACCACGGCGCGGGAGATGTTCGACTCGCCGCTCGGGTCCTGGGTCAAGGTCGCGGTCAGCGCCGGGTGCGCGGTGCGCTTGGTCCCGCCCTTGAGCACCGTCTTCAGCTTCGGTTCGAACCCGAGGCCGTCACAGTTGGCCACTTGGAAGAGGCCCGACGGGGTGGTCGAGCCCCCTTCGCTGCCGCCCAGCGCTCCGTTCACCTGGAACGGGTTGCAGTTGGTCGGATTGAGGGTGAAGTTGTCCCGGTTCAGGTTGATCAGCACCGAGCGCACCCGCAGCGGGATGCCGGCGAGGATCTGCGGCAGCGGATCGGAGGTCGCGGTCACCTGGGCGGTGACCGGATCGACCTTGATCGCCACCCGGTTGACGACGTTGCCGAGGTCGTAAGGTCCGGCGACCGCCGGGGTGACCACCGTGAAGCTCAGCGGCGCGCCCTTATATGGACCGGAGAGGTACACCCTGCCGGCCGAGTTGAAGGGCTTCGAGCCCGCCCCCGCGGCGGCCCAGGAGACACCGACCTGGCTCGCCGCCGGGCATTTCGGCGTCGCGAGCTCGTTGTTCCCGGTCCAGCTTTCGTTTTCGATCTCGCGGATCGTCGCCTCGGAGCAGTAGGGGATCCCCTTCAGCGTGGCGCTGAACCCGGGTGGCGTCTTCACCCCGATCGTGCTCAGCGTCTGTTCGCCGTCGTTGCGGGCGACGTAGATCGAGAACGGTGAGTGGGCGCCGCTGCCGCTACCGGCGCCGACCGCCCGGAAGACGGGCGCGAAGGAACGGGTGGCCCCTGGGCAGGGGCTGCCGCCGGGACCGCTCGTGATCGAGAAGAACTGGGTCGAGATCTGGTTCCCCAGGCCGGTCGCCCAAGGTTCGAATTCAGTTTCCACGGCGTAGGTGCCGCATTTCGTCGGCGTCGCGAGCAGCCCGCGTTCGGAACCGTAGAAGTGCAGGTCGAACTCGTCGTACGGCGACTGCGGGAGGTCCTTGAAGACCGTGGTCAGCCGGCCCGTCAACGGATCGGGATGCACGTCGGCCTTCAACTTCACGTGGGTTCCGTAGCCGTCGGCGGTGAGGAACAGTCGATAGCGGTTGCCGGGCACCGGCTCGCCGATATAGATGCCACCGTGGATCGGCGCGGGCAGCGCCAGGCTGTCGAGCGTGACCGTGCCGATCTTGCTCTGTTCCGGGCACTGGCCTTCTTCGGAGGTGCCGTACCGCGACTGGGCGAAGGTGCAGGACACCTTCCCGTCCGCGGACGACGAGTTGATCGAGAAGCCGGCCGGCAGCGTGGTGATGACGGCTTTGATCTCGGAATCCGAGGGCGTCGTCGGGCTTTCGTTCTGCGGCACGTGGAGCAGCGTGTCGAGACCACTGGCGGAGTCCGCCGCTTCGGTCGACGGTTTCGCCGCCTGCGAGGGGTTGAAGTTCAGCTGGTCGCAGCCGGTCGCCACCGGCCACGAGATCCTTTCTTTGTATTCGACGTGGTCGTAGGCCTGGGTGATCAGTTCGCTGAACGGTTGTCCGGTGAGCGGGTCCGGGAGGCAGGTGGTCGGGTTGGAGAGGAACGGCCGTTCGGGAAGGTTCGAGATTTCGGGGCCGGCTTCCGGGAGCGCGCCGCCTTTTTTGTAGCGTTGGGCATCGTGGATCGGCGAGGCCGGGACCCCCCAGAGTTCCTGTCTGAAGTAGTGGATCCCGAAGGTGTTGGAGATCGATGGAACTTCCGCGGTCAGGCCGTAATCGCCCTCCGTGCGAGGGTGGATGACGGTGTAGACGGGGTAGCCGAAGATGACTCCCTTGAAGCCCAGGAGGCCTGCCTGTCCAGGCTGCGGCGCCAGGTTGTAGAGAGGCATCTCGATTTCGCCGGTGTAGCCGCCGGCCAGGGTGACGACGGCGTGGACCAGGCCCACCTGAGCATCCGCCGGGCATTCGTTCAGCGCGAACTGGGCGGCCGAGCATTCGGCCACCGCGTGCGGGTTGGCGATGAAGCCCTGCGGCATCTTCACGATGATGTTTTTGGACGTGTTGGCGGAGCTCGGCTCTTCCACCGGGTATTTGCTGTACCGGGTGCCGACTTCGAATTCGATCGTCGTATCGGGATGCGCGCCCGCCTGGGTGGTCGACGGGAACACCCTGAATTTTTCGATCGGGGCGCCGTAGGGCGGCGTCGTCGGCGGGATGCTCACCGCCTCCGCCGAGCGCGCGGCCAGAAGCCAGGCGAGCAGCACCGTAGCCAGGACGACCGTGAGCGGCAGGAAGGAGCGGCGCGGAGCTCGGGGTGACTCAGCCACGGTTCCCTCCCTGGTTCTGACGCTTCGCCTTGCCCTTCTTGGCGCTCTTCTGCCCCTTCTTGTGGTGCTTCTTGTGGTGGTGCTTCTTGTGAGCCTTCTTCTTGACGTTGCCGTTGCCGAGGTATGAGCTGGTGCGGTCCGGCGGCAGGGCAGGCGATTCGATGCCGGGCCCGTGGCACTCGTCGGCGGCTTCACACTCTTCCGGCGTCGTTTCCGCCGGGAAGCCACCGCCCGTGCGGGCGTCGTAGATCTTGATCGAAGCCCCGTTGTGGTCCTGGGTCACCAGCGTCTCGGTGCCCGCGAAGTAGGCGTCGGTGCCGTTGCCGCTGACGCTGACGAAGCCGGGCACGGTCTGGGTGCCCTGGAAGCCGTCGAATCCCTTGATCGAGGTCCCGATGCCGGAGGAGATCAGCTGCGGACGCCCTTCGGTGTACTCGTACTCGTCTTCGGATTCGTTCGTGTCGCGAGGCACCAATGCATCGGAGGTGCTGAAGAACACGCGCCCGTCGTAGGTTTGGAAGAGGCCGTTCTGGGACCCCAGCACTTCGCCGGTCGGCGACTGTCCGTCGGGACGGCAGGAGGCGCAGACGATCTGGCCGCTTTCCGGCAGGTAGGCATACATCTCCGCGTGCCCGGCGTTGTTGTAACCGGTGACCCGGGAGGTCGTGACGAACGCCATGTGAGAGCCGTCCGGGGTGACCTGCATCCGCGCGAGCGGCCCGGCGGCACACCAGGTGCCGGTGAGTTCCATCGTGCTGCACGCCTGGCCCGGATCGAGCGCGGTGACGAAGCGCAGGGTCCCTTTGCGGTACAGGTAGAGGTTCGCTTTGCCGGGGGACCCCTTCCCTTCGATCAGCGCCTCGGGCGAGATGAAGTAGACGTCGCCGCTCCGCGAGGCGATCGGGCTGTCGCTTTTGCCGTTGCCCCCCTGACCCGAGATCGGCCCCGAGTACTGGGTGAAGTCCAGGAGTTCGACGTTGCAGCCGCCGCCGTTCCAGGGGACTTTGCATTCGTCGCTGTTGCCGGCTTCGCCGGAGGTGCCGAGCGAGAGCAGCTGCAGCGAGTTCGGTTCGCTGTCGTGCCAGGCGTAGAGATCGCTGCTGTTGTCGTGGTCTTCCGGCGA
This sequence comes from Solirubrobacterales bacterium, assembly GCA_035572835.1. Lineage (GTDB taxonomy): Bacteria > Actinomycetota > Thermoleophilia > Solirubrobacterales > 70-9 > VAYN01. The sequence goes on from DATNAG010000018.1 coordinate 48,513, forward strand.
AAGCTGGGCGGCCGAGCCGAAGTAGGCGGTCTTCCCGTCGGCGGTGCTGCCGTAATAGGTCAGTTCGTCGCCGGCCCCGATTTCGTAGGTCCGTTCGCCGTCGACCCTGATGTAGAAGGGTCCTTTGACGTCTTTGAGGGAGTTGACGTTCGGCGGCCAGAAGACCGCGATCGGCGAGGACCGTTCTTCCGCCATCACGATGCGGGAGCCGTCTTCGGAGATGTTGTAGACGAAGCCTTCGAAATAGGTGCCGTTGCTCTTGACCGAGGCGAGCTTCACGGTGCCCGTTTTCAGGTCGTTGTCGTAGATCGGTGCCGAGGGCGCCTGTACCGACGGGAAGCAGCATTCGATTTCGCGGGGGAAGGATTTTCCTTCCGGCGCGAAGGCGAGGTTCGACTGGAAGACGAAGTGGCTGAAGTCGCCGGACACTTCCGGAATCCCGGCGAAGTGTTCCTTGTCCGCGGTCAGGTTGGTCGGCCACCGTTCCAGCTGCGCGCCGGTGCTCGTGTTCCAGACGTAGGGTGCGTTGGAGACGAATTCCGGGCGTTCCTGGACGAAGAACGGGAGGCCGAGGCTGTAGTCGGCGATCCTGCTCATCGTCGGATCGGACTGGACGCCTCGCTGCAGCGTCGAGGGGCCGACGTGGCCGCCCTCGAGGTAATTTTCCGTCTGGCTCCGGGGAGGCATGCCCATCAGCGGGCTCTCGGTGACCGGCAGGCCGATGAACTTCTGGTACCAGCCGCTGTCGGTCCGGGTTGAGACGTAGAGGTCTGCCATCAGGTTCTGCGGATCGCCGGCTTCCGGCGGGAAAGCTCCGAAGGAGGCGCTGTAGGCGATCTTCGAGGGGCTCGTCGCCACGGGGGAGGTCGGGCCGTTGAGCGGGAAGATCACCGCCCCCTGGGCGAAGCTCGGCGTGACCAGCTCGTAGGCGCGGCAGTCGGGCAGGGCGTTCGACCGCGTTTCCTGCCGCAGCTGCGCGTTCGGGCAGTTGGGCGGGTAGAAGCCGAAGGTCTGATCCGAGGTGGCGCTGGTCCCGTACTGGTTGGTGGCGACCAGACGGAAGTGGTACGTGGCGCCCTGGGTGAGCCCGGTGAGCAGGGTCGAGACGGAGACCGCCGAATCACCCGATCCGGCGTTCCCGGACGGGACCGGCGTTTTGTTGCCGTAGGTGGCGGTCGGGCCCCATTCGAAGTACCAGGTCGTTTCGCCCTGGCGCGGATTCACTTCGCCCACCACTTCGGCCGAGGTGGCCTGCAGGTTGCGCGAGTTGAGGTTGCCGACCTGGGGAGCGTCGGCGGTGCGGAAGGTCGCGTCGTCGGTGATCGTGGTGCCGGTCGTGTTGGTGGCGACGATCCGGTAGTGGTAAGTGAGGCCGCGCTGCAAGCCGGAGATCGGCGCACCGGGAATGTCGGTTTTGCCGCTGCCGGCGGGCAGGGTTCCGGGCGAGGCTGGGGTGACGTGCCCGTAGTTCACCGACGGACCCCATTCGTAGAAGTATTCGGTCGCATAGGTCGAATCGCCGGTGAAGGAGCCGTGCAGTTCGGCGGTGCTGTCGGTGACGCCGGTCGGCGGTTCCGTGGTCAGGCCGGTGACCGCCTGCGCCGAGGTGAAGGTTTCGTCACCGCTGCGGCTGGTTCCCGCCGTCGTCGTGACGACCAGCCGGTAGTGGTAGGCGGTACCGGCGTGCAGGCCGTTGATCTGCACCGGGCCCACGGTCGTCGCGCCGTTCGGCGTACCCGCGCTCGTCCCCGGTGGCGCCGCGGTGACGTGGCCGTACGCGGTGGTCGCCCCCCATTCGAAGAGGTAATGCGCTTCGGTTCCGTCCCCCGTGAACGAGCCGTTCAGGCGGGCGGAGTCCTTTTTCACTTCGGTCGCGGGCGTCGTGGTGACTCCTTCGACCGCCCCGGCCTGGGTTTCGAAGGTCCCCTCCTGGCTCGCCATCGTGGTCCCGTTGGCGTTGGTGACGAAGACGCGGAAGTGGTAGGTGACGCCGGAGACGAGCCCGCCGATGTGGGCGGTGACCGTCCCGGCCGCGTTGATCGGCGTGGCCTCGTTGCACGGAACCGAGCCGCTCGAGTAACCGCTGTCCTCGCCGTAGCGGAATTCGCATCCGGTGATCGCGCCCGCCCCGTCGGGGTCGACGGTGCCGGCGACGTCGGCGGCGGTTTTGGTGACGCCGGTGGCAGGGGTGGTCGTGGTCGCTTCCGGCAGTTCGACCGCGTTCGCGCCATAGACGAAGACACCGCCGTTCGAGTCGGTGGCGAGAATCTCGCCGTTGCCGGCGCCCGCGACCCCGCGCGAGTTCGACAGCGCGCCGAAGGGAGCGCCCTGCTGCACTCCAGCCGGATCGAACGCGGCGATCTGGGTGCCGCTGTCGGCGTAGACGTTGTCGTTGCCGGGATCGACTCCCAGTGCTCTGGCCGGGACGTGGAGTTCGTCCGACGGCGTCGGCGTGGCGGAGTTGAACTGGGCCGGGCTCCATTTTTTGACCGGTTCCGTGCTCGTGTAGATGTTGCCGGCGGTGTCGACTCCGACGGCGCAGCTTTCCCAGCCGATCGGTTCCCAGGGGATCATCCCGTCCGGTTTGGCTTCGCTCAGGTTCCCGCTCGGCCGCGGGAAGCGGAATGCACCGGCGAGATTCGCGCGAACTTCGTAGACCTGGCCGGTCGCCTGGTTGACCCCGATGCTGCAGAAAGACCCGCCGGGAGCGCCGAGGCGGCCGAGGTAGGCGCCGTTCGCGGCGAAGACGAAGGTCCGCGCGGCGCCGCCGTTGTCGGTGTTGGCGAAATAGATGTAGCCGTCATCGGGACCGCCACTACGATCGACCGCCAGGCCCTGGTCGGACCAGGTCGCGACGTCGAAGGGCCCGGCCGTCGTCCCGGTGATCGAGCTTTCGCCGACGTAGCCCTGAGTCGCGGCGAAGCTCAGGCGGGTGCCGGTCGGACCGAATTTGTCGATCCGGGCGGCGCCCGCGTCGATCACGTAGATATTTCCGCTGCCGTCGGTGGCGACCGCGCGCGGATCGCTGTTCGGGCCGGTCGAGAAGGTGCGGATGACCGGGTGGCCGACCGCGGCGACGGCGGTCGCGGTGCCGATCGCCGGCGAGGCGATGGCGACGAGTGCCGCGACGATCGCGATCGCGAAGACGAACCTCGAGTTCGGTGCTGCCGTTGATTCCCCGTTCAACCCTTGCACTCCCTGCTTCAGCCGTTCCCTGGTCGCTGTCGCGTCCCGGCTATTTCCCTGTATCCCAGGTCCGTCGACCGGACGAGCCGATCGACAAACCGCCGTGTAGGCCTGCTGAAGATATGCATGGAGACATATCCCTGTCAAGGAGCTTGTTAAGTTTTTGCGACAGAACGGTCTTGCAAAATGCTAGAAAACGGCTCTAGAATCGCATCTGTGCGGGCTACCGAGCCAGGAGATAAGAGAGCTTGGTTTCCCTTCATTGGAGGCAAGCCAAGGATCGATGGAGCCGGAATAAGGTCCGGCGCTGGAATGGTCGACACGCCCTGGGGCCCATCGGAGTCGCTGCGCGACCGGCGACTGCGACCGGGTCCCGGGATGGCGCCGGAGGATGTCGCCCGCAACCAGCGCGCCCGCCTTTTCGGGGCGATGGTGGCGACCGTCTCCGACCGTGGTTACACGGCCACCCGGCTGAGCGATCTGCTCGAGCTCTCGGGGGTCTCGGGGAATACCTTCTACGCGCTGTTCGCCGACAAGGAGGCGTGCTTCGTCGCCGCGATGGAAGCGGTCGTCTTCCAGGCGGTGCGGGCGCTGACCCTGCCGACCGGGTGCTGGGAGGAGATGGTGCGCGGCACGGCGGCAGGCTTCGCCCAGCTCTTCGTCGCCCAGCCGGCGGCGGCGCGGATGTGTCTGCTCGCGGCGCACGAGGTCGGCGAGGACGGGCTGCGCCCGTTCCAGCAGGCGACCGAACGCTTCGAAGAGTACGCCCTCCGCGGGGTCGAAGAGTCGCCGGAGGCGAAAGGCATGCCGCCGGAGATGGTCGCGGCGTGGGTCGGCGGGATGATCGAAATCGGCCGGGCGCGGCTCCGCCACGGGACCGAGGCGTCGCTCCCGGACCTGATCGACGGCTTCGTCGACCTCATCCTCTCCTACCGCCCGCCACCGCAGCCTCTGCGCCTCTCGGTGCGGCCTCCGACCCCGGCGCCGGAGACGATCGAGGGCCACGATCACGCCGAGCGGGCGATCCGCGCTCTCGCCCTGGTCGCCGCCGAACATGGCTACGCCAACGTCACCGTCAACCAGATCATCAACCGCGCCTCGATGTCGGCGACCACCTTCTACGCCAACTTCGAGGACAAAGAGGACGCGCTGATGGCGGCGATCGAAAGCGCGGGCGCGCAGCTGATGGCGGCGATCGTGCCGGCCTTTCGCCGCAGCCAGGACTGGGCGCAGGGCGTGCGCGCCGCCTGGGGGGCGTTCTTCAACTTCCTCGCCTCGCGGCCCTCCCTCGCCCACCTCGTCCTGGTCGAGGTCTACGCCGCCGGGCCGGCGGCGATCGGCAGGCGCGAGGAAGCGCTGCGGCCGCTGGAGATCCTGCTCGCCGAGGGGCGGCTGCGTTCGCCGGGGGTGCCCTGGATCGCCCGCGAGGCGATCCCCGGTGGGGTGCTGGTGCTGGCCTACAACCAGATCAGGCGATCGGGGGCCGAGAGCCTGCCTTCACTGGCCCCGATCTGCACCTACCTCACCCTCGCCCCCTACATCGGCGCCGACGAAGCGGCGGCCGCGGCCAACGGCGACGGGCGCTCGCGCGCCGGCCGCAGCCTCAACCTCCCCCGCCGGGTCCTCCTGCTCGAGGTCTTCGGCCAGCTCGCCCTGCACGACTGGAACGTCGATGAGCTGGCCCTCGAGATCGGCCGCGGCCGCGACGAAGTTGAGGCGGCGGTGAGGAACCTCCACCGGGCCGGCCTGGTCGTCCCCCGTGACGAAGGCGAAGGCGTCACCTATCGCGCCCTTCCCCGCACGGTCGAGGACGAGGAGTGGGCCGCCATGTCGGCGGGCGAACGTCAGAACATGTCCCGCTCGATCGTCCACGTGATCACCGCGGAACTCGACCTCGCGCTCGAGTCGGGCACCTTCGACGCCCGCCTGGACCGCTTCCTCGCCCGCGTCCCGATGCTGCTCGACAAAGAGGGTTGGGCCGAGTTGATGGAAGTCCACCAGCGCGCCTTCGACGAAATCTTGGCGATCCAGAAAGAGGCGACCAAACGCCTGCGCGACTCCGGTGCGGCGATCGAGGGCACCTCCGTCCAGACCCTCTTCGAGCTGCCCCGCACCGAGTTCGACATCGCCCTCGGGCACCCCTCGCGGGAGCGGCCCGAGCGGCGCGACTGAGCGCGCCTACTTCTTCTTCGCCCGTTCGAGGACTTCGCCGAAGGCCTTGTCGACTTCCTCGGTGAGGGTGAGGCGGAAGGTGGCGACCATCGCATCGACGGCGATCGGGCGCAGGCGCTCGATCGCGGCGATCATCTTCGGCCAGTCCTCGTCCGGGCGGCCCGCGGCGTCGAAGGGCTTCCAGAGCTCGTCGAGGAAGAGGGAGACGAAGGCGCGGGCGCTCGAGTGGGAGGCGCGGCTCAGCCTCTCGATCGTCGACAGCGCCGCCGCCAATGGGATCCCCATCCCGATCACCTCCTCGGCGGCGCGAAGGAGGGTCGGGCTGGGCGCCTCGTAGCGTTCGTCGCCGAGATCGATCAGAAGGCCCAGCTTCAGCGCCTTCGCCAGCACCTTCGGGTCTTCGCCGCCGAAGCGCTCGCCGAGCTCCTCGCGGGTCAGCACGTCGGGTGCCTCGTCGTGGAAGGGCGCCGTGACCGCCTGGCGCAGGCCGACGAAGCGGTCGGCGTCGGCACCGTGCTCGCCGATCAGCCGCGAGATCGCGCTCAGCTTGAAACCCTCCGCCTGCATCTCCTGGATCAGCCGCAGGCGGGCGACGTGATCGGGGCCGTAGTAGCCCGTCCGGGCGCGGACCTCGGGCGGCGGCAACAGGCCGCGTGACTGGTGGTTGCGGATGTTGCGGACCGACATCCCGGTCTCGTAGGCGAGCTGCTCGACGGTCAGCGTCGCCAGCTCGCCTGCCTTCGTCTCGCTCCCTTTGGGTGCAGCCATCACACAACTCTACCCGAGGGCATGTAACCTCATTTGAGGTAACTGTGCACGGAGTAATCGTTCACGCAACTCCAACCGCTGGGAAAGACCAATGAA
>DATNAG010000019.1:0-13937 GCA_035572835.1 Solirubrobacterales bacterium
CCCGAACATGACCGACGACGAACTCTTCGAGGTGCGCAAAAAGTTCGGCCTGCTGTTCCAGGACGGGGCGCTCTTCGGCTCGATGAACATCTACGACAACGTCGCCTTCCCGCTGCGCCAGCACACCGACAAAGGCGAGGATGAGATCGGCGAGATCGTCAACCGGCGGCTGAAAGAGGTCGGCCTCTCGGAGGCGACCTACAAGATGCCGAACGAGCTCTCCGGTGGGATGCGCAAGCGCGCCGGGTTCGCCCGGGCGCTGGTGCTGGAACCGGCGATCGTCATGTTCGACGAGCCCGACTCGGGCCTCGACCCGGTTCGCACCGCGCTGCTCTGCGAGCTGATCCGCGAGATCCACGCCGAGAACGGCGGCTGCTACCTGGTGATCTCGCACGACCTCAACACCGCGCGGCGGATCGCCGACTTCATCGCCGTGCTGTGGAGCGGCAAGATCGTCGAGTCGGGCCCGAAAGAAGAAGTCTTCGACTCGTCCAACCCGTTCGTCAACCAGTTCCTCCACGCGGACGTCACCGGCCCGCTCTCGATGGACTAGGTCCGGGTGGGGCGCCGCCGCCCGTTCGGGGCGATCGCCGCGTGGTCGGTGCGGCATGCCCGCGCGGTGCTGGTCGTCGCCGGGGCGATCGCCGTCCTGGCCGCGGTCGGGGCGACCCAGGTCGACACCGACGCCGGCCTGGGAACCCTCGTCGGCAGCGGTGACCCGACCTACGAAGCGACGCAACGGGCGCGGTCCGAGTTCGGGGAAGAACCGGTCGTCGTCCTGGTCAAGGAGAGCCTGCCGAAGCTGCTGTTCTCCCAGGATCTGCTGAGGCTGTTGCGACTGGAGGGGTGCCTCTCGGGCAAAGTGCCGAAAGGGGCGGAAGCGCTGCCCGGGGCCTGCGAAGGGATCGCCGCGATGGAGCCGGTCACCTTCCTCGCCGGGCCGGCCACCTTCCTCAACGAGGCGGTGGTGCAGATCGACGAACAGCTCGAACGCCTCTCGCAGAATCTCGCTCCGGAACAGTTCCGCGAATATCTGCTCCAGGTGGCGACCAGGTACGGGATCACCTCGGCGCCCTCGATCGACAACGAAGAATTCGTCGCCACGGTCGTCTTCGACCTCGCCAAGGCGCGCGGGACGCCGAAGGCGCGACTCGCCTACCTCTTCCCCAACTCCCACTCCGCCCAGATCGTGATCCGGCTGAAACCGGACCTGAGCGAAGCCGAACGCCACCGGGCGATCGGCCTGATCAAGGAGGCGGTCGCCGAAACGACGCCGCGCAAGGCCTGCGCCGAAGAAGAAGGCGGCAAGGCCGAACCGTGCTTCGCCCGCGCCGGCGGCGAATACGTGGTCACCGGCGCCCCGGTCGTCGTCGATGCCATCGCCCGGGCCCTGAAGAACGCCCTCCTGATCCTCTTCGGCGTCGCCGTCGTCGTCATGGCCCTGGTCCTCCTGCTGGCCTTCCGCAGCACGATGCGCCTCCTTCCCCTGCTGCTGGCCCTCGCTTCCGCCGCCCTCGTCTTCGGCCTCCTCACCCTCGTCGGCGGCAGCCTCACCATGGCCTCCGTAGCCGTCCTCCCGATCCTGATCGGCCTCGCCGTCGACTACGCGATCCAGTTCCAGGCGAGGTTGGATGAGGTCCAGGCGACCGGAGCAACCGGCGCCGAGGCAGCAAGGACCGCCGCCAACCTCTCCGCCCCCACCATCGCCACCGCGTGTCTCGCAACGGCAGCGGGCTTCCTGGTGCTCCTGCTCAGCCCCACGCCGATGGTCCGCGGCTTCGGCGTCCTCCTCTTCGCGGGCGTCCTTCTCGCATTTGTCTTGGTGATGACGGCCGGGTTCGCCGCTTTAGGTCTGCGTCGCTCCGTGCCCAACCAAACCTCCCGGGCGGGCGGGTGGCGCCGGCGGGGGGACCATCCCGAGGAAGCTTCAGCTACCGGAGGGATGGTGGGCCCCGCCGGTGACAGGACCCGCCCGCTTGCGAGCCGCCCGCTTGCGAGCCTCGTCTCCTTCTCGATCGATCGACCGGCCACCATCCTGATCACCGGATTGGTGCTGGCCGCGATCGGCTGGGGCCTGGGCACCCAGATCGACACGGTCAGCGAAGTCCGCCAACTGGCCCCCGCCAACCTCGGCGCCGTCAAGGACCTGAACACCTACGAGCAGTCGACCGGCACCACCGGCAGCCTCGAAACCCTGGTCGAAGCCCCCGATCTGACCGACCCGGCGACGATCGAATGGATGGCGGGGTTCAAGCGTCGCGTCCTCGCGGCCGACGACGTCACCGCCGGCCCGGCGCTCTCCGACTTTCTCACCCGCGGCGAAGGCAAGGTCACCAAGGCCGGTATCGAAGCGACCCTGCAGGCGCTGTCCGCCTACTCATTGCGCCAGGTGGCGCCGCTCGACCCGCAGACGGGCAAGCTCGGCCACGTCGCCCTGATCAGCTTCGGGATCAGCTCGCAGACCCTGGCCGAGCAACAGCAGCTCCTCGACAGCGTCCGTGCCCAGATCGGCGACCCGCCGCCCGGCGTCACGGTCCGCCTCGCCGGCCTGCCGGTGATCGCCGCCGAAGCCGCCGCCGAACTCTCGTCCAGCCGTTACTGGCTCGCCCTCGCCGGGCTCGGCGCCGTCGGCTTCGTCCTGCTCGTGCTCCTGCGCTCCTTCCGCCGCGCCCTCGTCCCGCTGCTGCCGACCGTGCTCGCCACCGGCTGGGCCTCATTGCTGATCTGGCTCACCGGCATCCCGCTGAATCCGATGTCGGCGGCGCTCGGGGCGCTGACGATCGCGATCGCCACCGAGTTCGCGGTGATCCTCTCCGGCCGTTTCGAGCAGGAGCGCTCGGTCGGCCACGACGCGGCGACGGCGCTGCGCCGCGCCTACGCCCGCACCGGTGCCGCCGTGCTCGCCTCCGGCCTCACCGCGATCGCCGGGTTCGCCGTCCTCGTCGCCTCCGACATCCAGATGCTGCGGGACTTCGGTGCGGTCACCGTGATCGATCTCGCCGCCGCCCTGCTCGGGGTGATCGTGATCCTGCCCGCGACGCTGATCCTCGTCGAGCGCCGCGCCGAGGCCCCCGCGGGCGTGGGGGAGACGGCGTGAAGGGGCTCACCAACCGCTACTCGCTGATCGTCGGGCTGATCTTCCTGATCCTGATCGCCCTCGCCACGCTCCACACCCTGAGCGGGGGCGGCGAAGACACTCTGGGTCTCGACAAACAACCGGCCCGCTGGCCGCTTCCCGAGTTCGCCGTCCCGGTCGCGACGAGCAATCTCGAAGGTGACGCCAACATCTACCAGGACGACTGCGGCAGCTCGATCCTGCCCTGCTCCGAAGACCCGCCCCGCGTCCCCGCCTGCCGGATCACCACCCCGGGGGCGATCCGTATCTGCGATCTCTTCGGCCGGCCGCTGGTGATCTCGTTCTGGTTCGGCACCGACAGCGGCTGCGAGCGCCAACAAGATGTGGTCAGCACGGTCGCCGCGCGGTACCGTGGGCAGGTGAACTTCCTTTCGCTGGACGTCCGCGACGCGCGCGGGTCCGTTCGCGAATTGGTGCGCGAACGGGGTTGGGGGATGCCGGTCGGCTTCGACCGGGACGGCGCCGTGGCCGCGCTCTATCGGGTCGGTGGCTGCCCGACCTTCGCCTACGCCTATCCCGGAGGCACCCTGCAGGGTGCCTCGATCGGCGAACTTGGCGTCGGCGGCCTCAGCCACCATGTGGAGGAACTGCTCAAGGCGACGAGGGTGGCGGAAAGGGGCTGATCATGGCGAGCGTCGAAGGGGCACGGGTAATCGGTTGGGAGCCGGCGCCGACGCCGGGTTGGGTGTCGCCTCATCTGGAAGCCGAGTTCCCGGGGCTCTCGCTGGCCTCGGTCGAGGTCGACGGACGGATCCGTCGTAGCCCCGAGCCGGTCCGCCGGCGGCTGCGGGATCTCTCCGACCGGCTCTTCGGCGCCGAGGCGATCCGCCTCCGCGGTCGGCCGATCCCCTGGGCCTACCGGGTCTTCTATCGCCAGATCGGCCTCGACCCCGACCGCGATCGCACCCCGATCGAGCAGTTGGTCCTCGACCGGCTCCAGGACGGCGGCTTCCGCAGTCGCGGCCTGCCCGCCGACGCGATGACGATCGCCACGATCGAGACCGGGGTCGCCCTGCGCGCCTTCGACGCCGACCGCCTCGAGGGCGAGCTCTGCATCCGCGATGCGGCCCCCGGCGAGTCGCTCCCGGGTCGCGCCTCCGAGCTCGCCCGCGGCACCCTGACGATCGCCGACGAGAGCGGGCCGGTGGGGCTCCTCTTCGGCCCCACGGCGGCGGGTCGCGAGGTCGACCGCGACAGCCGCCGGATCACCCTGGCGGCGGTCGGCGTCGGTGCCGTCCCGGCAATTGCTGTTGAGGAGGCGTTATGGATTGCCGCCTCTGCCCTCGAAGCGGCTTAGAATCTGCTCATGCCGGGAGTTCTTGACAGGGTCCAGGTAGACGAGCGGCTCGCCCGGGTGGAGTTGCGCCGGCAGATCGGCAAGTTGGAGCGGGAGCTCACGGGACTGGTCGCCGAGGGCATGGGCCGGGTCGACGTTCCGTATCGGGTCGGCGCCGCCGGGCCGCCGCGCGTCCTCGACCTCGGCGAGCTGGAGAAGGTGCGCGACGCGCTCGCGACGCGCCTCACCGAGGCCCATCGGACCCTTGCCGAGCGCGCCTTCGTCGAGGAGGCCAACCGCGAACTTCTTCAGCACATGCTCGCCGCCCCGCAGAGCTACCGGTGGGTCCGCATCAGCCGCGCCGACGTCGGTGAGCCCGGCTGTGGCCACTGGCACTCGCGCCCCGTCCTCGGCCCGCTCGGGATGTTGATGGGGTGGTGGCGGGTCAAGGTCTCATCTGGATGTCCGACAGACGGGCGGCTGGCGGCCGCGTCTCACACCCGGACGAGAGGCCCTCGGCGCCCTGGGGTAAAGCGCCGCTCGCCGAGCTGGCGATCTTCGCCGGGATCATCTGCCTGGCGATCGGTGTCTTCGGCTCGCACGAGACGATGATCGGCGTCGGCGTCGGTCTCGCCGCGGTCGGCGGCATGGAGGTGGCGATCCGTGAGCACTTCGCCGGCTATCGCTCCCACACCACCCTGCTCGCGGGATTCGTCTTCGTGGTGGTGGTCGGCATCCTCTTCTACGTGGCCGACCTGGTTCTCGCCTACGCCTTGCCGATCGGAGCCGTCTGCTTCGCGGTGGCCTTCTACCTGGCCCGCCGCGCATTCCAGCGCGCTTCCGGAGGACTCAGCTTCCGGGTCGGCGGAATGCGCGGCTAGCCAGGTCTGGGGCCGCCTCGGGGTCGGGGCTAGACCAGCGCGCTCCGGGGGGCGCCGGAAGCGCGGGCGGCGAGCTCGGCAGAGAGGATCGAGCGCTGGCGCGGGGTGAGCGTGCCCAGCTGCTTGTTCTCGCTCAGGGACAGCGGCATCAGGAACTTGCGGGCACGGGTGCGGCCCCAGCGGCGCTGGCTGGTCAGAAGCTCGGAGATGGTCATGCTCTCGGTCTGCCAAGGGCAGTCGCGGACGACCTCGGCGGGGTCGAGATCCCCCCGTGCCACCGCGCGCTTCAGCTCGGCGCGAGCGAGCCGCACGGAGTTGGCGCGTTCGAGCGCTCTCATGTGCTGGGGCGGTTCTGGAGATGCGGTCATCGTTGCGGGTGCCATTGCGGCAGCTTCCACGGGGACTCCTCCCTTCAAAAGGAATCGTTAACTGGGTGGTCTCGTCGTCAGCTCCACCGTCGGTGCCCTGCCTACTTCTGAACCCGGTCGGGTGGTGGCCCGGCCGTCCCTTGTGGCGGCGACGAGGAGACGAAGCTACGTCTTCGGGGTGGCGGACGTCAACCCGCGGTCGCCGCATCGGCGCCCGGCCCGGTCGCTAAGAGCAACAATTTCGGACGAGGCCCGAGAAGGTCCCGATCCCCCTGAGTCTGAAACTACCCCCGGCGGGGGATGTCAACTGGTAGTTAAGGGTCGGTAACAGCTTCTTTAAGGCCGGGGGAGCTCCGGGAAGCCGGCGATCGTCTTCTCGATCGTCCCCAGCGCCCGGTCGAGTTGCTCCCGGGTGTGGGTCGCCATCAGGCTCGTCCGCAGCAGCGCGCCGCCGGGCGGGACCGCCGGATGGATCGCCACGTTGGTGTAGACGCCGGCCTCGAAGAGGGCCTTCCAGAGCAGGACCGCCTGCCAGTCGTCGCCGACGACGACCGGGACCACCGGGGTGGTGGCGACGCGGCCGTCGGGCAGCGTCCCCGGCTCGACCACCTGCAGGCCGAGCGAGCGCAGGCCTTCGCGCAGGTACTCGGCGTTGCCGAGCAGGCGCTCGAACAGCTCCGGGCCCTCGGCGCGGATCACCCGCAGCGCCGCCAGCGCCGCGCCGACCGCGGCGGGTACGGCCGAGGCGCTGAAGATGAAGGCGCGCGAGGAGACGCGCAGGTACTCGACCACGTCGGCCGGGCCGACGATGAAGCCACCGCACGAGGCGAGGCTCTTGGAGAAGGTCCCCATCCGCAGGTCGACCGCGTCCTCGAGCCCGAAGAGCTCCGCGGCGCCGGCCCCGCGGGCGCCGAGCACGCCGGCCCCGTGCGCCTCGTCGACCATCAACCGCGCCCCGTGGGTGCGGCAGAGCTCGACGATCGCGGGCAGGTGGCAGACATCGCCCTCCATCGAGAAGACCCCGTCGACGACGACGAGGACGCCGCCGCCGTCCTCCGCGGCCCGCCCCAGCATCTTCTCCAGTTTGTCCATCCGGTTGTGACGGAAGGGGCGTAGTTTGGCGCCGGAGATGCGCACGCCGTCGAGGATCGAGGCGTGGTCGCCGGTGTCGCAGATCACCGTGTCGGCCGGGCCGAGGATCGTCCCGATCGCCCCGACGTTGGCCTGGTAGCCGGTGGTGAAGACGATCGCGTCGTCGGTCCCCATCCATTCCGCCAGCTCGCGCTCCAGATCGAGGTGGAGCGGGGTGGTGCCGTTGAGGAGGCGCGAGCCGGTCACCCCGGTGCCGTAGGTCTCGAGCGCCGCGCGGGCGGCCTCCTTGACCCGCGGGTCCCCGGTCAGGCCGAGGTAGTTGTTGGAGCCGAGCATGATCGTCTCCCGCCCCTCCATCTCGACCACCGGGCCGGCCTGCGAGGTGAGCAGGCGGAAGTAGGGGAGGAGGTCATGCTCCTTGGCGGCTTCCAGTTGCTCGAGCCGGTCGTGGTTGCGCGCCTTCGCGAAGACGTCGACCGGGGCCTTGGTGGTCTCGCTCATCGTCCAGAGTCTAGGTAGGGCGAGGACGTAACGGCCGGTAAGCCGCAGTTTGCGGGGTTCCCGGGCCCCTGGTCGGGACCCGACCCCACCCCTCGCTAGATTGGGTTCGGTGAGCGACCACCACCTTGACGGGGAGATCGTCGCCGAGGAAGACGCCGCCGCGGAGGATGCCGTCACCCCGGTCCGCAGGCTTCCCGGTCCGGCGCACGAGGCGCCGCTGCCGGTCCTGCGTCCCGAGATGAAGAGTGCCGCGATCGCCGCCGCCGGCGGGGTCTTGGCCGGCGCCGCCACCGTCGCCGCCGTGCGCGCCGTCTCCGCCGTCGGCGCGCGGGCGAGCGCCTCGCGCCGTCTCACCCGTCGCCGCCGTCCGGCGGGCAAGGTGATCGCCAGTCGCTCCTTCCTGGTCGACGTCCACCTCCTCGACCGCTAGGCCGGTGGGCACGCCCGCTGCGCTCGAGGTCGAGGTCCGGCCTCCCTCGCCCTTCCGGCTCGGCCGCGGCTCGACCGATCGCACCCTGCGGGTCGAACGCGGCATCGCCACCCGCCTCCTCACCGTCGACGGCGCGCCGGTGCTCGCCCGTGCCTGGATGCGCGGCCCCGGTCGGGTCGCCTTCCGCGCCGAGGCGGTCGACCCGGCGGCGCTCACCGTCCCCGTCCCTTGCGAGCAGCTGCGCCCCGCCGGTCCCGCGGAGCTCCGGACCGCGATCGAGCGCCTCCGTTTCGCCCTCGGCGTCGACGAGGACATGACCACCTTCCACCAACGCTTCCGCCGCGATCCGCTGCTCGGGCCGATCATCCGCCGCCGGCCCGACTTCCGCCCCGCCCGCCGGCTCTGGCCTTGGGAGGCGCTCGCCGCCGCCGTCTGTGGCCAGCTGATCGAGGCGAGTCGGGCGGCGACGATCGAGCGCCGCATCGTCGGCCGCTGGGGCACGCGGCTGGGCGGCTCCGGCCGCGGCGCCCTCCGCGACGTTCCCCCGGCGGCCCTGATCGCCGGCCGCGCCCCGGCCGAACTACAGTCGATGGACCTCTCCGGCGGCCGCTCGATCGCCCTGCGCAAGCTCGCGCTCGACTTCTCCCGCGGCCGCTCCGACGTCGCCGACCCGGCCAACGACGTCCGCCTCCTCGCCGTTCCCGAAATCGGACCCTGGACGGTCCAGTGCCTGGCCCTCTTCGGTCGCGGCGAAGCCGACGCGCTGCCCGCCGGCGACCTCGGCTACATCAAGTTGGTCGGCCACCTGGCCGGGCTCGGCCGCCGCGCCACCGTCCCCGAGGTCGAAGAGTTCTACGCCCCGTATGAGCCCTACCGCGGCCTGGTCGGCTCGCTCACCTTGGCCGGCCTCCACCGGATGGTGTCCGAGGGGCCGCGACTGCGGCTCTCGCCGGAAGCCCGCGCGGCCTAGCGGCAGCGAAGAGCCTGAGCCCTTCGAAGTCTCAGCGCGTCCGGGCGTCGGCCGCGGTCGCGTAGGCGCGGGCGGCCTCGCGGGTGCGGTGCAGACGCTCGAGCTCGCCGCGGCGCTCGGCCTCGCAGGCCGCGAGCTCGGCCTCGGCGAGCTCGGCCAGGCGCTCATAGGACGTGGCGCTCATGCCTGTGCCCCGGTCGCGCCAAGCGCCGGCCGACCGATCGTGGTCTCCGGCGGCGCGGCGGCGATCGTCGCCCACGCCTCGCGTAGCTCGGCGAGCAGCTCGCGCTTGCAGAAGATGTAGATCTCGGCCAGGTGCCCGGCGATCTCGCCGGCCGCCGGGTCCAGCGTCGCCAGGAGCTCGTCGAGGATCGCCCCCGCGCGCTTGAGCGCCTTTCCCGCGGCGGCCAAGGTCCTCCTCCTGCAGGGCTGCGGTGCTGCGTGCCAGGAAGCGGGCGAGGCCGTCGTCGCGTCCGGGCCTTCGCCCAGCGCGTCGCTCCAAGGCGATCTGCGTGGGGTCGAGTACGCTCATCCGCGGTTCGGCCCGTTGATCGGCCGATGTCGCCGAAGGTTTAGGCGGATCCAGGGCCCGCGCTTTTCGACCCGGCGCAGAAAAGCTTTCTTTTCGAAGCATCCGGTCAAGTGGCGGGTTTCGTTGTCGATAAGGACACGATGCCGGAGAGTGGTGAACACAACTGGCCGGGCGACGAGTTCGGCTCGTTCCTCGATCGCCTGGGAGCGAAGGACGACGAGAGCGGGCGACTGCTCGACCGGCTGCCGGTGATCATCTACGCCTCCGAGCTGGGTGAGAACGGGCGCTGGCGCTACGTCAGCCCCCAGGTCGAGGAGATCCTCGGCTTCACGCCGGAGGAGTTCCTCGCCGACCCCGGGCTCTGGGCTCGTCAGGTCCACCCCGACGACCGGATGCGGGCGCTGGCGGTGGAAAGCTACGACGCGCTCGGCAACCGCGACACCCGCCCGGTCGAGTACCGCATGTACACCGCCGACGGCCGGGTCGTCTGGATGCTCGACGAGGCGGTGCTGGAGCCCGACGCGGCCGGCGTCCCCGTCTGGCACGGGGTCCTCTATGACATCTCCGAGCGCAAGACCGCCGAGATCGACCTGCAGCGTTCCCTCGCCCAGCAGGCGGTGGTCGCGCGGCTCGGCGAGCGCGCCCTCAAAAATGGCGACCCCGAGGCGCTGATGCGCGACGCGGTGTCCCTGATCAACGAACTCGACGGGGTCGAGCGGGCCTGCATCTGGGAGGTGGCCCGGGACGGCCGCCGGCTCAACCTGCGGGCGGGCCTCGACGACACCATGCTCGGCTCCGGCCGGCGCATCTCGGCGGGGCGCGAATCGCACGCCGGCACCGCGCTCGACGCGGGCGTGCCGGTGATCGTCCCCGACTGGAAGCAGGAGGAGCGCTTCACGATGCCGCCCGCGGTGCGGGCGCTCGGCGCCACCAGCTCGCTCGCGGTGCTGATCGACGGCAAGGATTCGCCCTTCGGCGTGCTCGACGTCCACTCCGCCGAACGCAACCGCTTCGATCCCAAGGACGTCCCCTTCCTGGAAGCCTCGGCCAACGTCCTCGCCGACGCCTTCGAGCGCCACGCCGCCGACCAGGCGCTCCGCCACCGCGTCCTCCACGACGCCCTCACCGGCCTGCCCAACCGGCTCAGCTTCGTCGACTCGGTCGACGAAGCGCTCGGCCGCGCCACCGTCTCCGGCTCGCCGGTCGGGATCCTCTTCCTCGACCTCGACCACTTCAAGCTCATCAACGACAGTCTCGGCCACCACGCCGGCGACGCGCTGCTGCGCGCGGTCGCCCCGCGGCTGCGCTCCCACCTGCGCCCAGGCGACATCGTCGCCCGGTTCGGCGGCGACGAGTTCGGGATCCTGATCGACCGGCTCGCCGACGACGCCGAGGCGGTCGCGATCGCCGAGCGCGTCGCCTCCGCCTTCGCCCAGCCGTTCTCGATGCAGGGGGTCGACCACTACGTCAACGCCTCGATCGGGATCGCCGTGGCGCGGCTCGCCGACGGCGGCTCGACCAACGCCGAGCTGCTGATCCGCGACGCCGACGCGGCCATGTACCGGGCCAAGGAAGGGGGGCGCAACCGCTCCGTCCTCTTCGACGCCGAGATGCGGGCGACCGCGGCGCGCCGGCTGGAGACCGAACGCGAGCTGCGCGGCGCGGTCGAGCGCGAGGAGCTGGAGTTGCGCTACCAGCCGATCGTCAGCCTGCGCACCGGCGAGGTGACGGGACTCGAGGCCCTGGTCCGCTGGCGCCACCGCAGCCGCGGGCTGCTCGAGCCGCGCGACTTCGTCTCGATCGCCGAGGACTCCGGCCTGATCGAGCCGATCGGACGCTGGGTCCAGGAGCGTGCCGCGCGGCAGATCCTCGAATGGCATGAGCTGCGTCCCGACGCCCGACCGCTCGACGTCGCCGTCAACCTCTCCGCCCGCCAGGTCTCGCACCGTGGGCTCGCCGCCCACATCGCCGAGGTGATCGCCCGCACCGGCCTCGACCCGGTCCATCTGCGACTGGAGATCACCGAGACGGTGCTGGTCGAGGAGTCGGCCGCCGCGATCGCGTCGCTGGAGGCGCTGAACGAGCTCGGCGTCCGCCTCGTCCTCGACGACTTCGGCACCGGCTACTCCTCGCTCGCCTACCTCAACCGTTTCCCCTTCCACGCGCTGAAGATCGACCAGTCCTTCGTCGAGACGCTCGGCGTCGAACAGGAGGGGACGGCGATCGTCGAGGCCGTGATCGGGATGGCCCGGGCGATGTCCCTCGACGTGATCGCCGAGGGAGTCGAGAAAGATGTGCAGCTGGACGAGCTACGCCGCCTGGGGTGCGACTTCGCCCAAGGCCACCTCTTCCACGAAGCGCTCCGGGCCGAGGAGATCAGCCGGCTGATCGAAGCCGGAACCCTCGACTATTCCGGGATTTCGTCGACCAGGTAGGAGTTGGTCAACAGTTCGGTCGCCTTCGGGAGCTCGGCGATCAGTTCTTCGTCGCGCATCCAGGCGGCGAACGCTTCCCACTCTTCCGGATCCATGTAGCCGTACGGCTGGCCGGCGGTGCGGGCGCCGAGCAGCGGAAGCGTCGCCGCGATCTGCGCTTCGGCGAGTTTCGGTTCGAGATCGGGATTGGCGGCGAGGATCGCTTCGCTTGCCACTTTCGGCGCATGCACCGCCGCTTCGGTGCCTCGCTTCAAGGCGCTGATGAAGAGGCGGATCTTCTGCCCATCTTCTTCCAGCGAGGAGCGGCGGGCGACGAAGACGAGCTCGTCGTAGGTCGGCACGCCGAGTTGGTCGACCGGGGTGATCACCGGGTTTTTGCCGCGTTCGCGCAGGTCGACGCCCTCGACGTTCGAGTAGCCGCCGAGCATCGCCTGGGCTTTGCCCGAGATCAGCGACGGCAGCAGGCCGAACCCGACGTTGACCAGGTTCACGTCGGAGGTCCCCAGATGGGCGCGTCGCAGGATCGTCTTCATGAACGCTTCCTGGTAGGCGATCCCGGCGTAGGAGACCGTCTTGCCTTTCAGGTCGGGGACGCCGTCGATCGCCCCTTTTCCGCTCGATCGTAACCAGATCAGCGAGGTCAGGGGCTGGTTCACCAGCGCCGCGACGGCGATCACGTCGAGCCCTTGTTCGCGGGCCAGCATCACCTCCGGCTCATAGGTGATCGCCAGGTCGGCGCGCCCGGCGGCGACATCCTTCAGCGGCGCCGCCGGATCGGAGGGCGAGTCGATCGCCACTTCCAGCCCCGCTTCCTTGAAGAACCCTTCTTCCTGCGCGACGTAGATCCCGGCGTGATCGGGGTTCGGATAGAAGTCGAGATCGAGCGTCAGCTTTTCCGCTTCGCCCTTGCCGGTCTCCGACTTGGCGCCGCAGGCGGCGAGGCCGAGGGCGATGGTCAGCAGGGTGAGGACCACGATCGTGGCCCGGGCGGCGTAGGGCTTCATCCCCTGGTTTCTACCGCCAAGTGACGACGAGCCGCTGTGCGAGGGCGGTCAGGCCGACCAGGAGGACCCCGATCACGGCGAGGATCGTCGCCGCCGCGAACATATCGGCGATTTCCAGATTGGCGTTGTCCTGGACGATCAACCGCATCAGTCCGGCATTCGATCCGGCCAGCTCGGCGAAGAGGGCGACGATCGGGGCGACGGCGACGGCGATCTTGGCGCCGCTGAAGAAATAGGGCAGGGCGGTCGGCGCTTCGACCCGACCGAAGATCGCCGCCGGGGAGGCGTCGAGCGTGCGCATCATCTTCACCGCCTCGGGATCGACCGAGCGCAGCCCGTCGAGCGTGTTGACGAGGATCGGGAAGAAGCAGGCGAGGGCGACGACGATCACCTTGACCCAGATGCCGAAGCCGAACCAGACGACCAGGATCGGCGCGATCACCACCACCGGGACCGCCTGCACGGCGACGCTGAGCGGGAAGATGGCGTCGCGGAGGAGGCGCGAGAAGCGCATCGCGACGGCCAGCGCGATCCCGGCGACGATGCCGGCCGCGAGCCCGATCAGGATCTCGCGCAGGGTCACCCAGGTGTTTTCCCAGAGCACCGAGCGGTTGGTCCAGAGCGCGTCGCCGACTTCGGCGGGGGAGGGGACGAGGAACGGTTCGAGGTTCAGGGCTTCGGCGACCGCGCCGGTCGACGCGGCGATCTGCCAGAGCCCGATCAGGGCGGCGATCACCAGCACCGGGAGGATCCACCCGAGGACGACGCGCCGGTTCATCGCGCCTCCTCGTCGGGCAGGCCGACGCGCTCGGGGCCGCCCCGACCGGCACCCGCATGGAGCGCCCGCAGGGCGGCCTCGCGGGCGGCGACGAAGGCGGGATCGGTGACGGCGCCGTCGCGGTCGGACGCGCGCGGATCGGGGGCCCGCAGTTCCTTCACCACCCTCCCCGGCCGGGCCGAGAGCACCAGCACCCGGTCGGCGAGGTAGAGCGCCTCCTCGAGGTCGTGGCTGACCAGCAGCACGGTGCGGCCGTCGGCAAGCAGCGCCCCCGCCAGCCACTCCTGCATCTCGGCGCGACTGATCGCGTCGAGCGAGGCGAACGGCTCGTCCAGCAGCAGCACCGGCTTGCCGGCGACCAGGGTGCGCAGGAAAGCGACCCGCTGGCGCATCCCGCCGGAGAGTTCCTGCGGCCGCGCCCCCTCGAACCCGCCGAGGCCGAAGCGGTCGAAGAGCTCGCCCGCCTGAGCGCGCGCCGCGGCCCGGCCGAGGCCGCGGTTGCGCAGCGCCAGCGCCGCGTTGTCGAGCGCCGAG
>DATNAG010000020.1:0-26489 GCA_035572835.1 Solirubrobacterales bacterium
CACCTACGAGAAACTCCGCCACGAGGTCGTCGGCACCGCCGAGATCCTGCGCGCCTCGCTCTTCGACCGCGGCGACGCCGAGGCGCTGATCGTCGAGGACGAGGCCGGCGAGGCGGTCGGCTACGCGATCTTCTACACCACCTTCTCGACCTTCGAGTGCCGCTCGGGGATCTGGCTCGAGGACCTCTACGTACGGCCCGAGCACCGCCAGGGCGGGATCGGCCTGCGGGTCATGGAGCACCTCGCCGGCCTCGCCCTGGAGCGTGGCCACGTCCGCCTCGAGTGGGTCGCCCTCGATTGGAACGAACCGGCGCTGAACTTCTACGAGAAGATCGGCGCCGCCCGTCTCAACGACTGGCTGATCCACCGCCTCGAGGTCCCCGGCATGCGTTCCCTCGCCGCCGGCCACACCCCGCCTAGGCGCGGTCGATCTGAGTAAACCTGTCGCCGGCGCGGTCGACCTGAGTAAACCTATGCGGTACTCAGGTCGACCGCGCTCGGTCGGGGTTAACCCAGGTCGACCGCGCGGCGGAGGAGGAGGGTGCGCTCGGCAGTGTTGTCGGTGAGCTCGGCGGCGCGGCGGAACTCGGCGGCGGCCTCGGCGCCGCGACCGAGGCGGGCAAGGAGGTCGCCGCGGACGCTCGGCAGCAGGTGGTAATCGCGCAGCGCGGGCTCGGTGGCGATCCGTTCCAGCAGCGCCAGGCCGGTCTCCGGGCCGAACGCCATCCCGACCGCGACGGCCCGGTTCAGCTCGACCACCGGCGAGGGGGAGAGGGCGGCGAGCGCCTCGTACAGCGCCGCGATCCGCATCCAGTCGGTGTCCTCGGCCTGGATCGCCCGCGCGTGGCAGGCGGCGATGGCCGCCTGCAGGCCGTAAGGACCGAGCGGCGCGGGCAGGTCTTCGGCGCGCTTCAGCGCCGTCAGCCCACGCGCGATCAGCAGCGGGTCCCAGCGCAGGCGGTTCTGGTCGAGCAGCAGGATCGGCTCACCCTCGGGCCCGCGTCGCGCGTCGAACCGCGAGGCCTGGATCTCGAGCAGGGCGATCAGCCCGTGGGCCTCCGGCTCGGACGGAGCCAGCTCGGCGAGGATGCGGCCGAGCCGCAGAGCTTCCTGGCAGAGCTCGCCGCGCACCCAGCGCTCGCCGGAACTCGCCGCGTAGCCCTCGTTGAAGACCAGGTAGACGACCTCGAGCACGTCGGGAAGCCGCGCCCGCAGGGCCGCCCCGGCAGGGACCTCGAAGTCGGCGCGCGCCTCGCGCAGGGTCCGCTTGGCGCGGGTCAGCCGCTGCGCCACGGTCGGCTCGCCGACGAGGAAGGCGTGGGCGATCTCGGCGGTGGTCAGGCCGCCGAGCAGGCGCAGGGTCAGCGCCACCCGCGCCTCGGTCGAGAGCGATGGATGGCAGCAGGTGAACATCAGCGCCAGCAGGTCGTCGCCGATCTGATCGTCGACGGCGGCGGCCAGGTCGACACCGTCCATCGCCATCAGGATCCCCAGCTCGTGGGCGACCTCTTCGCGCTTGCGCTCGTAGGTCTGGGCGCGGCGGGCGAGGTCGATCGCCCGGTTCTTCGCCGTCGCCATCAGCCAGGCTCCGGGGTTGTCGGGGACCCCGTCGCGCGGCCAGCGCTCGAGCGCCGCCAGCAGCGCGTCCTGGGCCAGGTCCTCGGCCACCCCGACGTCGCGGACCATCCGCGCCAGGCCGGCGATGAGACGGGCGGACTCGATCCGCCAGACCGTCTCGACCGCCGCCCTGGCATCGGATGCCGCCATCGTTCAGCCGCCCGCGACGGCCGCCTGCACGTCCTCGGGGAAGTCCTCCATCTCGAAGACGCGGCGCACCTCGATCCGGCAGTCGCGCCCCGGGCAGCGCTGCGCCCACTCGACCGCCTCGTCCTTGGAGCGCGCCTGGATGATCCAGTAGCCGCCGACGACCTCCTTGGCCTCGGCGAAGGGGCCGTCGGTGACCGCCTTCACACCTTCGCCGTCGAAGCTCACCGAGGCGCCTTCGGCGGGCGGGTGCAGGCCGTCGAGGGCGAGCAGCATCCCGGCCTTGCGCAGCTCCTCGTTGTAGCGGGACATCTCCGCGACGTCCTCGGCCGTCGGGTTCCAGTCCGCTTCGGAAATTTCCGGATACATGAACATCATGAATCTCATCTGATCGTCTCCTGTCTGTACGAGGCCGAATCCGTGCGCTCGACCCTGTCACAAGGGGCGACGAGCGAGGTGACTCAAAAACGACACCGTTTACCGAAAGCCTTGACAACTTCGTCTGATTAACGTGAATATCGAGTTACAAATTGGAATCGCTATCGAGAGAACCTGGCGACGTAGGGCGCAAGGTTCTGGCGATCGGGCGAGACCTCGGGGAGAGTGGTGCGCTGCGAGGGCTCTCAGATAGGGCCAGGACCGAGCTGGTCGCTGTCGAAAACGGAGACGACGGGCTGCGCGCCTTCTACGAGCGCCGGCCGGACCTTGTCGTGATCGACCTCGAGCTGCCCGACGCCGACGGTCTCGACGTCCTCGCCACGATCCGGGCCTTGAGCGACGTGCCGGTGTTCGCCCTCACCGGAAAAGGGGAAGCGCAGCGGATCGCCGCCCTGCGTGGCGGCGCCGACGACTGCACCAGCAAACCGCCGCCGGAGGCCGAGCTGCAGGCGCGGCTGGAAGCGCTGCTGCGCCGCCCGCGCCAAGGCGACCTGCGCCCGGTCGTGCTCACCGACGAGTTCCTCGAGATCGACCGGATCCGGCACCGCGTCTCGGTGCTCGGCAACGAGGTCTCATTGACCCCGATCGAGTTCCGCATGCTGGCGACCTTCGCCGAAAACCCGGGCCGGGTGCTCGGGCACGGCCAGCTGCTCGAAATGGTGTGGGGGGACCGGATCCGCGAGCGCGACGAGGTGAAGCTCTACGTCAGTTACCTGCGCCGCAAGCTCGGCGGTGCCGCCGGTGTCGACCCGGTGGAGACGGTGCGCGGGGTCGGGTACCGCTACCGGCCGCGCCGGGAGAGGAAGAGCGGCAATCCGCTCAGCGGCGGGGAGTGATGCGGAAGGTCGAGACGACCTCGGCCTGGTGCCCGTCGGCGTGGATGACGTAGGCGCTCGGTCCGCCGCCGAACCAGCCCGAGGCTTCGTTCATCCCGACGAAGACACCCGGGTGGCTATGGCCGTCGGCATCCTCCACCCAGACCTCGTCGCCCTCCTTGAAGCCAGGGTCGCGGTTGACTTCGGCTTCGGCCTCTTCGGTCTCGCGGGGGTCTTCCTGCATGTCGGCCATCGGCACGAGCATAGCCGGGTACGCTGCGGCCATGGTCGTCCAGGGCGAGCCGATGAAGGCAAAGCTGACGGCGCAGGCGTTCGACGATCCCGCCTGGATCTTCGAGCGCAAGCTCGACGGGGAGCGGGCGATCGTCCAGCGCACCGCGGCGGGGGTGAAGCTCCTTTCCCGTACCGGTCGGCGGATGGACAACTACCCGGAGCTGACCGAGGCGTTCGAGGCCGAGTCGGCCCAGGACTTCGTCGCCGACGGTGAGATCGTCGCCTTCGAGGGGTCGCGGACCAGCTTCGAGAAGCTGCAAGGGCGGATCGGGATCGCCGACGGGCGCCTGGCGCGACTCACCGGGATCAAGGTCTTCATCTACCTGTTCGATCTGCTCGAGCTCGAGGGCCATGACCTCACCGGCCTGCCCCTGCGCGAGCGCAAGCTGCTGCTGCGCAGCCACCTCGAATTCCACGGACCCGTCCGCTACACGCAACACCGCAACGCGAAAGGCCGCAAGTACTTCCTGGAAGCCTGCCAGAAAGGCTGGGAGGGACTGGTCGCCAAGCGGGTCGAGAGCACCTACACCCACAGTCGCTCCAACGACTGGCTGAAGATCAAATGCAGCTACGGCCAGGAGCTGGTGATCGGCGGCTTCACCCCGCCGAAAGGATCGCGGGAGCGCTTCGGCGCCCTGCTGGTCGGCTACAACGAGGGCGGGGACCTCCGCTACGCGGGCAAGGTCGGCACCGGCTTCGACCAGCGCACGCTGGAGATGCTCGGCGACAAGATGGAGGCGCTGCGCCAGGATCGCTCGCCGTTCACCGCCGGCTCCGGGCTGCCCCGCGAGGCGACCTGGATCCGCCCCGAGCTGGTCGGCGAGTTCGGCTTCAGCGAGTGGACCCGGGACGGCAAGCTGCGCCATCCGCGCTACCTCGGCCTCCGCGACGACAAGAAGGCGAGCGAAGTCGTGCGCGAGCTGCCGACCGCGAAAGCCCCGGGCTAGTCCTCCCGGGCGCGCAGCCGGCGGGGCTCGAAGCGGCCGCTGCGCAGCGCGTCCCAGCCCTCGGAGGAGACGGCGAGGAAGCTGCGGCCTTCGGGGTCCCTGCGCTCCAGCACCAGGCCGCGGCGGGCGCTGCGGCTGATCGCCCGGCGCATCTCGCGCTCGCCCTGGCCGCGGAAGCGGGCGACCAGGCGGTGGCGCGGCACGAAGCCGTCGTCGCCGAGGTCGACGATCGCGCGCAGGATCTCCTCGTCGGAAGGGATCACGGGGGCGAAGTTACCCGGCGCCGCGGCAGGGTACGGTCGGAGCGCCGATGGCGAACCAGCTCAGCGAGTACGAACGCAAACGTGACTTCGGCAAGACCGCCGAGCCGGCCCCGCGGCCGGGTAAGCGCAGGCGCAAGGGCAACCCGCGCTTCGTCGTCCAGGAACACAGTGCCACCCGGCTGCACTGGGACCTGCGGCTCGAGCACGACGGGGTCGGCGTCTCCTGGGCGATCCCCAACGGGATCCCTCACGATCCCGACGAAAATCGCAAAGCCGTCCACACCGAGGACCACCCGCTGGAGTACATGACCTTCGAGGGGGAGATCCCGAAGGGCGAGTACGGCGCCGGGACGATGAAGGTCTGGGACAGCGGCACCTACGAGCCGGAGAAGTGGCGCGACGGCGAGATCATCTTCCGCTTCGAAGGCAAGCGCCTGCATGGTCGCTACGTGCTCTTCCGCGCAGGCGGCCCGAAGGACTGGATGATCCACCGGATGGACCCGGCCGAAGACGACCGTGATCCGTTCCCGGAGCCCTTCCGGCCGATGCTGGCCAACGAGGGCGAGCTGCCGAGAAGCACCCGCGGCTGGGCGGCGGAGCTGGACTGGGGAGGAGTGCGGGCGCTGGCCCGCTGCCGGCCGGGGCGGCTCGACCTCCGTGACGCCGAGCTCGCCGACATCGCCCCGCGCTGGCCCGAGGTACACCGGCTGACCCGCCAGGTCGGCGCCCATGACCTGGTGCTCGACGGCGAGCTGGTCGTCTTCGACGCCGACGGGCGGCCCGACCCCGAGCGGCTCGCCCGCCGCGACAAGCCCGGCTCCGACAGCGCCCTGCGCCGGCGCGCCCGCGAGAACCCCGCCACCTACGTGATCTTCGACCTCCTCCACCTCGACGGGGAGGACCTGACCGACGCCCCGTACAGACGCCGGCGCGAGTTGCTCGAAGGCCTCGAGCTCGAGGGGGAGGCCTGGCGCACCCCACGTGCGGCGACGACGAAGATCAAGGAGCTGCTCGCGGCGGCGGCGGGCCAGGGAGTGGGAGGGCTGGTGCTGAAGAAGCGGTCGAGCCCGTACCTCCCCGGCCGTCGTACCGGCGACTGGCTCCTGGTCCGCGCGGACGGGGCGAGGGCGGGCTCCTCCGTCGCCAAGCTCACCGACGCCGCCGAGCCGTCCACCAAGAACAAATTCCGCCTCCCGGTCGGCGACCGTGAGCTGACCGTCTCCAACCTGGGCAAGGTGCTCTACCCGAGGACGGGCTTCACCAAGGGCGACCTGATCGACGCCTACGCCGACCTCGCCGAGGTCCTGCTGCCACACCTGCGCGGCCGCCCGGTGACGCTGAAACGCTATCCCGACGGGGTCGAGGGCAAGTTCTTCTACGAGAAGCGCTCGCCGAAGCACCGGCCCGACTGGGTGGCGACGGCGCGGATCTGGTCCGAGAGCCACAAGGCCGAGATCGACTACACGCTGATCGAAGACCTGCCGACCCTGATCTGGAGCGCCAACCTGGCGAACATCGAGCTGCACACCGCGCTTGCCCGCATCGACGACCCGGACCGCCCCGACTCGCTCGTCTTCGACCTCGACCCCGGCGCCCCCGCCGACGTCCTCGACTGCGCCCGTGTCGCCCTCCGCCTGCGGGCGCTCTTCGCCCAGCTCGGGCTCGAATGCCAGGCGAAGACCTCGGGCTCCAAGGGCCTCCACCTGCACGCGCCGCTGAACGGCACCGCCACCTTCGCCGAGACCCGTCCCTTCGCCAAAGCCGTCGCCGAGGTGATGGAGGCTCGCTTCCCCGACGAGGTGGTCTCGCGCCAGGCGAAAGCGCGGCGCGCCGGCCGGGTGCTGATCGACTGGAGCCAGAACGACCCCCACAAGACGACCGCCTCGGTCTACAGCCTGCGGGCGAGGGAGATGCCGACGGCCTCGACCCCGCTCGAGTGGGAGGAGGTCGAGGCCGCCGCCGAGGCGGGTGACGCGGGGGCGCTGGTCTTCACGATCGACGACCTGCGCGGCCGCATCGCCGCCAAGGGCGACCTCTTCGCGCCGCTCCTGAGCCAGAAGCAGGAGCTGCCGGAACTTTCCGTCTGACCGTCCCGCGACCATTCGTGGTCATGTTTCAAGTCGAGGTGATCTGCTCGGACCCACGCTGCGAGGCGGAGCTGACCCTCTGGGTCGACGAGCTCGGCGAGGTCGACGCGGTCGCCTGCGAGTGCGGCCACGGTGTGGTCTCGGTGCGGATCGAGGGCTTCGAGCCCGTCTTCGCCGCCGTTTAGTCGTCTTTCCCGCCTGGGTACCTCGCGCCGGTGGCCAACCGACTGCGACGTTCCGACAGCTCCGGCGCCGGCATCCACCGGCGCAGGCGCGGCCGCGGCTTCTCCTTCGAGGACGACGCCGGGACCACGATCACCGACGAGGAGACGTTGCGCCGGATCCGCGACCTGACGATCCCGCCGGCCTGGAAGGACGTCTGGATCTGTCCCGACCCGAACGGTCACATCCAGGCGACCGGCTACGACGAGGCAGGGCGCAAGCAGTACCGCTACCACGACCGCTGGGACGAGCGCCGCGCCAACCGCAAGTACGTGGCGATGCGCGAGTTCGCCGCCACGCTGCCGAAGCTGCGGCGCGCCGTGCGCCGCGACATCGAGGTCGAAGGGATGCCGCGCGAGCGGGCACTCGCCACCGCCGTGCGCCTGCTGGATCTCGGCTTCTTCCGCATCGGCAGCGAGGAATACGCGCAGACCAACGAGAGCTACGGGCTGGCGACGATCCGCCGCGAGCACGTCCACCGCGACGGCGAGGAGATCGTCTTCGACTTCCCGGCGAAGTCGAACCAGCGGCGGATCCAGGCGATCGGCGACGAGGCGGCGATCACCGCCTTGGAAGCCATGCGCCGGCGACGTGGGGGACCGGCCGACCTGCTCGCCTGGAAAGACGGGAGGAGGTGGCGGGACGTGCGCTCGGACGACATCAACGAGTACATCAAGGACGTGATCGGGACCGAATTCTCGGCCAAGGACTTCCGCACCTGGAGCGGCACCGTCCTCGCCGCCGCGGCGCTCGCCGGCGAGGACAAGCCCGCCTCGGCCTCGGCGGCCAAGCGGACGATCAACCGCGCCGTCAAGACCGTCGCCGCCGCGCTCGGCAACACCCCCGCGGTCTGCCGCCGCTCCTACATCGACCCGCGCGTCTTCGACCGCTATCGCGACGGCGAGACGATCGACCTCGGCCGCCGCGCCGCCGCGGCGGGGACGATGTCGGAACGGACGCGGCAGCGGATCGAGCGCCAGGTGCTCGACCTGATCGATTGACCGCGGCGCCCGACGGGGTAAGGGCTCGGCCATGGACGCGAAAGCCCCGCTGCGGCGCTTCGACGAATTCCAGCAGCGCAGGCCGGCGCTGGCCATGCCGCTCGGCGTGGTGAAGAAGTTCGGCGACGACGAAGGGGGCAGCATGGTCTCGCTGATCGCCTACCGCGCCTTCTTCTCGCTCTTCCCGCTGTTGCTGCTGATGACGACGATCCTCGGCTACGTCCTCGCCGGCGACGACGAGCTGCGCGAAGAAGTCGTCAGCTCGACCCTCTCCCAGTTCCCGATCATCGGCAACCAGCTGAAGGGCGGCAGCTTGAAGGGCAGCGGCGTCGCGCTCGCGGTCGGGATCGTCGGCTCGGTCCTCGCCGGGATCGGCGTGATCCTCGAGACCGAGTCGACCTTCAACCGCTGCTGGGGCATCCCCAGGTCGGGGGAGCGCGGCCTCGTCGGTTCGCGCCTGCGGGCGATCATGCTGCTGGTCGTGCTCGGCGGCCTGGCGGTGGTCTCGACCGTGGTCTCCGGGCTCGCCGCGGGCGGCGCCGACTTTCTCGGAGCCGGCGGCGAGGTCGCCGGACTGGCGATCGCGACGGTGCTGAACCTGTTCGTCTTCGGCGCCGTCTTCCGCCTGCTCACCAGCGACACGGTGGAGACGCGCGCCTTGATCCCCGGCGTCGTCGTCGCCACGATCGGCTGGGAGATCCTGCAGGTCGCCGGCGGCTGGTACATCTCCCACGAGGTGAAGAACGCCTCCGCCGTCTACGGCACCTTCGCCCTCGTGATCGGCCTGCTCGCCTGGATCCACCTGGGCGCGATGTTCGTCGTCCTCGGCGCCGAGACGAACGTCGTCCGCACCCGGAAGTTATGGCCCCGTCCGATGTTGGACGGCGCCGGAACGGGTAACTGAAAGCCGTCGGAAAACTTCGCGAGAAAGGGGTGTGACGACCAGATGTCAGATCAGTTGAACGGCAAGAAGATCGCCTTCCTGACCGCCAACGAGGGGGTCGAGGAAGTCGAGCTGACCGAGCCGCGCAAGGCGGTCGAGGAAGCCGGCGCGGAGACCGAGTTGCTCGCCCCGGAGGCGGGCGAAGTGCAGGCCTTCAACCACCTCGACAAGGCCGAGACCTATGAGGCGGGCCGCGCCGTCGGCGACGCCACGGCCGAGGAATTCGACGGCCTCGTCCTGCCCGGCGGCGTCGCCAACCCGGACAACCTGCGGACCCATCCGGAGGCGGTGCGGTTCGTGCGCGACTTCTTCGACGCGGGCAAGCCGGTCGGCGTCATCTGCCACGGGCCGTGGACGCTGGTCGAGGCCGACGTGGTCAAAGGCCGCAAGCTGACCTCGTGGCCGAGCCTGCAGACCGACCTTCGCAACGCCGGAGCCGAGTGGGTCGACGAGGAAGTGGTCGTCGACCAAGGACTCGTGACCAGTCGCAAACCGGACGATCTCGAAGCGTTCAACGCGAAGATCGTCGAGGAGTTCGAGGAGGGGAAACATGCCGCCTAGAGGAGTGAAAAAAGGCAGCAAACGCGATCGCCAATACAAAGAGGTCAAAAAATCGGAGGAACGCGAGGGCCGGTCGACCAAACGCGCCGAGGAGATCGCGGCGCGCACGGTCAACAAGGAAAAGGCTCGTTCGGGCGAGTCGAAAACCGCCTCGCGCAGCTCCAGACGCGGCGCCTCGGCGAGCAGTCGCGGCGGCAGGCAGTCGGGCAAAGGCCCCGGTGGACGCACCCGCGAACAGCTCTACAACGACGCCAAGAAGCTCGGCATCGAAGGGCGCTCGAAGATGACCAAGGACCAGCTGCAGAAGGCGGTGGCGGGAGCTTCCTGAGCCGCCGCGGCGCGGCCCCGCCTCAGCCGCCGCCCGGCGGCGTCTCGAACGCCGCCAGGCCGGTCACCACCGGGATCCCCGGCTCGTCGCCGAGCCGCTCGCGGCTGGCGGCGGCGACGCGCATCAGCTCGCGCAGCGCCCGGTCGAGGATCTCGGCGGTCTCCCGCCAGCCCTGCTCGTCGACGCTGATCGGCATCCAGTTGAGGGTGGTGTCCTCACGGCGGTCGATCGTGCCGGCGTCGATCGCCTGCCCGATCTTGGCGGCGAAGGTGCGCAGCGCTTCGCCGGTCACCCCGGCGCGCACCGAGAGCGGCACCTTGCGCCAGTCCTGATGGCCGATGAACGAGCGCGGTCGGGCTATGTAGAAGTGCTCGATCGTGCCGCGCTTGGGCCGAGTACCGACCTGTTCGATGCAGTCGACCTCGAGCAGCGCGTTGGCGTGGTAGGAGACCACCCCGAGGCTCTCGTGAAATTCGCGCGCCAGCTCGGTGGGGCTGGCCGTCCTTCCCTGCAGCGCTTCGAGGATGCGCACCCGCATCGGGTGGGCGAGCGCCTTGACCAGGTCCTGGTCGATGGTCTCACGTTCGTGGGGGTTCGTCTCCGGTGGCATAGGGTCGCCATCCCAGCGACCGGCCGGCCTCCCCGCAACCTGACTTTTAGAGCCAGATTCTCACACCGGTGATACGCGTTTTGTGAGCGCCCGCAAAGCCGTCTCGATATATACCAGTCCTATGAATGACTCACTCAAAAGCGTGACGATCAGGTCCGTTGCGGTGCTCGGTGCGGGCGGCACGATGGGCAAGGGGATGGCCCGCAACGCGGCCGCCGCGCAGATCCCCGTCCGCGCCTGGAACCGCACCGCGGCCAAGCTCGACGACCTCGCCGGCACCCCCGGGATCGAATCGTTCGCGACCGCCCGCGAGGCGGTGGTCGACGCCGACCTGGTGGTGACGATGGTGAGCGACGCCGACGCGACGATCGCCGCGATGTCGGGGCCCGACGGCGGTGCCGCCGGCTCCGAGGGCTCGATCTGGGTGCAGATGGGGACGATCGGCGTCGAGGGGTCGGACCGCTGCGCCGAACTCGCCCGTGACCGCGGTCTCCTCTACGTGGACGCACCGGTCCTGGGCACCAGGAAACCGGCGGAAGACGGCCGGCTCGTCGTCCTCGCCTCCGGGCCGGAGGGTCACCGTGAGCGACTGGAACCGTTCTTCGACGCGATCGGCAAACGGACGATCTGGCTCGGTGAGGCCGGGCAGGGGAGCCGGCTGAAGGTCGTCGTCAACAGTTGGATCTGCGCGATCACCGAGGGCACGGCGGAGATGCTCCGCCTGGCCGAGGCGCTCGGCCTCGAACCGCGCCTCGCCCTCGACGCGATCGAGGATGGCCCGCTGGAAGCTCCCTACCAGCGGATGAAGGGAGAGATGATGCTGAAGGGCGACTACACGCCCGCCTTCCGCCTGGCCCTGGCCGCCAAGGACGCCCGCCTCGCCGTTGAGGCCGGCGCGCAGGCGGGGGCCGAGATCCCGGTGATCGAGGCGATCGCCGCCCAGATGGCAGCCGTCGCCGGCAAGCACCCCGACGACGATCTCGCCGTCCTCTTCCGCGGCGCCTCCGGCGCCTGAGGCCGATCCGCCGGGCCCGCGGCAACCCCGGGCCGAAGTGGGTTCGTTGGCCAAGGACTCCTCGATCACATATTTTTCCCCGAGTGTTCCGGCGGGCACTGGAGTCGGTGGGGAGGACCAAACTCGCGTCCTGGCTGCGTCGTGGGACGATCCTCGCGAGCACCCTCGGCTTGGCCGCCGCGATCGGTGCGGTAGGGGTCTTCCTCTCCGCCCGGTGGCTCGTCGGCGTCGGTGTCTTCGTCGCCTTGCTCGGCGCCGTGTTCCGGGTCGCCGGCGAACTCGAAGCCCAGGACCGCCAGGCGGCGGTGGACCGGCAGGAGCGTGACGGTCGTACCCGTATCCCGATCGCCGGCATCCGCGAGGTCGATCCGACGCAGGTCGGCATCGACCGGGCGCCGCCGCAGGAGATCCTCGCCGGGGGCGAGATCCCGACCTATCTGCCCCGGGGAGTCGACGGCCAACTCGATGCCGCGATCCGCGGGGCCCTGGATGGAACTGGCCGCTGGGCGGTGATCGCGGTCGGCAAGTCGAAAGTCGGCAAGTCCCGGGCCCTGTTCGAGGCGCTTCGACGACAAGCTGCCGAGACCGATCTGGAGTTGATCGCGCCGGTCGACTATTCGGCGCTGAAGGCGATGCTGGTGCCGGGCGAGGCTCCGAAGGTGAGTAGTCACGGCAGCATCCTCTGGCTCGATGACCTCGAGCCGTTCGTCGATCAGGGCATGACCATGCAGACCCTCGAGCAGTGGCACGTACGGTTTGCCCCGTGCGTGGTGGCGGCGACCTTCGGCGGCAAAGGGAACATGCTGGTGAAGTCGTCGTCGGGAGACACGATCGGGACGATTTCCGGCGAGGTTCGTCGCCACGCCCAGGAGGTCCACCTCGGGGTCACCAGCGCGGCCGAGATCAGCGCGCTCCCCGCGAACATCTCCGCTGACGCTCTGGCCAGCATCGAACGCCACGGACTGGCGGCCTACCTCGTGGCGGGCCCGGAACTCGCGACCAAGCTGGCGACGCGGCGGGAACCAGGAGAGCCCGAATGCCCGGAGGGGAGCGCCGTGGTCCACGCCGCCGTCGACTGGGCGCAGGCCGGCCGCACCGACCCGATCTCGACCGCGACTCTCGAAGGGATCTGGGGCGACTATCTGCCGCCGGGGTCCCACCTGACCGAGAACGGTTTCGAGACCGGTCTGCGATGGGCGCTCAAGCCGGTGGCCGGCTCGATCGCCTTGCTCGAGGAGGTCGATGGCTACCGGGCCTACGACTACGTGGTCGAGCTGGTCAAGCAGCGGCCGGAGATCCACTCCCATCAGGACTCGGTCTGGGGACCGGCGTTGAAGGACGCGAGCGACGTCCAGGCACTGGCGGTCGGCCTGGCGGCGTTCGGGCAAGGTCGCTTCGAGGACTCCGAGCGGGCCTACCGGAAGGCCACCGAGAGCAGCCGCCCGTTCTTGGCGGCGCTGGCCCGGGTCAATCTCGGGATCGTGCTCGGCGAAATGGGCAGGATCGAGGAGGAGGAAGCGATCTATGACGAGGTCGCCGCCCAGTTCGCCGACGCCGAGGATCCTGCGCTTCGGGGCCAGGCCGTCGCCGCGCTCTTCGACAAAGGCGTCGCCTTGGGCCAGCGGGATGAACTCGAGGCTTCGATCGGGGTCTACCGCGATGTCGGGGAACGCTTCGGTGACGACAGAGACCCCGAGATACGGCGGAAGGTCGGCATGGCGACGGTCAACATGGGTGTCGCGCACAGTCGCCTGGGCAGGCACGAGGAGGCGCTCGCGGTCTTCGAGGAGCTGCTGGAGCGCATCGACGGCGTGGACCCGGGGCTGCCCGAGCACGTGGTCATCGCCCTGTTCGGCAAAGGGAACGAGCTGGCCGACCTGGACCGTTCGGCCGAGGCAGCCGTGGCCTACCAGGAGGTGGTAGACCGTTTCGGCGACCTCGACGACGAGGCGGTGCGCGAACATGTCTCCAAAGCCTTGTTCAACAAGGCCCTTCGGCTCAGCGACCTGGGGCTGCTCGACGACGAGATCGCCGCCTATCGAGAGATCATGACGCGCTTCTCCGACGCCGAGGCGCCGATGCTGCGGGGCCAGGTCGTTCGGGCGTGGGCGAGCATTGCGGTCGTCTTGGCCGAACAAGGTCGACGGGACGAGGCGATCCACCAGGCCGAGGAGCTCATCGCCCGCTTCGGCGATTCGGAGGAGCCGGAAGTCCAGGAGCCTCTGGCCCGAGCCTTCTTCAACTACGGCGTGGATCTCAGCGAGCTTGACCGCCACGAGGAGGCGACGGCGGCTTATGGCGAAGTCGTCGATCGTTTCGCCGACAGCGAGGATCGCGAGCTCCGCTACGTGGTGGCGATGGCCCTGAACAACCGGAGCGTGAGCCTCAACAGGCTCGATCGTCGGGACGAAGCCGTCGCGGCCTGCGAAGAGACCGTGCGGCGCTTCGGCGATGCGAATGAACCGCGCCTGAAGGAGCAGGTGGCGATGTCTTTCAACAACAAGGCCAAAGCGATCTCGACGTCCGCGGGGGCCGCGGGGGTGCGGCTCGTCTTCGAGGAGATGACCGCCTTGCTCGGGGATTCGCGGGAGCCTGAGGTCCAGAAATGGGTCAGGAGCATGGAAGATGCCCTGGCGGGCGTCGATGGTGACCAGAAGATGGGCCCGGGCCCGGGAGGGGCACTCGATTGACGCACACCCGGCACGGGTACCTTGTTCGCCATGTCAGCCAAGACCAAACTCGCCCGTCAGGCGGTCAAGACGACCGCGAAGCACACTGCCCGCGGAACCGCGTCCAGAGTCACCCGTAAACCGCTCCGCTCGGTCACCCTGCTGACGATCGGCGCCGTCGCCGGCGCCCTGGTCGGCTGGATGATCGGACGCTCCGGCGGCGGTGAGGACCACCTCGATCCGATCGCGCAGGCGCCCGCGCCGACTAGTGTCGTGACCAACACCAACTCGACCGAGAGTGCCTCGGAGACTGGAGCCGTTTCGTGAACGCAGCGCCCGACCCGCGCGATGAGGAGTTCGTCGAGGACGAAGAGGCGGAGGCCGCCCGCGAAGCCGCCGGGATCGGCGGCACCGTCCCTCCCGACACCGATGACCCCGCCGAACAACCGTTGCTCGAGGGCGGCGAGGGAGAGGCCGAGGGGTTCGAGCTGGCCGAGAAGGATCTCGAGGACATCGCCGAGCACGGCGACGAAAAACACTTCCCCGATGGCCTCGCGCAGCCGGAGGAGTCCCAGGACCCCGACAAGTACGGCGAGCCCGACGAGGCGATCCCGTCGGACGAGAACGAGTGAGCTGAGATGGCCGACCGTAGTCTGATCGCGATCGTCACCCCCGCCTTCGGCTCGCCGGAGTCGATCGAGGCGCTGAAGCGCGAGGTCGGGGACGGTGACGGCGCCACCGATGTCCGGCTGGTCGCGCCCGCGGTCGAGATCAACCCGCTCCACCACACCCTCGGCGACATCGACGAGCCGCGGAGGGAGGCGGGAGAGCGCCTCGAGGGCGCGGTCGCCGCCGCTCGCGCCGCCGGCGTCGACGTCAGCGGCGAGGTCGGTGACCCCGACCCGGTCCAGGCGGCCCAGGACGCGCTGCTGAAACGGCCCGCCGACATGGTCCTGATCTTCGCCCACGCCGACGACTCCAAGGCCTGGTACGAGGGCGATCTCTGGAAGCACGCGGAGGACTCGCTCGAGCCGCCGCTGAAACTGGTCGTCGTCGACGGGCCACAAGGCGACGAGCAGGTCGTCGACACCGAGACGGCGGGCCGCGGCCTTGCCGATACCGACGCCGGCCACGAGGTCGATTCCTCCTACGGGCCGAAACTGACCCGCGAAGACCTCGCCGGGATCACGGTCGGCATCGTCGGCACGATCGTCGCGATCGTCCTCGCCGCGGTCGCGACCGGCGGCGGCACGCCGACCGGCTGGCGCGCGGTCGCGATCGGCCTCGCGATCGCCATCGCACTGGTCAACATGGCGAACGTCGTCGGCGTCCTGCTGATGGAGAGCGTCCGTTACCGCGGTGGGTTCGCGCGGATGTTCCGCACCCTGGCACTGGTCGGCACGCCGGTGGTGGTGCTGATCAACGCGCTGATCGTGATCTTCGCCTAGACCGCTTCGTGTTCAGCGGTGTCGTGACGCCGCAGCGCCTCGAGCACCTCGTCGGCGAGCTGTGACCCGTCCTCGGAGCGCAACGGCGTCGCCGCGATCCGGAAGATGACGCTGTCGGGCTCGATCTCCTCGAGCGAGACGCTCGGGCGGTAGCGGGTCGGCACGGTGATCGTGCGCAGCAGCTGCTGCTCGATCTCGCGCGGGCTCGCCTGGCGCGGGAAGCGCACCTTGACGTCGACTTTCTCCGGC
Organism: Solirubrobacterales bacterium; assembly: GCA_035572835.1. GTDB lineage: Bacteria > Actinomycetota > Thermoleophilia > Solirubrobacterales > 70-9 > VAYN01. The sequence goes on from DATNAG010000020.1 coordinate 15,655, forward strand.
TCGCGCAGCGGCACCACCGCCAGGGTGAGCAGCACGTTGTTGGGGATCTGCAGCCGGTCGGCCCCCTGGCTGAGGGTGGTGTAGAAGAGCCCGAGCGAGGTCACCGTCCCCTCCAGCGAGCCGGCCAGGGCGCCACCGACGAGGCGGACGCGTTCGCCGACCCGGAAGGGCCGCGTGGTCTGCAGGACGACCCCGGCGAAGATCGCACCGAGCGTCTGCTGGGCGGCGAGGCCGATCAGCACCGCGGTGAAGGCGCCGCCGACGGCGAGCGTGGAGGCCTGGACGCCGGCGATCCGCAGCGCCACCACCACCACCACGAGCATCGCGACGAGGCGGAGCACGAAGCCCGTCGTCCCCGCCGTCGCCGGGTCGAGTCGGCGGTAGAGGCGGGGTGAGAGGGAGCGCGAGAGCCAATGGATCGCGGCGCTGCCGACCAGGATCAGCACGATCACCGTGCCGACCCGGAACCATTCGCCGTAGCCGGGGGCGATCTGGCGCCGGTGCGAGTAGACGACCAGGGTCGCGATCAGGACGAGGACGGCGACGACGAGCCCGACCAGGGAGCGCTTCGAGACCTTCCGCGTCTCGATCTCCTCGCCCAGCCCGAGCGAGGTCCAGGCGTGGGTGCGGGTCTCGAACAGCTCGCGCGGCAGTCGCGGTCGTCTCGGAGCGGGCATCAAAATCGGCTACCCGCTCGCCTCCCCGCGCTAATCGTCGGAGGATGCCTGGGTGACGAGTGTCACCCGCGCAGCGCGGCGGCGGCTTCCTCGCGCGTCTCGAAGACGCGCAGGGAGTGCTCGAGACCGGTGACCTCGAGGACCCGCCGGACCTGTTCGTTCTGGCAGCAGAGGACGAGCCCGCCTTTGCCGCCGTTGCCGGCGCCGGCGTCGACCCGCTGCCAGGCGCGGACGATCAGGGCGATCCCGGTGGAGTCGATGAAATCGCAGCCGGCCAGGTCGATCAGCACCGCGGCATCAGGCGACCGGACCGCTTCCTCGAGCGGCTCTTCGAGCTGCAGAGCGGTGGAGAGGTCCAACTCCCCATGGACCTCCAGAAGTCGGACGCCGCCCTCCAGATCGGACGCGGATGCTTGAAACGGCGCTGGGCCCACTGCTCGCGATGCTAGCGCAGGGAGCGGTCCTGCGCGGTCCCCAGTTTGCGAGGGGTACGTCTGGGTATCAGGGCGAACGTCAGGCCGGTAGCGTTCGCCGGTAGCGCGACCGACCAGAACGCGGCACTGAGCGGCGCGATCGCCAGGGACCAAATTTGAGCACGACCAACGTCGATTCAGCAGGGCTCCAGATGTCGCTTCCCGCGAAGGCGGAGAACGTGGCGGTGGTCCGGCACGCGATCGCCGGGCTGGCGGAGCGGATCGGCATGGACGATCCGGCGATCGCCGACCTGAAAACCGTCGTCACCGAGGCCTGCATGAACGTCGTCGTCCACGCCTATCCGGAGGCGGAGACCGGAGTGCTGGAAATCGAGGCGGTCCCCGATCTCGACGGGTTGACGGTGGCGGTCCGGGACTTCGGCCGGGGGATCAGCCCGCGGCCGGGCGTCGACCGGCCCAGCCTGCGGATCGGCCTGGCGCTGATCGCGGCGCTCTCCTCCAGCTTCGAAATCCGCGGCGGGATCGAGCGGGGGACCGAAATCCGCATGCACCTGCCATTGCATTCGCGGCCGATCCCCGGTGACGAGGCGACGGCGCGCCCGGAGTCTCCGGTCCCCGACGCGACCGAGATCCGGGTTGGTGCCGCCGAGCTGCTCGGCCCGGTGCTGAGCCGGGCGCTGACCGCGCTCGCCGCCCGTCAGGAGATCACGATCGATCGGATCTCCGACGCGATGCTGCTCGCCGACGCGATCTCGGCGGCCGCCCCGCGCGGGTTCGCCGACGGCCAGGTGAAGCTCAGCATCGCCGACCGGCCGGAGGGGGTCGAGCTGAAGATCGGCCCGATGGAGTCGGGCGCCGCCGCCGGTCTGCGCTCGAGCCTCTCGCTGCCGGACGTCGGCGGCTCCTTGGAAACGCTGGCCGACGAGGTACGCACCGAAGCCGACGGCGACGGCGAGTACCTGGTCGTCGGCATCGCCGCGACGGCGTCCTAGGGGTCGAGCCCGCGGAAGGGACGGCGGGGTTCGGGGGCGGGCGGCCGTCCGAGATGCTTCCCGGGCGTCTCGTGGCGGCCCGGGCAGGCTGTGGCCGCCACGAGACGCCCGGGACGTGAGGGGGTTCAGGGGAGAGGGCACGGGTCGTGACGGGGTCCACGCTTCGGGGACGGGTCCGTGCGGAAGAGCCGCCCCGGAGCCCCGGTCGGTGACGGAGATGCCGGGAACGTCACACTTTCCGGCCCTCAGGCGACCGAATTCGAGGCCCCAGGACGCGCTGTCGACTTTGACCCTCCTATAGGAGGGTCAAACCCGGTCACGTGTTCGTGACGTCCGAAGAAGACGGGAGGAAGAATCACGTTCCCGGCATCTTCGTGACGAGACCGGACCTCGGTGACGGATCCGGCACGCCCTCGTGACGATCCTCCGCTCCCCGCACCCCCGGCCGTCTCGGCCACGGCCACAGCCTGCCCGGGCCGTGGCCGAGACGGCCGCGTCCCTCGGCCGTCCCTTCCCGGGCGCGGGCCTCCCGGCGCCGATCCCTTCCCGGGCGCGGGCCTCCCGGGGCCGATCCCTTCCTGGGCCCCGGCTTTCCCGACCACCAGCTTCCCCCGGCGAGCCTCGGCGGATTACTGCGAACTCGCTTCGTCCTGTTCGGCCACCTCTTCGCGGATCCGCTCGAGCGTGCGCCGCAGGATGCGCGAGACGTGCATCTGGGAGTGGCCGATCTGCTCGGCGATCTGTGACTGGGTCATGTCCTCGACGAATCGCAGCCGCAGGATCAACCGTTCGCGGTCGTCGAGCTGCGGCAGCACCCCCTCGAGCGCCAGTTTGTCGTCGATCAGCTCGTAGCCCTCGTCCTCGTCGCCGACCCACTCGGAGGCGGGCGATTCGTCGTCTTCGCCGCCCACCGGACGGTCGAGCGAGAGCGGCCTGCGGTTGTGGTTGGCCTCCAGCACCTCGAGCACTTCCGCCGGTTCGATCTCCAGCTTGCCGGCGATCTCAGAGACCGAGGGGGAGCGCTGCAGCTCGACCGTCAGGGCGGTGGTCGCTTTCTCCACCTCGGCCATCCGGTCGTGGAGGCCGCGCGGCACCCGCACGGTCCAGACCCGGTCGCGGAAGTGGCGCTTCAGTTCGCCGAGGATGGTGGGGGAGGCGAAGGCGGCGAAGGGCGTGCCACGGGCCGGGTCGAAGCGGTCGACCGCGTTGACCAGGCCGAGGTTCGCCACCTGCAGCAGGTCGTCGAAGGACTCGCTGGCACCGCGGTAGCGCAGCGCCAGGTTCTTGGCGAAGGGGAGGTAGCGGCGGACGAGCTCCTCGCGGGCGGCCGGGTCGCGCTGGTCGCGTAGCCGTCGCCAGAGCAGGTTCTCGGCGGCCAGGCCCTCGCCGGGGCCGGTCGGCGCGCCGTCGGGGACCTGACCTGAAGGCTGACGTTTCTCTTCGCTGTTCGCTGCCATAGAAGGCGTGGGCCGCCGGAGAGGCGGCGCCACCCAGAGGGTCCCACAGTCCGCGAACCGTGCAGCGCCCGGCGACCGGGGGGCGCCGTGGGTCACACGATAGCGGCAGGTGGTTCCTGGCCCGATTCGACGTCGGATCCGCTCTGGACGCGGCGTTTGGCCGCCGAGAGCGGCTTGGCGATCGACTCCAGCGTCTTGCCCTCGGCATCGACGCCGAAGAGGATCTCGGCGATCCCGCCGACCGCCATCACCACCGCGCCGATCAGGAATCCGAGGGCGACCTTCTCCAGTTCGCCGGTGTTGATCAGTTCGCCGAAGAGGAGCGGTCCGACGATGCCGCCGAGCCCGGTGCCGACCGCGTAGAAGAAGGCGATCGAGAGGGCGCGGCTCTCCATCGGGAAGATCTCCGAGACCGTGAGATAGGCGGCGCTCGCTCCGGAGGAGGCGAAGAAGAAGATCGTCAGGACGAAGGCCATGAAGGCCAGGGTCGAGGGAGTGGTCGAGAGCAGGACGATCCCGAGCACCGCGGTCAACGCCGCCGAGGTGAGGTAGCAGAGGGAGATCATGATCTTGCGCCCGACCGTGTCGAAGAGGCGGCCGAGGGTGAGCGGGCCGATGAAGTTGGAGATGCCGAAGACGGCGATGTAGAGGGGGACCTGACCGGAGCCGACGTTGAAGAATTCCCCCAGGATCGTGCCGAGGTCGAAGGTCACCGCGTTGTAGAGGAAGGCCTGGCCGACGAAGAGCGAGAGGCCGAGGACCGTCCGCTTCGGGTACTTGTGGATCGCGACCGAGGCGATCTCACGGAAGGGGATCGTGGCCCGCTGGTGGATCGTCAGCTTGGCATCGTCGGGGACCTCCTCCAGCTCTTCGCCGGTCTCCGTGCGCACTTCGCCCTCGATTTCGCCGACGATCTCCTCGGCCTCGTCGTCGCGACCGTGGATGAAGAGCCAGCGGGGGCTCTCGGGAACGCTCGAGCGGACGATCAGGATGCCGACGCCGAGCACCGCCCCGATCAGGAAGGCGAGCCGCCAGCCGAAGTCCATCGCGAAGATCGAGGTGTCGAGCAGCGGCACCGTGAGCAGCGCCCCGACGGAGGCGCCGACCCAGTAGGAGCCGTTGATCATCAGGTTCACACGGCCGCGCAGGCGGGCCGGGATCAACTCGTCGATCGCCGAGTTGATCGCCGCGTACTCGCCGCCGATCCCCATCCCGGTGAGGAAGCGGCAGGCGAAGAAGTACCAGGCGGTCCAGGCGAGGCCGGTGGCGACGGTCGCGACGATGTAGAGGCCGAGGGTGACGAGGAAGAGTTTCTTGCGGCCGAAGCGGTCGGTCAGCTGGCCGAAGAAGAGGGCGCCGACGCAGGCGCCGGCGACATAGCAGGCGGCGGCGCTGCCGATCTGGGAGGCGTCGAGGGCGATCCCAGAACCGCTTTCGGTGAGCCGGTCGCCGATCGAGCCGATGATCGTCACCTCGAGCCCGTCGAGGATCCAGACGGTGCCGAGGCCGATGATCACGATCCAGTGCCACCTGGCCCAGGGCAGGCGGTCGAGACGCGCCGGGACCTTGGTCTCGATCTCTGCTCCGGCGGCCGACATCGACGAGTGCATACCCACGGTCCGGGTTGGTCAACCAGCCCCGCGGGTAACGAATTGAGCGATGAAAGCGCTGCTTCTGACGCTCTTGCTCGCCGGTGCGGGTCACTGGCAGCCGGCGCCGACGACGGACGCCTGGCAGTGGGAGCTGCAGGGCAAGTTCGAACTCACCCCGGGCGCCTCGGTCTACGAGATCGACGGCTTCGAATACCCGGCCGACGACGTGAAGGCGATCCACGGGCAAGGCGCCAAGGCGATCTGTTATCTCGACGTCGGCAGCTGGGAGGAATACCGCCCGGACAAGGAAGCGTTCCCGAAGTCGGTGATCGGCAGGCGCTACGAAGGCTTCCCCGACGAGCGCTGGCTCGATATCGCCGCATACGAGAAGTTCGCCCCGGTCATCGAAAAGCGGATCGCGATGTGCGCGCGCAAGGGCTTCGACGCGGTCGAGCCCGACAACGTCAACGGCTGGGAAAACAGGACCGGCTTCCCGCTCACCGGCGCGGACCAGCTTCGCTACAACCGCTGGATCGCCCGCCAGGTCCACCGGCGGGGGATGGCGGTGGCGTTGAAGAACGACTCGCGGCAGGTCCGCCAGTTGGTCGGGAGCTTCGACTTCGCGGTGGTCGAGGAGTGCTTCCAGTACGAAGAATGCGAGCTGTTCAGCCCCTTCGTCGAGGCCGGCAAGGCGGTTTTCGAGGCCGAGTACGAGCTGCCGACGTCGAAATTCTGCGGGCGGGCGGAAGCCCTCGACTTCGCCGCTGTCCGCAAGGGACTCGAACTGTTCGCGCGGCCATGGGAAGCTTGTCACCCGTCGGCGGAACCGACTGGATAACCTCGCCCCATGGGATTCGACCAATACCACGAGCCACCGGAGGAGCTGCCGGCCGAGACGCGGACGTTCGCGCGCCTCTGTGCCTCGCTCGAAGAGGAGTGCCAGGCGATCGGCTGGTACCAGCAACGCCTCGCGGTCGAGCCGGACGCGGACGCCCGGGCGATCATGGAGGACGCCCAGGGGGAGGAGTTCAAGCACTTCTCGATGGACCTCGAGTTCCTCCTGCGGCGGGTGCCACGCTGGCGGGCGATCGCGCAGGGGGTGCTGTTCCAGGAGGGTGACATCGTCGCCCACGGCGAGGCGGCCGAGGCGGCATCAGAGGATGACGACGGCGACGAGCCGGCTGCCCCGATGGCCGGCGGCGAAGGCTCGCTCGGGATCGGCAGCCTGAAGGGACGCGGACGATGAACCACCTGTTGCGCGGCCACGCGCCGCTCACCGACTCGAATTGGAAGCTGCTCGACGGGGAGGCGGTCGAGCGCCTCGCGGGGCCGCTGGCGGCGCGCCGCCTGGTCGACTTCCTCGGGCCGCGGGGCTGGGAGCACTCGGCCACCAACCTGGGTCGGGTCGAGCCGGTGCCGGGCAACGAGGAGGGCGTCAGCGCCCTGCAGCGCCGCGTCCTGCCGCTGGTCGAGGTCCGGGTCGACTTCACCGTCCTGCGCGCGGAGATGCGCGATGACGACCGCGGCGCCTTCGACGTCGACCTCGAGTCGCTCGACAACGCCGCGCACCAGATCGCGATCGCCGAGAACAGCGCCGTCTTCAACGGCTGGGAGAAAGCCGGGATCACCGGCGTGATCGAGGCCTCGCCGTTCGAGCCCGAGGCGCTCGGGTCGAAAGCCGACGGCTATCCCCGCGCAGTGGCGCGGGCGGTCGAGGCGCTGCGCGAGGCCGGCGTCGAGGGCCCCTATGGCCTGGCGCTCGGTCCCGACGAGTACATCAAGGTGATCGAGACCGCCGAGCACGGCGGCTACCCGCTGTTCGACCACCTCTCGAAAATCCTCGGCGGCGGGCCGATCGTCTGGGCGCCGGGTCTCTCCGGTGCGGTGGCGATGAGCCTGCGCGGCGGCGACTTCCTGCTCGAATCGGGCCAGGATCTCTCGATCGGGTACGACCACCACGACGCGGTCGAGGTGCACCTCTACCTCGAGGAGAGCTTCTCCTTCGTGGTCGCGACCCCGGAGGCCGCGGCGCCGCTCACCCCGTAGCGCCCCACGGTCGATGGGCCGAAAACTTGCCTATATGGCAAGTTTTCGGCCCATCGACATCGCTTACTTCGGGTCGGGGGAGCGAAAGTGGAGCATCTCGACCTTCGAGAGCATCCCGTCCTCGTCGGACTGGGTCAGCCGCTCCGATGACTCGCTCTGGATCTCGAGCACGCGATCGAGCGTCTCCGAGAGGAGCTTCGACACTTCGTCCCACCCCTGCCGGTCGACGACCATCGGGGTGCGGCTCAGGTGCCGATCGTCCTGCTCGTCCATGGTGCCGCTCTTGACGGCCTCCTCGATGTCGTCGAACACCGATTTGAGCATCGCGCCGGAAAGGCCGGGGCGGAGGCTCTGGGGCATCCGCGACCATTCGCTGTCGCTGAGGAACTGGCGGCGGGTGGCACGGTAGAAGTGCTCCGTGGCCCCTCGTCGCTGCTTCGTGTCGACGAGCTCGATGCAGTCGTATTTCTCGAGCACGCGGACGTGGTAGGCGACCAGATTGAGGCTCTGATCGAGCTCTTGCGCCAGCAGATTAGGGCTGGCCACGCGCTCATTCAGAATGATCAGGATTTGTACACGCAGGGGATGTGCGAAGGCTTTGGCGACAATTTGTTCGACGCCGTCCTTCTTCTTGGTTTTCGGCAAGGGGGCTTCCTTCGGTCGTTTGCAAGGGGTGGCACGCCGATCACAAGACCTTAACCAGTAAGGGTCAGGAATTCCAGAATTGATCTTAAAATCTCGTTTATTTGTTCGGTTTTACCGGTTTGAACTTGATTGCTGTAAACCGATGGAGTAAAAGGTTTTTTCTCCGCCGAACAAGGGGGCGGAACGGGAAACGCGGTACCGATAGGGGAGGTGGCGATAGTGCGGATGGGCACTTCGCAGGGGCGGATGGCGCCTGCTGCAATCACGAAGGGATCCTGAGCGGGGGACGGGACGGCGGTCGTCATGGAAGGCTTCAGCGATGGCATCATGGAAGCCGCCGCTGCTGGTCTTCGCGATCGCCGTCCCGATCGTCGCCGGCACGCTGCTCGGCGGGCCCGGGGTGGGCCTTGCGCTGGCCGCCCTGGCGGCGGTGGCGATCGTCTACTGGGCGGTGCAGATGCGTCCCCGCGGGGGCATCGGCGAGGCCCCGGACGCGGGGGTGCGTCGCCGCCTCCTGGTGGTGGTGAGCCGGGCGGTGGAGGACGCGGCCACGACCTCGGCGATCGCCGCCGAGGCGGGCATCGACGGCAGCCGTGATCTGGCCGAGGTGATGGTGCTGGCGCCGCTGCGGATCGGCTTCCTCGACCGCTGGGCGTCGGACCTCGAGCCGGCGCGTGAGGAGGCGCAGAAGATGCTGGTGCTCTCGGTCGCCTCGCTGGCCCGGGTCGGGGTGGTGGCGGAGGCGCGGGTCGGCGACGAGGACATCGTGCAGGCGGTCGAAGACCAGGTCGGAAGCTACGCCGCAAGCGAGGTGATCCTGGTCACCGCCCCCGACGAGGACGATCCGGACGCCGCTCACGCGGCGGACGAGCTGGCGGGCCGGCTGCGGACCGGGTTCCGCCGGCTTGTGGTCGACCAGGAGGGGCGCCCGGGAAGCTAGGGGCCGAGCAGTTCGCCGAAGTGGATCGCGGCGCGGGTCGGCGTGATCAGGCCGTCCTCGGTGCGGTGCAGGAGGCCGGCGCCGGTCAGTTCGCGGATCGCCCGTTCGACCGCGTCGCGGGCGCCGAAGTCGGCGTCCTCGCCGGCCAGGTCTCGAACCAACTCGTCGGCGGTGACGCGGGTGGGGTGGAGGTCCAGCACCCGCTGCAGCAGGGCCGATTCGACCCGGGCGTCCTCGCCCTCGTTGGTCCGCTTGTCTCCCTCGCCGGCCATCGTCGTCAACCTAAGCTGCGGGCTCCTCGTCTTCTCCCCCCGCGTCCATCGCGCCGTCCTCGCTCAGTCCGAGGACGGCGAGCGCCCAGGGCTCCTCGATCGCGGTCGAGTAGAAGTGCTGCATCGAGCCGCGCACCGGCGCTGTGTCGACCAGGGTGACGGCGCCGCAGTCGGCGAGCACGCGGACGTGGTAGCTGACGTTGGAGAGCGGCTGGCGCAGCTCCTCGGAGATCTGGCGCGGGCTGATCGGGTCCTGTGCGGCCATCGTACGGAGGATCCGCCGGCGCAGCGGGTGCCGCAGCGCGATCAGCAGCTCGTTGTCGTCGGTGTGGTCTCCCCCCGCCATCGGGTCGGCAGCATAGAGCAATTGAAATGTTTTGTCTGCAAACGGGTCCGTCCCTGCCGGGTCTCCATCAAGGCTTAAACTTCCCGTGACACCTCCGTGATGAATGCCGCGATTTACAGGCATTTTCGCTTCCTTCACCGTCCGGGGCAGCGTCACTAATCATCGTTTCGTGAGGAATTTCCGGGCCGCCCCCAGGCAGTATTGCGCAGACAAACAGTTGCGTTCATTTTGGAGGCCTGGTAAGGGCACGGGTTGGGATCGGGAGGCACGGGTAGCTTCCGCTGACCTTCGTGTCAGGCGATCAGATGGGGAGACAAGCCGTAGAGCCCGACCACCGTTTCGGAGCCTCGGCGCCGCTGACCCTCGGCGTCGAGGAAGAGTTGCTGCTCGTCGATGACGTGCGGCGGCTGGTCCCTGCCGCGGAGCGGGTGATCGCCGACCTCGACCCGGCCGCGCGAGAGTCGGTAAGCACGGAGATCTTCGCGGCCCAGATCGAGCTGAAGACGGGGATCTGCGCTGACCCGACGGCGGCGGCGACCGAGCTTCGCGACCTGCGCGCGGCGGTGCGGGCGACCGGCGCCGGGCTGCTCGGGGCGGGCATCCACCCCGACGACGGCGGTCAGGCGCAGCTGATCGAGAAGCCGCGCTACGACGTGGTCAAAGAGGATCTGGCGAGCCTGCTCTCGACCCCGCCCTCGGGCCTCCACGTACACGTCGGCATGCCCGACCCGGAGACCGCGGTGCGGGTCGCCAACGCGATGCGGCTGCGGCTCCCGGTCCTCGCCGCGCTGGCCGCCAACTCGCCCTACCGCGACGGCGCCGACACCGGCATGGCGAGCGCCCGGGCGGCCGAGGTCGGCGCCTACCCACGCTTCGAAATCCCCCGCGCCTTCCGCGACTACGAGGAGTTCCTCGCCGTCGCCGACCAGCTGATCGCCGCCGCCGGGGTCACCGACTACACCTACATCTGGTGGGACGTGCGCCCGCACCCGAAGCTCGGCACGGTCGAGGTGCGGGGGATGGACGTGCAGCCCTCGGCGGCCGCCAACGCGGCCTTCGCCGCCCTGATCCAGGCGCTGGCGGCGCGCGAGGTCGAGCTGCCCTCGCTGACCGACCTGCAGCGCGAGGCGCTGGAGGAGTCCTACTACCAGGCGGGCCGCCACGGGCTGGAGGCGCGGCTGATGGTCGACGGCGGCGAGGCGCTCCCGGCGCGCGAGGTGGCGGCGCGGGCGCTGGCGGAAGCGCGCCCCTACGCCGCCGACCTCGGCGGCGAGGGGACACTGGTCGAGATCGAGCGGATCCTCGCCGAGGGCAACGGCGCCGACCGCCAGCGCCGCGCCTTCGAGTCCGGCGGCATCCCCGCGGTCCTCGAGTACCTGGCCTGCGCCACTGCCGCCGATTGATTCGACGTCCCCCGCCGCGGTCGTCCCTTCC
>DATNAG010000021.1:0-35142 GCA_035572835.1 Solirubrobacterales bacterium
CGAGCGCGTCGGTACGTTTGCCGAGCGGGCGGCGGAGCTTGCGGTGGACGTTGAAGCCATCCGGCACCCGCAGCAGTTCCTCGTTCAGGTGGATCAGCTGATCGGCGGTCAGCGAGGTGTCGACCGGAGGGCTCGCGGTGCGGTCCAGTTCGCCGGTGCCGGTGGCGACCGTCGGGTCCTCGTAGTCACCCGCGTCCATCCGCTCGCGCAGCGCTTTGAGCGCGTTCGACAGCAGCGCTTTGCGTTCGTCGCCCTCTCGCTGGACGACCTCGGAAGTGGTCGCGCCCTCCGCGATCAGCTGCTCGGCGTAGAGCTCGGAGACCGGCTTGTGCTCCTTGATCTTGGCCGCGATCGCGGGCTGGGTGTAGGCGGGCTCGTCGGTCTCGTTGTGGCCGTAGCGGCGGTAGCCGATCACGTCGATGACGACGTCGCGATGCCAGCGCTCGCGGTAGGCCATCGCCAGCCGCACCGCCGAGATGCAGGCCTCGACGTCGTCGGCGTTGACGTGGATGATCGGCACATTGAAGCCCTTGGCCAGGTCGCCCGCGTAAGGGGTCGAGCGGGCATCCTCGGGATCGGTGGTGAAGCCCACCTGGTTGTCCTGGATGATGTGGACGGTGCCGCCGGTCGAGTAGCCGTTCAGCGACTGCAGGTTCAGCGTTTCGGCGACCACGCCCTGGGCCGGGAAGGCGGCGTCGCCGTGCAGCAGGATCGGCACCGCGCGCATCGTGTCCTGCTTCAGCTCGGAGCCCTCGAAGGACGACTGCAGATAGCGGGCACCGCCGGTCACGACCGGGTCGACGAACTCGAGGTGGCTCGGGTTCGGGTAGAGCCGGACCGAGGTTTTCTCGCCGGAGTGGGATTCGTAGACGCCGCGGTGGCCGTAGTGGTATTTGACGTCGCCGGTGCCGCCGTGGGGGATCGCGGCGACCGCCTTCACCGCGCTCAGCCGCTTCGAGCCCTCGAACTCGGCAAGGATCGATTCGAACGGCCGGCCGAGGTTGTGGGCGAGGACGCTGAGCCGGCCGCGGTGGGCCATGCCGAAGACGACGTCGTCGGCGCCGGCGCGATGGGCGAGGGTGACGGCTTCGTCGAGCATCGGCACGATCACGTCGAGCCCCTCGATCGAGAAGACCTTGGCCCCCAGATACGTTTTGCCGAGGAAGCGCTCGAACTGGAAAACGTCGATCAGTCGGTGTAGGAGGCGCTCTTTCTCTTCCGCGGTGAGCGTCTGGCGGTGGGCGCCGGTCTCGATCATCTCCCGCATCCAGATCCGTTGCTGGTGGGAGGCGATGTGCTCGAACTGGTAGCCGATCGTGCCGCAGTAGGCGGTCCGCATCCGCGGCAGCGCCTCGAGCAGCGTTTCGCCGGGGACGCCGATGCGGAGGATCGAGGCCGGGATCCGGGCCATCAGCTCGGGCGTCAGGTTGAGGTTCTCGGGCTCCAGGCCAGGGTCGCCTTTCGGCTCCGAGCCGAGCGGGTCGAGGCGTGCGGCGAGGTGACCCTGGGTGCGGTAGGCCTTCAGCAGCGAGGTCGCCGCCTGGACCGCCTGCAGGAGCTCCTCGTCGACCTCGCCGGGGACGCCGGACGATTCGGCTGCCGGGGGCGCGGTGGTGAGCGGCGCGGGCGAGGCAGAGGCGGGGTGGGCGTTGGAGATCGGCGCCGCTTCGATGCCGAGGTCGCCGGCGACCGACTCGTAGAACTCGTCCTCGCCCTGCAGCAGCTGCTCGACCCGCTTGAGGAATTCGCCCGACTCGGCGCCCTGGATGACGCGGTGGTCGTAGGTCGAGGTGAGCGTCATGACCTTCGAGACGCCGAGCTGCTTGATCCGTTCCGGCGAGGCGTGGGACCACTCCGGCGGGTAGGCGATCGAACCGGTGGCGATGATCGCGCTCTGGCCGGCCAGCAGGCGCGGCACCGAGGCGACGGTGCCGATCCCACCCGGGTTGGTGAGGCTGATGTTGGTGCCCTGGAAGTCGTCGGCGGTGAGCTTGTTCTCACGGGTCTTCGCGATCAGGTCTTCGAAGGCGGTGTGGAAGCCCGCGAAGTCGAGGTCCTGGGCGCCCTTGATCGCCGGGACCATGAGGCCGTGAGAGCCGTCTTTTTTGGTCACGTCGACGGCGATGCCGAGGTTGACCGGACCGTTTTCGATCGCGTAGGGCTTGCCGTCTTTCTCGGCGAAGGAGCGGACCATCACCGGGACGTCGCCGGCGGCCTTGACGATCGCCCAGGCGACCAGGTGGGTGAAGGAGGTCTTCAGGCCGCGCTCGTTGAGCTGCGCGTTGATCGCCTTGCGCTTCGCGTCGAGGGTGTCGACGGCAATCGTCCGGAACGAGGTCGCGGTCGGCACCGCGCGGCTCTCGTCCATCGCCTTGGCGAGCATCGCCGCGGGCCCCCGCAGCTGCTTCTCCTCGCCGGCGGCGGCCACGGCGCCGGCGCCGTTGCCCGAGCCGTTCTCGCCCCCGAGCACGTCCTCCTTGGTGACCTTGCCGCCGAAGCCGGTCGGCGTGACCTTGCCAAGATCGACCCCTTGCGCTTCAGCTACCCGCCGAGCGATCGGCGTCGCCTTGACGTCGCTCGCGCCGTTCCCGGACCCGCTGCCGCCGTTCGTCCCGGCGCCGGTCTGCGTCCCACCCGCGGGTGGCGCGGATGATGCTTCTCCGCCCGCAGCTTGCGAGGACGAGGGAGCGTCATCCGCGACAGCACCCGCGGTCGAAGAGCTCGGTCCTGCGCCGTTCCCTTCCCCGGTCTCCATCTCGGCCATGGGAGATCCGACGGGGACTTCGTCGTCGACCTCGACCAGCAGCTTGGTGATCGTGCCGCTGGTGGGCGCCGGGACCTCCGCGTCGACCTTGTCGGTGGAGACCTCGACGACCGTGTCGCCCTCGTTGACGAAATCGCCAACGGAAACGTGCCACTCGAGGACGATGCCCTCGGTCACCGACTCACCCATCTCGGGCATGGCGATCTGCACGGTTGCCGTATCTGGCATTTCTTCGCTCCAGTATTACGAACCGGCCCAACGGGCGGCATTCTCGGGATAACCTGGTACCGGATGAGCTACTTCGTGACGGGCGCAACGGGTTTTATCGGCCGCAACCTGGTCCAGCGACTGCTGCAGCGGGAGGGCACGATCTACGCCCTCGTACGGGCCGGATCGCGCGGTCGGCTGGAGGAGCTGCGGACCGGCTGGGGCGCCGACGGGGCACGTGTGGTGCCGATTTCCGGCGATCTGACCCAGCCCGGCCTGGCGATCTCCGAGGAGGACCTGGTGGCGATGCGGGGCGCGGTCGACCACTTCTTCCACCTCGCCGCGATCTACGACATCACCGCCGACGCCGAAGCCCAGCAGGTCGCCAACGTCGAGGGGACCCGCCACGCAATCGAGCTTGCAGGAGCGCTCGACGTCGGCTGTTTCCACCACGTCAGCTCGATCGCCGCGGCCGGCCTCTACAAGGGCGTCTGGACCGAGGACATGTTCGACGAGGCGGAAAAGCTCGACAACAACCCCTACTTCCGCACCAAGCACGAGGCCGAGCGGCTGGTCCGCGAGGAGTCCACCCGGCCCTGGCGGGTGTACCGGCCGGGGATCGTGGTCGGCGACTCGCGCACCGGGGCGATCGACAAGATCGACGGGCCCTACTACTTCTTCAAGTCGCTGCAGCGGGCGCGCAAAGTGCTCCCCGCGTGGCTGCCGACGGTCGGCGTCGAAGGCGGTGAGATCAACATCGTGCCGGTCGACTTCGTCGCCGCCGCGATCGATCACATCGCCCACGAGCCGGACCTCGACGGGCGCGCCTTCCACCTCACCGACCCGAACCCGCGGCGGGCCGGCCAGGTGGTGAACACCTTCGCCAAGGCCGCCGACGCGCCACGGATGGCATGGCGGCTCGATACCGACGTGACCGAGCCCGCGACCGGAGCGCTGCGCTCGGCCCTGCGGCTGCTGCCGGGGTCGAAGCGGGCGGTCGCCGCGGTGCTCTCGGAGCTCGGCCTGCCCGCCTCGGTCCTCACCTACGTCGACTATCCGACCAGCTTCGACTCGACCAAGACGCAGGAGGTGTTGGCCGGGAGCGGCATCGAGGTGCCGCCGCTGGAGAGCTACGCGACCCGGGTCTGGGACTACTGGGAGCGCAACCTCGACCCCGACCTGTTCAAGGACCGCAACCTGACCGGTGCCGTGCGCGGCAAGATCGTGCTGATCACCGGGGCCTCGTCGGGGATCGGCCGGGCGACCGCGGTCAAGGTCGCCGACGCGGGGGCGACGGTCCTGCTGGTCGCCCGCTCGATCGAGAAGCTGGAGGAGACGAAAGAGGAAATCGTCTCCGCCGGGGGCGTCGCCCACATCCACCGTTGCGATCTCGCCGACGTCGACGACGTCGCGCGGATGGCCGAGGAGGTGCTCACCTACCACGGCCACGTCGACATCCTGGTCAACAACGCGGGGCGCTCGATCCGCCGCTCGGTCGCCCTCTCCTACGATCGCTTCCACGATTACGAGCGGACGATCCAGCTCAATTACCTGGGCGCGCTGCGGCTGATCCTGGCGCTGTTGCCGGCGATGCGGGCGCGCAAGTCGGGGCACATCATCAACATCAGCTCGATCGGCACCCAGACCAACCCGCCGCGCTTCTCCGCCTACGTCGCCTCGAAGGCGGCGCTCGACGCCTTCAGCCGGGTGATCGCCTCGGAGGTCAAGGACGATGGCGTCCACCTCACGACGATCAACATGCCGCTGGTGCGGACGCCGATGATCGCGCCGACCCGGATGTACGACATGTTCCCGGCGATCACCCCCGAGGAGGCGGCCGAGATGATCGCCAAGGCGATGGTCGACAAGCCGAAGAAGGTGGCGACCAAACTGGGGAACTTCGGCGAGCTGCTCTACGCGGTGGCGCCGAAGGCGAGCGACACGATCCTCAACACGGCCTACAAGCTCTTCCCCGACTCGCAGGCGGCGAAAGGCAAAGGCGAGGAGCAACGCGAAAAGGCGCCCTCGACCGAGGCCGTCGCGTTCGCGCACCTCATGAAAGGCGTGCACTGGTAGCGCGTCGGCTGAAGCACTGGGGCTGGGGATACGAGGACCAGGCGCCGACCGCGGCACAGCTGGCGGAGGCGGCGGAAGGGATCCGGGCGCGGTTCGGTTTCGGCGGCGAGGCGCGGGCCGCGGTGCCGCTCGCGGAGGTCGAGTTGCGGGCGCCACGGCTGAAGGCGCCGGAGGCGTTCGGCGACCTCTTCACCGACGAGAAGTACGAGCGGGTCTCGCGGACGCTGGGCAAGGCGTATCGCGACATCGTGCGTGGCTTCCGGGGGGAGTTCGAGCACCCGCCGGACCTGGTGGCGCTGCCGCGCGACTGCTCCGAGGTGGAGACGGTGCTGAACTGGGCCGAGGCGGAGGGCGCCGCGGTGGTCCCCTTCGGTGGCGGCACCAGCGTCTGCGGCGGGGTGGAGGCCCGGTTGGGGGAGAGACCTGTGGTGACGATGGACCTGCGGCGGCTCGACCGGCTCGTGGAAGTCGACCCGGTGAGCCTGGCGGCGCGGATCGAGGCCGGGGCGACCGGGCCGCGGCTGGAGGAGCAGCTGCGCGAGCACGGGCTGACCATGCGCTGCTTCCCGCAGTCGTTCGAGTACGCCACGCTGGGCGGCTGGATCGCGACCCGCGCGGGCGGCCATTTCGCGACCAAGGAAACGCACGTGGACGACCTGGTCGAGTCGGTGCGCGCGGTGACCCCGCGCGGGGTCTGGGAGAGCCGCCGGCTGCCCGGATCGGGCGCCGGACCGTCCCCGGATCGGCTCCTGCTCGGCTCGGAGGGGATCCTCGCGACGATCACCGACGCCTGGGTGCGCGTGCGTCCGCGGCCCGAGTGGAAGGCGGCCGCGACGGTCCGCTTCGAGCGCTTCGGCGACGCCTGCGGGGCGGTCCGCGAGATCGTCCAGGCCGGCCTCGACCCGGCCAACTGCCGGCTGCTCGAAGCGGCCGAGGCGGAGATGACCGGCGCCGGCGACGGCAGCTCCCACCTGCTGCTGCTGGCGTTCGAGAGCGCCCACCACCCGGTCGACGCCCCGCTCCAGATCGCCCTCCAAGCCGCGCGCGACCACGGCGGCCGCGCCGACACCCCGCGCCTCACCGAGCCCGCGACGTCGACGGGCCGAAAACTTGCCGATAAGGCAAGTTTTCGGCCCACCAACACCGAGGAGGGCGGGGCGGCGGAGAGTTGGCGGGGGGCGTTCTTGCTGGCCCCGTACCTGCGTGACACGTTCGTCGCCTGCGGCGTGCTCTCGGAGACGTTCGAGACGGCGATCACCTGGGATCGGCTCGAGGAGTTCCACGCGACGGTGATGGAGACCGCTCGCGGCGCCGTCGCCGAGGTCTCCGGGGCGCCGCGCGAGGGCCGTGGGGCGCCGCTCGTCACCTGTCGTTTCACCCATGCCTACCCCGACGGCGTCGCCCCGTACTTCACCGTCCTCGCCCCGGCGATCCGCGGTGGGGAGGTCGAGCAGTGGGACGAGGTCAAGGCCGCCGTCTCCGAGGCGCTGACCTGCGGCGGCGGCACGATCACCCACCACCACGCGGTCGGTCGCGACCATCGCCCCTGGTACGACCGCCAGCGCCCGGCGCCCTTCGCCGCCGCTCTCCGCGCGGCCAAGGCGGAGCTCGATCCGGCCGGCATCCTCAACCCAGGGGTCCTGCTCGACCCCTGAGCCGGGCGGCTGGGCGCTACCCTTTCGCAACCCGTCCGGCGGCGAGATCCACCGCCTGTCCAGAAGCCTGCCGCCTCGATTGATGGAAACGATCACCTCCGAACAGCCGACCGTGCCCCCTGCCGAGTCCGAGAATCTCGACGACCCGGTGGTGCCCCGCCGCAGCCCGCTGCGCGCGGCGATCAAGACCGGCCGGCCGAAAGAGTGGATCAAAAACGTCTTCGTCTTCGCCGGGCTGCTCTTCTCCGGCAAGTTCAACCACCCGCACGACGTCTTCGAGGCGGTCGTCACCTTCATCGCCTTCTGCCTGATCTCCAGCGCCGGCTACTTCGTCAACGACCTGATCGACGTCGAGCTCGACCGCAGACACCCGAAGAAGCGCTACCGGCCGCTCGCCGCCCGCGAGCTCTCCGAGCGCACCGCCTGGACGATCGCCCCGGCCTTGGCGATCGTCGCGATCGGCATCGCCTTCACCGTCAACTGGAAAGTCGGCCTGATGGTGGTCGGCTACGGGGTCGCCCAGATGGCCTACAGCCTCGGCCTCAAGCAGGTGGTGATCATCGACGTGATGACGCTGGCGGGCCTCTTCGTCCTCCGCGTCGCCGCCGGCGCCAGCGCCGTCGACGCCCACGCGTCCGAATGGCTGCTCCTCTGCACCGGGTTCCTCGCCGCCTTCCTCGGCTTCACCAAGCGCCGCCAGGAGGCCGTCTCCGAGCTCCACGAGGGGACCTCGACCCGGCCCGTCCTCGAGCACTACTCGCTCCCGTTCCTCGACCAGATGGTCTCCCTGGTCACCACCGGCACGGTGGTCAGCTACACGATCTACACCGTGAACTCGCCCCTGATCGGCAACCAGATGATGCTGACGATCCCGCCCGTCGTCTACTTCATCTTCCGCTACCTCTACCTGATCTACGACCGCAACGACGACCGTTCGATGTCCGGCATCATCGCCGGCGACCGCGGCATCCAGGCCGCCGGCGCCGTCTGGGTCCTGATCGCGTTCCTCCTGCTCTACGTCTTCAATTAGACGCCGAGGGACGCGGCCGTCTCGGCCACGGCCCGGGCAGGATGTGGCCGTGGCCGAGACGGCCGGGGGTGCGGGGAGCGCGCGGTGAGCGTCACAGGGATGGCGCGTTCGTCATCGGGACGGGTGGAACTCCACGAATCTTCAGGGGTTGAGAACGCGCTGTCGACTTTGACCCTGCCCTGGCATGGTCAAAGTCGACTGCGCGACTTTTGTCCCCTGTAGGGGACCAAAACCCTGGTCGCGTGTCTGGGACGGCCACGTCTCCGTGGAGTTCCCGCCGGAAGCGTCACGAACCTCCCGCTTCCCGCCGGAAGGGTCACGTCCCGGGCGTCTCGTGGCGGCCACAGCCTGCCCGGGCCGCCACGAGACGCCCGGGTTCCTCGCCGTCCGGTCTAGAGCTGCTCGCCGCCCTCCGGGACGCCTTCCATCAGGTAGAAGCGGGCGCGGCCCAGCTCCTCGCCGTTGACCTCGACCACGGCGGCGTGGGGGCCGGCGGTGGTGAAGGTGGCGGTGGCGGCGATCGACATGACCAGGCGCTGCTCCTGGCCCTGGGGCATGCCGGGTGGGCGGCCGGTCTCGAAGTTGGCGGTCAGGCCCTCGCCGAGCTCGATTCCGTCGGGGTCCTGGATCGTGACGCTGAGCTCGTGGGGGCTGTTGGTCTCGTGCCAGGCGACGTCGATGCCGAGGCCGATGTGGAAGGACCACTCGTGCGGCAGCTCGGGAAGGCGGAGGACGTTCCAGCCGCCCCCGGTGAGGTAGAGCTTCCCGTTCACCGCCTCGGAGTAGTCGGTGAGCATGAGGAAGCCGATGTTCACTTGGCGGCGCCCTCGTAGGGGATCACGGGAAGGTCGGCGGCGAGTTCGGTCTTGCCGGCGCGCTGGAACTGGATGTCGACTTTCTCGTCCTTGCGGTAGGTGCCGAAGAGCCCGAGGTACATCGCCAGCCAGCGGCCGGTGTCCATCTTCTCCTTCACGATCGGCCGGGTGAAATGGAGCTCACCGTCCTCGACGTTGTAGTCCTCGCCCTCTTTCTGTTCGATCCCGTTGATGAACACCGTGTAGGGGCGCTCTGCCGCCACCGGGATCTTCACCCGCTCGCCGGCGGCGTAGCTGCCCTTGGGCACGCCCGGACTGTTCATGTGGTCGGTCATCGATCGGCTCCTTCCAAAGTCTCGCGCACCAGGTCGAAAGGCGTGTCGTGGTCGGTCGGGTCGAGCTCCTCGCGCCGCAGTCCACCGCTGTAGGGCATGAAGGTGCCGTCGCCACGCACGTCGATCCCGGCGACGGCTCTATGGAGAAGGCTGCCGCCCTTCAGCTCGAGGCGCGCCTGCACCTGATCCTTCGGCTCGAAGGTCTTCAGCAGATTCGCCGTCTTCGGCGGGCCTTCGGCACGCACTTTCAGGGCCCACTCGCGCATCGCCGCGACCGCCTCGCCGAGGTCGTCGAACTTGGCATGATCGACGTCGGCGCCGGCGCGCACGGTCAACTTCCAGCTGGGACGGGCCACAGATGCAGACTACGAGTCTTGTCCTCCCGATGAGGACAAGACTCGGACTGATCTGGGTTAGGCGCCGCGGCGTGGGCGTTTGGGGCGACGGGCGGGCGGGCCGACGATTTTTTCCGGTCCCTCGCGGTCGGCCATCGGCACGTAGTCGCGCTCGCGGAAGCCGGTGTAGATCTGCCGTGGGCGGGCGATTTTCTGCTCCGGGTCTTCTTTCATCTCCATCCACTGGGCGACCCAGCCCGCCGTCCGCGGGATCGCGAAGAGCAGCGTGAACATGTCGGTCGGGATCCCCAGCGCCTCGTAGATGATCCCCGAGTAGAAGTCGACGTTGGGGTAGAGCTTGCGCGAGGTGAAGTATTCGTCCGCGAGCGCCTGTTTCTCCAGCTCGCGGGCGATCTCGACCAGCGGGTTGTACTCGGTCGCCTCGAAGATCGGGTCGAGATAGCCCTGGATGATCCGCGCCCGCGGGTCGTAGTTCTTATAGACCCGGTGGCCGAAGCCCATCAGTTTCTCCTCGCGGTCCTTCACCCGGGCGAGGAAGTCGGGGATGTTCTCGACCTTGCCGATCCGATTCAGCATCCGCAGCACCGCCTCGTTGGCGCCCCCGTGGAGCGGGCCGTAGAGCGCCGCCACGCCGGCCGCGACCGCCGAGTACGGGTCGACGTCGGAGGAGCCGACTCCGCGGACCGCATTGGTCGAGCAGTTCTGTTCGTGGTCGGCGTGCAGGATGAAGAGGACGTCGAGAGCTTTCGCCAGCTCCGGTTTCGGGACGTGTTTGTCTTCGGTCTTCTTGAAGACCATCGAGAGGAAGTTCTCGGCGTAGCCGAGATCGTTGTCCGGGTAGACGTAGGGGAAGCCCATGTTGTGCCGGTAGGAGTAGGCCGCCAGGGTCGGCACCTTGGCGATCAGCCGCACGGCGGCCATGTAGCGCTCTTCCTCGTCGCCCGTCTGCTTCGCGTCGGGATAGAAGGTCGAGAGGGCGCCGACGCCGGAGAGCAGCATCCCCATCGGGTGGGCGTCGTAGCGGAACCCCTCGAAGAGGTGCTTGAGGTCCTCGTGGACGAAGGTGTGGTGGGTGATGTCGAAGACCCAGCGCTCGAGCTGCGGTTTGGTCGGCAGCTCGCCCCAGATCAGCAGGTAGGCGACCTCGAGGAAGGTCGAGTTATCACACAGCGTCTCGATCGGGTAGCCGCGGTGTTCGAGGATCCCCGCGTCGCCGTCGATGTAGGTGATCGAGGAGCGGCAGGAGGCGGTGTTGGTGAACGCCGGGTCGTAGGACATCATCCCGAATTCGTCCTCGTCGACCTTGATCTGACGCAGATCCAGACCGCGGATCGTGCCGTCGGTGATCGGCAGCTCGTAGGTCTTGCCGGTCCGGTTGTCGGTGACGGTCAGAGTCTCCGTCCCGCCGTCGACTCCGCGCTCGGCACTGGCGTCAGTGGTCTGCTGCTCGGTGGCCATCACCCTCCTTCTCCTGCGTCTTGGGGAGAACCTAGTATTCCAGTTCGGCGTCGCCGACCTGTTGCCGAGATGGGTATGTGGGCGCCGCCAAACGGCGGGCCGGGGGCCGGGCGGAGAGCTAGTCGCGCGGGGCCGGGACGCCCTCGAACTGGGTCATCCGGCGGAGCGCCTCGAAGCGCTCCTCGATCTCCTCGCGCTGCAGGCGCGCGACCCGCTCGGTGCCGAACTCCTCGACGTTGAAGGAGGCCAGCACGGTGCCGTAGCCCATCGCCCGCCGCAGGTTCGCCTCGTCGAGATCGCCGTCGACGCCGTCGAGATAGCCGAAGAAGCCACCGGCGAAGCTGTCGCCGGCCCCGGTCGGGTCGCGCACGTCCTCGAGCGGGAAGCCCGGCAGGGCGAAGAAGTTGTGGCCCTCGGCGCCCGCCTCGGTGAACAGGGCGGCCCCGTACTCGCCACGCTTGGCGACCACCGCACGCGGGCCCATCGCCATCACCGCGCGGGCCGCCTTGGCGAGGTTCGCCTCGCCGGTCAGCATGCGGATCTCGGCATCGTTGACGACGAGGCAGTCGACCTCGGCGATCGCCGCCTGCAGCGACTCTTTGGCGATTTCGATCCAGAGGTTCATCGAGTCCAGCCCGCTGAACCCGGCGGCGCCGCACTGGGCCCGCACCTGCCGCTGCAGGTCGGGTTGGATGTTGGCGAGGAAGAGCGTGTCGGCGGCCCGCGCCGCGTCGGAGAGCTTCGGCTCGAATTCGCCGAAGACGCCGAGCTGCGTGTCGTCGGTGTGGGCGACGTTGAGGTCGAAGTCGTAGTGGCCGCGCCAGAAGAAGCTCTGGCCGCCCTCGACCCGCTCGATGTCGTCGGTGCGGATGCCGCGCGATTCGAGCAGCTCGAAGTGCTCGGCGCCGAAATCGTCGCCGACCGGGCCGACCGGCCGCACCTCGGTGAAGAAGCTGGCGGCGAGCGAGAAGTGGGTGGCGGCGCCGCCGAGCATGCGCTCGCGCTCCCCGAAGGGAGTCTTGACGGCGTCAAAGGCGATCGATCCGACGACGGTGAGGGCCATAGGGGATGGCACCCTAGCGGTTCCCCTGAGAGACTCGGCGCCATGAAAGCGATCCAGCTGCAGGAGTTCGGCGGTGCCGACGCGTTCCGGTTCGTCGACCTCGAGGACCCGGTGCCCGGCGAGGGCGAGGTCCTGATCGAGGTGACCCGTTGCGGCGTCAACTTCGCCGACACCCACTCGACCCGCAACGACTACCTGGCCGAGCAGCAGCTGCCGCTGGTGCCCGGCGCCGAGGTCGCGGGGCGGACCCCGGACGGCCGTCGCGTCGCCGCCCTGGTCGGCAACGGCGGCTACGCCCAGAAGGTCGTCGTCCCCGAGGCGCTGACGATCCCGGTGCCCGACGAGGTCGACGACGAGCAGGCGGCCGGCGCACTCCTCCAGGGTCTGACCGCGATGGCGCTGGTCAAGCGGTGCGCGCGGATCGAGCCGGGGGAGACGATCGCGATCGAGGCCGGCGCGGGCGGCACCGGCACCCTTGCCGTGCAGATCGCCAAGGCCGCCGGGGCGAAGGTGATCGGCCTCGCCTCGAGCGCCGAGAAGCGGGAGCTGGTCGAGAGCCTCGGCGCCGACGCCACCGTCGATTCGCGCAGCGAGGACCTGCGGGCGGCGCTGCTCGAGGCCAACGGCGGCGAGAAGATCGACGCCGTCCTCCACATGAGCGGTGGCGACGCCTTCGACGCCGAGCTGCGGGCGCTCGCCCCGCTCGGCCGGCTGGTCGTCTTCGGCAACGCCTCGCGCGAGAGCCGCCAGATCGACAGCGGCGTCCTGCTGCACGGATCGAAGGCCGTGATCGGCTTCTGGCTCATCCATGTGCTGGCCCGACGGGACCTCGCGGTGCCGCTCGTGGGCGAGCTTCTGGAGGCGCTGGCGACGGGCGCACTGCGGGTGACGATCGGCGGCGTCTACCCTCTGTCGGAAGCTGCGCGCGCGCACGAAGCGCTCGAATCGCGCGTCAGCGCCGGCAAGCTCCTCCTCGACCCCACTTCATAAAGGGCGGAATGAAAACCTTCAAAGAACTAGGCCTCTCGCCTGCGATCCAGCAGGCCCTCGATGAGCTCGGCTACGTCGAGCCCTCGCCGATCCAGGAGGAGGCGATCCCGGAGTTGCTCGCCGGCCACGACGTGATCGGCCAGGCGCAGACCGGGACCGGCAAGACGGCCGCCTTCGGCCTGCCGATGCTGCAGTACCTCGAACCGGACAACGGCGAGGTGCAGGCGATCGTCCTCACCCCGACCCGGGAGCTCTGCATCCAGGTCACCCAGGCGCTACGCGCCTACGCCGAGCACCTCGACATCGAGATCGTCGCCGTCTTCGGCGGCGCCCCGATCCGCTCGCAGCAGTCGCAGCTGCGCTCCGGCGCCCACGTCGTCGTCGCCACCGTGGGACGGATGATGGACCTGATGTCGCGACGCTCGCTGGTCTTGACCGCGGCCCGCTTCGTCGTCCTCGACGAGGCCGACGAGATGCTCGACCTCGGCTTCATCGAGGACGTCGAGAAGATCCTCCGCATGTGTCCGAGCGGCCGCCAGACGGCGCTCTTCTCGGCGACCATGCCGCCGCCGATCAAAAAGCTGGCCGAGGGCTACATGTATGACCCGGTGACCGTCCGGATCACGCCGAAAACGCTGACCGTCGACGCGATCGCCCAGGCCTTCATCGAGGTGCCGGCGCGGGAGAAGACCGCCCGCCTGGTCGAGCTGCTGAAGACCGAAGAACCGGAGCAGGCGATCATCTTCTGTCGCACCAAGATCGGCGCCTCGCGGTTGGAGAAGGCGCTGAAGGACAAGGGCCTCGACGTGAAAGCGCTGCACGGCGACATGAGCCAGGGCTCCCGCGACGGCGTGATGATCGCCTTCAAGGACCACCGCGTGAAGCTGCTGGTGGCGACCGACATCGCCGCCCGCGGGCTCGACGTCGAGCACGTCACCCACGTGATCAACTTCGACGTGCCGAACTCCTCCGAGAGCTACGTCCACCGCATCGGCCGCACCGGCCGGGTCGGGCGGACCGGCCGCGCGATCACCTTCGTCACCCCGGAGGAGCGCGACGAGATCGGCCGCATCGAGCGTGACGTGAACACCAAGATCGGCGAGTGGGAGAGTCCCGAGGAGCGGCTCGAGCACGCGCCGCCGCCGCGCCGTCGGGAGCGCGAGAAGAAGGTCGAGAAGGTCGACGCGGCCGCGACCGTCGAAGACGACGAGACGGTCGAGGTCGAGGAGAAGGTCGAGGTCGAGGAAGCCGCGAAGAAGGACGGCAAGGCGACCACCAAGCTCTTCGTCAACCGCGGCGAGCGCAGTGGGATCGACGAGGAGGACCTCCGCTGGGCGCTCCGCGAGGGCGCCGTGCTGCCCGACGAGGCGGTCCACGACGTCCGCGTCCTGCACCGCTTCTCCTTCGTCGAGGTCGACCCCGACCAGGCCGAGCGCACGGTGGAATTCCTCGACGGCACCAAGCTGAAAGGCAAGGAGATCCGCCTCGAGGTGGCCCGCAAGTAGCGCGGCGCGGCTAGGCCGCCTTGGCGGTCAGTTCGGCGACCGCGTCGAGCAGCTGGTCGAAATCGATCGGCTTGGTGACGTAGCCGCTGATCTCGAGGTCGGTGGGCGCGTCGGCGTCGCGCGGATCCTGATGGGCGCTGACGATCAGGGCCGGGGTCTCGAGTCCGGCGGCGCGCAGCTCCCGTAGCGCTTCGATCCCCGACTTGCGCGGCATCATCGCGTCGAGCAGGAGCAGGTCGGGGCCGTCGCTGGAGCCGGGGACCACCCGCTCGGTGACCTCCTGGCCGTCGGCGGCGGTCTGCACCTCATAGCCCGCCAGCTCCAGGCGCGTCCGCAACAGCAGCAGGATCGTCTCGGAATCGTCGGCGACCAGGACCGTGGTCATCGCGGGCCCTCGGCGATCGCGCGGGGACCGGCCTGCGGCGCCTCGACCGCGCCGGGCGGGGCGACCGGCAGCGTCACCCTGAAGGTCGAACCGCGGCCGACCTCGGAGTCGACCGCGATCGTGCCGCCGTGCAGCTCGACCAGCGATTTCGAGATCGCCAGGCCGAGGCCGGTGCCGCCGACGCGCTGGGTCATTCCGGCGTCACCGCGGACGAATCGCTCGAAGATGTGTTCCATCTGAGCTGGGGGTATGCCGGGGCCGTTGTCGATCACGTCGATCTCCACTCCAGTATCGGCTACCCGCGCAGTCAGCTGGATAGACGCGCGCTCGGGCGAGTACTCATGCGCATTGGTAAGCAGGTTCAGCAATATTTGGCGAATCCGGTCCGGCTCCACCTCCACCAGAGGGAGGTCCGGCTCGATGTTCTCGGTAAGCGTCTGTTCGGATTTGTCGGTCTGCGCCCGCATCGTCCGCACGACGTCCTCGAGCAACGGCGTCAGCCGGGTCGGCCGTGGCCGGATCGTCAGCCGGCCCGCGTCGGAGCGGGCGAGGTCGAGGAGATCGTTCAGCAGTCGGACCAGGTGGCGGCAGTTGTCGAGGATGATCTCGACCGTCTCCACCTGCCGCTGGGTGAGCGAGTCGCGGTCCAACATCAAGAGCTCGGCGAAGCCCTGGACCGAGGTCAGCGGGCTGCGCAGCTCGTGCGAGGCGGTGAGTACGAACTCGTCTTTCATCCGGTCGAGCTGGTCGCGCTCGGAGGCCTCCAGCTCGAGTTCGGTGGCCATCTCGTTGAACGCTTTGCCGAGCGTCGCCGTCTCCGAGGGGCCGCCGACCTCGACCCGGGTGGAGCGGTCGCCGGCGGCCAGTCGGCCGGCGGCATCGACCAGCGCCTCGAGCGGTCGGCGCATCGAGGCGATCAGCCCGGCGAAGAGGAGGAGCGCCCCGATCAGCCCCGCGAGTAGTCCACCGCCGACGAGTATCGCCGTGTTGCGCGTGTCTTCGGAGATCGAGTTCCGCAGTTCGGCCCGGTTGGCTTCCTCGCGGGCGATCGTCCGCCGCGCCGCGCCGGCGCGGTTCCCTTCGGCAAATTCGACCCGCGCCGCCATCTCCGCCTGGTAGGAGCGTTCGATCGAGTTCTCGTAGTCCTGCCGCTGGGCGATGAAGTGGCCGACGCCGATCACGGCCGCCGCCGTGAGCACGGCGAAGGCGATCGCGAAGCCGATCCTGAGGCGATTGGCAAGCGAGGGACCGAGGCGGCGGCCTCTGCGTGAATATGCTTGCGCGGTTATGGGGGACGAGGCTACAGGCCGCGACGACGATTCCGCATCCGTCGACGGCATCGACGCTGCAGGAATGGAGGCCTGGTTCGACGCGCGGGTGCCGGCCGCGCGGGCGCCGCTCACCTATGAGCGGATCGCGGGGGGGCTCTCCAACCTCACCTATCGGGTCACCGATGCCGCCGGCCACGAGTGGGCCCTGCGCCGTCCGCCGCTCGGCAAGACGCTCTCCTCGGCCCATGACATGGGGCGTGAGTTCAAGGTCGTCTCGGCGCTCGGGCCCACCCCGGTGCCGGTGCCCCCGGCGGTCGGGCTGTGTGAGGACGAGGCGGTCAACGGGGCCCCCTTCTACGTGATGGAGTTCGTTCGCGGGCCGGTCCTGCGCGGGGTCGCGGAGGCCGAGGAGTCCTTCCCCGACGAGGCCGACCGGCGCGAGATCGGGATGCGCGTCGCCGACACCCTCGCCGCGATCCACGCCGTCGACCCCGACGCGATCGGGCTCGGTGACCTCGGTCGCAAGGAGGAATACGTCGCCCGCCAACTGCGCCGCTGGCACGGCCAGTGGGAGAAGTCGAAGACCCGCGAGGTGGCCGCCGTCGATCGCGTGCACGAGCGCCTCGCCGCCCGCATCCCGGCCCAGCAGGGCGTCTCGATCGTGCACGGCGATTATCGCCTCGACAACATGATCCTCAGCGACGGCGGCGAGGTCGCCGCGGTGGTCGACTGGGAGCTCTGCACGCTCGGCGACCCGCTCGCCGACGTCGGCACCCTGATGGCCTACTGGCCCGAACGCGGTGAGCCCAACCTCCGCTTCGGCGAACCGGCCAACCTGGCGCCCGGCTTCCCCACCCGCCCCGAGCTCGCCGCCCGCTACGCCGAGGTCTCCGGGCGCGATCTCTCCGAACTCGACTTCTACCTCGCCCTCGGCTACTGGAAGCTGGCGATCATCCTCGAGGGCGTTCTCGCCCGGATGGCGGCCGGCGGCTACGGCAAGTCCGCCGCCGACTCCGACGGCGTCGAAGCGTTCGCCCACCTGGTCGACCGTCTGGCCGAGACCGCGGAAGCGGTCGAGGCGCGCGGCTGAGGACGCATTCTGAGTTCCCTCGGCCGTTCACAGAGCCGCCTCTGAAGCGGAATTCCCGCGCCCCCGTCCGCTTGACAGTACTCGGGCGTATTGGGAGGGTCGATCTGTCCAGTTCCCGACCCTCCCGACATAAGGAGTAACCCATGAAGTCCGTCCGCAAACGGCTCACGTACGCAAACGTGATGGCGTCGATCGCGGTGTTTCTTGTCCTGGGCGGCGCGACCGCGTTCGCCGCCGGCGAACTGGGCAAGAACTCGGTCGGCGCCAAGCAGCTGAAGAAAGAAGCCGTGACGACGGCGAAGATCAAGAACGAAGCAGTCACCGGCGCAAAGATCAAGAAAGGCAGCGTCACGGGCTCGAACCTGGATCTTGCATCCCTCGGGCAGGTGCCCAGCGCGGCTAAAGCCCTCAGCGCGACGAACGCCGATCACGCGACGAACGCCGATCACGCCACCAGCGCCAACAGCGCGACGACCGCAACCAGTGCGACCAACGCCACGAACGCGACCGTAGCCGCCTCGCCGGGCGTCCTCGCCGCCGGTAAGACCGAGACGGGCGTCTTCTACGGGATCGAAACCCCGGGTAATCCGGGCAGCGGATACGTGGGGACGTCGGTCTCGTTCCCGTTCCCGTTGGCCTCATCTCCGGCGACGCATTACCTGGCGATCGGCGCGCCTTCAACGCCCGAATGTCCTGGCACGTCGGAAAACCCGAAAGCTGCGCCAGGCAACTTTTGTGCCTACGAGACGATGAACACCACCGGTAGCGCAGCCTTTATCGACGGCGCACTGGCCCCGAAATTCCAGCGATTCGGCATCGGTATCGCCTCGAACGTCTCCAACAAAACCGCCAATTCGGATCTGGGCGGCACCTGGGCGGTGACCGCTCCCTGACCCACCCGCTACTCGGCCGCCGCGACCCCTCCGCCACGGGTCGCGGCGGCCCCGGCGACAGGCTCCGATCCCCCAGACCGCGGAAGCCGTCGAGGCGCGCGGCTAGGCTTCAGCCGATCTTCCCGGGCCGTCAGAAGCCCGCCTGTAGAGCCGTCGAGCGAGCTTGACAGTAATCGGGCGTATTGGGAGGGTCGTTTTGTCTAGTCCCCGACCCTCCCAAGACAAGGAGTAACAGATGAAGTTCGTCCGCAAGCGGCTCACGTATGCCAACGTGATGTCGACCCTCGCGGTATTTCTGGTCGTCGCCGGTGGTAGCGCGCTGGCTGCTGGCACGCTCGGCAAGAACACCGTCGGCTCGAACCAGCTGAAGAAGAACGCCGTCACCACCGCGAAAGTGAAGAACAACGCGATCACCGGCGGCAAGATCGCCAATGGCGCGGTGACCGGATCGAAGCTTGGCGGGGGCGCGGTAGGGGCCTCCAACCTCGCAGCGAACTCCGTCGGAGCCTCGGCTATCGCCGACAACGCCGTTGGTGGGTCGAAAATCGCCAATGGGGCCGTCACCGAAGGCAAGCTCGGGCCTGGCTCGGTCACCGAAAGCAAGCTGGGCAACGATGCCGTGACCGGAGCGAAAGTCAAAGACGGCTCGCTCACCGGAAGCGACATCCAGCAGGCGTCCCTGACCCAGGTCAAGGCGGCCAACGTCTATGGCGTGACCTTCGCGGAGACCGGCGCAGGCAGTCCGAAAATCCTCAACGCGAGCGATCCAGGGATCAAATCCGGCGGCTGCTTCCTCGTCTGCTCGGTCGAATTCCCGCGCAATGTGTCGGAATGCTCGTACACCGCCTCCTCGACGTTCACCGCGGGCGGCAGTGGAGAACCGGCCATGGCTGAAACGTTCCCCGGCGGGACCTCCGACACCGTTCTGGTGGTGATGTGGAACGACGAAGGAAATCTCACCGCGCACGACTTCGCGATGACCGTCGTCTGCCCGACGACCTCATAGCGAACTCGCTCAGAGACGATTACATGAGGGGCGGCCATCGGCCGCCCCTCCGTCTTTCCTGAGGCACCTCCTTAGCACGGTGTGGTCGCGGTATGTGGCTGGTCGCAGGCCAATCGGCGATGGTGAGAGCGAGGTTCATAACCGCGACGGCGGTTCTGCTTATTTTCGGGTTGTGCGCAGGCTGTTCGCAAACCACGGACTACGCCTCGGCAGACGGAAGCGCTCCGATCTGTGGACCCCCGGGTAGAAGGTCGCTGGCCGTGGCCGGCGCCGGTGCGTCTGGGAGGTGCCAATTCGCTGCCCCCGTTCAGCATCTCTGCGCCTTGGGCCGCGGGAGTCGAACAGCGCGGCGCGGGAGTTGACACCGTGATGGTAGATGTCAATGAGGTGAACGCGGTGACTCGGGAATCGGTTTCATGCCGCGTAGGAAGCGCCAACCGGCCAGGGCAGCTACCCGAGGTCTCAGCCCTCTGGGCGACGTCCGGCGGGACGCTTGTGGTGTCTGCCGTTCGAAAGCTCTATCCGTCCGGTCCCGAGCTGGCGCTCTGCACGAACGCTGGCATCGAGGTCGTCGCACAAGGCTCACAGCTCGACCCGGCTTCCATCGTCGTCGGCGGCCGGGTGGTTAGCTGGAAAAGCAGCTCGGGGAAGCGCACATGATGCGCCTTGACCTCCCGGGCGAGTAGCGACTTCGTTGGGGTCCGCGCCTAGACCATCCGCGTGGCGTGCCGGGGCTCGAGTGGCTCGCCGCTTGCTTCCGCCTCGGCGCGCTTCGACCAGCGGTTCAGCTCGCGGCGGGCGAGGACCATCTTGTGGACCTCGTCGGGGCCGTCGGCGAGGCGCAGCATGCGGCTGAAGCGCCACATCGGGGCGAGCGGGGTGTCGTCGGTCATGCCGAGGCTGCCGTGGATCTGGATCGCCCGGTCGAGCACGTTCATCACCATGTTCGCGGCGACGATCTTGATCGCCGAGATCGACTGGCGGGCGGCGCGCTTGCCGTCGGTGTCCATCTTCCAGGCCGCGTAGAGGGTGAGCAGGCGGGCCTGGTCGATTTCCATCCGCGAGGTGGCGATCGACTCCTGGACGAACTGCTTGTCGGCCAGCGGGCCGCCGAAGGCGTGGCGTTCGTTGGCGCGCCGACACATCAGCTCGTGGGCCCGCTCGGCGGTGCCGATCGCCCGCATGCAGTGGTGGATGCGCCCCGGGCCGAGCCGGTCCTGGGCGATCGCGAACCCCGCCCCGCGGTCACCGAGCAGGTTGGCCTTCGGCACCCGGCACCCGGTGAAGCGGACCTCGCAGTGGCCGGGGCCCTCGTCGTGTCCCATCACCGGGATCGACCGCACCATCTCGTAGCCGGGGTTGTCGGTCGGCACGCAGATCATCGAGGCGCGCGCGTAGGGCGGCGCCTCCGGGTCGGTGACCACCATCGCGATCGCCAGCTCCGCCCCGACCGCGCCGCTGGTGAACCACTTGTGCGCGTCGATCACCCACTCGTCGCCGTCGAGGACGGCGCGGCCCTGCAGCAGGGTCGGATCGGAGCCGGACACCTCCGGCTCGGTCATCGCGAAGCAGGAGCGGATGCGGCCCTCCAGCGCCGGCTCGAGCCAACGCTGCCGCTGCTCCTCGCTGCCGTGCTCGGCGAGGATCTCCATGTTGCCGGTGTCCGGGGCGGAGCAGTTGAAGGCCATCGGCGCCGCGATCGGGCTGCGTCCCATCTCCTCGCAGAGGAGCCCGTACTCCCAGTTCTTCAGGCCGGGGCCGAAGCGCTCGTCGGGCATGAAGAGGTTCCAGAGGCCGGCGTCGCGGGCCTTGGCGCGGATCGCGGCGAGGTTGGCCGGGTAGGGGACGCCGGGGCCGACCTCGGCGTCGAGCGCCTCCATCAGCGCCCGCTCGGCCGGGTAGATCTCGGCGTCCATGAAGTCGAGGATGCGCTCGCGCAGCGCGGCGACCTCCGTGGTCGGTTCGAAGTCCATCCCTTCCTCCTGCTCGGTGACCCGGTCGCGCCGAATCTAGTTCATCGCCGGCGGTAGCGGGCGAAGAGCTCGGGGCCCTCCTGGAGCAGCCAGAGGAGTTCGAGCTCGGCCACCTCGGGCAGCGCGCCTTCGAGGATCGTCGCCCCGGCGCCGACCAGTTTCGGGGCGATCGTGAGGAAGAGCTCGTCGGCGACTCCACCGGCCTGGAGCTGGGAGTGGAGGCGGGGGCCGCCCTCGCAGAGGAGAGCCCGGACGTCGTGCTCGGCGCGCAGGTTGCGGAGCGCGCCGGCCAAGTCGACGCGGCCGTCCGATGCGCGGACCACCTCGACCGGGGTGGCGGTCGCGGGCGGGTCGCCCTCGGCAGCGGTGAAGAGGACGACCTTGCCCCCGCCATCGGTGAAGAGCCCGGCGTCCCAGGGTAGGTCGAGGCTGCCGACGATCACCATCAGCGGGTCGCCGGGGAGCCCGTTCGCTTCGCGGCGGGCGCGCTTCTCCGGGTCGCGGATGATCCGGTCGTAACGCTCGACCCGCATCGTCCCGGCGCCGATCATCACCGCGTCGAAGCGCTGGCGCAGGCCGACGAGCATCGCCGTGTCGGTGGCGGAGCCGATCGGTCCGGAGCGGCCGTCGATCGTGGCGCGGCCGTCGAGCGTGGTGGCGAAGTTGAGGGCCACGCGCGGACGGTCGGCCGGAGGGTCGTCCCAGGGGCGGTAGGCGTCGAGCTGGTCGCCGACCGAGGTCGGCCCCGGGTCAGGGGCGAGACGCCGCACCCTCAGTAGTTGTTCCAGCCGGCGAACTCGCGGCCGGCGAACTTCTGCAGCTCGGGGACTTCCCCGGCGAAGCGACCGCGCAGAGCCTCGAGGAGATCATCGGGGAGGACCGGCTTCGGCGCGGGCGGTTTGTCAGGGTCGTGGACGACCTTCTCGACCACCCAGCGGAGGCGCTCCGGCAGGCGATCGAAGTTGCGGTCGAAGGAGCGGAAGCCCGGCAGTTTGATCAGCTTCTCCATCAGCTGGTATTTGTCGCCCGACTTGGCGGCCGACTTCTCCCACTCGCGGTCGAACTGCTCGGAGGTGAAGTTTTCGTCGACGCCGGCGTAGGCGAACGCCTTGCGCATCGTCCCGTCGCGGTCTGCCTGCAGCTCCTCCTGGGTGATGATCTCGATCTGGGAGCGGTCGAAGTGCTCGAGATAGGGCTGCAGTTGCATCCAGTAGCGGGAGCGGTTGGTGTAGGAGTTGTCCGGGTCGGAGAGGACCTCGACCATGTCGCGGGTCTCGTAGCCGGCGCCCGTCGCGTGGACCCAGTGGCTGAGGATGCGCTTGATCGGGTCGCGCACCATGTAGATCAGCTTCGCGTCCGGGCAGTGGGTGCGGATCCGCTCGGCGACGCCCTCGTAGCGGGGCAGGTTGGTGTAGTGCGGGGAGGACTCGCCGCGGACCTTGAAGCGATCGTCGAAGCGGCTCGCGTACCAGTCGAGGCCGAGATCCCAGTTCAGCTCGCTGACGAAGAAGTTCAGCTCCTTCGGCTTCGACATCTGGATTTCCGGATGGAGGCCGAGGTAGTGGTGGATGCTCGTCGTCCCGCACTTGAGCCCGCCGATGATGACCAGGTTCGGCATTGCCGCATGGGCCTTGCGGCGCCGGCGGCGGGCGCTTTTCCGATCGGCCGCGTAGCGCTCGCGGGCACGCCCGCACATCGCTTCGTCGGCGGGGTCTGGCGGCAGCTGCGGGGGCAGGGTGTGCGTGTCGGTGTCCGGCACGAGCGTGGCTAGTCTAGCTGCGATGCCGAATTTCCTCGTTCAGCCACCCGCGGCCGATCTTGGGTCGAGCCTTGAACACTTCTTCGACGCGACGACGGAATTCTTCCGCCACCTCTCCGAAGTGCATTGGTCGCAGTTCGGCCTGGCGCTCCTCTGCCTGCTGGGGATGCAGCTGGCGCGCGCCTGGGCGTGGCGCAACGTGCTGCGGGCGGCGTACCCGGGGAAGCGGATCAGCTTCACCCACCTCGCCGCGGCCTATCTCGCCGGGGCCGGGATCAACGCGATCATCCCGGCGCACGCGGGGGACGTCACCAAGGTCTTCCTGGTCAAACGGCAGATCCCCGACTCCTCCTATCCCGCCGTCACCTCCTCGTTCCTGGTGCAGACCGTCTTCGACACCTCGGTCGGGATCCTCGTCCTGCTCTACGCGATCACCCAGGGGCTGCTGCCGCCGCTGCCCCAGCTGCCCCACCTGCCGGCGTTCGAGGTGTCCTTCTGGGCCAACCACCCGAAGACGCTGGCGATCACGGTCGGCGTCCTCGTGCTCGCGATCGTCGTCGGTATCTGGCTGCTGGCGCATCGGGTGCGGCGCTTCTGGGATCGGGTCAAACAGGGGCTGGTGATCCTGCGGCGGCCGCGCGACTACATGAAGCAGGTCTTCGCCTGGCAGGGGGTCGGCTGGATCCTCCGCTTCGCCGCCTTCTGGTTCTTCCTCGAGGCCTTCGGGCTGAAGGGATCGATCGGCAACGTGATGCTGGTGATGAGCGTGCAGGCGATCGCCAACATCGTTCCCTTCACGCCGGGCGGGGCGGGGGCGCAACAGGCGCTCCTGGTGGCGACCCTCAGCGGCCCCTCGCGCGCCGCGGTCCTCTCCTTCTCGGTCGGCACCCAGATCGCGATGGCCGCCTGGTCGGTGGTCCTCGGCTTCGGCGCGATCCTGCTCGTCTTCCGCACCACCGATTGGCGCGGTCTGATCCGCCAGGCCCAGGAGGACGCCGACCAGGAGGACGGCGGCGATGGCGGCGACGCCGCGGGCCGCGGCAAGGCCCCGAGCCCCGGCGCGGCATAAGTCCGGCGCGCCGGGGCGACTTCGTGTCGCATGGCGACAGTTTCTCGCCCCGGCTAGTCGGACCAGCCGGGGTAGCGCGCCTCGACCTGCCACCGCCAGGGCGGCTCTTCGCCGGCCGGGAAGTCGTAGTGGTTGCGGCCCGGGAGGGTCTCGAGCGGGACGAGGGCGGGATCCTGGGAGGCGAGGACCTCGGTGTCGGCGGCGGCCGCGACGTCGGCGGCGGTGGCGGTGCGGTGGACGGAGCGCCACCCGAGCGACGGTCGGTACTCCCAGTAGATGATCTCGACGGTGCCGTCGGAGCCTCGATGGTCGAGCAGCTGGGTGAAATCGGTGGTACGTCGGTTGGAGGCCGTCAGGTGGGGGCCGGCGGCGACGGCGCAGCTCTGGCGCCGGCAGCGACGGAAATCGACCGGGACCAAGGGGAGGCCGTCGGGGCCGGGAAGGGCCTCGGGGGATGGGGCGAGCGCCCGGGCGAGTCGTGCCAGTGGCCGGCCGTAGGCGGGGACCAGCGGATGGTGACGGCAGTCGTCGGGCAGGTGGGGGGCGCAGACGATCCGCTTCCCGATCGTCCCCGCCAACTCGCGTCCCGCCTCCACTTCACCGCCGCTCGCGACCACGGCGATGACCGCGACGAGCAGGAACGCCATCAGCGCCGCCAGTCCCGCACTTTCGATCGTCGCCTGTCCGCGCTGGGCCATGGGGCCGACGCTAGGAGGGGAATGCGCGCGTGTGGTGCGCACTCCGTGTCAGATGCAGATCGGCGAGGTGTCGGTTCTGCTTAGATCTGCCCATGGAGGGAAGCCCTTTCAATCTCTTCGGCGATCCCGACGAGTTTCGTGCCCGTATGGAGGAGCTCTCGGAGCAGATGCAGTCCTCGCAGCGCGTCGCCTGGGCCGACAACGCGATCAAGCTGGCGGTCGAGATGACCGTCGCCTCGATCGGGCGGCTCGATCTCACCGGCAATGCCGATGAGCAGGCGATGCAGGTCCGCGACGCCATCCGCGTCCTCTTCCCGGAGGCCGTGACGTTGGTGCGCGAGGCCCGCGAAGGGCTCAGCTAGCCCGCCGAAGATCTAGAGCAGCTCGAAGCGCAGGTCGACCACCGCACCGCGGCGGAAGAGCGCGCCTGACAGCTCGACCGGCACCGCGACGATCGCGGCGGGGATCGCGAGGACGATGCTGGCGAGGCCGTCGATGCGTCGCTGCCAGCGCTCCTCGGCGGGTGCCGCGCGTCCCGACCCGAGTGCGGCCAGGGCCACGTTGTGGCCGAAGGTGACCGAGTTGAGCAACGTCTGCCAGGTCACCTTGAAGCTGGCTCCGGGAGCCCAGCGGCGCCGGCGCACGACCTGGTCGCGCTCCGCCACCAGTCGCCGCACCGACTCGACCGTGAACAGGTAGTGGGCGCCCGGTTCGAGCCCGGCCCAGCCGGCCCCGCCGAGCGAGCAGGCGAAGCTCGCCCGGTCGGCGATTCGCGCGCGCTCCTGGTCGCCCGACCGGTCGAGCGCCTCCAGCGCCTCTGCGGATCCCGCCGAGTCGCCGACGACGCCGAGCCCGCAGCTCTCGCAGCGCCGCACCGGGGCGCCGAGCTGCTCCTGCTCGGCCAGCCAGCCGAAGAGCGGCTCGCCGCAGGCCGGGCAAGGGGGGTTGTCGGGGCCGGCTCCGGCCTCGAGCGGGACGACAGGGGTGCGCGCCAACTCATCCATGGCCTGTAGCGTACGGACCTGCGCCAGCAGGCCCCCTGAGTTGAACCGCCCTACACACTGACTTGAACCGCCGCAAACAAGACGTCCTGGCCTTCGAGTCGCGATGGAGCCTGCCCACGGGCCTCCTCACGTTCGTCGCGGTGGTCATCCTGATCGTCTCGGCGATCGTGATCGCCGGGGTCAACGGCACCGGCGAAGCCGAACTGCTCGAATCGGCCCACGAACACGCGTCTTCGGTGACGATCTCCTCGGTCCTCGAGGCGATCGGCTTCCTGATCCTGGTCGCGCCGCTCTACTTCCTCTTCCGTGCGGCGCTGAGTCGCTCCGGGGGACGGATGAAAAGCCAGCTGGTCGGCGTGATCGTGGTGGCCCCGCTGTTCTTCGCGATCAGCGGGGTGCTGAACGGGATCGCCACCAACGAAGCCGCCGACGCCTTCGAAAAGGGCGAAACGAAATCGACGCTGAGCGCCGAAAAGGGCAGCGACGAATGTCGCGCCGAAGAACGCGACAAGGGGGCCAAGGAGTTCGGCGAAAAGTACGACGCCGGGACGAGCCCGCTCAAGGACTGCGAAGCGACCGAACAGGAAGAAAGCAAGGCCGAAAACGCGCTCAGCGACGCGTCGCTGCGCGATGCGGCGACCGGGTTCGGGCTGGCCGGGCGGATCGGACTCGCCGTGGCGCTGGTCTACTGCTGCCTCTGGGCGATGCGGGTCGGCCTTCTGTCGCGCTTCTGGGGCTCTTTGGGAATGGCACTCGGCGTCGCCGCGCTGCTCCTGCTGGTCCAGTTCTGCCTGATCTTCTTCATCTACTTCGGCCTTCTGCTGGTCGGCAAATTGCCCGGCGGGCGGCCACCCGCGTGGGCGGCCGGCGAGGCCGTGCCGTGGCCGACGCCCGGTGAGCGGGTGGCGAAAGAACTGGAACCGAAGGACGGCGGCGGGCCGGATCCGGACGACCTCGACGATCAGCGCGGCGACGGTGCGACGGCCGCGACCGCGACCCCGGATCTGGCCGAAGGCACGGAGGCGCCCGAACCGGGCGAGGCGCCGGAACCGGGCAGCGGCCCGGCGCGCAAGAAGCGCAAGCGGCGTAGCTAGGGCTAACCCGCCCGCTGGGCGTCGAGCGCGGCGCGCTTGCGGTGCGTGCGGAGCTCGCTCATCATCCGCTCGAGCCGCGGCTCGGTGGAGTCGTCGACGTACTTCATCGCCGCGGCGACGCCGGGGTGGACGGCGGCGATCCGTTCGTGCATCGCCTGGGCGACGGCGCGGTAGGTGGGGTGGCCCTCGCGGCCGGAGCGCAGCTCGATCAAGTGCATCGCCTCGCGGGCGTTCAGGTCGAGCACGTAGCGGATGCGGAAGGCGAGGCTGAGCGCGTACGGCGCCAGCTCGTCGAGCCCGGCGGCAACAAGCCGCTCGTACTCGGCCCGCGAGATCTCCAGCGCTCGTTCGAATTCGCCGCCGACCCCGGCTTCGCGGACCTCCTCGGGGACGCCGGCGCCGAGGTCGGGGCCGAGCCGCTGCCACTGCACGGTCAGCAGGCGGTGGCGCTGCAGGTCGCGGAAGGCGCCGTAGTCGGAGACGATCTCGAAGCGGTAGCGGAGCGCCTCGAAGCCGCGTCCCGGCCGGTGACGGCGGTTGTCCCGCTCGCCGATCACGGCGGCGAGCATCTCGCCGCGCTCCTCCGCGCCCGCCGCCTCGACCCGGGCGCGGATCTCCGGCTCGGGGACGGCGGCGGCCTCGAACAGCGAGGCTGCGAGCAGGTCGACTTCCGAGCCCTCGACCTGGACCAGGTCCACCGACGGCGCCGGGTCGATTTCCGGGCGGCGGCCGAGGCCGAGGCGCTCGACCCACCGCTCGGTGCCGGCACGGCGTGCCTGCAGGTAGGAGACCCAGGCGCCACCACGGTCGGGGCGCTCGACTCGCGACACGAAGCTGGGCATGACCTGCTGCAGCTCGGTGAGGATCATCGTTCCGAACTCGCGCGCCTCGGGGAGCGGCGAGGCCATCAGCCGCAGCAGCAGCTGCTCGTAGGCCTGCCCGGAGGCGTAGATGCCGACGTGGCTGAGGGTCGCCGCCGGGAGGAGGCCGCGAAGGAGGTCGAGCGCCTTGGCCCGGATCGAGCGCCGCCATGCCCCCTCGGGCTCCTCGTCGCCGCGCGGCCAGCGGTCCGCGGCCCACTCCTCGACGATGCCGAGCGAGCGTGAGTAGATGACGAAGATCTCATCCATCGCGGCGACGAACTCGGGCCCGAGCCGGTCTTCGCGGTAGAAGCGGTAGCCGCCCTGGGGGAGCGCTTTGTCGTACGGGATGTAGCGGGTCGACTGCTCCAGGTAGGCGGCGAGCCGGCCGCGCTGCAGCAGCTTGGTGAGGATGTTAGAGACCCACTCGCAGGCGACGTGGGCGCCGCCGACCTGGGCGATCGAGTCGTCGCCATAGCCGACGAAGACGCGCTCGTAGAGCTGCGCGGCGCGGGCGCCCTCCTCGGCGTCGAAGGGGCGGCCGGCCGCGGGCGCGTCGGCCGCGAACTCGTCGAGATAGAGACGGCGGACCGACCCGGAATAGCGCGAATAGCGGGCAAAAAGCGCGCCTTTGACGGTCTCGGGGAGGTTGACGAGGGCGAAGACCGGCCGCTCCAGGTTGGTGAAGTGGGGGGCGAGGAGAGCCTTCTCCTCAGGCGTGAATTGTTCGGCCGGGTAGCGCATGGGTTGGCCATCGTACGCTCCCCTTCGGTTGGTTCCGAAATGGCCCATCGGAGTGCCAAATTGCCCCGCTTCGTGCCAGTTGGCATACGAACGCTTGACCCGCCGCAGGGTCCCGCGCTTGGCTGGCCGCCATGCGGATCGTCGCCTTCACCTGCTTCGCCCTTCTCCTCCTCGCCGCTCCCGCGGCGGCGCGGCCGACCGCGGTCGTGGCGATGGGGGACAGCTTCATCTCCGGTGAGGGAGGCCGCTGGCTCGGCAACGGCTCCGAACCCCTCGGCGCGAGGTCGGGAACCGATCGGGCCGCCTACGACTGTGGCGCGCTCGGCTGCGAGTACGACCCGGCGCGGATCTACGGGTCGAGCGAGGTGGACGATTGCCACCGCTCCGACGTGGCGCCGATCGAGAGCGCCCCGATCGGCGTCGACGCGCGGGTGAACCTCGCCTGCTCGGGGGCGACGGCGCGCGACCTCTGGCCCGGCGCCGAAGGCGGCACCGGGCACTTCGGCGAGGCGCCCGAGGCCGACCGGCTGGCGGCCGTCGCGCGGCGTGACCGGGTGCGGATGGTCGTGGTCACCGTCGGCGCCAACGACGTCGGCTTCGGTGAGCTGGTCGCCGAATGCGCGCTCGACTGGGCGCGCAGCCCCGAAGACGAACCCGCGACCTGCCACGGCGAGGCGGAGGCCGAGATCCAGGCTGCCTTGCCGCGGGCGACGCGCTACGTGACCGCGGCGCTCCACGGTGTCCGCCGGACGCTGCAGGCGGCGGGATACGAGCGCTCTGACTACCGCCTCGTCGCGATGGGCTATGCCTCGCCGTTCCCCGAGGGCGGCTGGTTCCGCTATCCCGAGGACGGTTGGAGCAGGCTCGCCGAAGGCGGCTGCCCGGTCTGGAACGTGGACGCGGATTGGGCCGCCGACCGCGCCACCGTCGACCTGGACGGGATGCTCGAAGCGGCGGCCGCCGCGAGCGAAGCCGAGTACCTCGATCTCGCCCACGCCTTCGACGGCCACCAGCTCTGCGACCGCCGCGCCCGGCGCGTCGGCCCGGCCGGCCCCTCACCGCTCACGGCCGAGTGGTTCCGCCGGCTCTCCTTCCTCCAAGGCTCGAGCCGCGAATCCCTGCATCCGAACGCCTACGGCCAGCAGGTGATCGGCGCCTGTCTCGGCCTCCTCTACAAACGCCCGCCCGGCACCTACGCCTGCGCCGACACGCCAGGGGAGTGGCTCAGTGGCGTCCACCTGACGGCGCGCCCGCCGCCGCGGACGACCATGGTGCGGTCGTCCTTTGGCCCGGTTCTCAAGATGCGGTCGTCCTTCGGCCCGGTAGGCGGGCCAAAGGACGACCGCGACTCTGGCGGCGGGCCAAAGGACGACCGCGACCCTGGCGGCGGGCGAAATGACGACCGCGCTCGCGGGGAGGGAGGATGACCCTGAGCGAACCTCCCCGCTGTTGTGAGTGAAGGGTCATCCTCCCTCCCCTCCCCGCATGGCCGTCCCTCGAGGGCCGTCCCTTAGACGGTGCGCGGCGGGGGAGCCTTCATCAGCTCGACGCGGTGGCCGCCGGGGGCGATCGCGAGGGCGCGGGGCTCGCCCCAGTGCTCGCGGCGGCGTTCGACCTCGAAGCCATGCTCCTGGAGGCGGGCGAGCGTGCCGTCGATCTGGGGGC
This sequence comes from Solirubrobacterales bacterium, assembly GCA_035572835.1. GTDB lineage: Bacteria > Actinomycetota > Thermoleophilia > Solirubrobacterales > 70-9 > VAYN01. The sequence continues at coordinate 29,766 of DATNAG010000021.1, forward strand.
AGACGACGGCGACGTGGGCACGGGGCGGGACCACCGGGTGGTCCTCGTGCATGAGGTGGATCTGGGTGCCGGCGCACTCGACCCAGGTGAAGCCGCCGTCGAAGGGATCCGGGACGACGGTGAAGCCGAGGATCGCGAAGAACTCGAGGGTCCGATCGAGATCGGCGGGTTTCACCTCGATGCCGGCGTGCTGGAGCATGATCTGCGGGAGGGTTCGGGCTGCGTTAGAGCAAGAGGGAGAGTAATGCCGCGACGACGACTATCGCCGTCGACCAGGTGATCGCCTCGGCGACGGTCCGGTTGTCGAGCCCGTAGGCATGGGACACGATCATCGCGTTCAGGCCAGTCGGCATCGCCGACATCAGCCGGTAGGCCGAAGGCAGGTCGATCAGCGGCGCCGCCAGGAGCATCAGGATCGCCGGCGCGAGGACGAGGCGCGCGCCGACCGCCAGCGCCACCGGCCGCGTGATCGGCGGTGGGAAGGGGAGCTCGCCATGCTCGGCGCCCTCGGCCAGGGTCGCCCCGACGGCGAAGAAGCCGATCGGCAGAACCGCGATCGCGAGGACCTGCGACGCATCGACCACGCCGGCCGGGACCAGCCCCCGGGGAACCAGCAGGCCGAGGATCGCCGCGTACAGCGGTGGGTTGCGGGTCAGGAACGCCTTCCCCCGCTCCTTGACCCCTTCGCCCGCCCGGTTGCCGAACGCAGCCCCGACCCCGAACGCCCCCAGCAGCAGCGCCGGGCCGCTGACCAGCACGTCGAAGAGCACCCCGGTCGCGAGATGATCATGGCCGAGCAGCGCCACGGTCAGTGGGTAGCCGAGGTAGGCGGTGTTGGCGACCAGCGCGCAGACCATCACCGCGCCGACCTGGGTCCGCGGCAGCCGCAGGACACGGCTGGCGAGGAACCAGGCGATCACCGTGACCAGCGTCAGCGTCAGCCAGCCGAGGCCCAGGCCGACCGCGTTTTCGAGGCTGATCGAGGCCTTGGCCAGGTTGCAGAAGATGACGATCGGGACCAGCACGTAGAGGATCACGCGCAGGAAGCGACGCGCCAGCGCGACCGCGGCGGTCGGGTAGCGATGCTCGGCGCCGACCCCGACTCCGGTGCCGGCGACGATCAGGAACGCGGTCAGCAGGACACCCATCGGAGACCCCCAGATATATCGACCGCGGCGCCCGGGTGCTCAGTGGGCCGGGCGGCGACGGCCGCCTAGAACAGCGAGGCGCCGGCGTGGGAGGCGAAATCGACCAGCGGCTGCGGGATGACGCCGAAGAAGACGGTGACCGCGGCGGCGAGCACGGCGGGGCCGACCAGGTACCAGCGACGCCCCGCGTCGGGGTCGACCGGGTCGGCTTCCGGCGAGGCGCCGGAGATGACCGGGGCCGGGCCGGTCGCGGCGCGGCCGGGCGTCGTGACCTCGGTCTCCGGCCGCATCCACATCGCCGCGATCACCCGCAGGTAGTAGGCCAGCGAGATCATCGTCCCGCCGACGATGAAGATCGCCAGCCAGAGATAATCGCCTTCGACCAGGGCCTCGATCAGGTAGAGCTTGCCGATGAAGCCCGCCGTCGCCGGCAGTCCGGCCAGGGCCAGCATCGAGATCGTCAGCGGCCAGGCGAGCGCCGGGCGCTCCGCCCCGAGGCCGCGCACCGCGCGGATGTCGTCGCCGAAGATCGTCTCCCGCTCGCGCGCGACGATCACCGCGAACGCCGCCAGGTTCATGAACAGGTAGATCGCGAGGTAGAAGACCAGCGAGCTGATGCCCTTTTCGGAGGCGACCACCAGCCCCCCGAGCATGTAGCCGGCCTGGGCGACCCCGGAATAGCCGAGCAGCCGCTTCAGCGAGTCCTGGCCGAGCGCGCCGACGTTGCCGACGACGATCGAGATCGCGGCGAGGATCGCCAGGCCCATCTGCCAATCGCCGACCTCCGGTCCGAGGGCGACGACGAAGAAGCGGATGAAGACGGCGAAGGCGGCGGCCTTGGTGGCGACCGCCATGAAGCTGGCGATCGGCGTCGGCGCCCCCTGGTAGACGTCGGGCGTCCATTGGTGGAAGGGGGCGATCGAGGTCTTGAAGGCGAGCCCGACCGCGGCGAGCGCGATCCCGATCAGGATCAGCGGGTCGTGCAGCATCCCGTTCGCTTCGATCCCGTGGGCGATCCCGGCGAAGTCGGTCGAGCCGGTGCCGCCGTAGATGAAGGCCATCCCGTAGAGCAGCGTCGCCGAGCCGAGCGAGCCGACGATCAGGTACTTCAGCCCCGACTCGAGCGAGCCCTCGCGGCGCAGGTTGGTGGCGCAGAGGATGTAGAGCGGGATCGAGAGCGTCTCCAGGGCGACGAAGAAGGTGACCAGGTTCTCGGCCTCGGCCAGCAGCACCATCCCCAGCACCGAGCCGAGGAGCAGCGCGTAGTACTCGCCGTGGCCGGCTTCGTCGGCGGCCCGCTCGCGGATCGAGAGCAGGATCGTGGTGAAGGCCGAGGCGACCGCGATCAGCGAGATCGAGATCGCCAGGTTGTCGACCCGCATCGCGCCGGAGACCAGGCTGAGGTTGTCGTTCCAGTGCCAGAGCAGCAGGCCGGCGGTCGCGCCGAGGGTGAGGACGGCGAGGCCCGGCGCCCACTTCTTGGTCGGCCCGAAGACGCCGCTCATCAGGACCACGACCAGCCCGACGGTCAGCGCGATCACCGGCGAGATGCCGGCGTAGTCGACGTGGGGAGCGTTGAAGCCTTCGCCGGCCATCTACTTGTTCACCGCCAGGTTCGTGTCGGGGGATTCGGATTCGTCGCCGGTCACCGCGCTCACCGACTGCTGCACGCTCGGGTCGGCGCGGTGGAGGATCAGCTGCGGGTAGAGCGCCAGGCCGAGGATGCAGAGCACCAGCGGCGCCAGGATCACCCCGTCGCGGAGGCTGATCTCCCGCGAGGCGACGCCCTGATTCTGTTGTGATCTGGGGCGGTTGTGCATCGTCCCCTGGTAGAGCCGCAGCGCGTAGTAGGCCGACATCGCCACCCCGGAGATGGCGACGATGGCGAAGACGATCTTCGCCTGGAAGAGCCCGTTGAGGATGTAGAACTCGCCGATGAAGTTGGCCGACCCCGGCATCGCCAGGGTGGCCAGGGCGACGATCAGGAAGAGGGCCGCCAGCACCGGCGCCCGCATCGCCATCCCGCCCATCGAGCGCAGGTCCTCGGTGCCGGTCCGCTCGACCAGGATCGCGATGATGATGAAGAGTGGCGCGACGACGAGGCCGTGGTTGACCATCTGCAGGATCGCCCCGTCGGAGCCATCGACCCGCAGGGCGAAGATCCCGGCGGTGATGAAGCCGAGCTGGGCGACCGAGGAGTAACCGGCGATCAGCCTCACGTTGGTCTGGGTGAAGGCCATCACCGAGCCGTAGAGGATCGAGGCCAGGGCGACCAGCAGGATCACGGTCTGGAACTGCGCGGTCGCTTGCGGGAAGAGCGGCAGCACCACGCGCAGGAACCCGTAGGCGCCGACCTTCGCCAGCACGCCGGAGAAGACCACCAGCACCGGCAACGGCGCCGCCCGGTAGGCGTCTGGCATCCAGCCGTGCACGAGGAAGGCGGGCATCTTGACCAGGAAGGCGGCGGCGAAGAACCAGAAGATCCAGCGCTGGCTGCCGAGCGGCAGGCCCTGGTGCTGGATCGCTTCGATCGAGAAGGTGAGCTGGCCGCCGTGGGCGGAGATGATCGCGGTGGCGATCGCGCCGACCAGCATCAGCAGCGAGCCGATCAACGTGTAGATCATCATCTTCAGCGTCGCCTGCGGCGCCGTCGGCCCGCCTTCGGCCGTCCGGTCCACGCCCCAGGCGCCGAAGAGGAAGTAGAACGGCACCAGCATCAGGTCGAAGAAGAGGACGAAGAGCAGCAGGTCCTGGGCGAGGAACGAGCCGAGGGTGGCCGTCTCCGCCGCCAGCATCAGGAAGAAGAAGAGCTGCGGGCGCTCCTGCTCGCGGAACGCGGCGAAGGCGATGCCGCCGAGCCAGAGCACCGCGGTCAGCAGCACCAGGAAGAGGTTCAGCCCGTCGATGCCGAGGCTGTAGTTGACGCCTAGCCCCGAGATCCAGGTCGTGTTGACCGTGTCCTGCAGGCCCGCGGCGCCGTTGTCGAAGCCGAAGGCCATGATCACGCCGATCACCAGCGTCGCCAGCGCGCCCGCGGTCGCCCACCAGCCGACCAGCCGCTTGGGCAGGAAGAAGCCGACGAAGCCGACGGCGAGAGGGAGCCAGAGAAGCGCGTTGATCATGACTGCTGGATGAGGAAGTAGAGGGCGAGGCCGACGGCGCCGGCGACGAGGAAGAGGCCGTAGGTGCGGACGATGCCGTTCTGGAAGCCGCGCACGACCTGACCGGCCTTGCCGACCGTCTCCTCGGTGCCGCCGGTGATCGCCCCGTCGATCACGAAGCGCTCGAAGACGTTGTTGGCGAAGCGGCCGATCGCCAGCGCCGGGCGCACGACCAGGAAGTCGATCGCCTCATCGAAGTACCACTTGTTGTAGAGGAAGGTGTGGACCGCCGAGAAGCGTTCCTGCAGGCGGCGCGGCGTCTCCGGGCTGGCGACGTAGAGCCAGTAGGCGATGCCGATCCCGGCGAGGCTGATCAGCCCGCCGATCAGGAGGCCGAACCAGGCCGCCGAGTTCGACGGGTGGATCGCCGCCAGCGGCGAGTCGGCGAACACCGGGTCGAGGAAGTGGGTGACGGTCTCGTCGACCCCCGGGACCTGGATGAAGCCGGCAAAGAGGGCGAGGAAGGCGAGCACGCCCATCGCCAGCTTCATCGGCGACGACTGCTCGGCGATGTGGTGATCGGCGCCGGGGAAGCCCACGTCGGTGTCCTCGATCTCACCGGTTTTCGGGTTGGTCGGGGCCGCGGCGTGGACGACGTGGCCGGTGTCGATCAGGTGCTGGGCCTCGGCGCAGGGGTCGCCATGCAGGACCCGGAAGATCAGCCGGAAGGTGTAGATCGCGGTCAGCAACGCGCCGAAGTAGCCGAGGATGGTGAAGATCAGGTACATCCCGCCGCGCGCCGAGGCGTAGGCGAGGATCTCGTCCTTGGAGAAGAAGCCCGAGGTGAACGGGAAGGCGGCCAGCGCCAGGCCACCGCAGAGCATCGTCACCGAGGTGAACCGCATCGCCTTGCCGAAGCCGCGCATGTCGTCGATGTTCTGGTTGTTCGCCATCGCCGAGATGATCGAGCCGGCCGCCATGAAGAGGAGCGCCTTGAAGAAGGCGTGGGTCATCAGGTGGAACATCCCGGCGCTGTAGGCGCCGATCGAGACGCCGACCACCATGTAGCCGATCTGGCTCATCGTCGAGTAGGCGATCGCCCGCTTCAGGTCGGTCATCACCAGGGCG
>DATNAG010000022.1:0-19410 GCA_035572835.1 Solirubrobacterales bacterium
GGCATGGACAACCGCGAGATCGCGCGGGCGCTGGGCCGCTCCGACGGGGCGACCAAGGTGCTGATCCATCGCGCGATCAAGCAGCTCCAGGACGAGATGGGGGGCGATGATGGCGACGGGTGAGCAGGGCGAATCGACCTGGGACGTGGAGGCGCTGCTGGGCGACGTGCTGAAGCCGATCGAGCCGCCGGAGCGCCTCTCGGGGCGGATCGAGGACACCTTCACGGCGCTCTCGGCGGCGGCGGCGACGGAGCTGTCGGACTGGGCCGAGGAGCTCTCCGACTCCGAGTTGCGCGCGTTACGCGACCCGCGCAACTGGGTGCGCCCGGTGGTCGCGGTCGGGGTCGGCGGGGTGGCGACCGGGGCGCTGGTCCTCTTCGAGCTGCGCCGCCGCGGCAGGCACGAGGCGAATGGCCTGAAGGGCCTAGCCGGCGGCGTTCGCGACCTGTTGCCGTAGCCCCCGCGGCGTTGCCGCGGCAGCCAGCAGTCCCAGGATCCCGAGCACCAGGTGGAGCGCTTCGTCGCCGCCGGCCGCCGGGAGGAAGCCGAGGATCGACCCGCCCGGGTCGAGGATCAGGCCCCAGACGCCGAGCAGGGTGAGGAGGAACCCCGTGGTGAGCGCGTAGGCGCGCGAGGCGGTGCCGGCCAGCAGCAGGCCGAGGGCGCCGATCGCCACCCAGAGCAGGTTCAGCCAGGCGTTGGTGCGGAGCGCCCCGAGGGTGTGGTCGATGTCGCCCGGGGAGCCGAACGAGGAGCCGTAGAAGAAGCCGACGATGCCCAGCAGGACGAGCAGCGCGCCGACGGCGGTGGCGTAGAGGCGAGCAGGGTTGGCGGGCTCCATCGGGCGCGATTGTAGGCTGAGCGACCCGTGCCACAAACGTGTTATCGCCATCCCGACCGGGAGACGGCCGTTTCCTGCTCCTCCTGCGGGCGGCCGATCTGTCCCGATTGCATGACCCCGACCCCGGTCGGCATGCGCTGCCCGGAGTGCGCCAGCCAGCGCACCCGCGTGGTCCGCAACCCCACCGGGACGGCAGCCGGCGTCGCCTTCCCGGTGACGATCGCGCTGATCGCGATCAACGTGATCGTCTACTTCATCGAGATCGTCCACGGCCACGGCGGGACCTCGATCAGCATCGGCGACGCCTACGACCTCGGGGCGCTGTGGGGCCCGGCGGTGAACGAAGGCGGCGACTGGTGGCGGACGATCAGCTCCGGCTTCGTCCACTTCAGCATCATCCACATCGGCTTCAACATGTACCTGCTGTTCATCGTCGGCCGACTGTTGGAGCCTTCGATCGGCAGCGTCCGCTTCGCCTTCATCTACTTCGCCTCGCTCCTCGCCGGATCGTTCCTGGCGCTCGCGCTCACCCCGGATTCGGTCAGCGCCGGCGCCTCGGGGGCGATCTTCGGCGTCATCGGCGCGACCTTCGTGATCGCGCGGGGGCGGAAATTGGACGCGATCGCCGGGCAGATCGGCATCCTCATCCTCCTGAATCTGGTGTTCACCTTCGCCGACACCGGGGTCAGCCTCGGTGCCCATCTCGGCGGCCTGGTCGCCGGCGTCCTCTGCGGGCTCCTGATCGTCGCCGGCGAGCAGCGTCGCTACGGCCCGAACCTGAGCCGGCGGAACCGCCTCGCGATCGAGCTCGGCGCGATGGCCGCGATCGGCGTCCTCAGCCTCGTCTTGGCCTTGGCGGCGGCCTCCTGGGGCGCGCCTTACTTCATCGGCTGAGGCCCTAGGCCGAGGCGGTGCGCGGGGCGGGGGACCGCAGGCGCGTGAACGGCGTGTTCCCCGGCGCGTCCATCAGGTCGGGATGGAGCAGGTGGCCGATCAGCTCGACCCCGTCGATCAGGCGCGGCCCGGCGTCGCTGAAGGCGGCCTGGGCGGAGACGGCGAAGACGCGGTCGGCGCCGAGGCTTTCGAGGTGCTCCCAGACCTCCATCGCCTGCGCCTGCACGTCCTCGAGGTAGCCGTCGACCATCACGATCAGGACGTCGGGACGGAGGCTCGCGAGCTCGCCCCAGCCGACCTCGGCGGGGGAGAGCCCGGGTGACCCGGCGACGTCCTCGCCGCCCGCGATCGCGATCATCTCCGGCACCCAGAAGCCCGCCACGCGGACCGGCTCGATCAGCCGCTCGAGCGCGACGACGCGCGGCACGGTGGCCCCGGCGACCGCGGCGCGCACGGTCGCCAGGCGGCCCTCGAGTTCGCCGCGCAGTTCGTGCGCCTCCTCGCCGGTGCCCGTCGCCTCGCCGAGGTGGACGACTTCTTCCAGCATCTCGTTGAGCGTCGCGACCTTCATCGTCTGGCGGCAAATATGGCAGCCTCGCGGGGATCCGTGGGAACTCCGGCTATATTGGGGAAGCCGAATGGCCGAGGACGTCCCAGCCCGAAGTACCGGGCCGCATAGCCGATGAGCGTCCTGCTGCTCGTCCTTCTCCTGCTGTTGATCGCGATCAACGGCTTCTTCGTCGCCGCGGAGTTTGCCGTGGTGAGGTCGCGCCGTGCGCGGCTCGAGCAGATGCGCGACGAGGGCGTGCGGGGCGCCGGGCGGGCCCTCGACCAGCTCGACCGGGTCGACGAGTTCGTCGCCACCAGCCAGGTCGGGATCACGCTCGCCTCGCTGGGCATCGGCTTCCTCGGCGAGCCCGCGCTGGCCGAGCTGCTCGAGCCGCTCTTCTCCGGCTTCGCCAACCATGCGGTGGCGCTCGGGCTGTCGATCGCCCTCGCCTTCATCATCGTCACCTTCCTGCACGTGATCCTCGGCGAGCAGTCGCCGAAGATGGTCGCGATCGGCCGCGCCGAGAACGTCCTGATCAGGGTGACCGGGCCGCTGATCTTCCTCGGCCGGGTCCTCCACCCGCTGATCGTCGCCACCAATGTGCCGGCCAACTTTCTGGTTCATAAGGTGCTGCGGATCCAGGTCGAGGACGCCGAGGAAACCTCGCCCGAGGAGCTGCGGCTGATCATCGCCCGAGGCGCCAGGCAGGGCGGCCTCGACCCCGACGAAGCGGGCCACCTGGCGGGCGTCTTCCACCTGCACGAACAGGAGGCGCGCGAGGTGATGACGCCGATCCCGGCGGTGGTCACTGTGGACGCCGACGAGACGGTCGAGGCGGCGCTGCGCCGCTGCGTCACCTCCGGCCACACCCGCCTGGTGGTGATCGAAGACGACAACGCGGACCGGGTCAAGGGCGTCGTCCACAACAACAGCCTGATCCGCCTCTTCATGTCCGAGGGCGCCGAGGCGACGATCGAGTCGGTGATCCGAGACGCGCTGATCGTCCCCGAGACCCGCCCGCTCGACGACCTGCTGCACGACCTCCAGGTGCAGCGGACCTCGCTCTCGGTGGTCGTCGACGAGTACGGACGGACGGTCGGCATCGTCACCGTCGAGGACATCCTCGAGGAGGTGGTGGGGGAGATCGAGGACGAGACCGACCCGCGCGCCAGCGAGGTCCGCCGGCTCACCAACGGCGACTGGTTCGTGCGCGGGCACGTCAGCCTCGGCGACCTCGAGGATGCCGGGATCGACCTGCCCGCCGACTCCGACACCTACAACTCGGTCGGCGGCTACGTCTTCGGCGAGCTCGGGCGGCTGCCCAAACGCGGCGACTCGATCACCGCCGACGGCTACACCCTGCGGGTCGAGGCGGTGCGGGAGAACCGGATCGAGGCGGTGCGGATCAGCCGCGCCTCGGACAGTTCTTCCGTCCGTGGCGACGCCTAATTTCTTCGGGCAACCCGCGTACCGCTCAAGCTGGAGGTGCCCCCGATGTGGGTTGTTCGCCTGACCGACAAGCAGCTCGAGGTGTTGAGGGCGCTGTTGCGCTCCGAGGAGCACCTCGGCCCGGCGCTGAGAGGCTCGATCGAGGCCCTCGACCTGGCCCGCTGGGACGAGCTTCCCGAGGCCGCGTTGCCTTGGGAGGAGGTCGAAATCGCCGCCCGCCGGCAGAACGTCTCCGAGGCCGACGTGATCTGGGATATGTCAGGGAAGGGGAAAACCGCCCGGGCGGATTAGCGTGCGGCCGTTCCCCGATCCACTGCTCGCCCCCGGCGCCGGCCGCGATCCGCGCTCGGCGTTCCTCACCCGCCCGACCCCTGCCGTCCCCGCCGCGACAGTCCCGTGTCACTTCCATCGGGACCTGCGCGCCTTCTGCCGCCGCTTCCCAGCACCCCGCCGTTGATGGGCCGAAAACTTGCCCTATAGGTGGAGTTTTCGGCCCATCAACATCTCAGTCGTAGCTGTAGAAGCCGGCGCCTGACTTACGGCCCAGCTTCGCTTCGCCGATCATCTCGACGATCATCCCCGGCGGTTTGTGCGCCGGATCGTTCGAGTCCGCATAGAGGGCGTCGCCGATCGCCTCGGCGACGTCGAGGCCGACGAAGTCGAGCAGGGCCAGCGGTCCCATCGGGTGGCCCGCGCCGAGTTTCATGCAGGTGTCGACCTCGCCCGCTTCCATGCCCGTCCGCTCCATCAGCCGCACCCCGTCGAAGAGGTAGGGGAAGAGCAGGCGGTTGACGACGAAGCCCGCCTGGTCGGGAACCTCGACCGCGGTCTTGCCGAGCGCCGCGCACCAGGCCATCGCCCGCTCGCGTGCCGCCGCGGCACCGTCGGGGATGCAGACCTCGACCAGCGCCATCCGCGGCACCGGGTTGAAGACGTGGAGTCCGTAGAGGCGCGGGACGCCGGCCTTGCCGGAGATGTCGCCGATGCCGAGGGAGGAGGTGGTCGTCGCCAGGTCGGCGTTCGGGCAGGCCTCGTCCAGGGTCTTGATCAGCTCGGCCTTTGCGTCGAGCTCCTCCACGATCGCCTCGACGACGACGTCGCAGTCGGCCAGGTCCTTGGGGTCCGTGGTGACCCGCAGGCGCGACGGCTCGGCCCCCTCGATCTTGGCGCAGGCAGCGACGACTTTCTCCTCCGCGCGCCAGGCCGAGGCCTCGGACCGCGCCAGCAGGATCGTGTCGGCGGTAGTGGTCGAGACCGCGGCGAGGCCAGTTGCGATGGCCCCGCTGCCCGCGATCCCCGGACTTTCGTATCCCTGTCTCTCGCTCATCGGCCGGGTTCCTATCAGTTCTTTTCACGCCAACGCCGTGCGGTTGATCGACCGGAGACCGGCTGAGCCGTTACCTTGCGGCGTCCGTCGCGTTCCCCGATCGAGGAGATCTTTTGCATCACCGCAGACTTGTCCTGGCGCTTGCCGCCCTGCTCGCGCTGGCCGCCCTCGTCGCCGGTTGTGGTGGCGGGAGTAGCTCCAGCACCGATTCCGCCGGCACCACGAGCACCGAGAGCGGCTCGGCCGACGCCGAAGCCGACACGGGTGGAGCCGAGAACAATTCCGACAGCTCCGGCGGCGCTCCGACCAAGGCCGTCTTCCTCAAGGAAGCCGACAAGATCTGCGCCGACGCCGACGCGGTGATGACGGAAGAAATCACCGACTTCGCCAAAGAAAACGACATCCCGATCACGGAAGAAGAACCGAGCGAGGATCAGCAGATCGAACTCTTCCAGGCCGTGGTGTTGCCGAACATCGCCAAGCAGGCTGAAGAAATCTCCGAGTTGACGCCGCCGAAGGGGGACGAGGAGACGGTCGAAGACATCACCGACACGCTCTCCGCGGAAGTCGCCGAAGCCGAAGAAGCAGACGGCGTGCCCGCCGAAAGTACGCTCGAAGAGGCGAGCAGGAAGGCGAAGGCCTACGGCCTGAAGAACTGCGGTAGCTGAGTCCGCCGGCCGCCCGGCCAGTAGCTCTATATGCTGGGCGGCCGATGGACCTGACGCTGTCGCCATCGGAGGAGAGCTTTCGCGACGAGGTCGCGACGTGGCTGCGTGAGAACAACCCCGGACCCGAACCGGAGGGGTCGCTCGACGAGGTGATGCGGTTCCGCGGCGAGTGGCAGCGCAAGCTGCACGCCGCCGGCTGGGCCGGGATCTCCTGGCCGAAAGAGTACGGCGGCCGCGGCGCGACGATGATCGAGCAGGCGATCTTCGTCGGCGAGGCGTCGGCCCAGGAAGCACCGAGTCCGGCCAACGTGCTCGGCCTGGCGATGGGGGGCCCGGTGGTGATCGCCCACGGCACCGACGCCCAGAAGCAGCGCTACCTGGAGCCGATCCTGACCGGCGAGGAGATCTGGTGCCAGGGCTTCTCCGAGCCCGAGTCGGGCTCCGACCTCGCCTCGCTGAAGACCCGCGCGGTCAAGGACGGCGACGAATGGGTCGTCACCGGGCAGAAGGTGTGGACGACGTTCGCGCAGTACGCGAAGTGGTGCATGTTGGTCGCCCGTACCGATCCCGACGCCCCCAAGCACCAGGGCCTCACCTACTTCCTGATGGACATGGAGCAGGAGGGGGTGGAAGCCAAACCGCTGGTCCAGATCACCGGCGAGGGCGAGTTCAACGAGGTCTTCATCAACGAGGCGCGGATCCCCGACGAGAACGTCGTCGGCGGGGTCGGCAATGGCTGGGGCGTGGCGATCACGACGCTGATGAACGAGCGCGCCGGCCTCGCCTTCGGGGCGATCGCCCAGATCCACAACAGCCTCGGCAAGCTGGCCAACCTGGCCAGAGAGGTGCGCGAGGAGGGCGGCTCGACCGCCGCCGAGGACGCCTACTTCCGCCAGCGGATCGCCCAGCTCTTCATCGAGGCCGAGACGATGCGCCTCAACGCCTATCGCGGGCTGACCAAGACGATGGTCTCCGGGATCCCCGGGCCGGAGGGGTCGCTCGGCAAGTGGCAGTGGGCCGACATCAACCAGGACCTGACCGAGCTGGCGCTGGAGATCGAGGGCGCCTGGGCGCCGCTCGGGCGCGGCTCCGAGGGGGCCGTCGCCAACGGCGCCTGGCAGTACAACTTCCTCCGCTCGCGCGCCAACTCGATCGAGGGCGGCACCACCGACATCCTCAAGAACATCATCGCCGAGCGGGTTCTCGGCCTGCCGCGGATGCGCTAGGAGACCGGCCTTGTATTTCGACCTGACCGACGAGCAGGAAGCGATCCGCGCGACCGCCCGCGACTTCCTCGCCTCGCGCTTCAAATCGGAGCGGGTGCGGGAGATCGCCGGCTCCGAGGACGGCACCGATCCACAGGGCTGGGGTGAGATGGCCGAGCTCGGCTGGGCCGGACTGGCGCTGCCCGAGGAGTGGGGTGGCCAGGGGCTCGGGATCGTCGATCTGGCGGTGCTCTTCGAGGAGATGGGCTATGCGCTTGCTCCCTCGCCTCTCTTCTCCAACACGGTGGTCGGTCTGGCGCTCGCGCAGAGCGCCTCCGACGAGCAGAAGGAGCGCTGGCTGCGCCCGCTCGCCGAGGGGACCGCGCGGGGCACCCAGGCGATGGTCGACGCCGGCTCGACCGGGACGCCGGGCGCCTATCCGATGAAGGACGAGGCCGACGGCGACGGCGTGGTGCTGAACGGCAAGAAGGAGCTGGTCGCCGACGCGGCCGGAGCCGCCTTCTTCCTCGTCGCCACCGCCGACGGGCGCCGCCATATCGTTCCCGCCGACGCCGGCGGGGTCAGCATCTCGCCGGAGATCTCGATCGACACCACCCGCCGCCTCTCGACCGTCAACTTCGACGGCGTCCGCGTCCCCGCCGACCAGACCTTGCCCGGGCACGGTGCCGAGTTCCGGCGGGTCTACCTGCTCGGCGCGGTGGCGCTCGCCGCCGAGTCGACCGGGGTCGCCCAGCGCACCCTCGACATGGCCGTCGCCTACGCCAAAGATCGCGAACAGTTCGGCCGTCCGATCGGCACCTACCAGGCCGTCTCGCACCGCTGCGCGCAGATGCTGCTGGAGACCGAGAACTCCCGCTCCGCCGTCTACGGGGCGGCCTGGGCCGCCGACGCCGACCCGGACGCCTTGCCGCTCTCGGCCTCGATGGCCAAGGCCTATGCCTCCGACGCCGGCTGGCGCGTCCCCGACGCTTCGATCCAGGTCCACGGGGGCATCGGCTTCACCTGGGAGCACGACCTCCACTTCTTCCTCAAGCGCGGCCGCGCCAACGCCTCGATGTACGGCGACGCGCGCTGGCACCGCGAGCAGGTCGCGAAGAAGGTCCTGGCGCCCACCGCGGCGTGAGCGCGCTGGAGCGCATATCGGTCGCCGCGATCGGCAACTCGGTCGCCGACCTCGAGGCGGAGGCGCTGCGCGCGGAGGCGGCTGGGGTGGAGTGCGTCTGGGCGCCGGAGCTCTTCCGCGCCGCCGACACCCAGGCCGCCTACCTGGCGGCGAAGACCGAGCGGATCGACGTCGCCACCGGCATCTCCTGGGCCTTCACCCGCAGCCCCTTCATCCACGCGGTCGGTGCGCTCGACATCGACGAGATGTCGGGTGGGCGCTTCCGCCTCGGCCTCGGCTCCGGCGTCAAGCGCCTCAACGAGACCTGGCACAACGTCGACTACGGCCGTCCCGCACCGCACCTGCGCGAGGCGATCGAGGCGACGCGCCTGATCATGGCCCAGGCTCACGCGGGCGAGCCGATCCGCTACGAGGGCGACTACTACGACATCGACATCAAAGGCTGGGTGCGTCCCCATCCGCCCGCCCGTGACACGCCGCCGCCGATCTACGCCGCCGCCCTGCAGGCGGGAATGTCGCGGATGGCGGGGGACGTGGCCGACGGGCTGATCGGGCACCCGATCCAGAGCCTGCCCTGGATCGACGAGGTCGTCGTCCCCGGTTTCGAAAGTGGCCTCCGACGCTGCGGCCGTGACCGCAAGGACTTCAACTACCTGCCGACCGTCTGCTGCGCGATCGACGACGACGAGGGCCATGCCCTCGACCTGGCCCGCCGCACGATCTCCTTCTACGCCACGGTGAAGACCTACGCGCCGCTGTGGGAGATGCACGGTTTCGAGGACGCCGCCAACGCCGCCGGCGAGGCCTTCCGCCGTGGCGACCTGGCCGCCGTCCCGGCCGCGATCCCCGACGCGATGGTCGAGGCCTACTGCGCCGCCGGCCCCCTCGACAAGGTCCGCGAACGGGTCGAGGCCACCGCCGAACGCGCCGACGGCCTCTTCCTCACCCCGCCGACCTACTTCATCTCCGCCGAGGAGCTGAGCGAGTACCAGAACCGCATCATCGACGCGTTCGGGCCGGGGTCGGGGGAGTAGCCGCGAGGGATCGGGGCGGGGTCGATTGGGACGTCACGCTTTCGGCGGGAAGCGCGGAGGGACGCCACTGGGTCGCAGGGATCTACGGCAAGTGGTCACGCCTCCACAACGCCCCACCCGACGCCGGTGCGATTGGACCCCCTATAGGGTGCACAAGTGCACCGGCGTCCACCGGGGCGTTGTGGAAGGGGCACGACCGTCACGGACCCTCGGAGTCCCCCGCGGCGCCCGCGCCTCCTGGCGTCCCTACGCCCCGGGCGCCGGCCCACGCCGGCCCCGTCCCTACTGAGCCCCGCGCTCCATCTCCCGCTGCACGTCCGCCTCGGTGATCCGATTGCTGGGCCCGTAGGCCTTCCAGCCCTGGCCGACGATCGCGATCGCGGCGCCCAGCATCACCCAGACCGGCCAGAAATAGCCGCCTTCGCCGAGTGCCCAGATGACGACGGTGACCACGACGGCGAAGAGGCCGCCGGCCAGGACGCCTTTGAAGTCCTGTTTCATCTTCAGGCGCTGGATCGCCAGTTCGCGGGCGTTGTCGGGCTTGTCGATTCCTTGCTCTGGGGCGAGAGGAGTGTCCATGCGCCGATCGTAGCGGCGGTTTGGCGCTCAGTCCACGGGCAGGGCGGCGACGAAGCGGCCGAAGGCGGCCATGTCGGTGATCGCCGGGCCGTGGCCGGGGAGGATCAGCGAGGGCTCGAGGGCGGCCAGCTTCTGGATCGAGCGGCGGTTCTCGGCCGGGTCGTAGGTCATCTCGTCGGGCGGCTGACGGATGCCGGGAAGGCCGGTGAGGAAGCTCATGTTGCGGACCACGTCACCGCAGATCGCCACCCGGTCGGAGTCCCGGAAGTAGATCACCTCGCCGGGGGCGTGGCCGGGGGCGTGGATGACGCGGAAGCCGGCGATCTCGTCGCCCTCGCCGAGCACCCGGTCGACCCTGTGCGGCGGGCCGGTCCAGATCTTGTCGTAGATGCGCGGGATCAACGCCGCGCCGGAGCCGACCGAGCGCCGCCCCTCCATCGCGTCGACGTCGTCCGCGTGACAGGCGAGCGGCACCTTGCGCGCGTCGCAGACCGCTTTCGCGCAGCCCTGGTGGTCGGGATGGACGTGGGTCAGCGCCACGGCCGAGATCTCGACCCCCTCGAGCTCGGCGAAGATCCGTCGCCGGTCCCAGGTCCGGCCCGCGTCGATCAGCACGTCCTCAGCCAGGTAGACGTTGATCGTCGGCATCGGCAGCTCCTTGAGGCGCCAGACACCTGGTGCGAGTCGCTTCATCGCTAGTGCTCGATGCCGAGGGTGCGACGCGACTCGCCGCTCCTGTCGGAGATCTCCTGCAGTCGGGCGATCTGCCGTTCGCCTTCGAGCCGGACCGGGTCGCCGGCCGGGAAGGGCTCGATCAGCCGCGCGATCCGGTTACGGATCTGCAGCGAGAAGTGGGGCGTCGCCGGGCCCGCGAGAGCGCGGATGTCCTCGACCGTGACGCCACGCTCGCCGCCGAGCAGGTTTGGATTCTCCGCCTCACTCATTCTTCGTTTCCGATCTTCGCCAGTTCGGCGACTTCGTTGACTTCGGCCTGTTGCTCGACGCTGATCTGCCCGGCATCCCCGACGATCCAGACGTGGTTGTAGAAGGCCCGGGTCGGGTCCGTCGTGTAACCCGGCTTGACGTCGAGGAAGTAGCCGCGCAATTCGGACGGCAGCGTATCGGCGGAATCCGTGAGCAGCAACGGTCCCCAGGTGCCGGAGCCCGAGAGCGGTGCCGCGGCGGCCGCTTCCAACGGTGCGTCCGAGCGGACGAGGACGAAACCGTGGCCGGGGTCGGAGACGTGCCAGCCGAAGCCGCCCTCGCCGAAGCGGGCGAAGGCGATCGCCCCGGCGACCGGGTCGGCGCCGCTGATCCGGGTCACCTTGTTGCCGACCCCTTCGACTTCCTTCAGGACCTTGCCCGAGATCGCCGAGCCCGGCCCGAGCGCGTATACCGGCACGCCGTCGTCGCGGCGCAGGGCGGCAACCGTGGCCTGCGGCAGCGATTCGGCTTCGGTGAAGAGGATCGGGTCACCGGAACGGGCGGCGTAGGCGGCGGCAGGGGCGGCGTAGGCCGGTTCGGAGCTGGAGGCGAGGATGATCGCCCGCGGTGGCGAGCCGGCGAGGCGGTCGCGCAGGCGGGCGATCCCGGCCGCCTCGGAGGCAGGGTCGGCGGCCTTGACCTTCGCGGCCGGCATCCCGGCGGGGATCTGGACGTCGCCGATTGCGAAGACCGCGGCGCCGCCGCTGGCTGCGCCGCCCCCCGGGTTCAGCGCGCCGAGCGCGGCGGACGTCACGTCAGGGACGCCATCGGCTTCGCCGTAGAGGAGCGGCGCCCTCACCGGTTCGGCCATCAAGGACGCGGCGGCGAGCGCCCCGGCCCAATCTTCCTTGGCGACCAGGCTGACCGCCACCGGGCGCTGCTTTTCGTTCGTCGCCGGGAAGACGGCGAGTGCGGTGGCGGCGGCGTTGGCGATCGGGTCAGGGCCGCCGATCCGGGTCGTGTTCGAGGTGGCGAAGGAGGGATAGCCGAGTTCTTCGGCGCTGCCGGCAGAGCTTTCCGATTCGGATTCCTCTTCGGCGGTGGAGCTTCCGGATCCACCTGCTTCGGTGGCGGGCGTCCGGGTCGGCGCGGCGCTGTCTTCACCCTTCTTCGAGCCGCCCCCGCCGGCGACGATGGCGAGGACGATGAACCCGACCGCGATCACGACGAGCGCGGCGACCAGCTTGATCGGCCCCGGGATCGAGCGGCGGCGACGCGACCCCGACCGCTTCGCCGGCTTCTCTTGCGACGCCTCGGATTTCGCCTTCTGCGCAGGCTTTTTCGGCTCTGCGACCGGCTCAGGAGCGTCTTCCGGCGCACTTACGTCGGCGTTGATCGGTCGGTCGGCGCTCACCCTCACCAACCGTACAGGCGCGGCGGCGCTCCGGCTGGTCGGGTACGCTTTGCGGAGGCTGGCTGACTGACCAGTCAATCAACAGCAAGAGCACCGGCGGGAGCGCCCTCGCCGCGGCCGGGAGAGAGGAAGCGCGATGGATTTCGGACTGAACGACGAGCAGCTCACCTATCAGGCGGAATGCCGCAAATTCGCCGCCGAGGTGATCCGCCCGGCCGCCGCCAAGCACGACCGCGAGGAGAGCATCCCGTGGGAGGTCATCAAAGAGGCCCGTAGGCAGGGCTTCGGCGGCCTCGAGGGCATGCAGCGCGCGGCCGAAGACGGCGAGGGCCAGATGCAGCCGATCATGGCCGAGCAGTTCCACTGGGGCTGCGCCGGTATCGCCCTGGCGATCAGCGGCTCTGGCCTCGCCGCCGCCGGGATCGCCGCCTCCGGCACCCCCGAGCAGACGATGCGCTGGGTTCCCGAGTGCTTCGGTGACGCCGAGACGGTGAAGCTGGGCGCCTACGCGGTGACCGAGCCGCAGGCGGGCTCCGACGTCAAGAGCCTGAAGACGACCGCCGTCCGCGAGGGCGACGAGTGGATCCTCAACGGCACCAAGGTCTTCATCACCAACGGCGGCATCGCCGACGTCCACGTCGTCGTCGCCACCGTCGACCCGACCCTCGGCACCCGTGGGCAGGCCTCCTTCGTGATCGAGAAAGGCACCCCGGGGCTGTCTCAGGGCAAGAAGGAGTCGAAGCTCGGGATCCGCGCCTCGCACACCGCCGAGATCGTGCTCGAGGATTGCCGCATCCCGGCCGAGAACCTGCTCGGCGGCGAGGAGAAGCTGGAGCGCAAGCTGGAGCGCGGGCGGTCCGGCCAGAAATCGCGCGCCGGCGCCGACGCGCTCGCCACCTTCGAGATCACCCGGCCGATCGTCGGCGCCTCGGCGCTGGGGATCGCCCAGGCGGCCTACGAGTGGACGCTCGAATACCTCTACGGGCGCGAAGAGGGCGGCGTCCAGCTGCTCAGCGCGCAGCGGGTCCAGCAGACGCTGGCCGACGTCGCCACCGAGATCGAGTCGGCGCGGCTGCTGGTCCAGCGGGCCTCGTGGATGGGCCGCAACGGCCGGCCGATGACCGGCGGCCAGGGCTCGATGTCGAAGCTGAAGGCGGGAGATGTGACGATGTGGGCGACGACGACGCTGATGGACCTCGTCGGCCCGGCCGCCTGGGACACCGACCACCCGCTGGAGAAGTGGTTCCGGGACGCCAAGATCTACCAGCTGTTCGAGGGCACGGCCGAGATCCAGCGGATGGTCATCTCGCGGATGCAGGCCCGCGACTACGCCGAGCGCCTCGGCTTCGCCGCCGAGGTCGCCGCCGCCGCCCAGGCTCCAAAGGAGCCCGTCCCCGCCTGACCTCCGCGTTGATGGGCCGAAAACTCAAGCAGGGCTTGAGTTTTCGGCCCATCAACACTCGTATGCTCGTGACGTGAGCGATCACGGGCACGATCACGGCGGCGGGCACGGGCACTCGCACGGTTTCGGTGCGCATGCGCTGGAGGCACGCAGGGAGGACTCGCGGCGGCGGCTCGTCGTCGCGCTCGGGATCAACGTCGTCCTGCTGCTCGCCGAGGCGATCGGCGGCATCCTCACCGGCTCGCTTGCGGTGCTTGCCGACGCCGGGCACCTGCTCTCCGATGTTGGCTCGATCGTCCTCGCGCTGATCGCGGCGCGCCTTGCCGCCCGTCCCGCGAGCGGCCGCCGTACCTTCGGCTACCAGCGCTCGGAGGTGCTGGCGGCGCTCGCCAACGGGCTGACCTTGGTCGCGGTCAGCGTCTTCATCGGGATCGAGGCGATCGGCCGCTTCTCCGACCCGCCCGGGATCGAGGGCGGCGGCGTCCTCGCCCTCGGTGCCCTCGGCCTGCTCGGCAACGCCGTCGCGACCGTCTACCTGGCCCGCGGCGAGCGCGAGGACGTCAACCTCGAGGGCGTCATCCGTCACTCCTTCGCCGACGCGCTGGGCTCGCTCGGGGTGATCGTCGCCGGCGCGATCGTCCTCGCCGGCGGCTCCGACATCGTCGACCCGATCGTCGGCCTGCTGATCTCGGTGCTCGTCCTGATCTCCTCCTGGCGCCTGCTGAAGGAACCGTTCGACGTGCTGATGGAGGCGGCGCCCGCCAACCTCGACGTCGACGGCATGGGCGCGGCGATCTGCCGGGTCGACGGGGTGCGCTCGGTCCACGACCTGCACGTCTGGACCGTGACCGCGGGCTTCCCGGCGCTGGCCGCCCACGTGGTCGTCGCCCGCGGGGCCGACCGCGACCGCATCCGCCAGCAACTGGAGATGGAACTGGGTGAGAACTTCGCCATCGAGCACACCACGCTGCAGATGGAGGAGGAGGCGGAAGGCGGCCTGCTCAGCGTCGAGAATGCGCCGGGGGCGTCGCGGGGGGACCGGTAGGGGTCCACGCCGTTGCGGCCCGGGGGAAGGGACGCGGCCATCTCGGAGGCGACCCGGGCAGGCTGAGGCCGCCTCCGAGATGGCCGCGTCCGTGGGGAGAGGTGGGGGTGCGGGTCCTGTGCGGGGGTCTCGAGGAGAAGCGCACGATGAGGAGTGCGAGACGCGCGGAACGTCACGTCTGTCCAGGGGAGACGCGACAGGTGGGGCCGCGCCCCGGGCGGCGTCCGACTTTACCTGCCATATATGGCAGGTAAAGTCGGACGCCGCCGGAGGGGTCATGGGGATGTGTGGCGTCTCCGTGCCGTTCCCGACATCCCTGCAGACGTGCCGTCCCTGCGACGTCTCCCCGCAGGGCCACCGTCCCTGCGCCAGTTCCCCCCGAAAACCTCCCGACCCGGGCGTCTCGGAGGCGGCCTCAGCCTGCCCGGGTCGCCTCCGAGACGCCCGGGCGCGCCCGTCCCCGGCCGCAGGGACCTGGACCCTCACCCGTCCCCGGCCGCAGTGGCCCGAACACTCGCGCGTCGGCGTTGCAACGCGCTTTGCGCAGGGCAACGCCGATTGCACCGTCCTTTCGCGGCGGGGCGTCGATGCGGCCTTGGCTAGCTTCGTCGGGTGCTTCGCTCCCGAAACTTCGCCATCGCCTTCGCCGCGTTCCTCGCGGGCCTCTGTCTTGTCGCCGTCGTCGCCCCGATGGCGCCCGCTGAAGACCTCACCTCCGAACTCGAATCGAAGGAATCCGCGCTGGAAGAAACCCAGCACCGCAAGGGAGTCTTGACGACGACGATCTCCCGTTACGCGCGCCAGATCGAACGGTTGAGCGGCGAGGTGACGACGATCCGCGAACAGGAGACGGCGACCCGCGCGCGGCTCGCCGTGACCCAGCAGCGGCTGGCGAAGGCGAACGACGAGCTGGAAGTCGCCCGCGACCACCTGGCGCGCCTCCGCTCCCACCTGCGCGTCGCCCTCGGGTCGCTGCGCGAACGGCTGGTCGCGATCTACGAGCAGGGCAGCCCGGAACTGCTCGACGTGCTGATCGGCGAAGGCGACCTCGAAGACGTCGAAGCACGGGCCGAACTCCTCGACCGCATCCACGAAGCCGACGAGGCGAACGCCCGGCGGGTCCGGAGTCTGCGCGACGGGGTGGCGCTGACGGTCGAGCGGCGCGCCGCGGCGAAAGGCGAAATCGAAGCGGCACGGAACTCGATCGCCGCCGAACAGCGCTCGCTGGTGGCTACCCGCGGCGAACTGCAGGGACGCCGGCGCGACCTGGTCGATGCTCGGGTGGGACAGGAGGCGGCGCTCGCCAAGGTGCGCCACCACGAAACCGAGCTCGACGGGGACGTCGAATCGATCCAGGCGAAAATCGCCGAAGAGCTGGCGGCGACCGGCTCGATGCCGCTGCCGCCGGGGGCGATCAAAGCGGGTTCCGGCTCGATGATCTGGCCGGTCGACGGGCCGATCGCCTCAGGCTTCGGCGCCCGCACGATCGAAGGCCACTACGAGTACCACCCGGGCATCGACATCGCCGTGCCGGAAGGCACGCCGATCCGGGCCGCCCTCGCCGGCACCGTCGCCTTCACCGAGTCGGAGGCCGAAAGCGGTGGCTACGGGAACTACACCTGCATCGATCACGCGGGAGGTCTCTCCACCTGTTACGCGCACCAATCCGCCTTCGCCGTGAACGCCGGACAGCCGGTTCAGCAGGGCGAGATCATCGGGTACAGCGGCTGCACGGGATACTGCCTTGGCCCTCATGTCCACTTCGAGGTTCGTATATATGGCGAAGTAACCGATCCCTTGAGTTATCTTTAGCGGGGTTGAGTCGATAGCGAAACGGGCATAAAAACCTAGGTGCGGAGCCAAATCCCCGTTCTTCATCAGTACTGGTATCAATGGGTACAGATTTTTAAGTAAAAGTGATCAGACAAGCTCACACTTACCTCGTCGGGGCCCTTTCCGGGGTCACCCTGATCGGCATCGCGATCGGCGTCTTCGTCGTTCTCGTCTCGGCGCAGGTCTTCCAGGAGTGGCCGATCGCCGAGGTCTCCAGCCCCCAGAACAGGCCCGCGGTGGCGCCGGCGAAGGCGCTCCCGTTGGGCGGCGGGACCACCACGGCGACGGCCGGAGGGGTAACCGGGAAGACGACCCGCTCGCACGCCCGTGACGGCGGCGCCGCGATCGCCGTGACGCCGACCGCGCAGCCCGGTGCCGTTCCGCTCGGCACCGGCGCCCACCCGGGCGCGCCGGCCGAGGCGACCGGTCCGGCGATCGCGGTCCAAGGCTCGCCCTCGGGCGGCGCTGACGGCACCAGGTCGTCGGGCGGCAACTCCGGCTCGCACTCCTCCGATCCGTCTTCCAAGTCGCCTGCGCAGAGCACCTCGCCGCAAGGCGGCTCCACCGCCGGAGGCACGTCGGGCTCCGCCGGCTCGACCGGGAACTCCGCCGCGGGCGGCGGAGCGAATGGCTCTTCGGGCTCGAGCGGCGGTAGCACCGGCGGCACCTCGACCGGCCCCCCGGTGACCGCCACCACCAAGCCTTCGCAGGTCGTCACCGAATCCGTCAACGGCGCCGTCGGGACCGTCGACGAAGCCACCGGCGGCGCGCTCGAAAAAACCGGCGTCACCGAAGCGACCGAAAATGTGGTCGAAGGCGTCGTCGGCCCCGAATCGGTTGTCGGCAAAACCGTCGACGGGGTGACGGAAACGCTCGGCGGCGTGCTCGGCGGCGACAGCCACTGAGCCGCCGCGGCCGGCCACCGCGCCGCCGCGACCCCTCAACCGTCACAATGCCGCCGATGGCGGAGCAGGTTCAGTCGGGGGTGGGGACGCGCGATCGGGTCGCGGGCTCGGCCGTGCTGCCGATCGGCAGCCGGATCAACGACCTCGGCCATCTCGAGGTCGGCGGCTGCGACGTCGTCCAGCTCGTCGAAGAGCACGGCACGCCCGCCTACATCTACGCGGAGGACGACCTGCGGGTCCGCGCCCGTGCCTATCGCGAGGCATTCGAGCGCCGCGGCGTCGACGGCGAGGTCCTCTTCGCATCGAAGGCCTTCCCGGCGACGGCCGCCTACGAGCTCTTCGCGGCCGAGGGGCTCTCGGTCGACGTCGCCTCCGGCGGCGAGCTCCATATCGCGCTCGCCGCGGGCTTCGACCCGGCGCGCATCCACATGCACGGCAACAACAAGTCCGACGAGGAGATCCTGATGGCGGCGCGGGCCGGCATCGGCCACCTGATCCTCGACTCCTTCGACGAGATCGAGCGCTGCGAGCGGCTGCTCGATGAGCCGATGAAGGTGTTGATCCGGGTCACCCCGGGGATCAAGCCTTCGACCCACGACTACATCACCACCGGCCAACTCGACTCGAAGTTCGGCTTCGGGATGGGGGATGGCGACGACGCGGGGCTGGCGATCCGGCGCGTGCTCACCTCCGACAAGCTCGAGCTGGTCGGCCTCCACGCCCACATCGGCTCCCAGATCTTCGAGCTCGAGCCCTACCGCCTCGCGATCGCCGCGCTCGGCGACCTGGCGGGCGACTGGTGCAAGGTCGTCGACGTCGGCGGCGGTCTCGGCGTCGCCTACACCGAGGACGACTCGCCGCCGTCGATCGACGACTACGTCGGGGTCAAGGTGGAGGGCGTCCGGGCTGTCTTCGGGGACGGGGTGAAGATGATGATCGAGCCGGGGCGCTCGCTGGTCGCCAACGCCGGCGTCACCGCCTACCGGGTCGGCACGGTGAAGGAGATCCCGGGGATCCGCACCTACGTCGCCGTCGACGGCGGCATGTCCGACAACCTACGGCCGATGCTCTACGGCTCCCGCTACGAGGCGCTGATCGCCGACCGGGCGTCGGCTGAGCCCGACACCATGGTGACGGTCGCCGGGATGCACTGCGAGTCCGGCGACGTGCTGGTCCGCGACGCGATGCTGGCGGGCCCGGCGGTCGGCGACGTCCTCGTCACCCCCGCGACCGGCGCCTACGGCCACGCGATGGCGAACAACTACAACGGCGTCACCCGGCCGCCGGTGATCTTCTGCCGCGACGGCGAGGCCCGGGTTGTCGTCCGCCGCGAGACCTTCGACGATCTCACCGCCCGCGATGTCTGAGCTGGCGGCGGAGCAGACGGTGGCCGGCGAGGTGGGCGACGGGCCGAAACCCGTGCGCATCGGTCTGCTCGGCCGCGGCACCGTCGGCGCCGCCTTCGCCGAGCTGCTGGCCGAGCGCGCCGACGCGGTCCAGGCGGCGACCGGGCGCCGCCCGGAGCTGGCCGGGGTGCTGACTCGCGGTGACTGGGATTTCGCCGAGATCCTCGAGCGCTCCGACCTGGTGGTCGAGCTGATGGGCGGGACCGAACCGGCGCGCGAGTACGCGATCGCTGCGATGCGCGCCGGGAAGCCCTTCGTCACCGCCAACAAGCAGCTGCTCGCGCAGGCCGGCGACGAGCTCTTCGGGGTGGCCCGCGAGTCCGGCGTCCAGCTGCGCTTCGAGGCGGCGGTGGCGGCGGTGATCCCGATCGTGCGGACGATCCAGGAGGGCTTCGCGGCGACCGAGATCGACAAGGTCTACGGGATCGTCAATGGCACCACCAACTTCATCCTCAGCGAGATGGCCTCGACCGGGGCGGGCTACCAGGACACGCTGGCGCAGGCACAGGAGCTCGGCTACGCCGAGGCGGACCCCACCGACGACGTCTCCGGCGCCGACGCGGCGGCGAAGATGGCGATCCTCGCGCGGCTCGCCTTCCACACCCCGGTGACGCTGTCGGAGGTCAGCTGCGAGGGGATCGAGGCGATCCAGCCCGACGACCTCGCCTTCGCCAAGGAGCTCGGCCTCTCGCTGAAGCTGCTCGGCGTGGCCGAGCGACGGGGCGGCAGCATCAGCGTCCGCGTCTTCCCCTGCTTCCTCTACTCGGGCCACCCGCTGGCGCCGATCGAG
>DATNAG010000023.1:0-58351 GCA_035572835.1 Solirubrobacterales bacterium
CGAGGTTGCGGAAGGCGATCCGGTCCGCCTGGCCGGCCTCGCCGACCGGCGCCGTCGGCACGTAGATCGAGACGCTCTGGGGATCGCGGGCGGCGAGCAGCCGCCCGATCTGGGCGCGGGTCGGGATGTCGGTGTGCAGCGCCACCCTGTCGCCACCTTACCCGCGCGAAAGCCGGGGGAGGCCTACTTGGCCAAAAGGCCGGCGACCGCGGCGGCGAGGCGCTCGCCGCGGGGGGTCAGCCGGTACTCGCTGTGGGGGGGACGGCCGGGGACGAGCGTGCGCTCGACCACGCCGGCCTTCTCGAGCTGGTCGAGCCGCTCCGAGAGCGTCGTCGGCGAGACCCCCGGCAGCGACTGGCGGAACTCGTTGAAGCGGGCGGCGCCGCTGGAGCAGGCGTAGATCGTCGCCATCGTCCAGCGGCGCTCGAGGAGCCCCGCGGCGGCGCGGAGCTCCTTCGGCACGGGTTCGCAGTTACGACACCTGGGCGACATCGGCGCCGGCCTCCGCGGGCTCGAGCGCCAGCCCGAGCACCTCGTCGATGCTCATCACCGGGTGGAAGGTCATCTGCTCGCGCACCTCCTCGGGGACCTCGTCGAGGTCGCCGCGGTTGCGCTCGGGCAGGATCACCTCGGTCAGGCCGGCGGCGTGCGCCGCGAGCACCTTCTGCTTCAGGCCGCCGATCGGCAGCACCCGTCCTTGCAGGGTCACCTCTCCGGTCATCCCGACAGTGTGCTTGACGGGTCGGCCGCTGAGCAGGCTGACCAACGCGGTCGTCATCGCCGTGCCCGCGCTGGGGCCGTCCTTGGGGATCGCCCCGGCCGGTACGTGGACGTGGAACTCCCGCTGGAACCGGTCCTCCGGGATGCCCAGGTCCTGGCGGTGCGAGCGGACGTAGGAGAGGGCGATCCGCGCCGACTCCTTCATCACGTCGCCGAGCTGGCCGGTCAGGACCAGGCCCTTGTCGCCGTCCATGGCGGTCGCCTCGATGAACAGGATGTCGCCGCCGGTGCCGGTGACCGCGAGTCCGGTCGAGACGCCCGGGATCGCCGTGCGCTCCACCGACTCCTGGAACACCTTCTGCCGTCCCAGCGCCTCGCGGACCGCCTCGATGTCGAGGGGGATCGGCGCGACTCCTTCGCCGGAGGCGATCTTCGTCGCCGCCCCGCGCAGCAGCTTGCCGACCTCACGCTCCAGCTGGCGCACGCCCGCCTCGCGGGTGTACTCCGCGATCACCGCGCGGAGGACATCGTCCTCGACCGTGATCTCTTCCGGCTTCAGCCCGTTGCGCTTCAGCTGTCGCGGTACCAGGTAGCCCTTGGCGATCGCCAGCTTCTCCTCGGTCGTGTAGCCGTCGAAGGAGATGATCTCCATCCGGTCGAGCAGCGGCGCCGGGATCGTGTCGAGCAGGTTGGCGGTGGCGATGAAGACGGCCTCGGAGAGGTCGACCTCGACGTCCAGGTAATGGTCGCGGAACGAGTGGTTCTGCGCCGGGTCGAGGACCTCGAGCAGGGCCGCCGACGGATCGCCGCGCCAATCGGCACCGACCTTGTCGACCTCGTCCAGGAGGATCACCGGGTTCATCGTCTCGGCGTCGCGCAGGGCACGGACGATCCGTCCCGGCAGGGCGCCGATGTAGGTGCGGCGGTGGCCGCGGATCTCCGCCTCGTCGTGCAGGCCGCCGAGGCTGATGCGGACGAACTCGCGCCCGAGGCTGCGGGCGATCGACTCGCCGATCGAGGTCTTGCCGGTGCCGGGAGGCCCGACCAGGGTGAGGATCGTGCCATTGGCACGGCTGTCCTGCTCAATCTCCTCGGCCCGCTCCTCGCGCAGCTTGCGCACGGCGACGAACTGGGTGATCCGTTTCTTCACGTCCTCGAGCCCGGCGTGGTCGGCGTCGAGCACCTCACGCGTGTGGTTCGGGTCGAGCTTGTCCTCGGAGCGCTTGCTCCAGGGGACGGCGATCAGCCAATCGAGGTAGCTGCGGATCATCGAGCTCTCCGGCGACTGCTCGCCCTGGCGCTCCAGTCGGCGCAGCTCCTTGTAAGCCTGCTCCTCGACCGCCTCGGGCATGCCGGCCTCGTCGATCTTGGTCTCGTACTCGCCGATCAGATCGGTCTCGTCCTCGCCCAGCTCCTTGCGGATCGACTCCATCTGTTTGCGCAGGAAGTACTCGCGCTGTTGTCTCTGGGCACCCGACTCGACGTCGTCACGGATCTTCGAGCGCACCTGCAGCTCGGCGAGCCGCTCGCGCTGCAGGCCGACGGCGATCTCGAGCCGCTCGGTGATGTCGATCGTCTCGAGCAGGCGGAGCTTGCCCTCGTTGGGGATGTCGGGGGAGAGGCCGGAGGTGTCGGCGAGGGCGCCGGGCTCCTCGATCGAGCGCAGGAAGGTTGCGATGCGGCCGTCGTCGCCGCGCAGCTCGAGGATCTCCTCGACCACGGCGCGATACTCGCGCGCCAGCTCGACCGTGTGCTCGTCGTCGGGGTGGCCGTCGTGGATCTCCTGGACCTCGACGTGCAGGGCGTCGCCATCGTCGCCCGCCACGGCGGCGCCGGCGATCCCGCGGTGGAGGCCGACCACGGTCGCGACCGGGACGCCGCGGCGCGAGCGGCCGTGCTCGACCACCTCGGCGATGACCCCGACGCGGCCGTACTCGCCGTCACGGCGAGGGATGAGGAAGACGCGCTCGTCCTCGCCGACGTCGATCGGCAAAGTCGCGGTGACGGTGGGGAAGACGATCGCGTCGTCGAGAGGAACGAGTCTGTAGTTCATGACCAAGTTCACTTTCTGTAGTTAGTCCTCTATGAGGATAGCGCTACACCTTCCGGACCTCAACCCCCCCTTGGAACCATCCCGAGGGGGGCGGGTAGGGTGGGACGGAATGGATGAGAAGCGCGCGAAAGAGCTGGTGGCCGCCGAGCGGGAGCGGGTCGAGGCGGCGCTCGCCTCGCTGCGGGGCGAAGGCCGGGAGGCCCCGCTGACCGAAGACGCCCCGGCGGGCGACTTCAACAACGAGAACCTCTATGAAGACGAGCTGGCCGCCGGGCAGGAAGGCGACCTGCGGCGCCGCCTGGAGGCGGTCGAGCGGGCCGAAGAGCGCCTCGCCTCGGGCACCTACGGTCTCTCGGTCAAATCCGGGGAGCCGATCCCCGACGGCCGCCTGGAGGCCGAACCCCTCGCTGAGCTGACGGTCGAGGAGGAGCCCGGCGGGGCCAAAAAATGGTGAGCTGATGCCGAAGGTGAAGTCGCAGATCACGATCTCGCTCGACGGCTACATGGCCGGCCCGAACCAGAGCGAGGAGAACCCGCTCGGCGAAGGTGGTGAGGCGCTGCACGAGTGGGCCGTCAAGCTGGCCTCGTTCAACGAGATGCACGGTCGCGGCGACGAGGGCGAGCGCGGCGCCAGCGACGACGTGCTCCGCTCGACCCAGGCGAACCTCGGCGCGGTGGTGATGGGCCGCAACATGTTCGGCCCGGTCCGCGGCCCCTGGCCCGACGAGGAGTGGAAGGGCTGGTGGGGCGACGATCCACCGTTCCACTGCCCGGTCTACGTCCTCACCCACTACGCCCGCGACCCCTTCGAGCTCGAAAACGGCAACAGCTTCCACTTCGTCACCGAGGGGATCGAGGTGGCGATCGCCGAAGCGAAGGAGGCGGCCGACGATCAGGACGTCTCGGTCGGCGGCGCCTCGACCCTGCAGCAGACGATCGCCGCCGGCCACCTCGACGAGATCGTCGTCACCCAGGTCCCGATCATCCTCGGCGGCGGCGAGCGCCTCTTCGACCACCTCGAAGCCGCCGCCGCCCAGGTCGAGCTGACCGACGTGGTCGAGGGCGCCGAGGCGCTCCACCTCACCTACCGCTTCAGCTGAGGCGGATTCTTCAAGCGCGCCCGCGCCCTCGCCGATAGGTTCCGACCTATGGCGAAACACGACGCTCCCTCCCCCGAAGAGGCCCGCTTTTACGGGACCAGGTTCCTGACCGAGGACGCCCCCGACGGGCTGTTCCCGGAGAAGGGGATGTCGGCGCTCGACTCGCAGCGGCTGGTCGAAGAGGAACTGCAGCTGGAGGGCGATCCGAACCGCAACCTGGCCACCTTCGTCACCACCTGGATGGAGCCGGAGGCCGAGCGGCTGATCGCCGAGAACAACTACCGCAACTTCATCGACCACGCCGAGTATCCGATCTCGGCCGAGATCGAGCAGCGCTGCATCCGCATGCTCGCCGACCTCTTCAACGCCCCCGGCGAGACGACCGGCGCCCGCTGCCAGGGCTCCTCCGAGGCGATCATGCTGGGCGCCCTCTCGCTGAAGTGGAAATGGAAGGAACGGCGGGAAGCGGCGGGCAAGCCGGTCGACAAACCGAACCTCGTCTTCGGCGGCGACGTCCACGTGGTCTGGGAAAAGTTCTGCCGCTACTTCGACGTCGAACAGCGCGTGGTGCCGCTGCAGGAGGGGAAGTACACGATCGGCGCCGACGACGTCGCCCCGGAGATCGACGAGAACACGATCGGCGTCGCCGCCGTCCTCGGCACCACCTTCACCGGGCACGCCGACGACATCCGCGGGATCAACGACTACCTGGTCAAACTGAAGAAGGACGAGGGGCACGACGTGCCGATCCACGTCGACGGCGCCAGCGGTGGCTTCGTCTGGCCCTTCCTCTACCCGCACTCCGAGTGGGACTTCCGGCTCGAGCAGGTGCGCTCGATCAACGTCTCCGGGCACAAGTTCGGGCTCGTCTACCCGGGGATCGGCTGGCTCGTCTTCCGCGAAAAATCCGATCTCGCCGAGCACCTCGTCTTCTACGAGAACTACCTGGGCGAGGTCGACGCGACCTTCACCCTCAACTTCTCCACCGGCGCCTCGATGGTGCTGGCCCAGTACTTCAACTTCGTCCGCCTCGGCCGCGAGGGCTACGGCGACGTGATGAAAGCGATGCAGTCGAACGCCGAGGTGCTGGTGGAAAAGCTGGACCGCTGCGGGCACTTCGAACTGATCGGCGAGAACGAGGAGCAGCTGCCGCTGGTCGCGTTCAAATTGCTCGACGGCAAGGAGTACGACGAGTTCGACGTCTCCTGGCAGGTGGCGGCGGAGCGCGGCTGGATGCTGCCCGCCTACACGATGCCGCCGAACGCGCAGGAGGTCCGGGTGCTGCGGGCGCTGGTCAAGCACACGCTGAGCCGCTCCCAGATCGATCGCCTCGCGAACGACATCGAACATGCCTGCGACACGCTGGAGAAGAAGGGCCGCGCGCACAAGAGCGAGCGCCACAAGGCGAAGCGCAGCCCGAACGTCTAAGGGCGCGGGCGGGCGCCCGCGCCGCTCGGCCACCAGGCCCGGTCGCCCAAGCGGAAGGTGATCGCCGGGATCAGCAGCGCCCGGACGATGAAGGTGTCGAGCAGGACGCCGATCGCGACAGTGGCGCCGATCTGGATCAGCTCCTCCAGCGGCAGCAGCGTCAGCGTGGCGAAGGTGCCGGCGAGGATCAGCCCCGCCCCGGTGACGACGCCGCCGGTGGCGATCAGCGCCCGCAGCGTTCCCGCCTCGGTCCCATGGCGGGCCGCCTCCTCGCGCACCCGGGTCATCAGGAAGATGTTGTAGTCGACCCCGAGCGCGACCAGGAACAAGAAGGAGAGCAGCGTCAGGTCGAAGGCGATCCCTTCGCCGCCGAACTGGGAGAAGAGGAAGGTCGAGAGCCCGAGGGTGCCGGCGAAGGAGAGGACGACGGTGGCGATCAGGTAGAGCGGCGCCGCGATCGCCCGCAGCACCGCCACCAGGATCAGCCCGACCACGAGCAGCACCAGCGGCACGATCAGGCGGGTGTCGCGCCCGTTGGTCTGCTCGACGTCCCAGTTCTCGGCGGGCAGGCCGCCGAGCAGCGCCTCGGGAGAGATCGCGTGCAGCCGTTCGCGGATCCGCTCGACCTCCTCCGCCGCTTCGCCGGAGTAGGGGTTGCCGGCGAGGACGAGGAGGACGGCCGCCGACTGGAAGCCGCTGCCGGCCGGGACCGGGATCGCCAACCGCACCGAGGCGAGGTGCTTCATCCCGGCGGTCACCTTTGCCGCTTCGTCGGGCGGCACCACCGCGGTCAGCGGCGAGGCGAGGCCGGGCGGGAAGTGTTCGTTCAGCACCGCGGTGCCTTCGCTCGAGTTGGTCGGCTTGGTCTCGCCCTGGCCGAAGCCGATCGTGCCGTGGTGGAGGAGGTAGCCGAGCGCGAGGACGACCAGGCTGCCGGTGACGAGCAGGCAGATCGGCCGCGAGCGCCGCTCGACCAGGCTCGCGATCCGGTCCCAGATCTCGGGCCCCGGCCGGCGTGACGCCCCCGCGGCGGGCCAGAAGGCGCGCTCGCCGAGCACCGCGAGCAGGGCGGGGAGAAGGGTGAAGGCCGAGCAGACCATCACCGCGATGCCGACCGCGAGGATCGGCCCGAGCCAGTGGGTCGACTCGAGGTCGGCGACCAGCAGCACCAGCATCGCGGCGATCACGGTGCCGCCGGAGGCGCCGACCGCGGGGATCGTCGCGCGCAGGGCGAGCGGCAACGCCTCGGCGGCCGGGCGCCCGCGCTGGATCTCTTCGCGGTAGCGATGGACCAGCAGCAGCGAGTAATCGGTGCCGGCGCCGAACACCAGCACCAGGAGCAAGAACGTCCCCTCGGTGTTGACGACGATCCAACCGCCCTCGATCAGCAGGTAGGCGATGCCGATCGCGACCATGTAGGCGGCGCCGACCGCGATCAGCGGCAGGAGCGCCAGCAACGGCGCCCGGTAGACGAGCAGGAGCAGGACGAGGACCAGGCCGAGCGTCGCGAGGAGCAACGTCTCGCCGGCTTCGTTCGCGACCTGGTCGAGGTCGGCCGCGATCCCCGCCGGACCGGTGACGTAGGCGGAGACCCCGGGGACCCGGTGGGCGGAGAGGTATTCGCGGAGGTCGGTGACGCCGTCGCGGATCGCCCCGTGGTCGTCGGCGTTCAGCGCCAGCACCACCAGCGCCGCTTCGCCGTCCTCGGAGATCGGGCCGATCCCGCGGTCGAGCCGGGCGACGTCGCCGAGCGGCCGGCGGGCGCCGGCGGAGAAGGGGTCGATGATCGGCGTCGCGCCGGTGATCCTCAGCCGGTTCAGCCCGCGGCCGATCGCGCCGATCGCGTTCAGATCGTCGTCGGTCAGCCCGCCCGGGCGGTCGAAGACGACCACCGCCGGCACCTCTTCACGGCCTTCGCCGCCGGACTCGGGCGAGGAGCTCGTGGAGCCGTCCAGCACTTCCAGCGCGTGGATCGATTCGGCGTCCTTGGGCAGGAAGCTCGACTGGCCGGCGGCGGCGACCGAGCCGATGTGGGAGCGGCCGACGTAGCCGCCGATCCCGAGCGCGAGCCAGACCGCGATCGTCACCCAGCGACCGCGCGGACCCGTCACCGCGGCCGCGAGGGCGGCGATCACCGGCGGTGGCGGTCGGTGGCCGGCACCCGCGGAACCCTAGTGAGGGTGGAAGCCACGACGCCGGGTACCTTGGGCCCATGCCGACTTGGATCGCGAAGTACGCCGTGCCCTGGATCTGGAGGAAGGTCCCCTGGAAGACGGTCTGGGCGATCAGCCTCTGGCTCGCCCAAAAGGGTCGTGACCGGGTCCGGGACAACCTCACCGAGAACGAGCAGGCGGAGTTCTGGGGCCTCTTGAAGAAGTCGCGCGGAAGGCCGTCGAACCTGAGCAAGCGCGATCAGACCCGGGTCATGAACATGGTCGGCAAGGCGATCCGCGGCTAGCGACTAGCGGGGGCTGGGCGAGCGGAACTGAAGTATCTGCACCTTGGTGTGGATGTCCGGGGCGTCGCCGCCCTCGGCCTGGCGTTTTTCGACCCGCCGCTCGATCTCGAAGATCTCCTTCGTCGACCGGTTCACCAGCTCGGCGATTTCCTCCCAGCCCTCCTTGTCGACGGTCACCGGCGAGCGCGTGGCGTGGACGTCGTAGTCGTCGCCGAAGAAGGTGCCGGCCGTCATCGCGGTGGTGATGTCCCTGGACATCATCCGCACGATCGACCAGATCACGCCGAGGCGCTCCTGGGGGTTCAGGACCGCCCAGGCGTCGTCGTCGAAGTAGGCCCGCTGGCTCGCCCGATAGAAGCGTTCCAGGACTCGCCCGCCCGCCCGTCGCTCGGTCCGGTCGAGCTCGATGCAGCCGAGGGCGCGCAGCTGCTTGACGTGGTAGGTGACGTTGTTCAGCGGCTCGTCGATCGCCTCGGCCATCTGGCGAGGCGAGGCGGGCCCCTCGACCAGGACGCCCATCACGGCGACCCGGGTGGGGTGGGCGAGCGCCGCCGCCAGTTGGGGGCTGACGAAGTCGACCCTTCGTGTCGGGCCCTCGGTGCGCGGGGCCGAAGCCGGGGGCGGCGTGGACGGGCCCGCAGGCGTGCTCGCGACCGGGCTCGGCGCGGCGGAATCGGTCTTTGCGGTGGATGCCTCCACAATCCTCCAAAAAATCTGAGTTAGCGACCCGCCTGCATTAAACCGGATTCCGTAGCCGAAAACGCAGGGTCCGACGAAAAACATGCGGTGACGTCAACTGAACGTTCAGTTCTCATCAAACTTTGCGCGGGGGCCCCCGAACTCACATCGCAGGGAGGAGGTGAGCGAGAGATGAAGATTGATGGAGCGGAGCCGATCATCCCCGCCGCGAGCGTCGCCAAGAGCGGCTGATCTGCGGGATCCGGGCGGCGCGTCGCAGCTGGTGAGTCGCGGCGCGCCGACCTGGTTACCAAGGGCGTTCCCATTGGTGGAATCGCGTAACTCAAACGAGGGATTCTTCGTTACTCGGACGTCCAACTGCGCAAAACTGCCCGATCAATGAACCAGAACCGACCCAACCGCATCGATCAGCGCCTGGTCCGGGCGCTGGGGCACCCGCTACGGGTAAAGATCCTCGAAGTCGTCCAACTTCGCAACGCCAGCCCGAGCGAGTTGACCGAGTTGCTCTCCGCGCCGCTCGGCAACGTCGCCTACCACGTGCGGGTGTTGGAGAAATGCGGCTGCATCGAGCAGGTGGCGACCGCGCGCCGCCGCGGCGCGGTCGAGCACTACTTCCGTGCCCGCCCGCGCTCCTACATCGGCCACCAGGACTGGCGCAACGTGCCGAAGAGCCTTCGCGACGCGGTCACCGGGTCGGCGCTCGGCACCTTCTTCGACCGCGCCGCCGACGCGCTCGAAGCAGGGACGATCGACGCCCATGACGACACCACGCTGAACTGGATGCCGATGGCGGTCGACGAGGCGGGCTGGGCGGAAGTCGCCGCCGTCTTCGAGGCCGCCGCCAACCGGCTGGAGGCGATCCATGCGCTCTGCCGGCGGCGGCTCGAGAAGAGCGGTGACGAGGCGACGCCGTTGGTGGTCGGCATGGCCGCCTTCGAGCCCGCCCCCGACGGTTGGGCCCCTGACCAGGCGATCGAGGTCGGCGAGGCGGCGACGAACGGAGTCGGGGCCGGCGGCGACGAGGTCGGCGAGGGGGAAGGCGCCGCCGGCGCCTAAGAGCTCTTAGGATCCGGCCTCCATGCCGGATCCAGTCACCGTCTCGGTCGAGGTAGGCCGTCCCCGCCAGCAGGTCTTCGAATACGTCGACGTCCTCGCCAACCACGAGCGCTGGATGGGTCGGCTCTACAAAGACTGGAGCTTCGAAGGGCCGAGGCGCGGTGTCGGCGCGATCGCCAAAGCCCAGGTCGACGCGCCCGCGGCGCGCGAGAGGGTCACCTTCAAGGTGGTCGAGTCGACCGCCCCGGAGCGGATCGTCGAGGAGGGCGAGAGCGCCCACGGCAAGCGCGAGACCCGTGGCACGTACCGCTTCACCGAGCTCGAGGGGGGCCGTACGCGGATCGAGTTCGAACTCGCCTGGGTGAAAGCGCCGCGCACGGAACGGATCGTCCCGTTCGTCTCCCGCGCCTTCATGAGCCGCGCTCTCGGCAGAGCGATGAAGACGCTGGCGGACCTGCTCGAAGAGGGCTGACGTGGCCGGCGGCCCGGGCGGCGGCGCGGAGGAGCGCGCGGACCTCGCCGAGCTGCTGGCGCGGCGGGCGCTGACCGAGGACGCGGCGCGACCCGATGCGGTGGCGCGGCGCCACGCGGCGGGCGGGCGGACGGCGCGGGAGAACCTCGCCGACCTGGTCGACGCGGGGAGCTTCGTCGAGTACGGGCGCTTCGCGATCGCCGCCCAGCGGGGGCGGCGCGAGCTCGAGGACCTGATCGCGCGGACCCCCGCCGACGGTTTCGTCGGCGGCACCGCGACGGTGAACGGGGAGCTCTTCGGCGAGCGTGCCGGCTGCGCGGTGCTCTCCTACGACTACACGGTGCTGGCCGGGACGCAGGGGGCGCTCGGGCACCGCAAGAAGGACCGGCTGTTCGAGCTGATCGAGCGGATGCGGCTGCCGGCGGTGCTCTTCGCCGAGGGCGGTGGTGGGCGGCCGGGGGACACCGACTTTCCGGTGGTGTCGGCGCTCGACACGCGGGCGTTCGCGCTCTGGGCGCGGCTCTCGGGGCTGGTGCCGCGGATCGCGATCGTCGCCGGTCGCTGCTTCGCCGGCAACGCGGTGTTGGCCGGCTGCTCGGACCTGATCATCGCCACCGAGGGCTCCTCGCTGGGGATGGGCGGGCCGGCGATGATCGAGGGCGGCGGGCTGGGGAAGGTCGACCCGGACGACGTCGGCCCACTGGAGACGCAGGCGCGCAACGGGGTGGTCGATGTGATCGCCGCCGACGAGGCCGAGGCGACCGCGGCGGCGAAACGGCTGCTCGCCTACTTCCAGGGGGCGACGATGCCCGGTCAGGTGCCCGACCAGACAGCGCTGCGCGGGATGGTCCCGGAGCGGGCGCGGCGCGCCTACCCGGTCGGGCCGATCGTCGAGACGCTCGCCGACGCGGGCTCGGTCACCTTCCTGCGCGAGCGCTTCGCACCGGAGCTGGTCACGGCGCTGGCGCGGATCGAGGGTCGGCCGCTCGGCTTCATCGCCAACGACTCGCGCCATATGGCGGGCGCGCTGACCAGCGACGCCTCCGACAAGGCGGCGCGGTTCCTCTCGCTGTGCGACGCCTTCGGGCTGCCGGTGGTGTCGCTGCTCGACACGCCCGGGTTCATGGTCGGGCCCGACGCCGAGGCGACCGGGCTGGTGCGCCATGCCTCACGGCTTCTGGTCGGCGGGGCGGCACTGCGGGTGCCACTGATCGCGGTGATCCTGAGGCGTGGCTACGGGCTGGGCGCGCAGGCGATGGCCGGTGGGAGCCTGCACGAGCCGCTGTTGACCGTGGCATGGCCGGGGGCGCACCTCGGGCCGATGGGCCTGGAAGGGGCGGTGCGGCTGGCGCTGCGCAAGGAGCTGGAGGAGATCGTCGACGAGCAGGAGCGCGAGCTGCGGGTGCGGGACCTGACCGCGGCGGCGGAAGAGAACGCGAAAGCCCTCAACGCGGCGGCCGTGTTCGAGGTCGACGACGTGATCGATCCGGCGGAGACGCGGTCCCTGATCGCCAAGACCCTCGCCGCCGCCACCGCGCCCCCGCCCGAACGCCCGCGTCCGGTCGACACCTGGTGAGGATCACCGGTCGACCTCGGAGCGTCACACATTCACATCACGCTGAGGGACGCCGGTGCACTTGGCCTCGCCATAGGGGGCATAAGTGCACCGGCGTCGAGGGCGCTGTCACCAAAGTGCGTCGTGGGACTCCATGACGCCGCGACCCTCGGCCAGGTCGAGGCCCTCGAGCGTGCCGGTGAAGGTGCCGAAGCGGTGGCGGTAGGTGCTGCGGATGAGGAGGAAGTTGTCGTCGCGGGACCGCTCGGCGCCGCCCTCGAACTCGAGGCGGGAACCGTCGGCGAAGGTGACCGCGTCGAGACCCTGGAAGGTGACCGGGGCCGGCTCGTGGGGAGCGCCGTCGATCCAGATCGCGCGCTCGCTCTTCGCCGCCGGGTCGTTGATGCCCTCGACCAGGTTCCAGGCGACCGCGCGGCCGTCGGCCGCGGTTCCGACGCCGGCCGACCAGCGCCAGCTGGTGTGGCGGGCCTGGTAGCCGGCCGATTCGTCGTCGACGCCGAAGCCTTCGACCGCGAGGCGGCGCCCCGGGATCTCGAGCGTGCCCTCGATCGGCACCCCGGCCCGCTTGCGGGTCCAGCCCCAGCCGCTGCCGCTCGGGCAGATCGATTCGATCGGCTCGGCCTCGCCGAGGCGCAGGTCGGCGTGGAGGCCGGGGGCGTCGACCAGCAGGCGGGCGCCGTCGAGGACCACCTCGCGGCTGCCCGGGCGCAGGGTGGTGTGGGCGAGCTCGCGGTCCCGCTCGCGGTCCCAGAGGGCCCAGAAGGACTGGCCGGTCGGCCCGACCTCGGCCCGCGCCGCGCAGAGCATCAGGCTCTCGCCGTAGAAGCCGACGTAGCGCCAGCGCTTGCGCAGGTTGCCGTCGCGGCGCAGCGGCATCGGGCCCGGGGGCAGGGGCAGATCCGGGCGTCCGTCGCCCGGGCCGCGCCACGGAATCCCGCCGGTAGCCATCGATGCAACCTAGCGCCGTGATCGGCAACCTTCACCCTCTCCGCACGCATCCGCCCCGGGGTTCTAGGCTCGACAGATGGCCCAGGCGATCCAGATCATCGGTGCGCTGATCATCCTCGGCGCGTTTGCCGCCAATCAGCTCGGTGAGATGCGCACCGATTCGCGGCTCTACCTGTTGCTCAACCTGGTCGGCTCGGTGATCCTGGCGATCCTCGCGGTGGTCGAAGGCCAGCTCGGCTTCATCCTGCTGGAGGGGGTCTGGGCCGCGGTCTCCGGCTGGAGCCTCTTCGTCATCCTCGGCGAAGAAGCCGAGGCGGCCGAGCGCCCCGGCCCGCCCGACGCCTAGTTCCCGTTACCGGTTTCGATCAGCCGCTCGGCGAGTTTTCGCATCCCCAGTTCGAGCGCGGCTTTGGCGGCCCCTTCCCAGTCGGTCGCCTGGTCCGGCGGCGGCTCGACGCCGGCGTCGCGCAGCGTCGCGATCTCTTTGAACGCGAGCAGGTCCTCGCGCCCTTCGATCAGCGCCGCCCGCAATTTCGGCCGCCGCTCCCGCACCGCCGCCTCGAGGATCGCCTCCAGCGAGCCGTGCTCCTTCAGCAGCTCGGCCGCCGTCTTCGGCCCGACCCCCTTCGCCCCCGGCAGTCCGTCGGCGGGGTCGCCGCGCAGGGCGATGAAGTCAGGGACCAGCTCGGGATCGATGCCGTAGCGCTCGCGCACCCCGTCCGGGTCGACTTCTTCGGCCCCTTTGCCGCCGGTCCGCACATAGAGGACGGTGATCCCGGGCGCCGCGCACTGGTACATGTCGCGGTCCCCGGTGAGGATCAGCGCCCGGCCGCCCGTCGCGGCCTCGCGCCGCGCGTAGGTCCCGAGCAGATCGTCGGCCTCAAGATCCGCGCTGGTCGCGACCGTCCACCCGAAGGCTTCGAAGAACGGCCCGCTCGCGGTGAACTGGTCGGGCAGCTCGTCCGGCATCGCCTCCTCGCGCTCGGCGTGGTAGGCGGCGTAGAGCTCGGTCCGGTAGGCGGCCGCGTCGGGGCCGAAGCAGAGGACGACGGCGCGCGGCTGATGGAGCTCGACCTCCCGCAGGACCAGGTTGGCCGTCCCCAGCAAGGCATTGACGGGCTGCCCGTCCGGCCCGGTGATCGTCTTCGGCAGCGCGTAGAAGGCGCGGAAGAGCATCGAGGGGGCATCGACGACGAGCAGCGGGCCGGCCATGCGCGCAGCCTAGTGCGGCGGCCGGGGAGAGCGGATCGATAGCGTGCCCTCCGTATGCCTGCCTCGTCCGAGAAAGCTCTCGAGATCGTCGACCTGGAGAAACGCTACCCAAACGGGGTGGAGGCGCTGCGGGGGGTGTCGATCACGATCGAGCCGGGCGACTTCTACGGCCTGCTCGGCCCGAACGGGGCGGGGAAGTCGACGCTGATCCACTGCACGACCGGCCTGGCGCAGCCGACCGGCGGTCAGATCCACGTCTTCGGCCACGACGCGATCTCCGACTACGGCGAGGCGCGGGCCGCGGTCGGCCTCGCCCCGCAGGAGGTCAACCTCGACCAGTTCCTCACCTGCGAGGAGACGCTCGAGTTCCACGGCGGCTACTTCGGCATGCGCAAGCAGGACCGCAAGGAACGGACCGAGGAGCTGCTCGAGACCTTCTCGCTGACCGCGAAAGCGCGGGAGCGGACCCGCGCCCTCTCCGGCGGCATGAAACGGCGACTGATCCTGGCCCGGGCGTTGATGCACCGGCCGCGCCTCCTGATCCTCGACGAGCCGACCGCCGGCGTCGACATCGAGCTGCGGCTCGAGCTCTGGCACTACGTCCAGAAAATCAACGCCGAAGGCGTGACCATCCTGCTCACCACGCACTACCTCGAGGAGGCGGATCAGCTCTGCGGGAAGATCGCCTTCATCGCCGACGGGCAGATCGCCGCCCAGGGGACGAGCGAGGATCTGGCGGCGCGCTACGACGTCGCCAACCTCGAGGACGCCTACCTGGCCCTGGTCGGGCGGCGCGAGCTGTCGCGCTCGCACGTCGAGGCCGACATCGTCGCCTGATGAGCACCTGGCAGATCCGCTTCCTCAGCCTCTGGCGGCGCGAGATCTCGCGCTTCATGAAGATCAAGAAACAGACGCTGGGCGGGCCGCTGCTGGAAACCTTCCTCTACATCTCCGTCTTCGGCGCGGCGCTCGGCTCGCGGATCAAGGAGCTGCACGGGATCGAATACATCGTCTTCGTGATCCCCGGGCTGATCATGATGGCCTTGGCCACCAACGCCTTCACCAACAACTCGTCCTCGATCCTGCAGCAGAAGTTCATGGGCGCGATCCACGACCAGCTCTCCTCGCCCGCCTCGCCGCGCGAGCTGCTGCTCGCCTTCTGCCTCGGCGGCTTCGTCCGCGGGCTGATCGTCGCGACGCTGACCTTCATCGTCGCGATCGTGCTCACCAACCTCGGCGTCGCCCACGTCCTGGTGCTGATCCCGGCGATCATCCTGGTCGGCTTCTTCTTCGCCAACCTCGGCGTGCTGATCGGGGTGCGGGCCGAGCAGTTCGACGACGTCGCCTTCGCCCAGACCTTCATCCTGACGCCGCTGATCTTCCTCGGTGGCGTCTTCTACTCGGCCTCGCTGCTGCCGCAGCCCTGGGAGACGCTGACCAAGTTCAACCCGGTCTACTACATGATCTCCCTGGTCCGCTACGGGTTCGTCGGCTTCACCGAAGTCAACATCCCGCTGGCGCTGGGGGCGCTGACGCTGGCCACCGCGGCACTTTTCCTCTTCAACCTGCGCCTCTTCCAGCGCGGCTACAAGCTGCGCTCCTAGATCGCCGCTGGGCGAACGCTTGCCAACCGGTCCGTCTTTAACTGACCGAAGGGTTCGCCTCTCTAAAATCGCGGGCCGATGGCGACTCGAGTCCGCAGGCGGCGCCGGCAGCCGCACAAGACGCGCTGGCACAAGGTCGCGATCCCGATCGTGATCGTGATCGGCCTGATCGCCGCCGCGGGCGGCGTCGCGGCCGCCTGGGCGCTCAACGTCTACAACGAAGCGCCGCCGCTGGAAGACCTGAAACCGGTGCAGAAGGGCCGCACCTCGGCGATCTACACCGCCGAAGGCAAGCTGATCGGCTACATCCACTCGGAAAACGTGCGTCAGCCGATCTCCGGCGACGAAATCCCGCAGGTGATGAAGAACGCGACGGTCTCGATCGAGGACAAGAACTTCTGGGAACACGGCGCGCTCGACGCCGCCGGGATCGCCCGCGCCGCCTGGAAGGACCTGCTGGCGGGCGGCAAGCCGGTGCAGGGCGCCTCGACGATCACCCAGCAGCTGGTCCGCAACCTCTACATCCGTCATCCGGAAGACACGCTGAAGCGCAAGATCAAGGAAGCGCACCTGGCGGAAGAGCTCTTCGAAGCGCACAGCCGCAAGTGGATCCTCAACACCTACCTGAACACGGCGCCCTACGGGACCAACGAAGGACAGACCGCGCTCGGGGTGGAAGCGGCGGCGCAGACCTACTTCAACAAACCGGCCTCGGAACTGAACCTGACCGAGTCGGCGCTGATCGCCGGGTTGCCGCAGGCGCCCTCCGAATACAACCCG
Source organism: Solirubrobacterales bacterium (assembly GCA_035572835.1). Classification (GTDB taxonomy): domain Bacteria; phylum Actinomycetota; class Thermoleophilia; order Solirubrobacterales; family 70-9; genus VAYN01. The sequence continues at coordinate 16,107 of DATNAG010000023.1, forward strand.
TTCCTCGACTCGAAGGCGGCGCTGCAGCGGCGCAACGAGGTGCTGGGGACGATGTACGAACAGGGCTACATCACCCGTGACCGATACCTGAAGGCGCGCACCAGCGGGCTCGGCCTCCACGAGGGCCACCGCTACTCGACCGTGCACGACCCGTTCCTCTTCAACCTGGTCGAACAGGAACTGATCGAACGCTACGGGATCAACACCGTCCGCAACGGTGGGCTCAAGGCCTACACGACGCTCGATCCCGAACTGCAGGCCGATGCCGAAGCGGCAGTCGCCAGCTGCACCGAAACCGGGGTCTGCTACTCCGGCGGCGGCCCGGTCACCGGGCTCGCCTCGGTCGACCCGAACACGGGCGCGATCCTCGCCCTCGCCTCGACCCCCGGTGAAGAAGGCGAAGAAGAATTCAACTACGCCTGGCAGGCCGAAAAGCAGCCGGGATCCTCGTTCAAGCCTTACGTGTTGACGACCGCGATCAAGCAGGGAATCGACCCCAGCGACACCTACTACAGCGGCACCTCGCCGATGACGCTGGAAATCCCCGGCGGAGGGACCTGGGAAGTCAACAACGATGAGCCCGGCGGGGGCACGATGTCGCTCGAACAGGCGACCTGGGACTCGATCAACGTGGTCTACGCGCAGCTCGACCTCGACGTCGGGCCTGAAAACGTCACCCAGACGGCGCACGAAATGGGCATCGAAGCCGAACTCCAGTCGGTGCCGGCGGAGGCGATCGGCGGCCTCGCCTACGGCGTCTCGCCGCTCGAACAGGCCGACGGCTACGCGACCTTGGCCAACGGCGGCGTGCACCACGATCCGACCGCGATCAGCAAAGTCGAATTCGCCGACGGCAAGGTCGACGAAATCGAGAGCGAAGAGGGCGATCGGGTGCTGACCCCGGGCCAGGCCTATGACGTCACCAACGTGCTCAAAGGCGTGATCACCCAGGGCACCGGGTCCGGCTACACCAACCTCTCCTACTGTTCGGAAGTGGCGGGCAAGACCGGCACCTCGGAGGAAGAGTCCGACGCCTGGTTCGTCGGCTACACGCCTGAATTCTCGACCGCGGTGTGGGTCGGCCACCCGCGCTCACGACTGTCGACCGGCTTCGGCGGTCCGACCGCCGGCCCGATCTGGCGCGACTTCATGGAAGCCGCGACCGGCGGCGAATGCCCAGCCTTCGAAAGCCCTGAAACCCTGCCCGAACTCTCGGCGCTGACCGGCGGCCACACCGCCTCGGGCGGCTACCACTCTTCCCAATTCGGCGAAGAAGAAGAATTCGGCGAAGAAGAAGAAGGCGAAGAAACCGAAGAAGAAGAAGAAGGCGCGGAAGAAGAAACCGAAGAAGCGCCCACCGAAGAAGCTCCCGAAGAAGTGACCCACGCCCCCGCCGGCGGCGGCGTCTCCCCAGGCTGATCCGCGCCGACGCGCGCCGCGTGGGCGATTCGCGGGGGTCCGGGCCGGCGCGGCTGGGGACCGGCGAGGGTCCGGGCCCCTGCGGCCGGGGACGGCGGGCCCGGGCGTCCCGGAGGCGACCCGGGCAGGCTGAGGCCTCCGAGACGCCCGGGCCGGGAGGTTTTCGGGGGGAACTGGCGCAGGGACGGTGTCCCTGCGGGGAGACGTCGCAGGGACGGCACGTTTGCAGGGGAACGCGGCACGGGGATGTCGGGAACGGCACGGAGGCGCCACACATCCCCATGACCCCTCCGGCGGCGTCCGACTTTACCCGCCATATATGGCAGGTAAAGTCGGACGCCGCCCGGGGCGCGGCCCCACCTGTCGCGTCCCTCCTGGGCAGACGTGACGTTCCGCGCGTCTCCCGCTCCTCTCCACGCGCTTCCCCTCGAGACCCGCACGGGACCCGCACCCTCACCTCCCCCCACGGACCCGGCCATCTCGGAGGCGGCCTCAGCCTGCCCGGGTCGCCTCCGAGATGGCCGCGTCCCTCGGCCGTTCCTGCGCCGGCCCACGCGCGTCCGTCAGGACTTGCAACCGACCTACTCGGTCAGGTCGGCGCGCTCGACCAGCTCGATCCGGTAGCCGTCGGGATCGCGGACAAAGGCGATGCGGCTGCCGGTGGTGCGGCCACCGGGGTGGTAGGGCGGCTTCTCCGGTTCGATCCCTGACTTCGCCAGGTCGGCCAGGGTCGCGTCGAGGTCGGCGACCGCGAGGGCGATGTGGTTGTAGCCGGTGCCGTGGTCGTACTCGGTGACCCCGTGGTTGTAGGTCAACTCGAGGATCGGGTCGCCGCCAGGAAGGGCCATGAAGACGTTGATCGCCTCGTCGCCGATCGGCATCCGCCGCGCCTCGGCGAAGCCGAGCTTCTCGTAGAAGGCGACCGAGGCGTCGATGTCGCCGATCCTGTAACACGTGTGGAGGAAGGTGTTGGGCATGGCTCTGAGCTTATCCTCCGCCTGATGCGTCCCCGGCTCGTTGCGATCCTGGCCACCGCGGTGCTGGTGCTTGGCGCCGGCGGGGCGGCGAGGGCCGCCGAAGCACCCCTGCCGACGATCCCGGAACCGACCGGCAGGACCGCGACGATCAAGATCGTCGAAGCCGGTGGCAAGCTGAAGTTCGTCGGTCCGGCGACCGTCGCCGAAGGCGACAGCCTCGAAATCGTCAACACGACGAACCCCTTGAAGGTCGGCCCCGTGACCTTCTCCCTGGTCCGTCCGGGCCACATCCCGAAAACCAGACGGGCGCAGGCGAGGTGCTTCACCCCGGGCCACATCTGCTGGTCGATCGCCGAATGGCAAGGGGTCGGCGGCGACGGGCTGCCGACGATCAACCCGGCCGAAGCGGGTCTCCCGGGCTGGGACACCGCCGGCACGACGACCCGCCCCGGCGACTCCTGGTTCTCGGGTTCGACGCCCGGCGTCGGCTTCACCCAGGAGGTGACCGCGAAGGCCCCCGCCCGCCTCTGGTTCATGGACGCGATCCATCCCTTCATCAGGGGCACGATCAAGGTGGTCGCGCCGTAGGCGGCCCGGCCTTTTCAGAGCGGAGATGTTGTCCAAAAAAGGGCCCTCTTGGACCTAAAGGAAACGCCGGGTTTGTCGATTCATACGGCGAGTTGACCCCGACTTCCCACCAAGACGAGATCCGCGCCCCCGGGCGCTCCGAGGCTCGCGCCACCGGCGCCCTGCTGATGGCGGGCGCCGGCCTGGTGGCGCTTTCGCTGATCCTGCCGCATCCCGCCGGCGGGCATTTCATCGCCCTCATCGCCACCGCCTCCGCCATGGGCCTGGCGGGCCTCGTCTGCTGGTTCGCCTCCGCGCGGGTGCCGTTGCCGCTCACCCACCTCCTGCTCGCGGGCACCGCCTTGGTCACCGGAGTGCTGATCTGGGAGTCGGGTGTCGCGGTCGGCCAGTACGGGACCATCTTCACCTGGGCGACGCTGATATGCGCCTACTTCTTCGACCGCCGCACCGCCGCGCTCCACCTCGGCTGGCTGCTTCTCGTCTACGCGGGTGCCCTCGCCGCGGTGGAAAGCACGGCCGGATACTCGCCCGTGACCCGCTGGATCTTCGCCGCCGTCGCGCTGACCGTGGTGATGCTCTTCACCGGCAGCCTGGTCGCTCGCCGCAACCGCGCCGACATCCGTGCCCGTCATTTCTTCGACCTCTCCCAGGACATGCTCTGCACGATGGACCTGCAGGGCCGCTGCATCGAGGTCAACGGCGCCTGGCAGCGCAACCTCGGTTTCCGCCCGGAGCAGATCCGCGGTAATCGGTTGCTCGACTTCACCCATCCCGACGATCACGCCCACGCCACCGAGGAGGCGATGAAGGTCTTCGCCGGCGGCGTCTCGGACGGGCTCGAGACGCGGGTCAAAGCGAGGGACGGCAGCTGGCACTGGCTCCGGACCAGCTCGGTCTTCGAGCCGGGAGAGGAACTCGTCTACGCCCGCTCGACCGACATCACCGAGCAGAAGGCGCTGGAGCGCGAGCGCGAGGAGTTGATCGCCGAGGTGCAGACCTTGGCCCGCTCCGACGCCCTCACCGGGCTGCCCAATCGCCGCGTCCTCGACGAAGTGCTGCCGCGGGAGATGGCGCGGTCCCTGCGCGCGGGGACGTCGCTCAGCCTGGCGGTCGTCGACATCGATCACTTCAAGGCCTACAACGACACCCATGGCCACCTGGCCGGCGACGCGGTGCTGCGGGACTGTGCCGCGGCCTGGGACCAGGAGCTGCGCGGCGAAGACACGATCCTGCGCTTCGGCGGCGAGGAGTTCCTCGTCGTCCTGCCCGACTGCGAGGCCGAAGACGCGACCGAGATCGTCGAGCGGCTGCGTGCCGCGACCCCCGACGCGCAGACCTGCTCGGCCGGGCTGGCGGTGTGGCGGCCGGGGGAGAGCGTCGATGACCTGGTCGGCCGCGCCGACAAGGCGTTGTACGAGGCCAAGGAGAACGGCCGGGACCGATTGGTGAGCGCGTCCGCATAGGGACGGGCAGGGCGAGCGCCGTCAGGGCGAGCGCCGTCAGGGGCGACCCCTTCTTTCACAACTGCGGGGAGGTTCGTTCAGGGGTCGCCCCTGACGGCACCCACGATGGCTGGCCTGGGACGATGCGGGACGTGCCTGATGAAGAGCTTCGACGACGGTTCCGGGGCGCCCGCCGTGATTCTGAGCTGACCGTGCTCGAGGGCTTTCATGCGCTCAAGCATGCGATGCGCTTTGGCGCGGATGTGGAGATCGCGGTCGCGGTCGATCCTGGGGAGCTGGAGGAGCTTGCTGCTGCGCTGGCGCCGGATCTGGCCGGGCGCTTTGCGGCTGTCGCCCGCCCGGTCGATGCCGAGACCCTCGCCGGCCTGGTGCCACAGGCGCCCCGCACCGGCGTCGTCGCGATCGCCCGTCGCAAGCCCGCCGACCTCGCCGCGGCGCTTGCCGACCCGCGCGAGGCGCCGGTCGTCCTCTTGGAGCAGCCGCGCAACATGGGCAATCTCGGCGCCTGCGTGCGGGTCGCCGCGGCGGCCGGCGCGGCGGGCCTGCTGACGATCGGCGAGAACGACCCCTGGCACCCCGACGCGGTGCGCGGCGCCGCCGGACTCCACTACGCGCTGCCCGCCGTCGCCGCGGTGGAGCGCGCCCCGAGCGGGGTGGAGGGGAGACCGTTGCTGGCGCTCGACCCGGAGGGGGAGGCGATCGACCCGGCCACGCTGCCCCCGCGGGCCATCCTCGCCTTCGGCACCGAGCGCCACGGCCTGAGCGACGAGCTGCTCGCCGCCGCCGACGGGCGCGTCGCCCTGCCGATGCGGGAGGGAGTGTCGAGCCTCAACCTGGCCACCTCGGTCGCGGCGGTGCTGTACGCGATCTTGCTGCAGCATCCGCCCGTATAGGTAAAGCTCTGCTTTGCAACCGCCGACACAGGGGTTGCCACCAACCATTGGAAAGGAAGCACCGTGCCTCTCGCAGACATCACCTTCGGCGAACTGCTCCTCGTAGTCGTCGAGATCTTCCTCTTCGTGGTCTGGTTCTGGATCCTGTTCACGATCATCACCGACCTCTTCCGCGACCATGAGATGTCCGGTTGGGCGAAGGCGTTGTGGATCCTGTTTCTCGTCTTCATCCCCTTCCTGACCGGGCTCGTGTACCTGATCGTGCGCGGCTCCGGGATGCGGGATCGAGCGATAAAAGCCCAGACCGACGCGAAAAAGCATTTCGACGAATACGTGCGGGAGCAGGCTCACACCTCGCCCGCCGATGAACTCCACAAACTGAACGAGCTGCGCGAAAAAGGTGCGCTCAGCCAGGAGGAGTTCGACCAGGCGAAGACCAAACTGCTCGCCTAGGCACGATTTCCGCGACCACGGGGCGCGAAAGGCGCCCCGCGGTCCACTACATAGGGCTCGAAAGTCCTGCATACATGCGGGTTTTGCAAGAGGGCTTGCAAATTATCGGTAACCAAGGGGGGCGATGAGGCCACTCCGCTAGCCTGCGCGACCGCGGCCGAGTTCCTGTGTTCGAAGCGAACCGGCCCGATTCGATGCGGACTCCCTTCACCGACACCGACCCCCTCTCTGCGCACCGTCGGCGCGCCCTCAGCTTCGCCACCGTCCTGGTGGTCGCGCTGTGTGGGCTGGCGCTGCTGCTCTCCTCGACCGCCCCTGCGGCCAGCCTGGAAGAAAAACGCGACACGACCCAGTCGAAGCTGAACGAAGTCGAAGCGAGCTCCAGCGCGCTGGCCGAACAGATCGCCGCCCAGAACGCTGAAATCGACTCGATGATCGGCGAAGTCTCGACGCTGCGCCAGGAAGAGGCCGCGGTCCAGGCCCAGCTCGTCGCCAAGGAAGAAGAACTTGAAGCCGCCACGGTGGCGCTGGAAAAGGAACGCGAACACCTGGTCGAAGTCCGCGGTCAGTTGAACCGGGCGCTCGGGGTGCTGCGCGAACGGCTCGTCTCGATCTACGAGGCCGGCTCGCCGGACGTCCTCAACGCGATCCTCGAATCCGAAGACTGGTCGGACATGGCGGCGCAGACCGAATACCTGAACCGGATCCAGAGCTACGACAACTCGGTCGTCAGCCGGGTGAAGACCCTGCGCGACGAAGTCGAGACCTCGGTCGGTCGGCTGGCCGCGACGCAGGGGAGGATCGAAGACGCCCGCAACTCGATCGCCGCCACCGAGCGTGAAGTCGCGATCGCCAAGGAAGCCGCCGAGGCGCGCTTCGCCGAACTGCAGGCGGCGCAGGCGGAACGACGCGAAACGATGAACGCGCTGGAGTCGAAGGAACAGGCGCTCAGCGACAACCTCTCCGCGATCTCCGAACAGATCGCCACCCAGCGCGCCGAAGAAGCGGCGGCGAACGCCGCGGCATCCGGCGTGGTCACCGAAGCGGCGGGTGAATTCCCGGCGCCGCTGAACGCTGGCGAAAGCGCCGGCTTCATCTCCGAATCGGAAGCGAGCGCCCCGGAAGCGGCGCCGGAACAGGTGAAGGGCGCGATCGCCGCGGCCAATGCGATCGCCATGACCCCGTACATCTGGGGTGGCGGCCATGGCTCCTTCGAATCTTCCGGTTACGACTGCTCAGGCGCCGTCTCCTACGCGCTGCACGGTGGCGGGCTGCTGGAAAGCCCGCTCGACTCGACCGGGCTCGAGACCTGGGGCGAAGCCGGCCCGGGCAAGTGGATCACGGTCTACGCCAACGCCGAACACGCCTGGATGATCATCGCCGGCCTCGCCTTCGACACCGTCGGCGGCCCCGGCCCGCGCTGGCACAGTTCGCCGGTGGACAGCCCCGAAGGCTTCATCGTCCGCCACCCGCCCGGCCTGTAGTACCCGCCGATAGGCTCGCCGAGCCGTGGAACCCATCTCCTACCTGCAGGCGATCGTCCTCGGGGCCCTGCAGGGGATCGCCGAGCCGTTCCCGATCTCCAGCCTCGGCCACGCGGTGTTGCTGCCGCACCTGTTCGGGTGGAACATCCACCAGAACGACGACTACTTCCTCTCGTTTCTGGTCGCCACCCACTGCGCCACCGCGCTGGTGCTGTTCCTCTTCTTCCTCGAGGACTGGAAGCGGATCTGGTTCGGCTTCGTCCGCTCGGTGCGGGGGAGGGCGACGCCGCGGGACCTCGACGCCCGCCTCGCCTGGGTGATCGTCGTCGGCACGATCCCGGCCGGCATCCTCGGCCTCGCGCTCGAGCACAAGCTGCGCACGCTGTTCGCCTCGGCGACCTCGGCGGCGATCTTCCTCACCGTCAACGGCGTGCTGCTGCTGGCGGTCGAGCACTTTCGCCGCCTCCCGCCGCGCCCAGGCGACTGGGAGGGGGACGGCGACGAGCGGATCGCCCGCATGGGCTTCCGGCAGGCGCTCGGGATCGGCGCCGCCCAGGCGCTGGCGTTGATCCCCGGGATCTCGCGCTCCGGGGTGACGATGGGCGGTGGGCTGCTCACCGGTCTCTCCAACGAGGACGCCGCCCGCTACGCGTTCCTGTTGGCGACGCCGATCATCGGCGCGGCCGGTCTGTTGAAGCTGCCGTCGCTGCTCGGCTCGGCCGGCGACGGGGTGCGGGGGCAGGCGCTGGTCGGCGCGATCGCCGCCGCGATCACCACCTGGGCCGCGGTCCGCTTCCTGCTCCGGTATTTCGAGACGAACCGGCTCAGCCCGTTCGGCGTCTACTGCATCGTGGCCGGCATCTTCTGCCTGATCGTCTTCTCGATCTAGCGCGGCTAAGATCGCTGCAGAAGCCGACGACGAAAGCCAGCCAGCGCCTTGCAGAAGCGCCGCCGATGCAGATAATCAGCCGCACCGTCTCGATCCTCGAGGAGGTGGCACGGCGGCCCGACGGAGGGGGGCTCGTCGAGATCGCCAACGCCTGCTCCTTGCCCGCGGCGACCTGCCATCGGCTGTTGGCGGCGCTGGCCGAAGATGATCTCGTCCAGCGTGATCCGCTGACCCGTCGCTACAGCGTCGGGCCGGGCCTCGTGCAGCTGGCCGGGATGGTCACCCAGATCGGCCGCGGAGCCTCGATCGAAGCCGGCATGACGGCGCTGCGCGACCGCTGGCGCGAGTGCTTCTTCCTCGCCACGGTGGTCGACGACGCGATCATCTGCGTCCGCTCGCTGCCGACCATCGACCCCAATCGGATGACGGTGACCGTGCCGTTGGGGCAGCCGATGGCGCCGAACGTGGCCGGGTCGGGGAAGGCGATCCTGGCGTACGTCCCGCCGGACGAGCGGGAACGGCTGATCGCCGCCGGTGGCGGGATGGCGCGCTTCACGGAGAACTCGATCGTCGATGCCGAGGACTTCGAGGCGGAGATGAAACGGATCCGCGAGCGCGGCTACGCGATCTGCGACGAGGAGGCGGAGGTCGGCGCCGCCACGGTGGCCGTGCCGATCCTGCTGCCGGAGGGGACGGTGAGGAGCGCCCTGGGGACGATCGGACCGCGCGACCGCATCATCAGGCTCGCCGAGGAGGGGCTGATCGAGGACATGGAGCGGACCGCGGCGGTGATCGCGGGGCTCGAGCAGGGAACGATCGTCGACGCGCTCGTCCCTGGCCTCTAGCTAGGCCGCCGCCTCGCTCGCCTCACGTTCGCGGGCGAGTTTCTCGACCGCCAGCTGCAGCGCCTGCAGCTGCTCCTGGACGCTGGCGAGTTCGCGCAGCGCGACTTCCTCGGGACGCAGTTCTTCCTCGCGCAGCTCCTCCTCGATCTCGGTCAGTTCGGGAGCGAGGAAGCGCTGGGCGAAGCCGCCGGTGAGGAGGGCGACGAAGCCGATCCCGATCAGCAGGATGCAGGTCGAGACGATCTGGCCACCGACGGTGGTCGGGTAGATGTCGGAGCCGAGCGTGGTCATCGTGGTGACCGCCCAGTAGGTGTCCTGCCAGAAGGTGAGGTGCTGGGAGTGCTTCTCGAAGGCGCCGAAGACGGCGCCGCCGCCGACGATCGTCAGCAACGCGAGGAGCGCCGAGTAGCGCAGGCCCTGTAGCGAGAAGACCTCACGCGAGAGCTGCGCCAGGCGCAGCAGCCGCAGCAGGCGGAGGAGGCGAAGCGCCCGCAGGCTTTGAAGTCCGGCGGGGAGGACCGGCGGGGTGAGGACGACGAGGATCAGGTCGAGCGGGTGGTACTTGAGCCACTTCCACCGTTCCGGCACCACCGCCAGCATCACCACCAGCTCGGTGAGGAAGGCGGTCCAGGTGACCCAGTTGAGCGCCGCCGCGATCGTCTGCAGCGTGCCGCCCGGGCGCGACTCCGACAGCGCCACGCTGGGCAGCACCAGGGCGGCCGCGATCAGCATCGGCGTCGAGAGGAATTCGGCGACCTTGGTGCTGCGCTCGTCCATCCCCGGCCCGTAGCGCGCGGGCACCTCGGCAGCCGTGGTCGTGTCCGCGGCTTTCGCGTCGGGTGAGCTCATCGAAACCCATTCGACAAGTGCCACCTTCGACCCTCTCTGTGCCGACTTTGTGACAGAGCTTGAGGCGAGACGTTTTGTCTGTCTATGGTGATGGCGAGATGACGAGCGAGAACGGAAAACGGAATCAGAAGACCGAGATGTTGGAGGCCGAGGCGCGGGCCAGGCTTGACCAACGCCTCGATGCCCTCAAATTACCCGGTCCGTGGACCGAGGCCGACGATCGCTGGCTCGAATTCCTGACGGAGGAACCCCAAGGGCGGCGACGTGTCACGCGAGACCCTGATCTTTGATTCCAGCGTCGTTGGCCGCGTTTCGTGGCAAGGGCGCGGCCTCAGAGTCGACACTCGTCTGGTTGGTAACGAAGTCGCCCGATTCGCCGCGGCGTCGTGGGCGGTCAGCATCGTCACGATCGCCGAGGTTCGCGCGGGTTACCGAATCGGCGGTTGGGGCAGTCGGAGAGTGACCAGGGCGGAACTGCTCCTGGGCGCGTTCGTCCCTCTGACCATCGACGACGGGGACATCGAGGAGTGGTCTCGGTTGATGGCAGCCGCACGTTCAAGAGGCGTAAAGCTCAGCGACAACGATCTATGGATTGCCGCGACGGCAAGCTCTCGCGGGCATGCCCTCGTCACCTGTGATCGTGACCATGAGCGGATCGCGGCGGAGATGCCGGTCGAAGTCGTTTATCTCGCGCCGCCGGTCTGACGATCGCGGAGCGATCAGCCCTTGCGGGCGGCGGCGACCAGGGCGGCGCTGGGCTTGATCACCTTGCGGGGCGCGAAGGTGCTGCCGGCGCGGGAGATGGTGATCGGGCCGATGCTGGGGTCGCCGCTCGGCAGGATGTCGAAGCTGCCGGTGATCCCATTCTTCACCTTCGCGTGGGCGACGGCCGAGATCACCGCGGCGCGGGAGCCGGAGGCTCCGGAGAGGGCGCCGAGGACGAGTTCGGCGGCCTGGCCCGCGTATGGCGCGTACAGTTCGACCGGGCCTTCGACCGTCGTCTTCAGTTCGCTCACCAGAGCCTTGCCGGGACCCTTCAGTTCCTGCGGGACGAGGCCCGGGACGCTGGCGAACATGCCCTTCGAGGCGGGGCCCGCGAGGTCGATCGTCGACTGTTGGGCGAAGCCGTCGGGAGCGAGCAGCTTCACCGCGCCGGGGTTCGGACCGAGCACCGCGACCTTGTCCTTGATCAGGCGGGCACCGTTCTCCTCGATCAGCCCGGCGAGCAGGACCGCGTCCGGTTCGGCCTTCGCCGCCTTTTCCATCAGCGCCGTATAGCTCGATGCTTTCGGGTTCCAGGCGGCGAAGCCGACCACCTTGATCCCCGACTTCGTCGCGGCGCCGCGGAAGGTATGCGCCTGGCCGAGGCTCGTCGGGTCGCCGCCGGCGTAGAGGACGTAGGCGCGCTTGACCCCTTCTCCCTTGGCGAAGCTCGCCAGCCCGGCCCCCTGGTAGGCGTCGTTGGGCACTACCCGGGCGTAGTTGTGGGCCTTCGGATAGAGGCTCTTCGGGGTGCCGCCCGCGCATTCGGGGCTCGACTCGGTGAGGCAGATCGCGGTGTTGCCGGGCGAGACCATCGCCACGCCGCCGCCGGGAGCATTGCCGAGGATCGGGATCTCGACTTCGGCGCAGCCCGAGTTGTAGGTGCCGATCACGGCGAGGACGCTCGGGTCGGCGGCGTAGGCCTTGGCGTTCGCCTGGCAGATCGCCTTCGTCCAGAGGCCCGTCTTCGGGCTCGAGTCGTCGCAGGCCTGGAAGCCGACCGTGGTGCTCCCGGCTTTCCAGTCCGCGCCCTTCAGCACCAGTTCGATCGCCGTGTTCATCTGGATCGAGCGCTGCCGCGAGTCGCCGTCCAGGGGCAGGTCGGAGACGATCAGCGCGCTCGGCGCTCCCGACCCCTCGTACTGGACCGGCCCGCAGGCCCTCAGCGACACCCCCGTCGCTCCCGTCGCTCCGCCGGCCGCACCGGCGCCGAGCACGGCGACGACGATCAGAAGGGTGGTCAGGAGCGCGGAGAGGACGAGGCGGTTTCGCATGGGCGCGAACGATCCCGCCGCCGTCGGACGCTACTCGGCAGCCGCCGGGGCCCCTTTGTCGAGTTCGACGTGGGCGCGGCTGTCCGCGGTGCGGACCAGCGTCAGGGTCGCGATCAGGCCGACGATCGCGAAAGCGGCACCTACCGCGAAGGCGGCCTGGAAGCCTTCGACCAGCTTGGCCGGGGTTTCGGGCGAACCGACCACCGAGTTGGCGACCGCGGCGAGGATCGCCAGGCCGAGCGCCCCGCCGACCTGCTGGGAGGTGTTGATCAGCCCCGAGGCCAGCCCCTGCTCGCGGTCCTGGATCCCCGACACGGCGGCGATCGTCACCGGCACGAAGGCGAAGCCGAGCCCGAGCGCGGCGAGGATCGAGGGGCCGAGGATGTCGGCGAGGAAGCTGCCGTCGACGCTGATCTGGGTGAACCAGATCAGACCCAGGCCGATGCAGGCCATGCCGATCGCGAGGATCGGCTTGAAGCCGACCTTGGTCACCAACCCGGAGGCGATCCCGGCGGCGAGGATGATCGTCACCGCCAGCGGCAGATAGGAGATGCCGGCCTTGATCGGGCTGTAGCCGAGGATCTGCTGCATGTAGAGCGAGATGAAATAGAACATCGAGAAGAGCGAGGCGCCGACCAGGATCCCGACCACGTTGGCCCCGGTGACGGTGCGCACGCGGAAGATCGAGAAGGGGACGAGCGGCGCGCGCGAGCGCAGCTCGATCGCGACGAAGATCGCCAGCAGGAGCAGCGAGGCGACGATCGTGCCGATCGTCTGGACCGAGCCCCAACCCGCCGATTCGGCGTCGAGCAGGGCGAAGACGAAGGCCGAGAGGCCGAGGGTGATCGTCACCGCACCGGCGACGTCGAAGTGGCGCGTCTCCGATTCCGCCGTGGTCTCGGCGATCAGGCTGGGGGCGATCGCGGCGGCGAGGATGCCGATCGGCACGTTCACCCAGAGCACCCATTCCCAGCCGATGTATTCGGTGAGGACGCCGCCGAGCAGCACCCCGGCGGCCCCGCCCGAGCCCGCCACCGCGCCCCACACCCCGAGCGCTTTGTTGCGCTCGGCGCCGTCTTTGAAGGTGACGGCGACGATCGAGAGGGCGGCGGGGGAGAGGATCGCCGCGCCCAGGCCCTGGACCGCGCGGGCGGCGATCAGCTGCCCGGAGTCGGCGGCGAGCCCGCCTGCCAGCGAGGCGAGCGCGAAGAGGATCAGCCCGGCCATGAAGAGTCGCCGGCGACCGAGCAGGTCGGCGAGCCGGCCGCCGAGCAGGAGGCAGCCGCCGAAGGTGAGGACGTAGGCGTTGACGACCCAGGGGAGGCTGTCCTCGGAGAAGTCGAGCGCTTCCTTGATCGTCGGCAGGGCGACGTTGACGATCGAGGCGTCGAGGACGACGACGAACTGGGCGACGCAGAGGAGCGCCAGGGCGCTCCAGCGTTTGTCGCGCGCGTCGGCGAGGTCGGTCACGAATCGTCCCCCGAGAATTTAGTCCGCGGCCGCTCCACCGGTACGCCGTCGAAGAAGGTGTCGACCTTCTCGTCGTAGAAGGCGACCATCCCGGCGATCTGCAGTACCTGCGGGGAGGGGTAGGCGTAGTCGAGGACGACCTCGCCGCCGCGCCGGGCGCGGATCCGCCGTGGGCAGGGCTGCATGAACCCGGCCTCGGACAGGTGGGGCGGGTAACGGGACGAGTCGATCGCGCGGGCCTCCGCGGGATTCACCCGGGGAACACTAACCAACCCGACTCGTCGGCCCGCCGTGCCGCCGGCCCCGCAAGGGTAGTTTGCTAGGCTAATTAGCAGGACTAACGTATATGGCAGCCAAGACCCCCGACACCTCGCTCACCGACACCGCCTCGCAGCTCCGCGACGCGATCGTCCGCACCGCGCGTGCCCTGCGCCAGGAGGCCGCCGCCGAGACCGGGCTCAGCCCGAGCGCGACCGCGGCGCTGGCGACGATCAACCGCGCCGGCCCGCTCACCCCGAGTGAGCTGGCCGAGCTCGAGCGAGTCAAGCGGCCCTCGATGACCCGTATCCTCGGCAGCCTCGAGCGCGAGGGGCTGATCGAACGCACCCCCGACCCGGCCGACGGCCGCAGCTTCCTGGTCGCCGTCAACGAGGCCGGGCGCGAGCGGCTGGCCCGCCTGCGCCGCCGCAAGAGCGCCTACCTGGGCCGCCGCCTGCGCAAGCTCGACCCGGACGAGATCGCGACCCTGGCCCGCGCCGCCGAGCTGCTCGAACGCATCAGGGAGGATGAGCGGGGTTGAGCACCGCCCTGCGCCGCTCGTTCAACTCGCTCGAGGTTCCCAACTACCGGCGTTACTTCGCCGGTCAGGTGATCTCCATCTCCGGCAACTGGATGCAGAACGTCACCGCGCTGTGGCTGATCCTCACCCTCACCGACTCCGGCTTCGCCGTCGGCCTGACCACCGCCCTGCAGTTCCTGCCGATGCTCCTCTTCGGCGCCTACGGCGGCCTGCTCGCCGACCGGATCCCGAAGCGTCGCCTCCTCCTGATCACCCAGTCGCTGATGACGATCCCGGCCGCCGGGCTCTTCCTCGTCACCTTCTTCGGCGTCGAGCAGCCGTGGATGATCTTCATCGCCGTCTTCCTCTTCGGCGCCGTCAACTGCGTCGACAACCCGACCCGGCAGAGCTTCGTGATCGAGATGGTCGGTCCCGACCGCCTCGTCAACGCGGTCAGCCTCAACAGCGTGATCATCGAGACCGCGCGCATCATCGGGCCCGCCTTCGCCGGGCTGATCATCGCCGGCTTCGGCGTCGTCCCCTGCTTCGCGATCAACCTCCTCACCTTCGTCGCGATGATCGTCGCGCTCTTGTCGATGGACCCACGGGCGCTGGCGCCGGCGCCGCCCGCGGTGCGCAAGCCGGGGGCGATCCGCGAGGGCTTGCGTCACGTCCGCCAGACCCCTGAGCTGGCGGTGCCGCTGGCGCTGATGGCGCTGGTCGGCACGCTCGGCTTCAATTTCCAGGTGGTGCTGCCGCTGCTCGCCAGGTTCAGCTTCGGCGGCGGCGCGGGCTCCTACGCGCTGCTGGTCTCGGCGATGGGGGCCGGCTCGATCGTCGCCGCGCTGGTCAACGGCCACCGTGGGGAGACCGGCGGCAAGGTGATCGCCGCCGCCGCGCTCGCCTTCGGCGTCGCCGCGCTCGCCGCCGCGGCGATGCCCGATCTAATCGCCGAGGCGGTCGTCCTCGCCGCGCTCGGGGCCGCCGCGGTGACCTTCGTCTCCTCGGTCAACTCGACGATCCAGCTCGCCGTCTCGGCCGAGATGCGGGGCCGTGTGATGGCCCTCTTCTCGATCGTCTTCCTCGGCTCGAGTCCGATCGGCGGGCCGCTCGCCGGCTGGCTGGCGCAGGCCTACGACCCGCGGGTCGCCTTGGTCCTGGCCGGGATCTCAGGGCTCAGCGCCGCCTGGGCGGCGCGGGTGATCTCCACCCGCACCGCCCGGCGAGCGCTCAGCTATTCGACGTAGCCGGCCGCTTCCAGGTAGGCGGTGGCGGCTTCCTTCGGGGTCTGCTTTTCGAGTTCGACCCGGGCGTCCAGCTCCTGCATCACGGGCAGCGTGAGGCCTTTCTGGACGTTCAGGATCGTCTTTTCGTAATCCGGGCCGGCTTCTTCGGCGACCTTCTTCTTGGTCACGAAGAGAATGTTCCCGGCCGGGAAGACGTGCTTGTCGTCTTCGAGGAGCACGAACTTGTCTTTCTCCGCCGCGAGCTGCGGGTCGGTGGTGAAGAGGATCGAGATATCCGCCTGACCCTTTTCCAACACCGTGTAACGGAGGCTGATGTCGACGGACTTGAATTCCTTGAACTTCAGTCCGTACAGTTTTTCCAGTCCGGCCAGGCAGTCGATCCGCTGGCGGCACTCGGGCGACCCGGAGAGGACCAGTTTTTCACTGATGCCGTCGAGGTCGGAGATCGTTTTCAGGTCGTATTTTTCCGCCGTCGATTTGAGCAGGCCGACCGCGTTGGCGCTGGCGAACGGGGTGGGTTCGAACGCCACCAGGCCTTCCTTTTCGAATTCGGCGTTCGCCTTTTCCCAGGCTTCGGTGGGATCGGAAGGAACTTCTTCCGGTTCCAGCCCGAAGAACGAGGTGAGCGCGGTCGAGGCGTACTCCGGGTAGCCGGAGATCTGCCCTGACTTCAGCGTCTTCAGCGCCACCGTTTCGGAGCCGAGGCTGAGGTCGCTCTTCGCCTTGTAGCCCGCCGCTGCCAGTGCCTGCGTATAGATTTCGCCGAGGATTTCCTGTTCGGGGAAATTCTTCGAGCCGATCGTCAGGCTGACTTTGGCGTTGTCGGGGTTCGAGACGATCGCTTCCCCGCCGCCGCCTTCTTCGCCTTCTTCGGTCGTTTCTTCGGTTTCGGCCGGTGCGGTCGATTCCGCTTCGGTCGCTTCGGACGAGGAGCTGCTCGAGCCGCCGCCGCAGGCCGAGATGCCGACCGCCAGCGCCAGGGCCGCGATCAGCATGACCAGTGCCATCAGCGGCTTCTTCTGGTTGAACCTCACTACGTGCCTCCTTGTGTGTTTGGGACGGATCACTGGGCCTCCTGTAACCGCAGGCCCTTGGAAGTGAGTCGCCGTTGCAACCCCGCCAAGGCGAACTCGAAGAGCAGTGCCAGGATCGCGGTGCAGATCGCCCCGGCGACGACGCCGTCGACGCCGTAGACGTTTTCGCCGAGGATGAAGTCGCCCAGGGTGACGACTCCTACCAGCGGCGCGATCGTCGCCGTGGCGACGATGTTGACCGAGGCTCCGCGGATGCCGGTCATGATGCTCGGCACCGCGATCGGCAGCTCGACCTTACGCATGATTTCGAACTCGCTCATGCCGACCCCGCGGGCGGCGTCGACGGTCGCCCGGTCGACCTGGCGGATGCCGACGAAGGTGTTGGTGAGGATCGGCGGGATGCCGAGCACCGCGAGGGCGCCGGTCAGCGGCACGATCCCGACCCCGATGATCGCGGCGACGAAGGCGATCAAGGCCAGCTCGGGGATCGCCCGGCCGGCGTTGCCGAGGCCGACGGCGAGCAGTTCGCCGGTACCCTTGTGGCCGAAGTAGAGGCCGAGTGGGATCGCGATCAACAGGGCGACCGCGAGCGCCAGGAGGCTCACCTCGATCTGGGTCCAGGCAAGTTCGAGAACCTGGTCGAAGCCGCCGACCTTCTTGCCCCCGGTGACGCTCGATTCCTGCTTCGAGAAGATGAATTCGAAGGCGCCGGCGAACCCGGCGAAGAGCGGATGGGGGAGAAGTGCCACGCTCATGCCGCCGCCTGCGAGGCCGCGCGTCGCCACGGGGTGATCAGGCGCTGCACCGTGAGCAGCACCGCGTCGAACGTCAGCGCCATCAGGATCGCGATCGTCCCGGCGATGATGATCGAGGTCGGGAAGGTGAGGTTCCCCTGGCCGTAGATCTGCGTGCCGAGCCCGCCCGCGTGGGCGAAGACGGCGAGGGTGGCGATCGCCACGGTGCTGACGGTGGCGATCCGCAGCCCGCCGACGATCTCCGGCACCGCCAGCGGCAGCTCGACCTTCCAGAGGATCTGCCGGTCCGAGAGGCCCATCCCGCGCGCCGCGTCCTTGGTCGACTCGGGCACGTTGGCGAGGCCACTCATGATGTTGCGGAAGATGATCTGCAGCGTGTAGGCGCTGAGCGCGATGATCGCCGTCTCCCGGCCGCGGCCGGTGATCGGCAGCAGCAGCAGGAAGAAGGCGAGGCTGGGGACGGCGAAGATGACACCGGTCCCGGCCAGTAGCGGCCACTCCAGCAGGTGGTACCGGTGGGCCAGCAAGGCGAAGGCGAAGGCGACGATGAAGCCGATGACCACCGAGATGATCACCAGTTCGAACTGCTGCAGCGTCGGCGTCCCATAGCGGTTGATGTTTTCCGCGGCCCAGTCCCAGCAGAAGAGGTGGCTGGGGTGCGCCTGGCAGGGCAGCGTTTCGCCGGTCCGTTCGTGGAAGAACCCTTCTTCGACCTGGCCGACGGCGGCCAGCGGCATCGCCAGGAGCGGGCTATTCATCGGCGGCGATCTCGCTTGCCCGGTCGGGGCCATGTGGGCGTTCGACGGCGCCGCGCTCGTCGATCTTCGCGTCGGAGGAGGCGAGGAACTCGGAGATGATCTCGACCGAGAGGATGCCGACGATGCGACCGTCGTGGTCGACCACCGCCGCGTACATCGACTCGCCCTGGAGCAGGTCGGCGAGCGCGTCGCGCATTACGTCGCCGGTTTCCAGCAAGGGCCCGAGCGGCGCGTCGGCGGTGGCCGGGACGGTGTCGCCGGCGAGGTCGCGCTGGGTCAGCCAGCCCTGCGGACGTTCGTCGGCGTCGACCAGCAGCGCGTAGGGGACTTCGACGTCGGGCGCGGCGAGCTCGGCCCGCACCTCGGCGGTCGACTGCCCGGGGCGCGCGTTGGGTGCCCGCCAGAGGTCGATGTCGCCGACCCGCAGCAGCGAGAGCCGCTTCAGCGCCCGGTCGGCGCCGACGAAGTCCTCGACGAACTCGTTCGCGGGCGCCATCAGGATCTCGGCCGGGGTGGCGTACTGCTCGACCCGACCGTGCTGTTTCATGATCGCGATCCGGTCGCCCATCTTGATCGCCTCGTCGATGTCGTGGGTGACGAAGAGGATCGTCTTGCGGATTTCGGCCTGGAGGCGGAGGAACTCGTTCTGCAGTCGCTCGCGATTGATCGGGTCGACCGCCCCGAACGGCTCGTCCATCAACATCACCGGCGGGTCGACGGCAAGCCCCCGCGCCACCCCGACCCGTTGCTGCTGGCCGCCGGAGAGTTGTACGGGGTAGCGATCGGCGAGGTCGGGATCGAGCCCGATCAGGTCGAGCAGCTCGCTCGTCCGCGCCCGGATCCGCTCTTTGTCCCAGCCGAGGAGCTGCGGCACGGTGGCGATGTTCTGGGCGATCGTCCGGTGGGGGAAGAGGCCGACCTGCTGGATCACGTAGCCGATTTCGCGCCGTAGGCGGGCGCCGTCCTGCTTCTTCACCGACTCGCCGCCGATCAGGATGTCGCCCTCGGACAGCTCGATCATCCGGTTGACCATCCGCATCGAGGTCGTCTTGCCGCAGCCGGACGGCCCGACCAGTACGCAGATCTCCCCCGCCTCCACCTCGAGGTCGAGATGGTCGACCGCCGGCGCCGACGAATCACCGTAACGCTTGGTAGCGCCCTGGTAACTGACGGAGCTGGCTCCGCCTCGGGACTGTTCGGACGCCTCGGCGGCGGGCACTTGAGGCGACTTTATACCCCCGGCGAGGCGGATTCACGCAAGGGCGCGCGACCGGTACCCAGCTCGGTACCGCCGTGGTGATGCTCACAGTGGGAGCTGGTCGAGCCGCCACGGGAGAGCCACAGGAGGGCGAGGAAGATCGCCGTCGCGATCACGTTCAGCGCCAACTTGTAGTTGAGCCCGACCGAGCCGAAGACGTCGGCCCGGGAGGGCCGCGGGCCGGTGGGGACCAGGCCGACGAGGCCGAAGACGCCGTCGACGATCAGCGCGGCGACGATGATCGTGACCAGCATCAGCGCCGTGATCCGCAGCGCGAAGGCGGTGCCGTAGTACTTGCGGTAGGCGAGCACGATCGGCAGCACGATCAGGTCGGCGAAGAGGAAGGCGACGACGCCGCCGAAGCCGATCCCTCCCGACCACAGCACCGCCGCCAGCGGCACGTTGCCGACCGAGCAGACGAAGCTGAGGACGGCGATCAGCGGACCGACGATGACGTTCTCCAGCGTGCGCAGGAGCGGTGGGGCGTCGGTGACGAAGAGGACGTTGAAGAAGTCGTCGCCGAGCAGGCCGATGAACCCCGCCAGGAGGAATCCGAGCGTGATCTCCTTCCACAACATCGCCCAGTCCATGCGGAAGTTGACCGCGACCGCACGCCAACTGCGCTCGCCATCGTCATGTTCGTGACCGCCGCCCGCCTGTTCGGCATGCTTGCGGGCCTGCACCTCCAGCGCCGGCGAGACGAAGCGGCGCAGCAGCAGCGCCATCAGCGCGATCAGGACCAGGCCGCCGACGAACTCCGCCAGGGTGAACTGCCAGCCGAGCAGCACCCAGAGGACGAGCCCGAGCTCCCAGACCAGGTTGGTGGAGGCGAACTGGAAGGAGAGGGCGGTGATCGCCGAGGCGCCCTTGGCGAAGAGCGAGCGGGCGATCGCGATCGCCGCGTAGGAACAGGAGGAGGAGGCGGCGCCGAGGCCGGTGGCCTTGGCGATCGGGGCGAGGCCGGTGCCGGAGAGGGCGCCTTCGATCCGCGCCCGCGGCACCCAGGCCTGGACGATGCCGGAGATCGCGAAGCCGATCACCAGCGCCCACCAGACCTCGTAGGCCATCAGGAAGGACTGTTCGATCCCTTCCCAGATCTTTTCGAGAACGGGCATCGGTAGCTCCTGAGGTGGGTCAGCGCCCGACGAAGCGGCCCAGTGCGGCGACCAGCTCGTCGACTTTCTCGGTCCGGTCCTCGCCCTCGGCGTGGATCACGCAGTGGCGGGTGTGATCGTCGATCAGGCCGAGCGCGACCTTGTCGAGCGCCGCCTCGATCGCCCCGATCTGGGTGAGGACGTCGATGCAGTAACGCTCCTCCTCGACCATCCGCGAGACCCCGCGGACCTGTCCCTCGATCCGCGCGAGGCGTTTGAGCAGCGCGTCCTTGTCGGTTTTGTAGCCAACGGTCATTGGGAAAACCGTAGCATACCCCCAGGGGGTATATCTGGGCGGTTCAGAGGCCGAGGCGGGCGGCGCGCTCGGCCGCTCGGGCGACGACTTCGGCGCGCTCCGGCTGGACGCCGCCGCGCATCAGCACGCGGCCCGCGACGACCACGGTGTCGACGGCGGTGCGGTCGGCGGCGTAGACCAGGTCGGCGGTCAGCTCGCCGACCGCCAACTCCGGCGCTGTCGGGTCGAGCAGGAGGAAATCGGCGGCCTCGCCGACCGCCAGCGGGGTGGCGCCGAGCAGCGGCGCCTTGGCCCCGGTGGCGATCGCCCAGGCATCGTCGACGGCGATCGCGGTCGCGTCGGCCGCCGCGTGGCGCTGGGCGAGCGCGAACAGCTTCAGGTCGGCGAGCAGGTCGAGCGAGTCGTTGGACCCGGCGCCGTCGGTGCCGAGCGCGACCCGCACCCCGGCGGCCCGCGCCGAGGGCCAGTCGAAGACCTTGCCCACGGCCAGCTTCATGTTCGCCGCCGGGTTGGAGACGACGGTAGCGCCGCGCGCGGCGATCAGATCGAGCTCTTCGTCGTCGAGCCAGACGCCATGGGCGAGCACCGCCCGCTCGCTCAGCAGGCCGAGGTCGTCGAGGTAGGCGGCGGGGCGGCGACCGTGCTCGCCGATGCAGTCGTCGACCTCCGGCTTCGTCTCGGAGAGGTGGATCTGGACCGGAGCACCGGTCTCCGCCGAGAGCTCGGCGAGGAAGGCGAGCGACCCTTCGCTGACCATGTAGATCGAATGGGGTGCGAGGGCGGCGGTGACCGCGCCACCGGTCGCGGCCAGCGTCTCGAGGCTCTCGCGCGCCTGCTCCTGCGCCTCCTTCGGGTCGCGGCCCTGGTCGAACATCGGCGCTCCGATCGCCGCCCGCAGCCCGGCGTCGGCCACCGCCCGCGCGGTCGCCTCCGGGTGCCAGTACATGTCCCAGAAACGGGTGGTCCCGGAGCGGATCATCTCCAGGCAGGCGAGCCGCGCCCCCCAGTAGACGTCCTCGGGCTCGAGCTTCGCCTCGACCGGCCAGATCCGCTCTTCCAGCCACGGCATCAGCGGCAGGTCGCCGCCGCTGCCGCGGAAGAGCGTCATCGCCGCGTGGGTGTGCCCGTTGACCAGCGGCGGGACCAGGATCGCCCCGGCCGCATCCAGCGTCTCCTCGCCCTGCCCGGCGACGACCTCGGGACCGAGCGCCGCGATCGTCCCGTCCTCGCCGCAGCGCAGCCCGACCCGCTCGCCGTCGAGCCTCGCATCGGTGACGACCAGAGCGCTCAACGGCCGACCGCGCCGAGGCGCGGCAGGACGGCGGCCAGCCCGTCGCGCAGGCGGGTCGCGTTGATCAGGCGGTCGGCTTCCATCTCGTCGACCGACAGCGTGCCCTCGGCGAGCCCGTTGGCGAGGTTGTCGACGACGCAGATCGCCGCGTACTCGAGTCCCAGCTCGGCGGCGATGACGCACTCGGAGGCGATCGTCATCCCGACCAGGTCGGCATGCGGGGCCATCATCCGGATCTCCGCCGGGGTCTCGAAGCGCGGGCCGATCGTCTGCCAGTAGACGCCCCCGTCGACCGCCGCCTCGCCATCGGCTCCCCAGGCCGCGACCAGTTCGCGGCGCCAGCGCGGTGCGAAGCCGGGGGCCGTGTGGGCGCGGTGGTCGGCGAAGATCGACAGCCCGACGTGGAGGGCGATGAAGTCGTCCGGGCAGACGAAGCTGCCGACCGGCAGGTCGGCGCGCAGGCTGCCGACCGAGGCGATCGCGAGCACCCGGTCGCAGCCCTGCTCGACCAGCGGCCGCAGGATGGCGGGGTAGTCGATCTCGTGGGGGAGGACGAAGGCGTCGGCGCCGCCGTGCCGCTGGACAACCGCGGCGCCGTGCTCGGCCGCCGCCGCGGCGATCTCGCCGCCGCCCGGGCCGAGCGCGTTGGAGCCGAGGATGACGGCGAGCCGTCCCATCGGCGGATCCTCTCAGGATTCGCGGCGGGCGCGGAACGCGGCGACGGCGTCGTCGTGGTCGACGATCGGCTCGGGGTAGTCGAGATCCTCGAAGCCTTCCATCAGCCAGGGCCGGAAGATCGCCTTGCCGCGCACGCCGGCCAGCTCCGGCACCCAGCGGCGCACGTAGATGCCGTCGGGGTCGAATCGTTCCGCCTGGCGCACCGGGTTGAGCACCCGCTGCGGGCGGGTGTCGTTGCCGGTCCCGGCGACCCACTGCCAGTTGCCGGAGTTGTTGGCGATCTCGCCGTCGGCGAGCAGGTCCCAGAAGTGCCAGGCGCCCTTGCGCCAGTCGACGTAGAGGTCCTTGGTGAGGAAGGAGCCGACGGTGAGCCGGGCGCGGTTGTGCATGTAGCCCTCGGCGGCCAGCTGGCGCATCCCGGCGTCGACCAGCGGGTAGCCGGTGCGGCCTTGGCGCCAGGCCTCGAAGACCTTCTCCGAGCGGCTCCAGCGGTCGCCGCGCGAGCGGTAGTCGCGGCGGGGGAGGGAGGGGAAGGCCGCCAGCACCTGGTGGTGGAAGTCGCGCCAGCAGAGCTGCCGCACGAAGGGTCCGCCGCCACGTGCCTCGCGCGCCCGCGCCGCGAGCTCGAGCGGGCTCACGCACCCCCAGCGGATGTCGGCGCTGAGGTGCGAGGTGCCCTTGCTCGCCAGGTCGTCGTGGCCCTCTTCATAGCTTGCGATCCGGTCGCGGAGGAAGGCCTGCATGCGCTTGCGGCCTTCGGTCTCCCCGCCCGGTCGGCGGTCGGGGGAGGGCGTGCCGTCGGTGAGTTCGTCCAGGGCCGGCAGCTCGCCCGCGGCGAGGTTCGGCGGCACGCTCAACTTGCGCGGCGCGCCGAGGACCTCGCGCCAGGGCGCCGTGCCCCAGGCCCGGTGATAGGGGCTGAAGACCTTGAAGTGGTCGCCGCCGGTGGGGGTCACCGCGCCGGGGTCGAGGATCGTCACCCCGGGGTGGGCGGTGAGGTCGATCCCGGCCGCGGCGCACGCCTCACGCAGGCGTCGCTCCCGCCCGCGCGCGTAGGAACTCCAGTCGGCGGCCAGGTGGAGCTCCTCGGCGCCGCACTCCCGCGCCACCTTCATCGCCTCCTCGACCACCTGCCCGCGACGGATGAACAGCCGCCCGTCCATCGCCTTCAGCCGGCCGTCGAGGTCGATGAGCGCCTCGCGCATGTAGGCCACCCGGTTCGGCGCCGCGAACCGCGACCGGAGGATCTTCTCGTCGAGGACGAACAGCGGCACCGTCCGCTCCGCCCGCGAGGCGGCCCAGAGCGCCGGGTTGTCGGTGACCCGCAGGTCCCGGGTGAAGAGCACGACGGCGGTCTTGCCGGACATGCCGAACTCGTACCCCAGATCCACCTCAACCTGAACAACGGCTTACGTGTCTAGCCCGTGGCGCAGACTTCGGCTTCGGCCGCGAACCCGTCCAGGGCTTCGATGTCTTCCTCCAGTATCCGCGGGAGGTTCCTCTCCAGCTCCGGGGTCATGCTCCGCGGGAGCCTGGCGCTGCCGCCGGCGAATCCGCTCACCCGGCCCTGTCCTTCTTCCTGGACCGCCTGGCATCCATCCGGCGGGTCCAGCTTCCTGATCAGGTCGGCCTTGAACGCCGGCGCCAGCTGTGTCCGATCGCTCGCGCAGCCGCCGGCGATAACGGTCAGCAAGATCAATGCCAAGGCGACCCCCGCGCGTCTCATATGGTCAACATGTGCCCGATTCAGAGCGCGCCGAAAACGAACACGAGCAGAGCGGGTCCGACCAGGACGAGGGGCGTCCCTCGGGTCGCGACGAGACCGAGGAGGAACGGCTCGACCGCAACCTCAGCGAGCTGCTGCAGGAGCTCCGCGTCGCGCTGCCCGGCGTCCAGGTGCTGTTCGCGTTCCTGCTCGCGGTCCCGTTCCAGCAGAACTTCACCAAAACCAGCGAATTCGACAAAAAGATCTACTTCGTCACCCTGCTGTTGACGGCGCTTGCGGCGGGGCTCCTGATCGCCCCCTCCGCCTATCACCGGCTGACCTTCCGTTATCAGCAGAAGCACCGCCTCGTCTTCGTCTCCAACCGACTGGCGATCGCCGGGCTCGCCACCTTGGCACTGGCGATGACCTGCGCGGTCATGCTGATCACCAACGTCCTCTTCGGCACCGTCGCGACCACCGTGGTCACCACGGTGCTGGTGCTGACGATGTTCGTCGTGCTCTGGGCGGTGCTGCCGCTGAAGCGGCGGCTCAGGTACAGGGACGAGGGGCTGCCGCTCCTAGATCCGCCGCGAGACGGCTGATCGCCGCGTCGAGCGGGTCGAGCAGGCTCAGGTCCGGGGCCGCGTCGCGCAGCATCGCGGCGTCCGCTGCCCAGACTTCGAGCTTCAACCCGATCGGCACGTTGTACTCGTCGGCGACCCGCATCCCTTCGGCTTCGATTGCGGCGTGGAGCGTGGTCATGTTCGTCAGCTTGTCGGCGGCGTAGATCGCCAGCGCGTCGCCGTCGACCGCTGCCACGCGGCCGCGGTGCTCGTCCTTGCGGTCGCGGTAGGAATCGATCGATTCATCGTCGGAGAGGGCGGCGACGAGGTCGGCGACCTGGTCGCCGAATTCGCCGCGCAGGTCCTCGACCGTGGCGTCGGAGTCCTCGATCACGTCGTGGAGGAGCGCCGCCGCGAGCGTCGTCTCGTCGTAGTCGCGGGCCGCGAGGGTGGCGGCGACCATCCGCGGGTGCTCGATGTACGGGAGCCCGCCGCTGCCGTTGCGGACCTGGCCGGCGTGCGCCGCGGTGGCCCTGGCGAGCGCGCGGGCGATCAGCTCCGAGCGCGCTGCCGCCGCGTCGATCGGAGCGGTGTCGATCGGGCTCATGCGCCCGCCGCCACCGGCTCTTCCGCGAGGGCGAATTCGCCCGTCGCCGGGTCGACCTCGTACCTGGTTGCCTCGCGGCCGACCTCGATCGCTCCGGCGGCGCCACCACGCGCCTCCCAGTCGGCGGCCGCCCGGGCGGCGTGCGCGTCGAGCCACTTGTCCGAGTGCATCGGGTCGTGGTGGGTCAGGACGGTGCGCCGCGCGTCGGTCCGCCGGGCGAAGGCGAGCGAGTGGGAGAGCGCCGAGTGGCCCCAGCCGAGGTGCGCGGCGTACTCGTCGTCGGCGTATTGGCCGTCGTGGATCAACAGGTCGGCGCCTTGGGCGAGGGCGAAGCCGGAGATCCACTCCGGCTCGAGCGCCTCCAGGTCGGCGCCGAGCGCCGGCTCGTGGTCGGGGATGTAGGCGAGCGCCGCGCCCGCGTCCTCGATCCGGTAGCCGAGCGTCGGCCCGCGGTGGGCGACCGAGGCGGCGGTGATCCGCGCCGAGCCGATCTCCAGCTCCTCCGGGCAGGCGCGGAAGGTGACGTCGCAGGGCAGCTCGCGCACCTCGACCGGGGAGAGCGGCGCCGAGATGTAGCGGGCGATCCGGTCGCGGAGGCTGGCCTCGGGCGAGGCCGGGCCCCAGATCACGACCTCCGCCTGGGAACGGAACAGTGGCTCGAAGAAGACGAGGCCCTGGATGTGGTCGAGGTGAAGGTGGGTGAGAAGGATGTGAAGGCGGGTGATGTCGGTCGGCAGCGCCAGGCCCAGGTTGCGGATCCCGGTGCCGGCGTCGAGGGCGAGCAGCGAGCCGTCGGAGAGGGTGACGCCGACGCATGACGTGTTGCCGCCATAGCGGATCGTCTCCGGGCCGGGGGAGGGGACCGAACCGCGCGTTCCCCAGAGGTCGACCTTCACGCGCCGGCCCCGTTCGGCTCGGCGTTGGCGGCCGCGGCGGCGATCGCCTCGGTCGGAAGGTCCTCCTCGACCGGCCAGAAGATCGCGATCGCCCCTTGCGAGCCGTGCGCGGTGAGGATCGGGAAGGCCGTGCATTCCACCGCGTGCAGCCGGCCGTCGAAGGCGCGGACGCCGAAGCTGGCGTGGGCAGGGCGTCCGGCGCGGACCGCGCAGACCACCGGTAGCTCCTCGTAGGGGATCGTCTCGCCCGCCGCGTCATAGGGGCCGAAGAGGCCGCCCCACTCTTCCGGGCCGACGTGGCCGACCTCCTCGAAGCCCTTGCCGAGCAGCGTCCCGGCGGCCTCGTTGAAGAACACGAGCAGGCCGCCCTCGTCGACCAGGAAGGCCGGGGTGGAGAGCGCCGACATCAGGTTCCTGGCAAGGATCAACTCGAGCGGCTTTTGCGACACGCTAGACACTTTAGTTCGTAATTTGCGGATTCAGAGGGGGAACTTCGAGCCGGCGGCTCAACCACTACGCTTGCCGCCCCCGGCATGCGCGAGCCCACCCGCACCTACCGCATTGCAATGGCCGTAAACCTCCCGGTCGCCCGTTGGGCACGGCTGGAGGTCAGCGGGGTCGAGACCCTACCCGCGAGCGGCCCGCTGCTGATCGTCGGTAACCACGACAGCCATTGGGACCCGGTGATGATCGGCGTCGCGGCGCGCAAGCGGCGGATGATCCGGGCGCTGGCGAAATCCACCCTGTGGGACGTGAAGGGGTTGCACTGGGTGCTCGACGGGATGGGGCAGATCCCGATCGTGCGCGGCGCGGGCGACGCCCAGGCGCTCGCCAACGCGGTGACGGCGCTTTGCGAAGGCGCCTGCGTCGGGGTCTTTCCCGAGGGCACTCGCTCGAAAGGCCGCGAGATGCGGGCGCGCAGCGGCGTCGGCCGCCTGGCGCTGGAAGTGCCCGAGGCGCACGTCACCTGTGTCGCCATCACCGGCACCGCCGATCTCACCGGCTTCCCCCGCCGCCCCCACGTCAAGGTCCGCTTCTTCGATCCCGCGGGCGGTCAGCCGCGGCCCGACGAGGATCCCGGCGAGCTCTCCGCCCGTCTGCTGGCCGAGATCCGCGCGATCGCCCCACCGATGCTCGCCTACCGCAAGCGCGCCCAGGGCACTCCCGAAGACGCCTAGTTCGGCGGGACCCCCTCGCTGGGCGCCCAGTCAACCCTGCCTTTCGGCGGGACGGGGAGGGACGGTGCCGCCTTGGCGGGACGGGTAAGGGACGCGGCCATCTCGGAGGCGGCCCGGGCAGGCTGAGGCCGCCTCCGAGATGGCCGGGTCCGTGGGGGGAGTGAGGGTGCGGGTTCCTTGCGGGTCCCGTCGGGAAGCGCGTGGAGAGGTGCGCGAGACGCGCGGAACGTCACGTCTACCCAGGAGGGACGCGACAGGTGGGGCCGCGCCCCGGCCAGCGTCCGACTTTACCTGCCATATATGGCGGGTAAAGTCGGACGCCGCCGGAGGGGTCATGGGGATGTGTGGCGTCTCCGTGGCGTTCCCGACATCCCTGCAACGTGCCGTCCCTGCGACGTCTCCCCGCAGGGACACCGTCCCTGCGCCAGTCCCCCCCGAAAACCTCCCGACCCGGGCGTCTCGGAGGCGGCCTCAGCCTGCCCGGGTCGCCTCCGGGACGCCCGGGCCCGCCGTCCCCGCCGCAGGGGCCCGGACCCTCGCCGTCCCCGGTCGCAGGAGCCCGGACCCTTCCCCCTCCCCCCGGCCGCACACCCGAGTTTCGCCATTCCTCCTAGCCCGCCGGGGCGCCGGAGCCTTTGAGGGGGGTCCAGGTGCCGCCGAACGCGGTGGAGCCGGCGCCGCTCGCTTCGCCTGGCTGCTGGTCGCCGCTGTAGGTGTAGAGCGGGTGACCGGCGTAGGTGACCTGGCGGGTGCCGTCGGCGCGATCGATCGTGCCGAGGTGGGAGGCGCCGGCGCCGTTCGAGGGGTGCGGCTCGCCGTGCGCGACCAGCAGCGGGGGCCAAGCCTGCGCACAGGCCCCTTCGCAGGTCGCTTTCGTGGCGCTGTCGCTGCTGAAGGCATAGAGGGTGTGGCCTTCGGAGTCGACCAGCACCTGACCGAGTCCGGCGACGCTGCCGAGCGAGACGAAGACGGTCCCTTCTTCGGCGTTCGGCGGCGGTTTGGCCACCGGCGGGAGGGAGGTGGTCGTCGACTTGGTCGGCGAGCTGCCGGCGGTGCTCGAAGAACCACCGCCGCAGCCGGCCACGCCCGCCCCGAGAAGCGCCACGGCCAGCGCCACCCCCAGTGCGTTCGCACTTCTCCGGCGCATGTACGGGAGAGTGCGAACGCGTGTGAGCGGCCTCACGTCAGATCGATGCCCGCCCCACCGGCCAGCGCGGTCGCCGAGCTGATCGGCGCCACGAAGGTACGACCGCCTGCGTGGACACCGAGCGCCGCTGCCTGGGAGAGATCGAGCGCCGAGGAGAGCTCGGCCTCGGAGTCGTCTCCCCAGCGGTAGCGGAAGCTCCCGGCCGGGTACGTGCGGCCGCTGTCGTCCTTGAGGAAGACGCGGCAGAGCGTGCCGGAGCGGACGCCCTTCACGTACATGTGGATCTCGGTGCCGAAGGCGTGGGGTTCGAGGGTTGCGTGGATGCTCACCCCATTCGGCACGGAGGCGAATCTGACCTGCTGGGCGGGCGAATTTTCCCCGCCGACCGGCAGCACGACCAGCGCCAGGATCGCCGCGACGGCGGCGGTGGCGGCGGCGCCGCCCACCCAGAGGCGGACCCGACGGCGCCGCCGCTCGCGCCCCTCCCTGGAGCTTTCGGCGGCGATCTGCGCCTCGATCCGGGCACCGAGGTCGGCGGGCGGGCGCACCGTCGGCTGCTCGATCCGGGCCGGGTCGGCGAGCGGCAGCAGCGCCGCGACGCCCTCCAGCTCGCGCAGCTCGGCGCGGCACTCGGCGCAGCCCTCGAGATGCGCGGAGATCGCCGCCCGCTCGTCGGCGGGGAGGTCGCCGAGCGCGTAGGCGCCCAGCGAGAGCTTCCAGTCGCGGTGGTCGTCAGCCCTCATAGCCCATCTCCTCCAATGCCACCCGCAGTGCCTTCAGGCCGTAATAGACGCGGCTCTTGATCGTCCCCTCGGGGACGCCGAGCTCGGCGGCGACCTCGGAGTAGGGACGGGCGCGGAAGTGGGTCTCCAGCAGCACCCGGCGGTGGTCCTCGCCGATCCGCCGCATCGCCTCCTCGACCTGCCAGGCGAGCAGTGCCTGCTCCAGCGGTTCGACCGACGGCTCGACCCCGCCCTCGGCGACCCGTGGTCGGGAGGCGCGGGCGCGGCCGAGATCGATCACCACGTTGCGGAGGATCGCGAAGAGCCAGGTGCGGAGGCTGCCGATCTCGGGATCGAAGCGCTCGCCCGCTTTCCAGGCGCGCAGGAAGGTCTCCTGCACCGCCTCTTCGGCCAGTCCGGCGTCGCCGAGCGAGCGCACGGCGAAGCCGTACAGCTCGCCCGAATGGGCGGCGTAGGCCTCGCGCACATCACGCTCACGGGTCATACCGGTCATCGCTGGATTGTCTACGGGAGAGGCATCGAGAAGGTTCACGCTTCCCCGATCGGCCGGGCGAGGATATTTTTCCGTCGGTGTCCGTCTCCCTTGCCGAGTTGATCGGCAACGCTCACGCCTTCGAGAATCTCGACGATTTTCGCCACGGGATCCCGGTCCTGCTGCGCGAATTCGTCCCCGCCGACGTCGTCTCCTATAACGAGATGGACGATGACCCGCTCGGTTCCTGGTGGACGACCGACCCGGTCCTGGAGGTCAGCCCGGAGCTGGTCGAGGTCTTCCGGGAGCTGGCCGTGGAAAACCCGGTGCTCGCCTACATGCGCCGCACCCGCGACGGCCGACCCTGGCGGATCTCCGACTTCCTCACCCGCGCCGAGTACCACCGGCTGCCGCTCTACCGCGAGTTCTACGGCAAGATCGAGGCCGAGTACCAGTGCGCGTTCAGTCTCCCGTCGCGGCCGCCGGTGGTGATCGGCCTCGCCCTCACCCGGGCCCGCTCCGACTTCACCGACCGCGAGGTCGCCGGGCTCGCCACCGCCCGCCCGCACCTGATCCAGGCCTATCGCAACGCCGAGCTGGCGGCGGCGCGCGAGGCGACGATCGCGGCGCTGGAGGCGAACCTCGAGCAGGTCGGCACGGCGGTGATCGTGGTCGACCGCTACGGGCGCGTCGACCTCGCCACCCCCGCCGGGCGTCGCCTGCTCGGCGGCCCGCTGGGCGGCGAGAGCCGGCAGCGGCTGGACCCCGAGCTGACCGCGGCGCTCGCCGCCCGTCGCGAGGCGGGCACCGCGGCGACCGAGCCGCTGGTCGTCGACAGCGCCGACGGGCCGCTCTCGCTGCGCGTCCTGCGCGGCCCGGAAGGAGGGAGTGAGATGCTGGTGATCGAGCCCGACGTCAGCGGGCTGAGCGTGCCCTCGCTGGAAGGGCTGGGGCTCACCCGCCGCCAGGCGGAGGCGGTGCGCTGGCTCGCGCTCGGTCGGCGCGGCCCGGACATCGCCCGGGTGATGGGCCTCTCACCCCGAACCGTCGAGAAGCACCTGCAAGGCGCCTACGCGAAGCTCGGGGTGAGCGGGGCGTCGGAGGCTGCCGCGACCGCCTGGGCCGCCGTCGGAGTGCGCCTCCCCTCGTAGGACTCTGTCCCGGGTGCGCCCAGCGTGCGCGGCTAGACCTCGAGTTTGCCGATCTTGAAGATTTTCGTCCCGCAGTCAGGGCAGACGCCCTGGATCGCCGGACGACCGTTCTTCATCGTCACCTGTTTGGCGTCTTTGATCTCGACCTTCTTGCGCTCTTTCACGCAGTAGCCCTCAGGCATGTCGAGGCCTCCTTTCCGTGCCGCTTGGCGGCGTCTGCCCGCATTCCCAGGCGGGTTGGATCTGCCGAATGTACCCGAGATCGTGGATGCTGACGCCTGGGAGGTGACAAATGTCACAATAGATTGACCGACCAGTCAATCAGCCCGACCTCGCGTTCCACTACGCTGCCGGTCGGTTAAAGACCCAGCACCATTCGCCCAAGGAGGCGCCAGAGATGCCCGAAGCAGTAATCGTCGACACCATCCGCACGCCGATCGGCCGCGCCTTCAAGGGCTCGCTGGCCTCGCTGCGTCCCGAGGAGATGGGCGCCTTCGTGGTCGACCAGCTGCTCGAGCGCAATCCCGACGTCGATCCCGCCCTGATCGAGGACGTCTTCTGCGGCGTCGGCATGCCGCAGGGCCTGCAGGCCTTCAACATGGGCCGGATCATCTCCCTGCTCTCGGAGAAGTTGCCGCAGACCGTCAACGGCGTCACCGTCTCCCGGTACTGCTCCTCCAGCCTCGACGCGATCCGCCACGCCGGCAACGCGATCAAGGCCGGCGAGGGCGACGCCTACCTGGCGGTCGGGGTGGAGTGGGTGAGCCGCTTCAACGAAGCATCGGAGCCGGTGCGCGTCGACGACCGTGACCAGAACCTGATCGGCGAGAACGGCCAGCCGAACGCCTACATCGACATGGGCATCACCGCGGTCAACGTCGCCAACAAGTACGGCGTCAAGCGCGAGGACATGGACAGGTTCGCCCAGCGCTCGCAGGAACTGGCGGTCAAATCGCAGGAGGACGGCTTCTTCGACCGCGAGATCGTGCCGGTCACCCTGGCCGACGGCACCGTCGTCGCCAAGGACGATGGCCCCCGCGCCTCGTCGACCCTGGAGAAGCTCGCCGAACTGCCCGAGGCATTCGGCGGCGGCGGGGTCACCGCCGGCAACTCCTGCCCGCTGAACGACGGCGCCGCCGCGGTGCTGCTCATGAGCGACACCAAGGCCAAGGAGCTGGGCCTGAAGCCGCGCGCCCGGATCATCACCGCCGCCACCTACGGCAACGAGCCGGAGCTGATGGGCGTCGCCCCGATCGGGGCGGTGAAGAAGGTCCTCGACCGTGCCGGGATGACGATCGGCGACGTCGAAAAGGTCGAGCTCAACGAGGCCTTCGCGGCCCAGGTGATCCCGATCATGGACGAGTGCGGGATCGACGAGGACAAGCTGAACACGCATGGCGGCGCGATCGCCCTCGGTCACCCCTTCGGGATGACCGGTGCGCGCATCATGGGCACGCTGCTGAACGGCCTGGAGACCGACGACAAGCAGGTCGGCCTGGAGACGATGTGCGTCGCCGGCGGTCAGGGCAAGGCGATGATCGTCGAACGCGTCTGAGCGTTCGGCGAATCGGGACTGTGTGACGAAGTGGCCCCCGCTGGGGGTCACTTCTTGTTTACATACCGACCAATGGCCGATCTCTCCCAGGTCAAGCCCGAGGACATCCGCGAGTTCGCGGTGGGCAGCTTCCCTGCCGATCTCGGCATCGAGCCGCTGGAGATCGAGGACGAGCACGCCCGCGGGCGGATCATCGTCGAGAGCCGCCATCTGCACCCCGGTGGCTTCGTCCACGGCGGCGTCTGGACCGCCCTCGGCGACACCGTCGCCGCCTGGGCCACCTTCCGTGCGATCCCGCCCGGCTTCGACTTCACCACGATCGAGCTGAAGCTCAACGTCTTCGGCGCCGGCCGGCTCGGCGACGAAATCGTCGCCGACGCCCGCCCGCTTCACGCCGGCCGCAGCACCGCGGTGATCGAGGTCCGGATCGACCGGATCCGCGACGGCGTCTCGAAACTCTGCGCGAACCTGGTCGTCAGCCAGTTCGTGATCGCGCCCGCCGACTTCGGCGCCCTCGATATTTAGCGCTGTCCAGTTCACCTTGCCCTGGCAAGGTGAAAGTCGACTACGCGCCGGCGAGAAAGTCGTCGGCGAGGACGGCGACGACGCGGGGGAGGGAGCCGAGGCTGCGGCTCAGCTCGAGTTGGCGGCGGGCGCCGGTGCGCTCGGCGAGGCGGGCGACGGAGTCGAGCTCGGTTGCGCAGCCGAGGTCTTCGGCGTGCGGGCGGCAGAGCACCAGCAGGTCTTCGAGCAGCGCCCTGGCGGGCAGCCGCTGGTCGAGCTCGTGGGCGATCAGCTCGGCGTCCATGCCGTCGCGGGCGGCGAGGAAGCGGTTCTCGTCGAGCACCTCGGGCGGGACCCCGCAGTCGTAGGTCTTCGCTCCTTCCTCGACCTCGAGCCGCACGATCGACTGGACCAGGGCGGCGATCGCGGCGGTGTCGGCGAGGGTGGTCTGGGCGTCCATGATCCGCACCTCGACCGTGCCGAAGCGCGGCTGCGGGCGCACGTCCCACCAGAGGAAGGTCGGCTCCGGTACCGCGTCGGAGCGGATCAGCACGTCGACCGACTCGACGTACTCCTCGTAGCTCTGGAAGGCGCGCGGCACGCCGACCCGGGGGAAGGCCTGGAAGAGCGGCGTCCGCGCCGAGGCGAGGCCGGTGTCGCGGCCCTGCCAGAACGGTGAGTTGACCGAGAGCGCCAGCAGCAGCGGCAGCTCGGTGCGCAGGCGGTTGGCGGCGTGGATCGCCTGCTCGGCGTCGGGCACGCCGACGTGGACGTGGAGGCCGAAGGTCGGCTCGCGGCGGGCCAGCTCGCGCATCGAGCCGTAGACGAACTGGTAGCGCTCGCCCGCCGAGACGACGATCTCCTGCCAGACCGCGAAGGGGTGGGTTCCGGCACTCGCCGCCCGCATCGAGAGCGGCTTCAGGGTGTCGTCGAGCTCCTTCCGCAGCGCTCCCAGTTCTTCCACCGCGGACTCGATCGAGCCGTGCACGCCGGTCTGGATCTCGAGCGCCGAGCCGTGCGTCTCGGCGGTGAAGCTGTTGGTGCGGCCGTGCGGGAGCCGCGGCAGGACCGAGTCGATCCGGTGGGCGAGCGCCCAGGTCAGCTGGTCGAGGAGCATCACCTCCTCCTCGATCCCGACCGTGTATCCGCCCTGCTCGTCTGGTTCGGCCCAGGTCGCCCAGGCCGGCAACGTCGCCCCGGAGGACTCCGTCGTCACGCGACCTCGCGCCGCGCCGCGGCCCGCTCGTACTCGGCGCCGTCGTCGCGGCAGGCCTCGACGAAGCGACGGAAGAGATCCGCCTCGGCCGCCCGGTGGACGAGCGTCTCGGCGTGCCACTGGACGCCGATCAGAAAGCGCCGGCTCGGGTCCTCGATCGCCTCGATCGTCCCGTCCGGGGCGCGGGCGCTGACCCGCAGTCCGTCGCCGAGCCGGTCGATGGCCTGGTGGTGGAAGGAGTTGACGTCGTCGAGCTCCAGCGCGTCGCCGCCGAGCACGGCGGCCAGCTTCGAGTCGGGGTCGACCGCGATCGGGTGGCTGGGCTCGCTGCCGGGGTTGGTCTGCCGGTGGGCGAGCTCGGTCGAGAGGTCGGGCAGGTGCTGGTGGAGCGCCCCGCCGCGGACGATGTTGAGCGCCTGGGTGCCCCGGCAGATCGCCAGTATCGGCATCTCGCGGGCGTCGGCACGGGCGGCGACGGCGAGCTCGAAACGGTCGAGCTCGGGCTCGGTCGGGCCCAGCTCCGGGTGCGGTTCGGCCGCGTAGAGCGCCGGGTCGATGTCGGGGCCGCCGGAGAGGCAGATCCCGTCGAGCCGGTCGAGCAGCGGCTCGATCGCCTCGCTGCCCAGCGGCGGCATCACCATCGGCAGCCCGCCCGCCTCCTCGATCGCCTTCAGGTAGGTGATCCCGAGCGCCATCTCTTTGCCGGTCGGGTCGCCCTCGGGGACGGGCTCGACCCGCTCTTTGGGGCGCACCTCAGAGGTGGTGACCCCGATCAGAGGACGTTGTTGCCGGGATGCCAAGGAGCGTCGCTTCATACCACGTCCGCAGGAGGGCCGAGCACCCAGGTGTCCTTGCTGCCGCCGCCCTGGGAGCTGTTGACCACCATCTCGTCGGCCGCCTTGGCGTAGCGGGTGAGCCCGCCCTGCATCACCGACGCCTCGCCCGCCGCGGGGCTGACCACGTAGGGCCGCAGGTCGACCCGGCGCGGGGCGATCCCGGCGCCGACCACGGTCGGGTGGGTGGAGAGCGGCACCAGCTCCTGGGCGACGAAGCGCTCCGGCCGGCGCCGCACGAGTCCGATCGTCTTGCGGCGGTCGCCCTCGGTGGCGAGCGGCATGATCGTCACCCCGTGCCCGCCGAAGCCGTCGCGCGGCTTGATCACCAGCTCGTCGAGCCGCCCCATCACCTCCTCGCGCGCCTCCGGGTCGGAGAGGTCGTAGCTGGGGACCGAGCGCAGCAGCGGTTCCTCGCCGAGGTAGAAGCGGATCATCTCGGCGACGTAGGCGTGGGCGAGCTTGTCGTCGGCGAGGCCGGTGCCGATCGCGTTGACGCAGCGCAGGCGCCCGGACCGGAGGGCCGGGGCGAGGAGCTTGCCCAGCTCGGTCAGGGCGCCGCCGCGGTCGCTGAGGCGATCCTCGTCGAGCCGCCGGTAGATGACGTCGATCTGGACCTGCTTGCGACCGATCTGGGCATGCAGCCGGCCGCGGGTGCAGGAGAGCCGGCCGGGGGTGACGACCGGCAGCCCGAGTTCGCGGGCGAGTCGCTCGTGCTCGTAGTAGGCGCCGCTTTCGGGGCCGTCGGAGAGGATCGCGGCCGCCGGTTCGGCGGCGTGCTGGGAGGGCGCGGCGGCGCGGATCGCCTCGCCGAGGCGGGCGACGTAGCCATCGGGGCGGCGCAGCCCGGCGGTCGCCTCCGGACCGAACTCCGGCCCGACGACTTCGCGCACGGCGATCGCGTAGGCCGCCCCGGAAGGCATCCTCAGGTTGTCCTCGAGCACCATCAACTCGCCCTCGGCATCGCGGATCAGATCCATCCCCGCGACCGTCGCGGGCGGGACGCCCGGGTCGAGCAGTCCTCTCATGAGCGGCTCGTACCCCTGCGAGGTCTCCAGCAAGCGGCGCGGGACGATCCCCTCCTCGAAGATCCGCTGGTCGCCGTAGGCGTCGAGCAGGAACGCGTTGAGGGCCCGCGCCCGCTGCAGCAGGCCCGCTTCGAGCGCCTCCCATTCGGTCGCGTCGATCACCCGGGGGACGGGGTCGACCACCATCGGGTTGCCGGGGCCGAAGGAGAGGCCGATCTCCTCGATGTTCGACCGGACGCGCTCGCGCAGCTCCACCAGGTCATGCCGCGCGAGCGCGTCGATCACCGTCGCGTAGGGAGGGCGCGCGGTGCCGGTCTTGGCGAACGCCTCGTCGAAGTGCCCCGAATCGAGCGGGTACACGCCGGCGCCGGGAAAGGGACGGGCCGGATTCAAGGTCGTCGCCATGCTCTCACGCTAAGGACGACTACCCGCTCCGGGCATGGCCCAAAGTCAAGAAAAACCCGCTCCCGACTATCCCGATGGACGGTCCGGATGGACGGCGTGCCCGTGAGGGAGATGCCGGGAACGAGGGAGACGCCCGAAGCTGTGACGCCTCCGGGCAGGGCCCACGCCGACTGTGCACTTGTCCACACCAGGGTGTGGACAAGTGCACAGTCGACCGCCGGGGCGTTGCGGAACCGTGACGGCGCCCGCGGCGCCGGTGCACTTATGCCGCCTATGACCGGCTCGATCGCACCGGCGTCGGGACGACCGGTCTGGGACCGTGGCGGCCTTCCGGAGAACCTCACATCCCCGTGACAGACGGCCCGTCCCTGTAGCGGACCTCCCCGAAATTCGCCGTCCCGGGCGTCTCGTGGGCGGCCTCAGCCTGCCGGGTCGCCTCCGAGACGCCCGGGCCTGCCACCCCCGACCGCAGAGGCACGGGCCGTCACCGTCCCGACGCCGACGCGTCCCTACGCAGCCTGCCGGGACTCCTCCATCGGACTCTTCGGCTCCTCGGGTTCGTCGATCTCGGCTTCCCAGCGCACGATCACCGGCAGGCGCCAGACCAGCGCGGCGATCGTCAGGCCGATCGCGGCGGCGAGCAGGGAGAGGAACCAGTCGGTTGCGTCGAGGATTTCCAGTTCGAAGAATTCACGCACCGGGGCGGCGGCCAGGATCAGCGCGTAGAGGGCGCCGAGCCCGGCGACCATCGCCAGCATGTAGCTCTGCACCGCGTTGCCCTCGCGGCCGGGGCCGCGCTCCAGCAGCAGGACGAAGGCGAGCCCGAGGACGATCAGCGTCGTCGTCGCCGCCGTCCGCCCGGCGGCCAGGCCGCCCCCGGCGACGGTGTTGACGAGGAAGCAGGAGATGATCGAGGCGATCCCCGTCGCCACCCCGGCCGGGATCGCGAAGGCGGCCAGGGCGCGGATCAGCCGACCGCGGTAGAGCGGCCCGTCGGAGGGCGCCAGGGCGAGCACGAAGGAGGGGATGCCGATCGTCAGGAAGGCGGCCATGGTGAGGTGGCGGGGGAGGAAGGGGAAGGCGAAGCCGGGCACGGCGACGAGCACGATCAAGGTCGCCGCGTAGACCGACTTGGTCATGTAGAGACGGCCGAGGCGGTGGATGTTGCGGGCGATCCGGCGCCCCTCGCCGACCGCCTCGGGCAGGCGTTTGAACTGGTCCTTGAGCAGGACTACGTCGGCGACGCCTTTGGTCACCTGCGTCCCCGAGCCCATCGCCACCGCCATACGCGCCCGCTTCAGCGCCGGCACGTCGTTGACCCCGTCGCCGATCATCGCCACATAGCGGCCGGCGGCCACCAGCGCCGCGACCAGCGCTTTCTTCTGGTCCGGCTTGATCCGGCAGAAGATCGTGTTGGCGAGCGCCACCTCCTGCAGGGCGTCGGCGTCGGTCGGCAGGTCCGGTCCCTCGACCACACCCGCGTCGCGCGGCACCCCGACCGCGTAGGCGACCGCCGTCACCGTCGCCGCCGCGTCACCGGAGATCAGCTTCAGGTCGACTTCCTCCTCGCGCATGAAGGCGATCGTCTCGGCGGCGTCCTCGCGCAGCGTCTCCTCGAGCACGATCAGGGCGACCGGCCGTAGTCGCGGCGCCGGGGCGGCCGCGGCGTCGGCGGGGAGGGCCTCGGCGCTCTGCCCGAAGGCGACCACGCGACGCCCGGCGGAGGTCTCCTCGGCCAGCTTCGCCGCCAGCCCCGGGGGCAGCACCAGGGCGCCCGTCTCTTCGAGGATGTCGGGAGCTCCGAGCACGAAGGTCCCGGCCCCGGCCCCGTTGCCGTCGAGCGAGAGGCCCGACCACTTCCACTCGGAGGAGAAGGGGACCTCGGCGCTCACCGACCCGGGGTCGCCGGGATAGCGCTCGGCGATCGTCTCCAGGGTCTGGTTGCGGTTGCCGGCGCTGGCCGCGAAGCGACCGAGCACCGCCGCGCCGACGGCCGGGTCGACATCGTCGGCGAACTCGACCTCGGCCAGTCGCAGTTTCCCTTCGGTCAGGGTGCCGGTCTTGTCGACGCAGATCGTGTCGACCGAGGCGAGGCTCTCGGTCGCGCTCATCTGCTGGATCAGGGTGTCGCGACGGGCCAGTCGCACCGCGGCGACCGCGAAGGTGACGCTCATCAGCAGCACCAGGCCCTCGGGGATCAGGGTCACCAGGCCCGCGGTCGCGGTCTCGGCGGCGCTCTGCAGGCCGACGCTGCGGATCTTCAGGCTCGCCAGCAGGAGGACCGCGAGCGGGAGCATCGCGTAGGTGGAGACGACGATCACCCGGTTCACCTCCTGCTGCAGGGGTGAGAGCGGGTGGCGGAAGGCTTTCGCCTCGCCGGCGAGGCGGCCCGCGTAGCTCTCCTCGCGCACCGCGTCGATCTCGTAGTGGCCGGAGCCGGAGATCACGAAGGACCCGGACAGCACCTCTTCGCCCGGATCCTTGCGGATGCCGTCGGCCTCGCCGGTCAGCAGCGACTCGTCGACGGTGAGCCCGCGGCTCGCGGTGACGCGGCCGTCGGCGACCAGTTGGTCGCCCGGGCTGAGCGCGACCAGGTCCCCGGGCACGACCTCCTCGGCGAGCAGCTCGACCGTCTGGCCGTCGCGGATCGTCTGCGCGCGCGGCGCGACCAGCACCGCGACTTCGTCGAGCGTCTTCTTCGCATTCAGCTCCTGGCGGATGCCGATGTAGGAGTTGATGATCGCGATCAGTCCGAACAGCGAGTCGGCGTAGAGCCCGAGCCCCAGATCGAGGACGAAGAAGACCGCGATGATCGCGTTGAAGAGGGTGAAGACGTTGCCCGCGATGATGCTCGAGGTCGAGCGCGAGGAGGTCT
The DNA here is from genome assembly GCA_035572835.1 of Solirubrobacterales bacterium. GTDB lineage: Bacteria > Actinomycetota > Thermoleophilia > Solirubrobacterales > 70-9 > VAYN01. Next base: position 55,560 of record DATNAG010000023.1, read on the forward strand.
CCGGCGGCGGCCCCAGCTTGCGCAGGCGGGACGCCGCCTCCTGCTTGGAGAGACCGGCGTCCGAAGTCGGTTCGTGGGACGACACTGGCCTATTCAATACAGTGGCGACGGGATGGCGCTGAAGCTGGGGGTGAATCTGGGCTATTGGGGGATCGGGCCTGCCGGTGAGGAGGCACTCGAGGCCGTGCTCGCCGCCGAGAAGCTCGGCTATGAGTCGATCTGGGTGGCGGAGTCATATGGCTCGGATGTGGTCAGTGTGCTTGCCTGGCTGGCGGGGCAGACGACGACCGTCAATCTGGGCGCCGCGATCCTGCAGGTACCCGCTCGCCCACCCGCCGCCGCGGCGATGGCCGGGGCGACGATCGACAAACTCTCCGGCGGGCGCTTCCTCTTCGGCTTCGGACCGTCCGGTCCGCAGGTCTCCGAAGGCTGGTACGGGGTGCCCTACGCGAAGCCCTGGGGACGGACCCGCGAGTACATCGAGGTGGTGCGCGAGATCATCGCCCGCGAAGGCCCGCTCGAGCACCACGGCCCCCACTACGACCTGCCGTTGCCGGGCGGCGAGGGCAAGGCGCTGAAGCTGAACTTCCACCCGCTGCGGAACTCGATCCCGGTGTTCATCGGGGCGATCGGGCGCAAATCGGTGCAGATGACCGCCGAAGTCGCCGACGGCTGGATCCCGATCTTCTTCTCCGTCGACCACTTCGAGGAGAGCTGGGGCGAGCACCTCGAGGCAGGGTTCGCGGCGACCGGGCGCACCCGCGCCGACCTCGAGGTCTCACCCTCGCTGTCCTGCGCGATCGACGGCGATCTGGACGCGGCCCGCAACCTGGTCAAAGCGAGCCTGCTGCTTTATCTGGGGGGGATGGGGTCGCGGAAGACGAACTTCTACGTCGACCTGGCGCATCGCTTCGGCTTCGGCGAGGTCGCCGACGAGGTCCAGCGGCGCTTCCAGGCCGACGACCGCGGTGGCGCCTTCGAGGCGATCCCGGACGAGCTCGTCCACACCACTTCGTTGGTCGGGACCGAGGCCGAAGTCGCCGAACGGGTGGAGCGCTTCGTCGGCGCCGGGGTCGATCGGCTGATCGTCTCACCGGCCCATCTGGAGCGGGATCAGCAGCTTCACACGCTGGAGCGGTTGGCGGCGATGGCCGGCGTCAAACCGTCTGGGTGACAGATCGCATAAGGTTCCGCGCCGCTGTGAAGATCGGAGTGCCGAAAGAGACCGCCGAAGGGGAGCGCCGGGTCGCGCTCGTGCCCGACGTCGTCCGCTCGTTGAAGAAAAACGAGAAAGTCGACGTGCTGATCGAGTCCGGGGCCGGCGAGGCCGCCGGGCATCCTGACGCGCAGTACACCGACGCGGGGGCCGAGATCGCCGCCGCGGATGCGATCTGGGGCGCCGACATCGTTCTCAAGGTCGCGATCCCGAGCGCCGAGGACGTCGGCCGGCTGAGCTCCTCCCAGATCTACATCTCGCACCTGAACCCCTGGGTCGCCGCCGACACCAACAAAGGTCTTGCCGCATCCGGCGTCACCTCCTTCGCGATGGAGGCGATCCCGCGGACCACCCGCGCCCAGGCGATGGACGCGCTCTCCTCGCAGGCCGCCGCCGCCGGGTACGCGGCGATGCTGATCGCCGCCCGTGAGTCGGGCCGCTTCTTCGGCATGATGACCACCGCCGCGGGTACCGTGCCGCCGGCGAAAGTCCTCGTCCTCGGCGCCGGCGTCGCCGGTCTGCAGGCCGTCGCCACGGCGAAGCGCCTGGGGGCGATCGTCACCGGCTTCGACATCCGCCGCGCCGCCTGGGAGCAGATCGCCTCGCTCGGCGGTCGCCCGCTGGAACTCGACTTCATCCCCGACGCGGAGGGCGAGGGCGGCTACGCCCGCCCGCTTACCGACGAGGAGAACGCGCAGGTGCGCGACGCGCTCGCCGAGAACGCGAAGAAACAGGACATCATCGTCACCACCGCCGCGATCCCGGGCCGCCCGGCGCCGTTGCTGATCACCGCCGACGCGGTGCGCGGCATGCAGCCGGGCTCGGTGATCGTCGACCTCGCCGCCGAGACCGGTGGCAACTGCGAGCTCACCAAACCGGGTGAGACGGTGGTCGAGAACGGCGTCAAAGTGATCGGCCCGCGCAACCTGCCGAGCCTGATGCCGGTCCCCGCCTCGCAGCTCTACGCGAAAAACCTGGAGAACCTGCTCGGCCTGCTGATCGACGAGGAGGGCGCGGTCACCGTCGACCTCGAGGACGACATCCTCGCCGCCGCGCTGATCACCCAGGGCGGGGAGATCAAGAACGAGAGGGCGGCAGGGAGGGAGTCCGCATGAGCCTGTTCACCGAGCTCACCATCTTCGTGCTGGCGATCTTCGTCGGCTTCGAGGTCATCTCGAAGGTCCCGACCACGCTGCACACGCCGCTGATGTCGCAGACCAACGCGATCCACGGCATCGTCATGCTCGGCGGCCTGATCGTCCTCGGCTACGCCGGCGACGGGCTCGAGTACGTGATCGGCACGATCGCCGTCGCCTTCGGCGCGATCAACATCGTCGGCGGCTTCCTGGTCACCGACCGGATGCTCGGCATGTTCGCCAAAAAACCGAAACCCAAAGCCGATGCGAAAGCCGGCGACGGTAAAGGCGGCGCCGGGAAATGAACCCTCTTGCGGTGATCCCGCCGGGTGGCGACGTCGCCACGGCGCTCTACATCGTCTCCTTCTCGCTCTTCATCATCGGGATCAAACAGGGGACGCACCCGACCACGGCCAAGCGCGGCAACCTGATCGCCGCCG